>DIWJ01000048.1:0-37820 GCA_002428445.1 Syntrophaceae bacterium UBA6109
TCTATCCGCTGCGCTGACCATGCTTCCCACCGTCACGCTTTTCTCCCGGTACCGCTCGGACAGATTTTATCAGCTCCGGAACGCTAATAAATCGGCAATAATTTGTCAATGATTTTATTTAATATTTTATTACCATCTTCATTAAAAATAATATTCAACTGGTTGCGTCACTGGCTGCACATCAATGAAACCGATCGGAAACCGGAAGCCCGTCAAGACACCGGACCGTCAGGTTGCTGCCGCCCCTTCACAACAGAAACAAGCCATGATCACCGGGGAGATGACCCCCAAGCGGCACATCTGCAGCATTACGATAGACCGATAATAGAAAAGAAAAAAAGGGGGGGGTTAGGCGAGTCGGAAAACCCCCTTCTCTTGGCAGACGGGAGCCCCTCGGTGAGATTCCGCACGTGGAGCAGGTTGGACATCATCGCCCAGCACCGGGTTTATGAAACGGGTGGGGTCTCGCAGGCTATCTCTATTGAAGGGGGACAAAACTGACCTTCAGGACGTCTCCGGACTTTTCCACCCGGCTGCTGCCGCGCCATTTGCCGTCGTTGCGTTCCGGATAATCGCTCCGATAGTGAGCACCGCGGCTTTCCCTCCGCATCAACGAGGCTGCAACAATGGCCTCGCCCACCTGCGCCATCCGAGAGACTTCCAAGTAATCGACCTGGTCAGCGGAGTTCTTGACCCGGCACGCAGACAAGGCGTCCCGGCATTCCTGCAGCGCTGCGCAGCCCCTTTTCAGTCCTTCCTCCGTACGTACGATGCTCGCGCAGTTCCACAGTGTCCTGCGTAATTGAGTTTTGATCTCCTTCGCTGAGACGCCGCCCTCTCTCACCGGCGGCATCTCCATGTCGGCAGCACGCGGTTCCGGCTGGCACTTGAGACTTCCCGCATAGGCCGCCGCCTCATACCCGGCTTTACGACCAAACACCACCGTTTCGGTCAATGCGTTGCCGGCCAGCCGGTTGGCACCGTGAACTCCCCCGGCCGCCTCGCCGGCAGAAAAAAGACCCGAGATACCGGTCCGGCACCGGGAATCGATCCAGACGCCTCCCATGATGAAATGCACAGCGGGCGACACAATCAACCATCGCGTGGCGGGATCAATACCGTGTGCCTGCAGCAATTTCAGGATCGTGGGAAACTTCAGCTCCAGCGACGCCCTCGGCACCGCGGACAAATCCATGTAGACACCACCGTTCACCCCGCGACCGGCCTGGACTTCGGAATAGATCGCTCTGCTGGCAACATCCCGGGTCGCCATATCCGCCTTCGGGTCATAGCGGGCCATGAATCTCTCCCCGTGGCCGTTCCGCAGCACCGCCCCTTCGCCAAAGAGCGGACTGGAGATGTTTGTGTGAAGCGGGGAGGTGGCGCGCGTCGGATAGAATTGAATGAACTCCATATCCCGCAATACAGCCCCCGCCTCCAGTGCCATGGCGAAGGAGTCTCCCGTCATGTCCAAGGTGTTGTTGGTCTGCGCAAAGAGGCGGCCGCCGCCGCCCGCCGCCAGGACGACCGCCGCGGCTGAGATCAGCACCTGCTTGCCTGTGGAGGCGTCCACGGCAAGTGCGCCGCAAATCGTTCCATCCTTCACCAAGAGCCGCTGGACAGGAGTCTTGGTCAGGATCCGGATGCCTCGCTGTCTTGCAGCTTCAGCAAGTGGAATCGTAATGGAAAGTCCCCGAGTGGCGTGGGCAAAACCCTTCAGATCGGTCGGGATCGACCGCGGCATGGAATGGCCCGGCGGGGTGCGACGCACCAGGGATCCGTTCGATCGGAGCAGTTTCACCCCATAATGCTCGAGTGCCAGCACGGCCGCCGCTCCCTCTTCTGCCAGAATTCTGACAAGTGATGGGTCGTTGATCCCCTCTCCGGCTTCCACTGTATCGAAGAGATGCCGCTCGGCGCTGTCGGAATTGTTTGGCGACGGTACGCAGACGCCGAAGGCCGCTCCGGACACGATCGTATTGCCGCTCCGCCCCGCGTCCTTCTTGCAGACAACGACAACATCCTCGACCCATTTCCTGGCCTCCAGCGCCGCCACTAGCGCAGTTGACGCTCCGCCAATTACCAGGACGCTGCACTGGAGTCTCTCATCCGGAATGTCCGTCTTCTTCATAGGAAGCGATTGCCTCTCCATGGCGTCATTTGTTTTCTCAACACTGTCCGCGATGTCTCGGCTCAATGCCCAGCTTATCCACGAGACCGAGAGCCCTTTCCAACTGATACCCCAAGATCAGCAGCCGCTCTTCGCTGTCCGGTGGAGCTGCAATCTGTACCCCAGTCGGTAGACCGTCATCGGTTATTCCGTTGGGCAAGGTCAAAGCAGGCCATCCCAGCAGATTAAAGGGACGCGTAAACCGGCTCAAGGCAGCTCGGAACGGAAAAGGCTTGCCGCCAATCTCGATGGTTTCCTGGCCATGCAGAGGGGCCGGCGCCGGCCCACTCGGCACAACCAGCAAATCGAATCCTCTTGCCAATTTCAACCACTCTTCCTGAAGCTCGACTTGACGCTGGCGCGCCATTAAGTAAGTCAGTGCCTTCAACTCCCGTCCCGGCAATATTCGCTGCCGAAAACCGGAGCCATAAAGGTTCTCCCGTTCCCGATATCGTTCATGATAGATGGAAGCCTCGGCCTGGACGATATGGGTGTATATTTCAGAACTCTCTTCGATTCCCTGAGGATTTGAACCGATCAATTGGCAGCCCAACTCTCTCAGTAGTTTTAAAGTATATTGGAAGGCGGTTGACACCTGCGGCTGCAACTGGCCAAAATACTCACCCTCAAGAACGCCCACGCGCCAACCCGATACAGTCTGTTCAAGCTCCTGGGGGTCAAAAGCACCCGTTTGCGCGGCAACTCCTGTGCTACTCGGACAGTTTTCACTGCAAACTTTCCAGACAGCGGCGATATCGCTGACTCGCCGTCCCAAGGGGCCAACGCTGTCCATGGTAAAGCTCAAAGGAATGATACCTTCCATCCCCACCTTGCCGGTCGTTGGCTTAAGGCCGGCTACCCCGCATAGGTAAGCCGGGATCCTGACCGAGCCGCCGGTATCTGTCCCAAGGGCGAGAACTCCCAAACCTGCAGCAACCGCGGCTCCCGCACCGCTGCTTGAACTGCCCGGATGGTGACCGATGCATCGGGGATTCTGAACGAGACCGAAAGGGCCGTCAGGGTCCGGGTCCCCCGTGGCAAACTCGTGGAGGTTGGTCTTGCCGATAATGATCGCGCCAGCCTGCCGCAATAGCTGAACGATTCCTGCATCTTTTTGATCCGGCGGCTCCTGAAACAGAACACGGGAAGCGGCCGTGGTGACCGTACCCCGTACCCGTATGACATCCTTGACCGATACCGGAACCCCCTGCAACGGCCCAAGATCAATTCCTGCCTGAAATAGATTCTCCATGGCTCGGCCGGCCTGGATGGCTGATTCACGAAGGATCAGCAGGAAGGCTTTCAGGACCGGGTTCAATCGCTCACAGCGTTGCAGATGAGCGTTGACAATCTCGACAGGCGAAATTTCCCTACGTCGATATAGCAGGGCCAACTCTAAAACCCCCAAATTGCACAGTTCATCAATCATCCTGAGGCCGCCTTTCACAAATCTAGAGAAGAATTGAAGGATCAAAGGCAAAGATGAGCTGCTTCTCGCCATCAGCCCTCCAAGTACTTCATAATCGCCCTAAATTGGCTCTTCCCGTCCAGCCCAGCCTCGGCAAGCACCATATCGGCCTGTCCGCTTCCCAAGTAGTGTCCCCTGCTGAAAGGATGAAGCGTTGCCTCCCGCCCCCTATCGCAACGTATCCAGCGATACATCGTCGGCAGCGTAAAGCCGGTGATACCCATCGCTCTTTTTGCATGTGCCTCGGGAAATATTTTTTCTTGCTCCCCCCGCGGAAGTAGGTCAAAGAGCTCGGCGCTGGCCACGTAGTATACAAACAAATCCACGTTTTTTTTGGCTAAGAGCGGCAGCGTCTCCTCAACAAATGAATATCCAACCTCGCTTCCCTGGAGGACCAAGACACCGGCGTTTTTATTTACAGCCTTTCGGAGAAGATAGACGCCCCTGGCCGCGGCGTCTGCCGGCGAAAGTCCCAGGGATCTTCGATCCAGCACCTTCTCCGTTGGACGGGTGACAAAGGGTACAATGATCGCTGGACGCATGTTGAGTGCCGCTGCTGTCAAGGTCCACAGTTCTTGCGGGTCCCACGGCGTCAGCGTGACGATCGTTCCGCGAGGGAAGTTCTCCTGAAGGAGTTGGAGCGCCTGCGGATCCGCGTGGGTTGGTCCATCTTCCCCGGTCTTGAGCCCCGCGTGGGCGCAGACAAGAATGATCGGCCGGTACGGCCCCTTCTCCAGCGTCTGGCGTGCCTGGTTCCCAATGGCATGGAGGCGGGCGGCGATATGGCCGAGAGGTGCCAGGAAGGCGCCATACGAGGAGCCGGCCCCGATGTGGTGTCCGAACGAGGATAACCCCGAGAAGATCGCAGCCATCGCGTCTTCACAGATTCCCCCCGTCGCCAGGAGCCGGGATCCCGCGTTGGAGATGGCGTTGTAGTAGCCACTGTCGAACCCCTGCCCTGCAGTGATCAGGCTGGTCGAGCCTAGTAGGTCGGCGGCAGCGGCGAAGAGGGCACCGTTACTGGCCCTGTTGTAGTAGTTCAAAATACGGCCGAACTCGGCGCGGAGGGTCGTTGTCGCACCTGGGCACAGCACAAGTGCCTTCGGGGTCATCCCGGCAGATTGCGCAGCGATCTTGTAGATGGCGTCGATCTGTGGCCTGTCTTTTCGAGGGGTACGGCGGAGCCGGTCGAGCCTCTCTCGAGCCGTAACGAGCTTTTCAACGATCATCGTCACAAGGGGCCGATTCCCCTCCATAACCCTCCGGACAGACTGCAAAGACTCAAAGAAACACCCTTCAACGATACCGGCATTCTTCCCGCCCTGGCAACGCTGTCGGTTCGCCTCGCATTGAGGGAGGGAAGTCTTCATGGCGTCCGTCAACGGTTTCAGTGCTGCGAAAAAACCGTCGGCGCAGAGCTTGTGCCCCGCTCCGTGGGAACCCTTCCCCTCAATGCCATACCGCCATCCCTTGGTCGTACGGTAGACGATAGCCGTGGGCTGGTTACTCTTCATCGCTAAGGCTTTTTGCTGGGCGGCAAAGATCTGCTGCCAATTCGTCCCGTCGGGGACCGTGATGACGTTCCAGTCATGGAGGTATGCGAGCTCCGCCGGCGTCCATTGGACGTAATCGCCGGGGACGGTATCCTCCCTGCAGACACGGTCGCTATCGATCGAGGCTTGATTCCAGTCTATATGGAGAATCACATTCTTCAATGAAGCGGTTCCCGCGGCGGCCAATGCCTCGCTGACCCGACCGGGTGTCAGCCCTCCTTCTCCCTCAACAATGTGGACCTTGGGTGCGTTCTCACCGTAGTAGTCCAGAGCGCCCAGAGCCAGACCTATGGAGCTTCCCAGTCCAACTCCCGAGGCGCCTGTAGAGAGGCGCACGAATGGTGTTGCCGGGGTTGGGTGACCGTCCAGGGCCTTTGCCTTGAATTTCTTGACCAAAGGAGTTTTTGTGATGGGATTCCGCCGGAAACCGAGGAGATCCTCCAAGCGGAGTTGCAGGCACTCTTTTTTGGGCAGGAGTTCCGGTGCCACGATCCTTAGGGCCTCGTTCCGCATCGCCCACAGTGAATAGAGTCCCATCGCCTTGTGCCCTGCTGCAAAGGATATGATATCAGCATCCTCTCGCACCGGATCAGAGATGTCATAATCCATGGTACCAAGGAGTAGGGTGGTGAGAAATCTCCCGGCGGAAATTGAGCCACCTGGGTGACCAGAGGTCGGAACGTAATTGAAAAGCAGAATGCAGATGCTTCGATAGAGCAGATCAAACTCATCCAGGAGTTTAATTTGTTTTTCGCTAATGGGAAGTTTGTGGCCCTTCAATTCATCCGTAACGTCGATATATATTCCCCGCCTGGGTCCGAGTGTTAATGCCATTCTCTGCACCTCCATAGAGCTGTTTTGGGTGACGTGCCGCCGAGTGATGTACCACATTCAGAGTTAGAATTCTTCAATAATGCAAGTTGGATCGTTGGCAGAATATCGGCTTGCGCGTATGGAAGCCATTTGGAGGGAGTAAAAGAAGTCCCCTGTATGATTGCCCTCGATGAGGGCAACGGGATCGAGTGGAACGGTCAAGTCTATGCGGACGAAGACGAACTTGGAAGGGCCGTCAATGCAGTTGCAGGCGACAGAGACGAGCCGCCTGTCATTACTATTACTCCGGCCGCGTCGAATGAATTCGACATCAAACGGCCGCATTATTGAGGACTTTTTAAATTCGCTCATCCCTCTGGGATTTCGCAAAATCTTGCTTCGTTTAAAGGCGCAACCGGGCACGGTGACCCATGAGGCATTGAAGCGGGCGGCTTCCATCATGGCTGCCTTGGACGCCGACGATGCCGGAGCCAAATCGGCTTGGACGTGGTGGTTGAGACGATATCCCCAAGCCCGACTTTGGCCTGCGATCCCGGGCAAAGATCCATCTGATGCATGGCAGAATGGTTTGAACGTTCGATCGTGGCTACTGGCCGCGATTGATCCAAACTCATGTCACGCACCCCGACCCTTTAATGCCGGCCATTCCTTCTTGTATGGTGTTGCAGATTCCTCCTTGCCTCCATTTTTTTGTTCTGCAATGGGAAGTGTATCTGGCGTAGCGTCTGATACGGCTGCTACTTTGACTCGCCATAAAGGAGCCGACGGACTGTCTTGGATGCGGAGGAAGGAAATTCTGGATGTCTCTTGCCCCAGCCAACCTGGATTTGCGAGAGTTGCCATCCCCCTTCTCAAGAGCGGCTGTCGCCCGCGTTCCGCGGCCGGATCCGCATGCTCCGGTGGGCCATTAGGGTTCGTCGTCGAGAAAGGTTGCGGGCACGATCGGCCGCCGGTTCACCCGCAGGTCGAAGACATCGAAACGGTTGTAGTGGCCGATCAGATCATGCCGCATCTTCGCTGCAATGCAGCGCTGCAGGTCGATTTCCCCGTAGACGATGCCTTCCGCATCCACCAGGCCGTCGCCCATGAGCCGCCCATCGGGTCCAAAGATTCCGCTGAAGGCACAGGGGCGGCGGGAGAGCATGCGGCGCTTTTCATCGCTATCGCACAGCATCTCCACGATCTCCGGCGTGATCGGCATCGAGACCGCCACGGTGAAGACCTTTCCCTCGAAGGAGTGCGCTCCGGCCCTCAGTTTGATTCCCTCCACCAGGTCGTATTCCTCGGGATACGGTGTCGACGGGTAGTTGGCCACGTGCACCAACTCCCCCTGGGCCAGAAGGGCGAACCGGGCGAGGGTGTTCGTGTTTTCCCCGCAGGCTAGGGTGCCGAGGGGGCCGACGTCCGTGCGGTACACCTTCAGGCCGCTGCCGTCTCCCGGCGTGTGCGTAAGCTTTTCGGCCCAGGTGGGAACCAGCTTCCGGTGCCTGCCGAGCAGCGTTCCGTCGGAACTGATGACCAGATTCGTATTGTAGATTCCTCCGGGGCTGAGGGGGCTGCGCTCGTTGACGCCGATGACCACGTTGACATGCGCACCGCGGGCCGCTTCGCACAGCCGGTCGACCTCGGGTCCCGGTACGTCGACGGAATTCTCGTAAAGACGCAGATGCCATGATCGGGTGTTGTGAGGGATATCCAGATAGTTCCAGTAAGGGAAGCCGGGGATGAAGACCTCTCCAAAGGCGGCGAGCTTCGCCCCGGATGCGCCGACCTCGCGGATGAGGCGGCAGGCCTTGTCGACGGTCGCTTCGCGATTCAGGTACACCGGCGCCGCTTGGACCGCGGCTGCTATGAAACGTGGGAAACGGGTCATGGAACAACTCCTTCTAGCGCGATCGGTGGGGTTCGGCGCCCCCGCCTCGTTTTACGCGTCCCGGCTGTATCGCGGGACGCTTGTGATCACGGGTGTAGAACAACGGCCGCCTTTTGTCAAACGCCGAAACCCGCCGCTTTCCTGGGTTGATACGTTCCTCCCTGGTGCTTGAAGGGGGAAGTTGTCAATGAACCCCCCAATACGTGAGCGCACCCGCTGGAATGTCGACATCGCAAGCTTTACAGGCAATCCTTAGAAAAGTCCCTTTTGTGTTGGGAATTCAGATTTAAAGGCAAAGAAAAAGGGGCTAGATTTTCATCTAACCCCTTAATCTTGTTTTGGTAGCGGGGGGAGGATTTGAACCTCCGACCTTTGGGTTATGAGCCCAACGAGCTACCGGGCTGCTCCACCCCGCGTCACGATCGGTCTTGCAGAAGGGTTCGTTTCTAAATCACAAGCCGGCTTTTGTCAAGGAGTATTTGTCCTGCCCCAGGACGCGATAAACCTCGATCTTACGCTCGATTCCCTTGACGGGAAACGGACTGATGCGTTCCGTCTCGACCAGGCGGCCGATCGCCCGGTGCGTTTCTTCGCAGATCAGGATCTCGTTTGCCGCGGCATGATGTTCGAGACGCGCCGCCAGGTTCACCGGCGGGCCGAAGACCGTGTACTCCTTCTTGTGCGGCGATCCGAAGATCCCGGCCATCACCTCCCCGGTCGCGATGCCGAACCCGACGGAAATCCCCCTTCCCTCCAGTCCCCGGTCCTGCGACAGCTTGATCATCTCTTCCCGCATGCGTGTGGCGCTTGCCACCGCGCGCGCCGCGTCGTCCTCCTGCGCCACGGGAGCCCCGAAGACCGCCATGATGCTGTCCCCGATGTGCTTGTCCAGTGTGCCGTTGAACTGGAAAACGATGTCATCCAGAGGGCAGAAGTAGAATCGGTTCAGCAGTTCCGACAGATCCTCGGGGGAAAGCCGCTCGACCATGGAGGAAAAACCGCGGATGTCGCAAAAAAGAACCGTCACCCTGCGTTTGTGCGGCCGGATGTGTCTGCCCGCCTTCCTGAGCTCATGGAAGACCGGCTCGGACACGAACTGTTTCAGACGCTTTCGAACGTTGCATTCGCGGACCTTCACACGCAGTTCCGCATTTTCGAAGGGTTTCGTCAGAAAGCCGTCGATGCCGGAATTGACGGCCTCGATGGCGCTCTCCATCGTCGCGTAACCGGTCAGCATGATCCTCGTAATCTCGGGGTTGATTCTTCCGATTTCCGTAAGCGTCTCCAGGCCGTCGATGCCGGGCATGCGGAAATCCGAGATGACGGTCTCGATATCGTTGGTGCGCTCCCGCACCGCCTGAATGGCCTGGTTCCCGTCCTCCGCCAGGTGGACTGCATAGCCGTCCTTTTCCAGGACCTTCTTCAGCGACCTCCGCACACCCTCTTCGTCGTCCACGATCATCAAGCCGATCATCCCCTCACCTCCTGACGGGTATTGTCACCGTGAATGCCGATCCGGCGTTCTCTTCGCTGCGGACACGAATCGATCCCCCGTGCCGGCGAATAATTTCGTGGGAAATGTACAGGCCCAGTCCGGTTCCCTCCCCCACCGCCTTCGTCGTAAAAAAAGGTTTGAAGATATCCTTCTGAACGTCCTCTGGTATTCCGGCGCCGTTGTCCGCAACTTCTATGAAAAGGGAGGTCCCGGCCGGGTCGTGCCCCGTCGTCAGAACAATCCTGCCGGCGTTGCCGTTCACGGCCTGAACGGCGTTCTTAATGAGATTGATAAAGACCTGGCCCAGATTGGCAAAATTGCCGCGAATTTCCGGCAGCGCATCGTCGTAGCGTTTTTCGACTTCCACGGGAAGATTCTTGAACTGGTTCTGGAGAACGCGGAGGGCGTCGTCCAGGACGCGGTTCACCTGCACGTTTTCCTCATACGCCCGCGTCTGCCTGGAGAGGCTCAGCAGGCTGCGCACGATATCGGCGGCGCGCTGCAGCTCCCGACCGGCAAAGCGGAGATCGTCGGACACTTCGTCGAGTCTTGCCGCTTCGCCGCCGCTTTCGATCGCCTCCAGGGACGTCTGCAGGAGGCTCGATGCCGATGCCAGCGGATTGTTCAACTCGTGGGCCGTTCCCGCAACCAGTTGTCCGATGGCGGCAAGACTCTCGGACAGAATCAGCTGTTTCTGTGTTCTTTCCTTCTCTTCCAAGGCCTTCTGCAGCGCCTCCGTCCGCCGCTCGACTTTCTTTTCGAGATCCCGGTTGAGCCTTTCAATTTCTTCATAGTTCTGCGCATTCTCGACCGCCGTCGCCGCCTGGTTCGCAAGCGTCGAGAACAGTTCGACATCTTCGCGGACGAACAGATCGCCCGACCTCTTCTCCCCCAGCGCCAGAAAACCGACCGGCAGCCCCTTGGAGATCAGCGGAAAGATCCAGACCGCACCCAGGCCGTGGAAGAACAAGACCATTTTGCCTTGATGTTCGCCGCTTATCTTCTCGGCATAGGCCCGCGACAGGGGCCTCCCGTGCTGCAGGAACAGCGACATCAGAGAAGCCGGAATGGCCATCCTCTCCGGCTGGGCATCGGACGGCTCGCCCCCGCCCGCGTAGACGGCAAAAGATCCGTCGATGCGTCCGTCCAGCAGCAGCTTCACGCTCCTGACGCGCAGACTCTGCAGAGCCGTATCGATCAGCAGCGTCCGGATCGAGGAAAGATTCAACGTCGAGGCAAGCCGTCCGCTCAGTTCCCGCAACAGTTCGCGATAGTCGTATCGCCCCCGGAAGAAGAACCTGTCCACGAGGCGCTCGAGGAGAGCCTTCAGCGGATGGAAGAGGAAGACGACGAGCAGTGCAAGGCCGAGCGGAAGCAGGACCGAACGCTCCCAGGCGGTCGTCAGGAGGAAGAAGTGGAAGGCCGAGATTAGCAGAAAATAGACCGCTGCCAGCATGGCCGTCAACAATAGGTAAACGGCGCCTCTTCGGACGACCGAGCCCACGGCGAGCAGATCGTATTTCAGGGTTCCGTACGCCAGAAATACGGCGGGGATGAAGCTGAAATGACCGGGCGGGTAGATGGCGACGCCCCATACGGGCAGGATGTTCAGGCACAGAAGAGCGCCTGCCGCCCCCGCGCCTGCAAGGACATATCGGATCCGATGCTTCGAAAAGCTGTCCGCGGCTTCACGGAGGCCGCGGACAAGAAGAAAAAACGCCCATGCGATCACGGCGACGGCAAAGACGGAAAAAGCATGGAAGGCAGGGCCGGCCTTCCCGATCCGCCCGAAAGGCGATTCATGGAACCCGCTGAGGAACTCCGCCGAAGGAACGGTCAGCGAAAAGACGAAGCTGATGCCATAGGCGCCGATCTCCCACTTCCGCCGGCCCCGGATTCCCAGGAAGGCGTGGACGAATTGCAGGAAGACCGGCGGACCGAAGATGAAGACAACGCAGTTGAAGCGATCGATGATCATGGCGACCTCCGGGCGGGAGATCATCGAGACGGCAACCAGGTCGGCGTTGATCAGCGCCCCGATCAGGCAGAGGATGGCGAACAGCAGGTTCACGACCCTTCCCAGGCCGAGCCGCAGGGAATAGACCGCCAGGCCGGCAAAGACCAGGAAACCCAGGACAGGGGGGATCAGATAGCCGCTGGATGGAAAATCCGGTAGCATGCTCCTCGACCGCCTTTCCGAAGATGACGTCGGCTCAAGGACGCCGATCCAAATCCGGTGGACAAATCCTGCCTGCTGCGAACGTGAAAGTGAGCGGAGAAAAGATTAGAAGATGAACACGGCGGATGCGATCACCGTGGTGAAGCCGTGGGACTTGGCGATACTGGACTGCGTAATGTTTCTCGTGCGGATGATCTTTCCGCTGATCTTGAAGATTTCCTTTTTCTCGTCCCAGTTCTTGTCGACGTCGAAGTCGATGCCGAGGGTGGAGGCGAGCATGGCGGCCGCCAGGTCTTCGGCATAATCCCCTGCCTGACGCTCCGTCTGGCCGAAGGCGTGATGCTCGCTGATATAGCCGTAGCTGTTGCTGTCCGCGGGGATGGCGCAGCCGACCGAGGCCGCCAGCAGTCTCTGCGGTTCGTTGCTGCAGCAGCGGCTCATGACACAATAGGTGATGGCGCCGGGTTGCACGGACTTCAGCCCCTGCGTCTTTGATACGACCTTGCATCGGGGCGGCAGGATGCTGGAGACCATGACCAGGTTCGTTCCCTCCAGCCCTGCATCGCGAAGGGCCAGCTCGAACGAGTGAAGTTCTTCCTTGTGGACGCCCACGCCCTTGGTCAGGAACATGCCGGTGGGAACGCGCTGCTTCACATCCACCCCCTTCTATTCACGCGCCGAGCTCTGCGGTCTGTCAAGCCTTCCCTGATCGACGGCCCGGGCGAGATAGCCCATCATCCGGTAGGTAAGTTTGGCCGCCAGGAAATCGGGTGCGACGATCCCGGGAAGAGGCGCCAGTTCGACGACGTCGAATCCGCGGACACGCCGGCGCTGAGACACCTCGCGGAGAACGGAAAGGACCTCGCTCCAGAGAAGCCCTCCCGGCTCCGGTGTTCCCGTCGAAGGCATCACCGCCGGGTCGAAGACATCCAGGTCGATCGTGACGTACACATCATCCGAAAGATCCCGGGAGAGCGCTTCCCGCCAACCGGATCCCGAGCGGATCTCCTCCACACTCCAGGTTTTCACCGGACTCGTCCTGAGGAAAGCCGCCTCCTCCGCCGACATGCTGCGGATCCCCACCTGGACGACCGGACATAGTTCACGGGCCCTGCGGGCGATGCATGCGTGGCTGTAAGGACTTCCCTGGTAGGATGCCCGCATGTCCGCGTGGGCGTCGAACTGAAGGACGGACAGGTTCGGGTAACCTTTCTTCAATGCCCGGACGGCGCCGAGGGAGATGCTGTGCTCGCCTCCGAGAACCACCGGAATCTTCCCGCCTTCCAGAACCGCGGCGACCCGCTCCTCCACTTTCCGGACCATTGCCTCCGGGCCCGTGGCCTCCGCTTCGACCGCCGCGAAGGTGCAGATCCCGGCGAGATAGGTCTCACGGTCCAGTTCCTCGTCGTAAAGCTCCATGTTGCAGGAAGCGTCGAGTATCGCAGCCGGCCCGCGCCGCGATCCGGACTGATAGGTCGTCGTCAGATCGTACGGAACGGGGATCACGACGAAGGTCGCATCCTCCCAGGCCGAATATTCTTCTTCAATGCCGCCGAAGTTCATGGTCCTCCTCAAAAACGAGTTGGTGCTTAGCATATCGTCCGGTGTTTGTCCAGAAATCCCGCACACATCCCTTCACAACGCTCGACCATTTCCCTTATCGGCCGACGCCGATGGAAGCTGCTGCGCTCCCGGACGCGGTTCATAGCGCAGGAGAGAAAAGCAGCCGTCCGCCAGGGCGACGTACGAATTGTGGCGGATCCAGTCCCCCAGTGCGGCGAAGGTGCGCACCCTCCCCTGCAGCGCGTGCTGCCGGAGAAGCGGCCGATGGCAATGGCCGGCCAGAACGGCGTCCCATCCTGCGGCGAACTTCCCCATCGCATAGGCGTGCATCTTCTCCGCGATTTCCTCCTCGCGCTCCAGCGAAAGCTCCTTGCTGACCGTCGAACTCAGCGCCGCGATCTTCCAGAGGAGGGTCTGGGGGAACAGGAACTGGAGGCGATAAAAGGCGCGGCTGCGCAGAAGGCCCCGCAGAAAGAGATATTTCCGGTTGTCCCGATCGATGGTGTCCCCGTGGCCCACCCGCACACGGAGGCCGTCGAACTCGAAATCCATCCACTCCTCGTGGACCGGGATGCCCAGCACGCCCGTAAAATACTCGCGCAGATAAAAATCGTGATTCCCTTCACACAAATCGACGCGGATGCCGGCGTCCCTCAATTCGGCGAGCTTCGCCGCCGCCGGCTCGAATTCGGGGCAGATGCGGGATCCCCTTGCGAACCAGAAATCGAAGAAGTCGCCGGCGATAATCAGACGGTCCGCCTGTTGCCGCCCGCCGCCGGAGGAAGGCGGCGCCTGGCCGGCGGGAGCGAAGGCGACCTCGCCGCGAAGCACATCATCCAGAAAGCGCAGGACGACGGCGTGTTCCGGCTGCTTGCGGTTCTTGAGGTGGGCGTCGGAAATGAACAGCGCCTTCATGCAACTCCCTTCGCGGAAACGGGCGAAACGACCAAAGTTGCTGCTGTTTATCAAATTTGCCGGAACCGGTCAATGAAACGCGGTCCCGGAGGAACGGAAAAAAGTGCGCCCCGCAGGGCGCGCTTCGAAGATCTTCCCTGAGACCGGCGTCAAAGCGATGCTGTCGCCGGGACGGAAAACATGCTATGGAGGTCCGTCGCGTCCGAGGGGCGGCGCCCGCCGCCTGCCACGAAAACTGCCGTCCGGATCTCAGCCAAAGGAGTGGAATCGATGAGCGCGTACCCCTTTTTCGAAATCGAAAAGCGGCCCGACCAGAAAACCGCGATCCTCTATCTCAACCGCCCCGAGAAACTCAACGCCATGAACTGGCCCTTCTGGCGGGACCTTCCGCTCGTCGTCGGCGAACTGGAGGCGGACCCCGACCTCCGCGTCGTCATCATCGCCGGCCGCGGCAGGTCCTTCACCGTGGGACTGGATGTCTTCGATTTCTTCTCGCAGTTCCAGAGCGTCATCACGGGATCGACGGCATCCGCGCGGGAAGAGCTGTACCGCCTGATCCTGAAGATGCAGGAGGGCTTCAACCGGATCGCCGAGGGCGAAAAGGTCTACATCTGCGCCTGCCACCGTCACTGCATCGGGGCGGGACTGGATCTCGCCTCCGCCTGCGACCTGCGGGTTTCCACCCGCGACACCGTCTTTTCCCTCCGGGAAACGCGGATCGCGATCGTCGCCGATATGGGCAGCCTGAACCGGTTGCCGGCGATTATCGGGCAGGGAAACGCCCGCCTCATGGCCCTGACGGGCCGGGACATTCCGGCGGACGAGGCGCTGCGCATCGGGCTCGTCAATGCCGTCTACGAAAACCAGGAGGCCATGACGGCGGGAACGCTGGCACTTGCGGCGGAAATCGCGTCCAATGCGGCCCCGGCCGTGACGGGAGCCAAGAAAATCCTGAATTACATGCAGGATCACAGCGTCCGCGACGGCCTGAACTACGTGGCCGCCTGGAATTCCGCCTTCCTCAACGTCCAGGAAATCCAGAACGCGCTGACCGCCATGCTGGAAAAGAAGAAGCCCTGACGGCGAAGGCTGGGACCCAGCGCTCTACCTGACACCCAATTGCAGGAACAAACTCTCTGGACACTGGATTCCCGCTTTCGCGGGAATGACAACGAAAACTACGGATTGCTTCGCCAACGCTCGCAATGACAGGAAGAAAAACCGCAATAAGTCGGATTGCAGGCAGTCCGAACTTCTTTCGGACCGCCTGCGATCCCCAGGGAAGAAGCTGAACTGTCACTCGCTCACTCGCCCGCGATACGCCCCGCGGGACTCGATCGCTATCGGATTGACGATTCTCCGGGCCTTGCCCGGAGATCGCGATCCCCAAGGACGGGGATTGTTCTTCACTCGCTCGTCCGCCCCAAAGGGACGGCACTCGCTATCGGATTCAACAGCCTACGAAAGGTCGGAGAGCCGTTTCTCTCCCAGACGCATCGGCACATACACCGCCGCCGCGCAAAGCACAAATGCGGCAGCAAAGGATGCCGCCGTCCATGTCCACTGGAGCGGCGTCACACTTGCATTGCGCACACCTGCCATGAAGATGGCATGGGCCGGCCCCGCCTCCAGGAGGGCGACGATGCCGATGAATCCGGCGCAGAGGATCATGAAGACAAGCCCGCCGAAACTGGTCGCCGCCTGGGCCGGATTCTCCGATTTGAAATCCGGATAGATCGCCCCCAGCCCAACCGCCATCGACACGACTCCCGGCACCATGCAGAAGACGGTGACCGTCGAGAGCGCCATCATGAAGGGGGTCACCTGCAGGAACAGATTCGTCACCACGATGAGAACCTCGGTCATCGCCAGCAGCGGCAGATAATAGACGAAGAACTTGATCCACAGAAACGTCCGGATCGGGACGGGCGCCGCTTTCACGATCCAGAACGCATCCCCCTCCATGCTGACCGCCGGGAATACGAAACGCGCCGCCACCGCCGTCAGGACAAACACCGCGAGTCCCATGTTCAGGAAAGAGATTGTGTTCTGAAGATAGACGAGCCGGATCGGCGAGCGGTCCAGCGGCAGGACGGAAAAGTTGTACAGGTAGATGACCACCAGGGCGCCGATCAGGAACAGCTGCGGCCACTGGGTCTGGTCGCGGAAGAATGTCCGGACTTCCTTGATGACGAAGGCGCGCGCCGGTCCGGAAAGCAGTCCGAGGACCTTCCGCCAGTTCGCGGGACGGCGGGGACTCGCCGCGAACAGGCGCCCCGGCGTCGTCTGCGCCCGCGAGTAGCCGCGGAAATAGAGCGTCTCCGAAACCCACGCCGCGCCGCAGACGGCAGCGCCCGCGAAGCTCAGGCCCAGCGACAGATGGAAAAGCGACGGTCCCGCCGTGCGGGACAGCGCCGCCCGGATACCGTCGTAGACCCAGGTCGTGGGCAGGAGCGGCGATCCGGGGGTCTGCAGCGACTGGAAGTACTGGACCACGGAGGTGAAGTTCTCGGGGTTCGTGAGCTCTTCCGGACGCATCAGGCGGAACGCCAGAAGGAGAACGACGAACAGAACGACGCTGATGGCCACGATCAGGGTCCGGATGCGTCCGGCGGGAAGGAGCACGGCAACGGACATGACGACGGCCGCGCTCAAAGCCGAAACGCTCAGGCACAGGGGCACGAAGGACAGGAGGACCGCCAGGTAAAAAAAAGGCCCCGCCCCGTAGACGATCCCGTAGGAGAGAAACACGGGCAGGCTGTAGACGATCACCATCCATGAACTGTCGACGGTGCTCTCGACCCAGCGGGCGAGGAAGATCGACCGCGGCGACACGGGCAGCGAGTGCACCAGCATCAGGTCGCGGCTCAGGTAAAGTTTGGAGAGCACCGCGATGATGCTGCTGAAGATCAGCAAAGCCGTGAAGGTCAGGAGCACCATCGACAGGAGCTTGTTCGCCAGCAGATCGCCGAGCCCGGAAATTCCCTGGAAATACGTCAGCACCCGGAAGAAAACGGCGAAGATCCCGACCCAGAAGGCGAGCCCGATCGTGCCGAAAACGTAGACGCGGATCCTCAAGCCGCCGGCGCCTGCGGACGCGCCGGAATTCTTGAAGGAATGCAGTCGCGGCTTGAGGAGGGTCAGGATTTCTTTCATCGGGCCTCTTCCCGCGTCAATCTCAGAAACACCGCCTCCAGATCCGCCTCCTGGGTCTCGGCGACGGCCTTCAGCTCCCGCACCGTTCCGGTTGCGATCACCGATCCCCTGGAGATGACGCCGATGCGGTCGCAGAGGTCCTCCGCCACCGCCAGCGTATGCGTCGACATGAAGATCGTCGTGCCGCCGAGCGCGAGCCCCCGGAGAATGTCCTTGACCATCCTGATGCCCGCCGGATCCAGTCCCACCATCGGTTCGTCGACGATGATCACCCGCGGCTCGTGCAGGAGCGCCGCGACGATGATGAGCCGCTGCTTCATGCCGTGCGAGTAGGCCTCGACGAGCTCGTTTCCCCATTCGTCGAGCGAGAACTGCTTGAGGAGGCGGTTCGAGCGCTCGAGAAACGCCTCCTCCCCGACTCCGTAGAGGTCCGCGGAAAACCGCAGGAATTCCATGCCCGTCAGCTTCTCATAGAGGAAAGGCCTGTCCGGGATGAAACCGATCATCTTCTTGGCGGTCTGCGGGTCTTTCGCCATGTCGATCCCGCCGATGAGGATTCCGCCCGACGTCGGCGCCAGGATGCCCCCCATCATGCGGATCGTCGTGGTCTTGCCCGCCCCGTTGGGACCGATGAAGCCGAAGATCTCGCCCGCCCTCACCGCCAGCGAGACGCCATCGACGGCCTTCGTGTCGCCGTAGAACTTCGTCAGATTCCGCAGTTCGATCATACCGTTCCCGTTCATCACGCCGGGCTTTTCAACAGCCGCTTTCATGGGGTCTGCTCCAGAACGTCCAATACGATATTTCCGATCACGCCCATCAGGTCCATCTGACGCTCCATACCGCCGCGGATAAGCCGGATGTGCGTCGCGTCCGCCGGCATCTGTCCGAAAACAGCGTCCGCCGTGATCCAGCGGCCGATGTAAAGGACATTCCAGGCATGGTAGTAGAACCGCCCCTGCGTGTAGACGAGTCCCGCTTCGATCTCCGCGGGGATATTCGCGGCCCGCAGCAGGGCGGCCAGGAGCGCCGCATGCTCGTTGCAGTCGCCCACGCCGTTGTCGAGGGTCTCCAGGGCGTTGGGCACCGAAAGGACGGGCCGCTTCTCGATGTTCTTGTAGACCCAGGCAAGGATCTTCGACGCCCGGACCGCGGGCGGATCTCCTCTCTTCGCCAGCCTTTCCGCAAGGCGGCGGATGCGGGGATGATCGGACTGGATGAAGGGATTCGGCTTCAGAAGGGATCGGGCGGCCGCCCCGGGCAGCCCGACGCTCCGCTCCGTGTCCGCCGGGGCCTCTTCCCTGGTGATCGTCAGGACGGGCGGCTCGAAGCGCTGCCGGTCGCCGTCCAGATGGAAGGCCTTCGTATCGATGCCGGAGAGCCGGAGTCGCAGCCGCTGCAACTGCTCCGGCGCCCGGATGGGGACGGAAACCGCCACGGAGGCGATCTCCGTGACGTCGGCGCCCCCGGACCCCGTCATCCCGCCCAAGGCCTCTTCCTCAGGCACCTTTTCCAGGACGATCCCGAGGATGCCTTCCTCCCTGACCACCTCGCCCTTGTCGTTCAACCAGGCGAACTGGCGGGCGCCCATGAAATCGACGGCATATTTGCGGACCTTCCGGGGCTGCCCCATGACGGTCAACGTCTCTTCGCCGGCCGGGTTGACCCGGACGGCGCGCTGTCCCATGGAGGCCGGATCGAAGACGGAAAAGGTCAGCGGCGCTCCCGGCGACCCCTCGGCGAGACGGACCGCCTCGAAAATCCCGGATGACACGTAGGGCCGCTCCTCCAGAGGGATGTTGATCTTTCGCTCCTCGCCGGAGGCGTCGGTCGTGACGGACAGGAGCTTGTCCTTCACCGTGCCTCTGGCCTGAAAGCGGAAAAGGCTGCTCTTGAGATCGAAACGGAAGGAGGAAAGCCTCATGTCGGGAAGGAGATCGGCGTCGACGGTGAAACTCAGCCCGTGGACGACGCCCATCGTGTTGACCTGCATGAAGACCGTCTCGATCGAGCGGTACCCCTGCTCGTTTCGCATCAGCCGCCGGCGGGCGTATCCGATCCGCCGACCGCCCTGCGAGATGGAAAACCAGTCTTCCCGGTCGGAGGCGCTCGCGACCCCTTCGATCCTTCCCTCCGGCCTTCCCGGCGACCATCCGGCGACGAGATCCAGGCGGATCGCCAGCAGCACGAGAAAGACGAGGGCAAAAGCCCCGCCCGCGAACAGCGGCCATCCTGATTTCCAACGACGCTTCACGGATTTCTCCCGAGAAAATTTCCGGCGCTGAGTATAGGAAAAAGGGCCGGGGGTGTCAACGAGCGCGACGCCGGCGGCGAACAGGCTGGAAATCCGGCTGGAAATCCGGCTTGTCAGTGCAGGTTTTTTTTGATAGCGTTCCCGCACGCGCGGCCGCGTGCCTGCCGGCAAGTGCCGCGCAAGGACCCGGATCCGGAAAGGTTTGTTCTGCATGACCAGGGATGATGCAATCCGCCAGGCCAAGGAAGTGCTCCAGATCGAGGCGGAGAGCATTCTGAAACTTGTCGACAAGGTGGGCCCGAGCTTCGCCAGGGCCGTGGACCTCATTTACCGTTCGAAGGGGCGCGTGATCGTCACGGGGATCGGCAAATCCGGCCTGATCGGGAAGAAGATCGTCGCCACGCTGACGAGCACCGGCACGCAGGCGCTCTTCCTCCATCCCGTCGAAGGCATCCACGGGGACCTCGGCATCGTCGTAAAGGACGATGTCCTGATCGCCATTTCCAACAGCGGGGAGACGGAAGAGTTGAACGTAATCCTCGGCAGCATCCGCAGGATCGGTGCGCCCATCATCGCCCTCACGGGCAATCTCTGCTCCACCCTGGCCAGGGACAGCAATGTCGTGATCGACGTCGGCGTGGAACGGGAGGCCTGTCCCTTCGGACTCGCGCCGACGTCAAGCACCACGGCCTGCCTCGCCATGGGGGACGCCCTGGCGGTCGCCCTCATCAGGAAAAAGAACTTCGGCGAAAAGGATTTTTTCAAATTTCATCCGGGCGGGAACCTCGGACAGCGTCTCCGGGCGATGGTCCGCGACTTCATGATTCAGGGTGCCTTGGTCCCGCGTGTCTATACCGGGAGCTCCCTGAAGGAGGCCATTGAAGAAAACGACCGGAAGAACAAGGGATTTGTGCTCGTGACGAACCGGAAAGACCGTCTGCTGGGCATCCTGACGGACGGCGACGTGCGCCGCCTGATCATGAAGGGCCGCGCCCTGACTGCGGGCGCCGTCGATGACGTCATGACCCGCACCCCCAAGACGATCGGAGAGCATACGTCGCTGGCGCAGGCCATCGAATCCATGCAGCGCGACGAGATCACGACGCTCGTCGTGGTGAACGACAAGATGCAGCTCAAGGGCTACATCCACCTCCACGACATCCTGGGCCGGGGCGGCACGGTCCGGATCTCCATCGCCTGATCAACCGAAGATCTCCGCGTTTATCTCACTGGCCCGACGGCGGGACAGCCCTGCCGTTCTTGCAGCGATAGGCCTCGCCGGCTACGGATGCCCCGATGACGGATTTCGATTTGTACCGGACCAGCAGGACGTCGGCGCCCGCCTGATGCGCCTGGTGCGAAAGCTCGCCGATCAGGTTCTGGAGGGCTTCCTCCTGAAGGGTGAAACCGCCCCATTGTGTGTCCGCGCAAACCTGCTTGACGAAATCGCAGCCGACGACTTCATTTTCGTGATCCGTGATGTAGATGGGCGCCCGCTTCCTGTCGAGATGGACCTTGCCGACGCCGTAGAAAATCGCCCCCGCCCCTTCGCAACCGAGGAGGAAGGCGGCCCAGACAAGGATCATTGCGGGGAGCAGGACATTTCTTCGGCGAGTTCTATTCACGCGTCCCCTATATCACTTCCCGCTCAAATAGCAACCGCGAAGCGTGGCTCGGCCCGGGTGAGGACAGGCGTCAAGCAGCAGAACCGCCGCGAAAAACCCCGCCAAACGCATCATTCCGGAGCACGCGGAACGTCTTCGGGAGACGATGTGGACTTCCTGTCTGCCGCGGAAACCCCGTGCAACGCGTTTCAGATTCGCGAATTCGCGGGCCTGCGCCGCCGAGCCGCTTTCCCGGCTTCCTTCAAAGGCTGATATTTCAGCAGGGGCACTGGATCTCCATCCTGTTTGCCGAGCAGCATTCGCTCAAAACGGACAATCTTCTCGGCCGCCAGCCAGTTGAGCAGATCGTTGCCCTCCACCCTGCCGCTTTTTACGTAGAGTTCATAAGCCACTCTGGTGATCTCGTCATTGATGCCGCCGTTCATGAACAAGCCTCCTTTCGCGATGGAAAGAAACGCCGGGTGCCGTTTGCGTTGGACCCGGTGCGGTTGCCCCCCGGGCGACCGTTCTTTCCTGCCTGCCGTCCGATGTTCTCAGAAATGCGATATTCCGCCTTGATTTACAATCGGGCAAAACCTGATTTATGGCTTCGAAAATACCCGGTGGTTTTGCTTCAGCCACCCGTCCTATCGTTTTTTGCCGGATTTTAGGATATAGGAAAAATCAACAACGCAAACATCCGGGGGAAATGCCGATGTCGGGACGATGTTGGAGGACGGGACCACCGGGAGATCGGAAAGGCCAACAGCCGCAGAGGGTCCGATGAGAATCTTACTGGTCGAGGATGACATCAAGATCGCCTCTTTCATTATGAAGGGGTTGAGATCGGCAGGGTATGCCGTGGATCACGCCGCGGACGGCGAAGAAGGCCTGCGCCTCGCCCTGACGGAGCCCTATGACGCGGCTGTCATCGATCTCATGCTGCCCCGGAGAAACGGTCTGACGCTGATCAGGGAGATGCGCTCCGAAAAGGTCAACACCCCCGTTCTGATTCTGAGCGCAAGGGGATCGGTGGACGACAGGGTGAAGGGGCTGGAAACCGGGGCAGACGATTATCTGACGAAACCGTTTGCCTTCTCTGAACTCCTGGCCCGCGTGCAGGCGCTGCTCCGCAGGGCGGGCGGCATTGCCGATCCGACCCGGTTGAGCGTCGGCGACCTGTCCGCAAATCTCCTCACCCGGGAGGTCACACGAGGGGGGAAACGCATCGACCTGCAGCCCCGGGAGTTTTCACTGCTGGAATACCTGATGCGCAACGCCGGGAGGATCGTTTCCAAGACGATGATCATGGAACATGTGTGGGACTATCATTTCGATCCCCAGACCAATGTGGTGGAAGCCCGAATCAGCAGGTTGCGGGACAAGATCGACAGAGATGCCGATCAAAAACTGATCCATACCGTTCGGGGAGCGGGATATGTCCTTAAAGAAACCCGGTCGTTTCCGGAATAGCCTTACCTTCCGCCTGACCCTGTGGTACGCCGGCGTCTTCGCGATATTCTCCTTGATCGCCTTCTTCCTGTTCTACGCGCTCATCACCTCCGTCATCCAGGAAAAAACGGACCAGGAGCTGTTGACGGAAGCTGGGAAATTCTCCGCGGTTTTACGTGAACAGGGAGTCGGGGCGGCCGCCGAATTGGCCTTTCTTGAGGCCCAGGAGGCCGGTGTCAGGAAGGTCTTCTTCCGTCTCCTCTACCCCACCGGTCAGGCATTTTCCTCCTCCAACATGACCTACTGGAAGGAGATCGGTGTCCGTAAAGCGGCCATCGAGCGGTTGCTGGCCGGGAACGCTCCCGTTCTGGAAACGGTCGTCCTGGGAGCCCGGGGGGACGAGGTGCGCGTTCTGTACGCCATGATCGGCACCGGCGTCATTCTTCAGGTTGGTCAGTCCATGGAGAACTACGCGCGCATCATCGGCGCTTTCCGGGGGATTTTTCTCGCCACGATGGCCCTGCTCATCGGCCTGGCGGCCGGGGTCGGCTGGTTCATGGCCCGGCGGGCGCTTGCGGGCGTCGAGGCGATTACACGGACGGCGCAGACCATCTCCGGAGGAACGCTCGAAAAACGGGTCCCCGTCAAGGATCGGGGCGACGAGATCGACCAGCTGGCGATGACCTTCAATTCGATGCTGGACCGCATCGAGACCCTGGTGACCGAGATCCGGCAGATGGGAGACGACATCGCCCATGACCTGAAGAGCCCGCTGACCCGGATCCGCGGAATGGCGGAAATTGCCCTGACCACCGGCAAATCGCCGGCCGATTATGAAGCGATGGCGGCGAGCGCGATCGAGGAGTGCGATCGTCTCCTGGATATCATCAACACCATGCTGATGATTTCGAAGACGGAGGCGGGCGTGGAGAAACCCTCCCGCGGAACGATCGATCTGGCGAATCTCGTCCGGAAGGCCTGCGAGCTTTTCGGCGCGACGGCCGAAGACAGGGGGCTGGCCCTGTCGTGCGATGTTCCGGAGAAATGCATCATCGCCGGAGACGCCCCGATGATCCAGCGTCTCCTTTCGAATCTCCTGGACAATGCCGTCAAGTACACCCCCGCGGGGGGAAGAGTGCACGTCTCTCTTTCGCAAACCGCAGGACGCGGCGCAATCCTCACGGTCCGTGACACGGGAAGCGGCATTTCCGCCGACGATCTGCCCCGCATCTTCGAGCGTTTTTACCGGGGAGACCGGAGCCGCTCCGAGTCCGGCGCCGGCCTGGGTCTCAGCCTGGCAAGGGCCATTGCCCGCGCCCATGGGGGGGACATCGCGGTGGAGAGCCGCGTCCACGAAGGAAGCGTCTTTGCCGTGACCCTCCCGTCTTTGGGAGAAGATGCATCCGCCGCTGCGGCATCACCCCTCGTTTAAGACCACCCTTTTACCCCCCATGAGGCGACGCAGACAACGCGGCGCCCCGGCCCAACATGACCAAACGGTCATCTTCCGGTCATCCTCCCGTTAAGTTCGATCCCTATAATGCTTTTCAAAGAGGGGCTGTCATCAGCCCACGATCGCAACAAGGAGGATCCATCATGAAACCAATCAGAAACTTCAAGATCGTACTGATCGCCCTGCTTCTGGCAGGCGCGGTCGCCGGATTCGGTTACGGAATGACCGCGACTGCCAAAACCGGAGAGGCGCAGGCCGCTGCGACAACGGCGGTTTCCGCCGGTTCGCCCATGGTGCCGGGCAATTTCAGCGCCCTGGCTGAAAGCGTGCGGGCCGGCGTGGTCAACATTCAGGTGAGCAAAAAGGTGAAAAACGCCGGATTTGAAAGATTCCCCGGAAACCCCTTCGGAGAGCGGAATCCCTTCGGGGAGTTCTTCGGTCCCTTCGGCGGCCCCGGGAACAACGCCCCCGAGAGGAGACAGCAGGGCGTTGGCTCCGGGTTCATCATGAGCAGGGATGGATACATCCTGACCAACAACCATGTGGTCGAGGACGCGGACCGGATCAAGGTGAAGCTGGCGGGCGGAAAGGAGTTCGACGGGAAGATCGTCGGCCGGGATCCCAAGACCGACCTTGCCCTCGTCAAGATCGCCGCGGATGCAGATCTTCAACCCCTCAAGCTGGGGAATTCCGATGACTTGAAGGTGGGCAACTGGGTCGTGGCCGTCGGCAGTCCTTTCGGGCTGGAACAGACGATTACCGCGGGGATCGTCAGCGCCAAGGGCCGGGTGATCGGCTCCGGCCCCTACGACAACTTCATTCAAACCGACGCCTCCATCAACCCCGGCAACAGCGGCGGCCCGCTGATCAACCTGCAGGGAGAGGTCGTGGGCATCAANNTGCGATCCCGATCAACATGGCCAAGGAGATCGCCCCCCAGCTTCAAAAGAGCGGACACGTCACCCGCGGATTGCTGGGCGTCGCCATCCAGGATGTGACCCCGGAACTGGCCAAGTCGCTCGGACTATCGGAAAGCAAAGGCGCCCTCGTCTCTCAGGTGGTTCCGGGCGGACCGGCCGACAAGGCGGAGATCGAACAGGGGGACGTCATCGTGAACTTCGACGGCCGGCCGGTCGCCGATTCCAGGGATCTGCCCCGGATCGTCGCTTCGACAGCCGTGGGAAAAACCGTCACGGTGAAGCTGCTCCGCGACGGCAAGGAGATCGAGCGCCAGGCGAAGATCGGCGAGATGGAGGAGGAAAACACGGCAGCGGCGGAAAGCCCCATCCGTCCCTCTCTGGGGGTTGCGGTGCAGAACCTGACGCCGCAGATTGCGCGGGAACTCGGCCTGAAGAAAGGCGCCGGCGTGGTCGTGACCGGAATCGAGCCCGGCAGCCCGGCGGCGGAGGCCAACATCCAAGTCGGCGACGTCATTCAAGCAGTCAACCGGAAACCGGTCAGGAACGTGGATGATTTCGTGAAGACTGTCGAAAAGGCCAAGGGCGGCGGGAGTCTCCTGCTTCTTGTCCAGAGAGGCCGGAACACCCTGTTTGCGGCTGTAACGCCCAGGTAAGACAGTTGCTGCAGCGCCGGGTCGGCGGGAAGCTCTCCGCCGGCCCGGCACTTTCCGGAAACGGCATCAACGCCGCTGGTTCGATTTGTTCAACACACCTTCATGGACATTGCCGATACGCCCGGTCCTGTACGGCATGAACGGGCTGTTGAAGAGCTCTATTGCGAATGCCCTTTGAGATCGGGGGAATTCTCAATTCAATCGATACGTGATGGCCATTCGTATTTCCGCCCTCACGGGCGGGCGGGGGAAGGGGGCAACATTCTTCACGGTGTCGACGGCGTTCCGGTCCAGGAGGCCGAAGCCTGAACTTTCCACGACGCTCACCTCCTTGACGCCGCCGTCCTCGAATACGACGAATGCGACCTTCACCTGGCCGGCCCAGCCCATCTTCCGGGCCATGTGCGGATAGGCAATGCCCCGGGTGATCCTGTCCCGGATATAGACAAAATGCTCCTTGAGATAGGTCGCCCTGGACTCCTCGGGCGTCCCGGCGCCAGAGGCGCTCTCCGAGGTTTTCGCGGCGCCCTGCGCGGAAAGGTCCGTGTCGGCCGCACCGCGGAATGCGCCGTCAACAGGGGACGTGCCCGATCCGCCCTTTGACGCGAGCGCAGACAGCGGGGGCTCCTCTTCGCCGGACGGCGGCGCAACCGGATCATCGGCGTTCTGAGGCGCAGCGGCCGGCGTTTCATCGGCGCTGTCCGCAGGCGGTGCGGGCAAAGGCGCCTTTTCGATTTCCCGGTTCGGCACGGCGGGCTTCTCCGCAATTTTTTTCTGAGGCGCCACCCTGGCCGGCTTCGGCTCCTGCCTTGGCGCCGGCGGAGGCGGCGTCTGCAAGGCCGCGGGAGACGGCTGCTCGGCGCAGAGGATGAAGTCGATGACCGCGAGCGGCTTTTCCGAAGCGGCAGAGATCTGCAGCGCGGCGAAGATCACGAAGATCAGCCCGTGAATGCCGGCGGACCATGAAAGGCCTTTGGACTGCAGCGTCATTTTTTCACTTCCGTCTGGAGACTCAATTTCTTGAAACCCCTGTTTTTTACCACGTCCATGACGTCGACGAAGACCTGCAGCGCGACTTCCCTGTGGGCGCGGACCAGGATGGGCGTCTCCGGGCTGAACGCCTTGATCTCCTCTCCGAGCCTAATCAGGGGCACGGGCTTTGCGTTCACGTAGAGGGCGCACTGGCGGTCGATCTCGATGGAGACCGACCGGAGCGTCCCCGACTGCTGCTCGGACACCCGCGGAAGCTCGACGGGAACGGCGCCCTGGGCGATGAACGTCGAGGTCGTGAGGACGATCGTCAGGAGCACCAGCATGATGTCGATAAAGGGGATGACGTTGATATAATCAAATTCCTTCTCTTCCATTTCTTATCTCCCATTCGAAGATCAGCTCTTTTGCCCTTCTCACCAGGAAGTTGTAGAGCGTGATCGCCGGTATGGCGACGAGCAGTCCGACCGCCGTCGCCTTCATGGCGAGGGCGAGCCCCACCATGATCTTCCCCGTATCCATGAAGCCTTCGCGCCCCATGGTGTAAAAGGTCAGCATGATCCCGAGGACCGTCCCGAGCAGACCGATGTAGGGGGCGTTGCTCGCGACCGTCGCCAGGATGTGCAGCTTCCTGGTCAGTTCGAGCTCCAGGGACTTCCTGTCGGGAAATGCATCGAGGGACAGCCGCCGGTAATAGAGGCGCCGCTCGATGGCGACGGCCACCGCGATGACGCTCATGGCGACCAGAAGACCCACCACACCATAGTCAACCGTCAACTTCAGCCATTCCATATGTCCTTCTCCCCGTCTTTTCCAATGTGAAAGCGGTTTTGGGGGCCTACAGCATGTAGGACGCAGCCCCCGGGACCATGCCTTTTCCTACATTTCCCGCGGTTCACCGCCGATCGTTCTGCATCAGGTCATCTCCGGCGCGCGGAGTTCTCCGCCGCCCTATGCCGCCTGGTTCTTCCTTCCTGCCGCCCCGACCGCCGCGACGACGGCGATAACACCGATACCGGCGCAGGAAAAACATGACCCGCAACTGCCGCTGCAACCGAGGGCGGGAAGACTGCCCCCCAGGGCTCCGAACAGGGCCGCAAGAAACACCCGGATCCTGCATCTCCATCCGTTCATACTGCGAGGTCCTTTCCGTCATGTCCGGCCAGGGCGTAGGACGGCACCGCCGGGATCCGCTCTTCCGTTGTCTTCGTCTTCAGGCCGTACCCGATGGCATGCTCCGGACAGGCCTTCGCGCACATCCCGCAGGGGATGCAGGAAAGCTGGTCGATGCCGGCCTTTCCGCCGATCTCGATCGCCCAGACCGGGCATACGTCCCGGCAGCGGCCGCACCCGTTGCAGCGTTCATCGGCCACCCGCACTCTCCTGCCGAACTTCTCGCCCAGCCGGCTGGACAGGGCATCGAGGGCTCCGATCGGACAGAGGAGATTGCAGTACCCCCGTCCGCCCTTCGTGAGGAAACCCAGGCCGACCAGGAGTCCGAGGTTCACCACGCCGGCGCTGCGGAGGAAGAAGGCCATGTCCGCCTCCGAAAAGGGCGCGCCGAAAAGCCGCGGAACGGTCGCGAAATTGCAGTAGCCGCAGCAGAGGCTTCCCAGGCCGAGGGCGGGGAGCAGGAGGTAGGCCGCCAGGTATCCATAACGTACCGAGGCCGCCGGAACCGTGTCGAGGCGCAGTTTAAAGGCATCGGGGATCAGCCGGCTGCCCAGTTCCGAAACGCCGCCCACCGGGCAGAGGTGGCTGCACCAGAGGCGGCCCAGGAAAAAGGTGCTGACCACGGCTCCCAAAACGAGCGCCACCCCCATGTAACTCCTGGCGATTCCGAACAGGAACGCTTCGGCCGTCTGGCCCTGGCGCCAGGCAAAGAACATCCGGGGGCACCAGGAGCCGCAGAAACTGCTGTCCTGCGTCAACTGAAAGAGGAACGAAAGGGGCGGCAGGAACAGAGCCGCGCCGAGCAGCAGTATCCCGGTCCTCCTCTTGAAGAAAAAGCGTTTCTCAGTGCTGTTGTCCGCACCCATCTCCCGCCTCCCCCTTTCCCTGAAATTCGACCGGAACGCTGAGCACCGGCCTGTTGGTCTTCGTGTCGTAAAAGGCGAGACGGTATCTGCCCCTCACGCCGATGTTGTTCCTGTATTTTTCGGGCTCCAGGCTGAACGCCTGGGCGCACCTCCGGCAGCAGAAGACGTAGTCCCTGCCTTCATGGGAGACCCCGACGAACCCGTCCCGATAGGGAGCGCCGCACACCGGATCCGTCATGGGCGGCTTCATCACCACCCACAGGGCGATCCTGTCCCGCGGCTGGAGGTCGTGGATGACATTGTCCCTCAGTTCGGGATTGCGGCGCAGGCCCAGATCCACAACCGGCCCCGACAGATAGATTGCGTGATCGATCTGCGGCTCGCCTTCCAGCACGACCCTGGCGTCGCCCCTGTACGGCGGGAGCACCGCCGCCGTGGCGATCAGCGTGTAGGTGCCTTCTCCGCTCGTCAGGACCGAAGCGTGTCTCGCCGTGCCGCCCGATGCCTTGATGACGCCGATGGAATGGGCCGAATCGCCCCACCGGTAAGAGGCCGCGAAGAACGACGCCGCCGCGGCGAGCAGGAAAAAGAGGATGCTTTTCGCTTTCATGGCGCCTCCCTAGAATTTGTAAGCGACCTTCGCCATCCACGTCCACGGGGCGCCGGGCCTGTATTTCGCGGCGCCGCCGGAGTCCCTGGTCACCTCGATGGCATGCCGGGTATCGAAGATATTGTAGACGTCGAAGGAGACATCCAATCCGTTCCTCTCGTAACCCACGAGGGCGTTCGTGATGAACGAGTACCCCTTGTAGGTTTCGGAGTTCGCATTGTCTACCTCATAGGAACCCCAGGTGTTCGTTTCCACCTTGAACCGCAATCCGGAGGAATGCTTGTACGTGGCGAAGAGGGTGTACTGGTGCATGGGGACGTAGGGAAGCCGGTTGCCGTCCCGCCGGAAGTTCGTTCCGCCGATGACCTCGTTGAATTCGGAAAAGGTGAAGTCGCTGTATGCATAGGCCGCCCCGAGATAGAGGTCCTTGAGCATCTGCACCTTCGCCGACAGTTCGACTCCTTTCTTCTCCGTCTCGCCTGCGTTGGCGTAGGACGATTCGTTGTTCGGCAGCATGGTCTGGACGATGTCGTCCTTGACGGTGATATAGAACAGCGACAGGTCGACGCTGTGCCCATTCCCGCTTCGGACTTTGAAGCCGGTTTCGTAGTTGGTCGTCTTGGAGGGCACGAGGTCCGGGTTGAGGCTCAGTTCCCCTGTCTGCGGCGTCTGGAAGCCGGTGGATAGGTTGCCGTACAGGTTGACCAGGCTGTTCAGCTTGTACACAACGCCGATCCTGGGACTCACGCGTTCGAAGGTCACATTTCTCGATATCGTCGCCCTGTTGACGACGTACCGGGCCGTCGCGTAATTGAATTCCCGGAACTGCTCGGTCTTGAGATCGAAGCCGACCTGATCGTACCGTGCGCCGACATCCACAATCCACTTGTCCGACGGCCGCAGGGATTCCTGCAGGTACACGCCCCATTTGCTGATCGTGTCCTCTTCCTGCTCGGCGAGATCGCCCTTCCTGTCGGAAGTGGTGTACGCCAGCCTTCCCCCGGCTCCGGTCACGAAGTCCCGGTAGGTGTACTTGTCGCCGTCGCTCTTGTCGATCTGTCCCGCGACGCCGACCGTGGCGATGCCCTTTATTCCCGCAATCGCGTGCGTCAGATCCGCCTGCATGTCCGCCCCGTACACGTCGGCGCCGCCGTCGTTGATCATTCCCGTCACGGGATGGTAGTGAGACCACTTCTGGAAATAGGCCATCGGCTTGAGCTTGACGTCGCCGATCTCCTTTTCTCCCTTGAGGCTTGTGTAGAGGATGTCGCTGTACCTCCCCATGTTCCGCCACTGCTCGGATGTGAGCTGGCGGATGTCGTTTTCGAACTGGGCCTTCGTGAGCGTTCCCGGCAGCTGCAGGTTCGCCTTCGTCATCGAGATGTTCGCCTCCAGGGAGGCCTTTTCGCCGAAGAGGTGCCCGACCTTGAGACCTCCCTGATTGGTGCTGAAGGTGTTCCATTCCCGCCAGGAGTCGGTTGATCGCCTGCTGCCGGAAACGGAGACGTACGTGTCTCCGAAATGCGTCCCGTAGACCCCGTTGTACGACTGGGTGTTGTAGCTTCCATAGCCGACCTTCGCGCTCTTGGTCTCCTCGAAGAGGTTCTTCGAAATGATGTTGACGACCCCGCCCGCCGCGTTCGCCCCGTAGAGTGTCGAGTTCGGCCCCTTGACGACGTCGATCCTCTCCACCATTTCGGAATCGACGAAATCCAGACGCGACATGCCGTCCGGGTCGGTGATGGGCACGCCGTCGAGAAGGATCATGATCTCCCTCACGCCGTATCTCGCCTTCAGGCCCGCCCCCCTGATGATCAGGCGCGTATCGTATCCTCCGTTCTTGGATTCGGACTGTACGCCCGGAATCCCCGACAGGGCCTCCTTCATGCCGAACATCCTCGTGTCCCGGATGTCCTCTTTGGTCACCACACTGACCCCGGCCGGGATCTCTTCGGTGGCCCTTTCCGTCCTCGTTGCCGTGACAACGACATCGTCAAGCTCCATACTTTTTTCCTTCGGCTGTTCCGCATGCGCGTTCGCGCAGACGAGGAACAGCATTGCCATCAACAAGGCCATTCGTGTTTTCATGATCATCAGTCTCCATCGCGGGGCGGCGGCGCCGGACATTTCTCGGCAGGGAAGTGGTGTCGGCAAGTGTCGGAACAGGCAGATCGAAAGGCATCGTACGGCGAGACGCCGCCCTTGAGAGGCTTCGTCCCGCAGCCGCGATGAATAGAAAGGTTCTTCTATTATAGAAAAGGAACGCTCCCGCGGAGCGGATTCCCTTTTGTCCTTGCGATCAGCTCTGCCGATCCAGCGACACGACCGTCAATCCGAAAAGGTCGAGCCTCCGTAATTTCATCAGCGTTTTGTAAGAAAAAAGCGTTTCTCCCGGCCGTCGTCGATCTTGACGTGGACTCTGCCGTCGCGGATTTTCGAGACGCTCCCCTTGCGCAGAGGAACGTTGCAGGCGCAGCGCCCCGGGCTCCTGGAGACGGCATTGCAGCACATCATGGGGCAACCGCAGACGTAAACCGATTCGCCGACCTCGAAGGATTCGAGAAGGGCTTTCGGATTCTCGTCGCGGCCTGCGCTGCAACCCGCGAGGGCGATCAAAGCGAAGAGGATGATCATCCATTTCTTCATGGGACCCTCGACATGTCTCCGGAACGGCATTCAGTCCAAAAAATTCTCCGCCGATGAACTGCATCGGCTTTCCCGGTCGAGAGATTGCTCGACAACACCTGGGACCAATATTTAGAAACTGAGGGGCGGGGCGCGCCCGCTCAGGGGCGCACGCCATATGGAGGGATTTGGGAAGGTTTCCGTTGACGGGACAAAACGCGATGCGGCCACGAGCGGTTGCATGTTGTCCGCAGCGGTTGCCAGCGTCAGGTGGAGATCCGGCTGGTTATGACCGTGGAGACAGATGGAGCATGCATGGGAATAGTAGTCGCAGCAATGGTGGAAGCCTCCCGCGAAAACAGAAAGGAAGAGAGTCAGAATCAGCAGGACGGTCAATTGCTTCCGGAATGCCACGATACTCGTCTCCTATTGCCTGAGTGCTGCGCCATCTTTGTGTTCAATATATTTTTATTGAAGTATCTCTGCCATCGGGATGCCCCTGATTTTCATGTCCGAGATGTCTTAGATGGACCACGTAAATGGATGACTTGTTTCTCCCTACCTTCCGGTCCTATCGTTTTTTGCAGGGTTTTGAGATATAGGGATGCTTCCGAAGAAAAGTGGGGCAAGGAGATCGGGATTGTCTCTGAAGGCGAAGAAACTCTGGATTCTGTTTTCGCTTCTGCTGCTGACGGCGGCCGCCTACTGGCAGTCGCCGTCTTCCGATTTCATCAACTATGACGATCCGGCCTACGTCACGGAAAACGATCCCGTGCGGGCGGGCTTGACCATGGACAGCATCATGTGGGCCTTCACGACGGTTCACGTCGCCAACTGGCATCCGGTGACATGGCTCTCGCACATGCTGGATTGCCAGATCTTCGGATTGAATCCGGCCGGACATCATTTCACCAGCCTTTTCCTCCACATCGCAAATACGCTGCTGCTTTTTTTGCTGCTCCTCCGTATGACCGGAGCTCTCTGGCAAAGCGCCTTTGTGGCCGCCCTCTTTGCGCTCCACCCCCTTCATGTCGAGTCCGTTGCCTGGATCGCCGAACGGAAGGACGTTCTGAGCACTTTTTTCCTGATCCTCACCATCGGGGCTTACGTCCGCTATGTGGAGAAGCCCGGGATGCCCCGATACGGCTGCACGCTGCTGTTGTTTCTTCTCGGCCTGATGGCGAAGCCCATGCTGGTCACCCTTCCCTTCCTGCTGCTTCTGCTGGATTTCTGGCCCCTCAACAGGTTTCAGATTTCGGGGCAGCCCGGCATGAACTCCGCGCCGGCCGGCCCGCCGGAAAAGCCGGCGCGGGGAAAGTCGAGAGGCGCCAGGCGCCGCACGGGCGTTTCTCCGCAGGTTGCGGAACCTCTGCCGTATGACTTCCCATCCTGGTCAAGGATTCGTTACCTGATCCTGGAAAAAATCCCGCTCTTTATCTTGTCGGCCGTCTTCAGCGCCATCACCCTGCTCAACCAGCAAAGAGAGGGTTTCGTGTCGTCCCTGCAGTCGCTGCCGCTGGATTTCCGCATTGCAAATTCCCTCTTGTCCTACGTGCGTTACATCGGCAAGATGTTCTGGCCGGACAATCTTGCCGTCTTCTACCCGCACGCGAAGATCCTGCCGCTCTGGCAGGTGATCGGAACCGCGCTGCTCCTGATCGTCATTACAGCGGCCGTTGCGAGGGTCGTGAAGCGCTTTCCCTATTTGATCGTGGGCTGGCTCTGGTATCTCGGTTTGCTGGTTCCGGTCATCGGACTTGTCTCCGTCGGATCGCAGGCCCTGGCGGATCGATACACCTATGTCCCTCTTGTCGGGCTCTTCATCATGATCGCTTGGGGTGCACCGGAGTTGCTGGAAAAGTGGCGTGTAAAAAAATCCGTTCTCGCCGCGGCGGCGGCGATTGTGCTTTCCATTCTCACGGCCGTCACCTGGACGCAGCTGTCCCACTGGCGGGACAGCGCGGCGCTGTTCCGGCATACGATTGCGGTCACAGGCGACAACAGCATCGCCCAGGATCTGCTGGGATCCGCCTTGCGCAGCGGCGGAGACGTGGAAGGAGCTCTTGTCCATTTTGCGGAAGCGATACGAATCAACCCGTACAATGCAGAGGCGCACAATCACATGGGAAATATCCTCGCCGGCCGCGGCGCACTCGGCGAGGCGGTCGCCCATTATGCCGAGGCGGTCCGCATCAACCCCCGTGACGAAATCTTCCACAACAACATGGGCGACGCTTTGTATGCCCAGGGGAAGATCGACGAGGCGATCGAACATCTGCGCGTCGCGCTGCGCATCAAGCCCGGTTTCGCGGAGGCGCGCTATAACCTGGGAAGCATCCTGGGTACTCAGGGGAAACACGCCGAGGCGGTCGCGCATTTTCGAGAGGCAATTCGCGTGAAACCGGGATGGGCAAAGCTGCACAATAATCTCGGCAGCGCTCTCTTGCTGCAGGGGGACATCGACGAGGCGGTCAGGCATTTTCGCGAGGCGCTCCGCATCCAACCAGATTATCCAACCGCGCAAAACAACCTGAGGGACGCGATGGCGATGCAGAAAAGGCAATAAGAGGTCAGCCCCGGCGCCGGCCGCTTCTTCAATTTCCTGCCCTTCATCTCACCGCGCTGAAATTGAAATTTGCCAGCATTCCCCGTTCACGCCGCGTTTCACCGGACAGGTTGTCTCCGATACCGGAGATCTCCGCTTGGACCGGGGTACCGGAAGTTTCACGGAAGTTTCATGCAGCCGTCATAAAACGGTAACAATCGGTCTCTATACTCCCGCCAAATTGAGGCTCTCCGGAGCAAGATCCGGAGAATCTTCGATCCCCAAGGNNGCGGCAAGTCGCGGGGAATGCGCTCGCTGCCAAATTCAATCGAGGAGAAAAGAAATGAGAAGATATCTGAGACGGTTGTTGCCAGGAATCGCGGCCTGCCTGCTTATGGGCACCGGCGCGGCCTTTGCGGAAAACATCGTCATCAAAGGTTCGACGACGGTTCTGCCGGTCGCCCAGGTGACCATGGAAGAATTCATGAAGGCCAACCGCGGGGTGAACATTTCACTGTCCGGCGGCGGTTCGGGCGAGGGCATCAAGGCGCTGATCGACAAGACGACCAATATCGCCATGTCTTCACGGGAAATCAAGCCGAAGGAAATCGAACTCGCCGCGTCCAAGGGCGTGAAGCCCGTGGAGCACGTCATCGCGATCGACGCCATCGTTCCGATCGTCCATACGAGCAACCGGATCAGCGGTTTGAGCATCGACCAGTTGAGCCAGATCTATCAGGGATCGATACGCAACTGGAAGGAAGTCGGCGGCGACGATCTGACCATCGTCGTCGTGTCCAGGGACAGCAGTTCCGGGACGTTCGAGGCTTGGGGGCATCTGGTCCTGAACAACGCGAAGGTCATGCCTCGGGCCCAGCTCCAGGCCTCCAGCGGCGCCGTCGTGCAGACCGTTTCCCGGAACAGGTACGCCATCGGCTACATCGGGATCGGTTACGTTGACAGCACGACGAAGGCGCTGAAAGTGAACGGCGTTGCGGCCGAAGCAAAGACAGCCTTGAACAAGACCTACCCTGTGTCGCGGCCGCTCTACATGTATACGGACGGACAGCCCTCCGGTGCCGCGGCGAAATTCCTTCGGTTCGTTCTCGCGGCGGAAGGGCAGAAGCTGGTGGCCAAGGAAGGTTTTGTCCCTCTTCCCAAGTAAAGGAGCTCCGGCTTCCGCCCGCGGAAGGCGAAATACGCTGAGGAGAACGCACCCATGACAAGACGGCAGAAAGAAGCTGCGATCAAGAAGCTGCTCGGCGGCGTCGCGTCACTGTCGATCATTGCCCTCGCGCTGATCGTTCTGTTCCTCTTCCGCGAGGGTTTGCCCATCTTCGAAAAGGTGACGCTGGCGGACTTCCTCCTTGGCAACGCGTGGTACCCGACCTACGATCCTCCGTCGTTCGGCATCTTCCCCCTGATCGTCGCATCCGTCGTCGTGACCGTCCTGTCCTGTCTCGTCGCCGTGCCGCTGGGGGTGCTCGCCGCCCTGTACATCTCGGAGATCGCCGGTCCGCGGGTCCGGGAAGTGCTCAAGGCGGTCATCGAACTCATGGCGGGGCTGCCGTCGGTCGTCCTCGGGTTTTTCGGCATGGTGATCCTGGCGCCCTGGCTCCAGGAGACCTTCGACCTGCCGACGGGGCTGAACATCGTCAATGCCTCCCTCATCCTGGCCGTCATGGCCGTCCCCACGATCTGCAGCATCTCCGAGGACGCCCTCTATGCAGTTCCCCGGGAATTCCGGGAGGCATCCCAGGCGCTCGGGGCAACGAAGGGAGAAACCATTGTGGGCGTGGTCATGCCGGCGGCGCTCTCGGGAATCTTCACGGCGATCATCCTCGGGATGGCAAGGGCCATGGGCGAGACCATGGTTGTTCTCATGACAGCAGGCGGGGCGGCGGCCGTGCCGGAAAGCATCTTCGATGCCGTGCGGCCGATGACGGCGAGCATCGCCGCNNTCGCCGCGGAGATGGGCGAGGCGCCTTTCGGCGGCGATCACTACCATGCCCTGTTCGCCACCGGCATCGTCCTGTTCTTCATTACGCTGGCCTTCAACGTGCTGGCCAGCCATCTGTCCCACAGGTTCAGGGAGACCGGGTCGGCGACGCTCTAGCTGCCGCCGGGGACGGCGCGCCGCCTTCGGGAGGCGCCTTGCGGAGGAATGAAGTTGCTCACAGAAAAACCATCCATCAGAATGCGCCGTTTGTGGAAGCAGCGCCTCTTTTTCGCCCTGAACCGCCTGGCGGCCCTGCTGATCGTCCTCGCGCTCGGCGGGATCGTCGCCTTCATCGTAAAGAACGGCTATTCAGTCATCAGCTGGGATTTTCTCACCCTGCNNCTGCCGCCGACGGATTCCATGACCAAAGGCGGGATCATGCCCGCGATTTTGGGCACGCTGTACCTGACGCTCGGCAGCATGGCCGTGGCAATGCCCGTCGGCGTGATTACGGCGGTGTATCTGAGCGAATACGCGAAGCAGGGACGGCTGCTGCGCCTGCTCCGCATCGGCATCAACTGCCTGGCCGGCGTCCCCTCCGTCGTCTTCGGATTCTTCGGCCTGGCGCTGTTCGTCGTTTTCCTCGGGTTCGGCTCTTCCATCCTCTCCGGCTCGCTGACACTGGGCGTCCTGGTTCTGCCGTCGATCATCGCCGCGACGGAAGAGGCGCTGCGGGCCGTTCCCCAGACCGTTCGGGAGGCGTCGCTGGCGCTGGGCGTATCCAAATGGCAGACGACCCGGCGGGTGGTCCTGCCCGCGGCGGCGCCGGGAATCCTCACTGCGCTCATCCTCGGCATCGGCCGCTCCGCCGGCGAGACGGCGCCCATCATNNGCGGCCTTCTTTTCGGCAAGGCTGCCGGATTCCATTTTCGACGAGGTCATGGCCCTCCCCTATCACATCTACGTCCTGGCGACGGCGGGGACGCGGATCGAACAGACCCGGCCGATCCAGTACGGAACGGCCATGGTGCTTCTGATGCTTGTCATGGGTGCCAATCTCATCGCCATTTTGCTGAGAAGTTCCATGCGGAGGAAAAAAACGTGGTAAACCGGGAGGCGATCATCAGGCTCGAGAACGTCTATTTCTATTACGAACGCTCCTGCGCGCTCGCCGAGGTAAGCATGAATTTCGGGGCGAACCGGATCACGGCGCTGATCGGCCCCTCGGGATGCGGAAAGTCGACGCTGCTCCGTCTTCTGAACCGCATGAACGATCTGATCGACGGGACGCGAATCGAGGGAAAGGTCTATTTCGAGGAAAAGGACATCTACGCCGCCGATGCGGACCCCGTGGAGATCCGCCGGCGGATCGGGATGGNNCCAGAAGCCCAACCCCTTCCCGAAGACCATCTACAAGAACCTTGTCTATGCCCCGAAACTCGTCGGCATTACGAAGAAGAGCGACCTGGACGAACTGGTCGAGAGCAGCCTGCGACAGGCCGCTATCTGGGACGAGGTGAAGGATATCCT
>DIWJ01000048.1:37829-37996 GCA_002428445.1 Syntrophaceae bacterium UBA6109
CCAGCAGCAGCGCCTGTGCATCGCGAGGGCGCTCGCCATGAAGCCGGACGTTCTCCTCATGGACGAACCGACGTCGGCGCTCGATCCCATCTCGACGGCGAAGATCGAAGAGTTGCTGGACGAACTGAAGAGCCGGTATACAATCATCATCGTGACCCACAACATGC
>DIWJ01000021.1 GCA_002428445.1 Syntrophaceae bacterium UBA6109
AAATCACCTCTTCGATTATTCCTCCGCAGTGATTTTTTCGTCAAAAACCAGGCCAGCGGATAAGTCAGCTTTCTCATACAAGAAATTTGATGGCGAGGCTTATGCCATGAAAAAGATGCTTATGGAAGAGGAGATTGCGTTTGCCATCGGGGAGGCCAAGACGGGCACGGTTCCGCAGCGTACGTGTCGAGAACAATAACCACAGCATTATCACGGTTATCGTCTTTGCCTTGTGTCCGCTCTACGCTCCTTGCTCCGGAGAGATCGTCATGACATCTCTTTCCCGGCGGACACTGATAGATATTTTGCTCTTGTCAACGATATCGAAAAAAAGCTTCTGACCTTGGGTGTCGGTATCTGCTGCCAAAATTTCTCTAGCGATTGATCTGCCATTGATAAGTGTTGTACTTGACAAAACATGAGGCGCCTGCTAGGGCAACCAAGAATTATACGTGGAATTATAATAGACATCTGCATTGGAGCGCGATTGTATGACTCCTGAACTCCAGTTAACGTCGTAATAAAACGTAATAAAACCATGACGAGCAAACATCTTGAAAAATCAACCCGCCAGGACATCTACGAAAAAATCCGCGACGACATCACATTCGGACGCTTTACCTCCGGCGAGCGGCTGAAGGAAGAGAAGCTTTCGGACCTTTATGGGGTCAGCCGGAGCCCGATTCGGGAGGCGTTGCGACAGCTCGAATCCGAAGGATTGATCAGCTTCGAAAGAAACAAGGGCATCGAGGTCATAAAACTTTCCGCCCGACAAATGGAAGAAATCTACGATGTCCGTGAGTTGCTGGAGAGCCAGGCGGTGAAGATGGCCGTCGCGAAGGTAACGAAAAAGGAGATCGCTTACCTGGAAGGCCTTTACAGAAAGATGATCAAGGCGGCCAAAAGCCAGGACAAGCAGGCGTGGCTCGAAAACAATACACTGTTTCATGGGTTCTTCCGCGATAAAGCCGACAATGATTGCTTATCTCAGCTCATCATGATGCTGAAAAGACGAATCTACAGGTACCAATACATGCCGCTCAGCTATCCCCATGTTATTGAAACCTATGCCAAGCATCATGCGGCGCTGATCGAATGCTGCAAGAAGAAGAATGCGATTCTGGCTGAGAAGATCATGAGACTCCACGTGCGCACAGTGAAGGACGTCGTTACGAAGGATGTTGTTGAGTCTTTCCTGTCGGCGAGCCGGAAACAGCGAATTTAGCGGTCAAATCCTGGTGCGGAATTCTTTCTCAACCTGCCCCCGAAAAGCGGTCCATTTTCCATGTTAGGGCACCGAGGGTTCCCCCAAAAGTGGTCCTCTCAGGCAGTTCGTTTTCCGACCTCAAGAAGCCCGGGTCTGGCGCAATCACAGGGCGTCCTGTAGCCGAGAGAACTGTGAGGTCGATGCTCATTGTAGTCCACTCGTCAAGTTCAAATATTCATCACAGGCATCCTCCAGAGACAAAAACCAGTTCGCGTTCAGGCATTCCTCTCGGAGGCCGCCGATAAACGATTCCGCAATGGCATTGTCCGTCGGCTTCCCCGGCCTGGAAAAGTCCATGGAGACCGGGTTTTCGTCAGCCCACGGTCAGAGACCTTGCCACGAACTCGGGGCCGTTGTCACAACCGATACTTCTGAGGATGTCCCGCCCGGACTTGATCCAGAGGATGGCATGGCTGCATACAAAAGATTCACGCGTAAATTGGAGTGTCTGACAGTATTCAATCATAAGGAGCCAACGAGCATGAAGAAATCTAAAGTTCTGCGGAAAGCCATCATGGAGCGCCGGGCCGTCACCGTGCCCGGCTGTCACGACGCCCTGTCGGCCAAGGTTATCGAGAAGGCCGGCTTCGAGGCCGTCCAGATCTCGGGCTACGGCCTGGCCGGGTCCTACCTCGGCAAGCCGGACGTCGGTCTGGTCCGTATGAAAGACGTCCTCGACATGTCCTGGAATATTGCCCAGGCCGTTTCGATCCCGGTCATGGCCGACATCGACACCGGCGGCGGTAATGCCGTCAACGCGGCATGGATCACCGAACGTCTGATTGCCATGGGCCTGGCCGGCATGAATATCGAGGACCAGGTCTTTCCCAAACGTTGCGGCCACATGGCCGGCAAGGAAGTTATCTCCGCAGAGGAAATGGCCGGGAAGGTGCAGGCCTGCGCGGCCGTCAGAGACAAGGCCGACAAGGATTTCGTCATCAACGCCCGGACCGACGTTTTCGCAAGCATGGGGCTGGCCGAAGCCATCAAACGCTGCAACATCTACCTCAAGGCCGGCGCCGACCTGGCCTTCATCGACGGCATCAGGAACCGGGCCGACATCGACAAAGCGGTCAAATCAATCAAGGGACCGTTGTCGGTCAACCTCATGGACGGCATCACCGGCATGAAGACCGAATTGATCCCCATCCCCGAGCTGCAGAAGATGGGTGTCGCCCGGGTGTCCCTCCCGGTGGCTTCCATCATGGTCGCCCACAAGGCGCTCGTCGCCTTCTTCCGGGCGCTCAAAACGTCGCCGACCGGCACTCTGCCCGGCCAGACGCAGTGGGTTTCGTCTTTCGAGGAGTACACCGATTTTGTCGGGCTTAAGGATTACCGGATCATGGAGAACGAATACCTGCCCCACGCGCGCGTCAAGGCAAAATACAAAGGCGTCAAGAAAATCGTCGGGTAACGGCTTGAGCGACAGCATTTGAGGTGGCGTCGAAGCCGCCCCTGCCCTAGGGGGCTACAGAAGCTGGTTCCGTCGGTTTCCCTCCGTCTTTATTGATGACCATCCTCACATGGACGTAACGATTCCCGTGAATCCGATGGGTTTTTCATAAACGAAAGATCTTTTGACCGGTATGGTGAAAAAGCCCTCCGCAGAACATGAGCAGCGCTCTCACTATCGCCCAGCCGTAGAAAAAGGCGGGCTGTTTGCCTGGATTCATGTCCGTCCTGTATGGCAGCTGAAATGGCTGAAGAAGAACCTGTGTTTCCGGAGAGGGTCATATAGGGAGATCGTCATGAACTGTCAATGAAAAACTCTCCCCGATGTCGGCGGAATGACCACCCTTTCTGTCACCCCCGCGAAGGCGGGGTCCAGCGCTCTGCGTGACACGGGAAGAGTCTTCAGGACGCTGGATTCCCGCTTTCGGGGGAATGACAAATGAAGAAAGCTTCCCGTCGCCCCCGCGAAGGACGGGGGCGGAATCGGCTTTATTGCGGCTTGCCGAAGACGGTCTTCAGGAGATCCGTCACCCTTGCGGCGGGATCGGCGCGTATCTTCTTCTCTTCCTCGCCGACCATGACGAAGAGCCCCTCCAGCGCCTTGTTGGTCACATAATGATCGAGATCCACCGATTCCTTGGGGATCAGCGGGATGTTTTCAGCAGGCGCCATCATCGCCTTGTAGGCCTTCGCCACCCCCGCCTTGTTCATGTTTTCCACGACCACCGGCTTGAACTCATCGTAGAGATGTTTCGACGTCTTGTCCTTGAAATACTCTGTTGCCGCCGTATCCCCTCCCTGGAGGATTTTCCGGGCATCGTCGAACGTCATCGCCTTGATGGCACCAACGAAAAGAACCGTGGCCTTTGGCGCCGCCGCCTCGGCCGCACGATTCATCGCAAGCGTAAAATCGTCGACCTGTTTCTGAAAGCCCAGCTTGGCAACGACATCGGCAACCTTCTGGGCCTTCTCGGGAAGAAGAATCTTCACCATCGCGTTGCCGAAATAGCCGTCCGTTTTCGACACCGCCTTGACGGCGTTCTCCGTACCGATGGCAAGCGCCTCCTTCAGCCCCGAAACGGTCGTATTCTGATCCGGACCGGACTGCAGCATGCCGCTCTTCATTCCGGGAAGCTCCTTCAGGATGTCGTCGAAGAGGCCGGCCCCGGCCGGACAGGCGGAGCCCATCGCCCCGAGCAGCAACAAGATTCGCAACGTCTTTTTCATCGTCATTCCTCCCTTCCTGCCGGTCAGAAACCGAACCGCCGCGACAGCGGGCGCGGATGGCCGGGTTTCAATAAGCCGGGTTCCCCACAACGGGACGGTAGAGATAGAGATTCCACCGGATGAAACTCGCGCTCTTTTCAAAATCCTCGTAGGAATTGCACACGTAGGTGACGACCAGACTTCTTCCCCGGGCGAATTCCAGGTGTTCCTTGCCGGCGTAGCAGAAATTGTTCTTGTCGTACCTCGGACTGCCCCGGTCGACTTCCGGAATGGATCCGATCAGGGTCTGCGGTTCGGTCCACGGGCCTTCCAGCGCATCCGCCGTCTGATAGAGCATCCGGTCGCCGTTGTTTCGAAGGGACATGTGGACGGCGATCCATTTCCCGCTCTCGGGATGGTGCCTCACGCTCATCTCCGAAACGGCCGCATCGAGGACGACCCTGACCTCCGCATGCTTCAGTTCCTTTTCCCACCGTCCGTCTTTTGTCAAGTACTCGATGGCGCGGGCCGGATCATCCAGTCTCCCGGTGGGAATGCGGGCAAGGATGTTGCCCAGGACGCTCACTCCTTCTTCTGTCGCGCTGTAGAGCGGGTAGAAGTAGACATGGCCCCCGTGAAGGACCGACGTCGTCGCGAAGGCCCTGATGCCCCGCGGCATTCCCGGCGTCAGGTCGATATAGTCGACAGCCCAGCTGTTCGGATCGGGCCCCGTGAAGTCGCGGATCCTGGCGATCCTGTGCCCGGCGATCGCGAACTTGAAGGGCCCCTCGACCCGGGGATCCGCCTTCACGGATACCAGCGGAACGTAAAGCGTGCGATTGACCATGAAGGGATCCTGCGGCCACAGCCATTCCCCGTCGCCGAAGGACGAAGCGAATTCTCCATTTTTCTTCTTCAGGAAATACCGGATTTGAAATTGCGCGCCGCCGGTGCAGGTCGAGATCGCCAGGGTGGTCCCGAGAACCACTTTCATACCGGCGCGATCGCGGCGGCCTTCCTGATCGGAAACGAAGGTATCTCCGAAAAGCCACAGGACGCGCCCGTCATTGAGCCCGATGGAATAGGCCCCGTCGCCGCCATACCATCCGTCCCTGTCGGGAAACCCGGGAAGGCATACCGCCGCTGCGGATCGCGGATCCTCATCCCTATCCCGAATGGCCGTACACGATAAGAGGAGGATGCAGCAGAGCAGCATGGCGAGCCAGGCCGCCTTTGTTCCTGCGCTTCGGGGGTTCATAGTCGCCTCGTACAGGGAGGAGTCAAGGCTTCGCAGTCGCCGGCTGCTTCAGGGCCTTCTTTCGCTGCTGCTTCTGGTACGACGCCAGTTCACGGAAAGCCACAATCTTCCTGCCCCTGTATTTCTCATAGTCGGCAATAAATGCCGCCGTGTCGGAATAAGGGCCTGCAACATGCCCGGGACGATTCGAGTCCGCGAAGAACCAGGTCTTGCCGCCGCGTTTGAAACTCACCAGCCAGTGCAGCCGCAATGTGTTCCCGCGGATCTGCACCGGCTCGAACTCGATCATCAGATACTTCGGATCGCTCTGCGGATCGATGCGACTGAGCGTCTCCACGGCAAAGCGCGAGAGGTCCACGCAGACGCCGGTCCTGTTCTCAAACAATTCGGCCGGGGAGTATATCGGAGGCGCCGCCTGCTTCGCCCTCTGCGTCTCGGAAAGATTCATCGCGCGCGCCGCGTCGTAGGAGAAGTTGGCGGCAAGCCACCGGCTGATATCTTCCGGTGTGTGCCAGCCGGCCAGGGCCTCGGCATAGGATCCGGCCGCCGGGAACGCAACGGCTGAATCGCGCGGCTGCTGCGGTTCGTCCGGCAAACGTTCCGCGCCCGAAACGCCGCCTGCCCAGCCGGCGAGACAAAGAAATACGATCAGTGCAAACGCCTTGCGCATTCTGTCTTCCTCCCTATCCTGACGCTGCATGGGAATGCCGTTATCGGTCAGTCGGCATTTCCCGTGAGCTGAAACGCGGCCCAGTAAAACGGGTGGGGATATTTGCTTCTCGTCTCCAGCATGGCCGACCGGAGGGCGGCGCGTTTGTCGGCATCTTTCAAACGGGAATAGAAGCCCGTCATCAGGTGCGAAGTCGCCAGATCGTCCACCTTCCACAGGCTCGTCACGATGGAACGGCTGCCCGCATAGAGAAACCCTCGGGCCAATCCGACGATGTCATCGCCGCCGACGATCTTTCCCAATCCCGTCTCGCAGGCGCTCAGGGTCACAAGGTCGGCGGCAAGCGTCTTGGAGTAGAGTTTGTCGACCGTCAGCCTGCCGTCGTTTTCCGCATCCCCGGCGAGCAGGAGGGCGGAATTCAGGGGTTTGTCCGCATCGAATTCCCCGTGGGTCGCAAAATGGAGGTACCGAAACCCGCCGCCGTATTTGTTCAGGGCCGTTTCGGTCGCCTCCCGCCTCAGAAACACCTTCGATTGCGGCTGTGTCCGGGCGACGGCGACTGCTTCATTCTGCGCAAAGGCAAGATCCAGGCTCGGGTCTCCCAGGTCGGGGTTTCCAAAGGCCAGGATGCCGCCGGTCTTTGCGGGCTTCCGCTGCTGCATGTATTTCAACACGCCGGCGCTGGGGAGCATGCGGATGCTCCAGCGCTCGATGACGCGGCCGCTTTCGCCCCGCAGGGCATAGAAGGGAACGTGGTGCAGCATTCCATGAGCGACGATCATCAGCTTCGGGGTCTCCAGGAAGCGCTCCAGCGGTTTGACGAGCTTGCCGTACAGCCGTCCGGACGCCTCTTCTTCCTGCCCGTCGGTGGAAACGGCGCCGAGGGCTTTGCGGAACGCCCTGATGTCGTCCGCGAGCCTGCCGGTCTCCATGCGGACCGCCGAGATCTGCCGCGATGTCAGGACGAATGCGTACAGATTGCTGTCCGTGAAGAAGTACTCCACCAGCGTTTCGTCCGACGGGATCAATTCCTGAATCTCTTCGACGGATATGGGGCGGACGCTCACCAGCGAGGCCAGTTCGCTCGTCTGTCCCGTCAGCTGTTCTTTGGTGCTGATCATCACACCCCGGGTGCTGTGTTTCCGGAAAGCGCCTTCCCGGACGAGAGATTCCGCTTCCGCTGTCGTTTGCGCGGCAAGCAGCGCCTGCACCCGGCGTTCGTCTTCGGACCGGGCGGCAAAATCCCGCTTCGACGCCAGCATGTCCACAAGGGCCCGCGCCTTGCTGCGTTCGACATACTCGAAAGCATGTTTGTCCATGCCCCGGGCGGACAGCGCCCCGATCAGGGTTTCATACACGGTCTGGCTCTTCCCGAAGAATCCGATCTTTGCGCTCTCCGTGGCGATGGTGGAGCGCTGGAGTTCGATCTCGTCCACCGCCTTGCGCAGCAGTTCGATGCCCTCGGCGTATCTTGCCTGCTTCAGGCGAATCGCGCCGAGATCGGCCAGGGAGAAATAGTACATGTCCGCGCTTTCCGAAATCCCAGGCATTTGGAGCAGCGTTGCATAGGCCTCTTCGGCGGCACGGACATTTCCCGATTCATAATGGGATTTCGCCGTGATGAAATTCATGGTGAGCCTGCTGTACGAAAAACGGTGACCCGGCATGTCGCTCCACCATTTTCCGTCGAAGATGCCCTGGTTCAGATGACAGAGGGACAGGACCTCGTCATAGTTTTGAAGTGCGAAGGCGATGCGGATCTTCTGGAGCTGGCGATAGGGCTCAAAGACATAGCCGCGCAGGACGGACATGGAGTACCGATCCAGCTTGCCGAGCATCTCCCCTGCCTTTGCCCGGTTGCCGGAAGCGGCATAGGCAAGACCCAAGTCGCCGATAATGTCTATCCCGACGGCATCCATCCCCGTGAACATGGAAAAACCGCCCTCCTCGGCGAGGCGGTACGCCTTTTCCCCGTATTCGACCGCTTTCCTGAGATCTCCGGTGTCGAGATAGGCCTGGAGCTTGATGAGATAGGCCCTCGACTTGAGAAGGCTCGGCGTGAAAATCTGCCCGAGGGCGTTCACCGCGTTCTTGTCCCGGCGCTCCAGTTCATTGGCGCAGGAGAGAGACTTCTCGTATTTCCTCATGGCGATGAAGGAGGGGCACAGATAGTACAGGTCGATGCTGTTCAGCGTCTGGATTCCCTCCCGGGTGTCGAAATCCCTGATCATGGCGGCATGGTCGCCCCTGGCATAGTATTGCTGGGACTTGCTCATGCACCCGCCGAGAGTGAAGGAAGCCATCAGGATGAAGAGCAGCATTTTCTTCGGCATGGAGGGTTCCCGCGGCCGTTCTCGAAGCGATCCGAATTCCCGGAGAGAACTATACGAAGAAACGGCTTTCCCGTCAATGAAACAGCGCCCGGGGATGCGGGCGTCCTTCAGACGTCGCGACGGGCATTTCCGTCCGGACCTGTCCCCGCGGGGCCATAGAGGAATACAGGCGGACGAACCGATGGTATCCACCTGCCTGAACCGAGCTTGACATTCCGTGGAAATCAGGGCATGTCAGGCGCCTGCTGTTTTTGGCAGGACATATCTTGATCCGATATTATCCGGGGAAGGAAGACATGCAGATCGTTGGTGCGGAAGGCTTGCCCGCAATGGCGGCAAAGAATTCCCGTTATGGCTGGGTAATCGTCGGAACGTTGTGGCTGGTTCACGTCCTGAACTTCATGAACTTCTCCAGCTTCGGCATCCTGGCGCCGCTCATCAAGGAAGATCTCCAGATCTCGTCGTTTCAGATCGGATTCCTGATATCCGCCCTTTCGGTCGGGGCTGCAATCTTCCAGATGCCGGCGGGGCTGGTCGTCGATTTCGTCGGCGTGCGCCGGATGCTGACTCTGGCGGTCATCGGCATCGGGCTTTTCCTCGTTTTGTTTTCCCAGGCTCCTTCATTCCCGGTCGCCTTGGCGATCCTCGTGGTCTATGGCGGCATAAACGGCATCATCGGCCCGGGAGCGAGCAAGTGCATCCTCGACTGGTTTCCCGCAGTGGGCCGGGCCACAGCCATGGGGATCAAACAGACGGGCGTCAACTTCGGAGGGATTCTTGCCGGGCTGATTCTGCCGGCGATCCTGATTCTCTTTTCCTGGCGCCAGGGCCTTTTTGCGATCGGGTTGGTCGAAGTGGCCGCGGCAATCCCGATCTACTTGCTGCTTCGGGAATCGCCGGTCCGGTTGAAGGCTCCCGCAACGTCGTCCCTTGCGTGGGGGAAAATCGTACGGATGGCTTTGCAGCGGGATATGCTGATTCTGGAGGGCATCGGCTTCTGCTTCCTGGCGAGCCAGTTCTGTTTTTCCACGTACCTGATCCTTTTTCTGACTCAGGAGATGAAATACCCCCTTGCCCGGGCAGGGCAATATTTCGCCCTGTCTTTCTTCGCCGGTGCCGCCGCCCGCGTCCTCTGGAGTCTGGCGAGTGATTATCTTTTTTCCGGGCGACGAAAGGGGATTCTGGTTTTCATTACCCTGGTCCTGTTTCTTTCTTCACTTGTGTTGGGCTTGATCTCTTTCTTCCCCGTCTTCTCGCCGCTTCTGATCATTGCCATTCTCGCCTTTGGCATCAGCGGGATCGGATGGAATGCCATCTATCTGACGATCCTGGGCGAAGCGGTCGACAGGGAATCGACTGCGCTTGCAACCGGTATCTGCTATGGATTCGGTTCTCTGGGGAGCTTAATAGCCCCCCCACTATTCGGCTTTTTGGTGGATCGGACGGCCATGTATGGCTGGTCCTGGCTCTTCCTGACCATCTGCGCGGGGACCATCATGGTTCTTCTGGGTTTCTACCGGGAGAAATCGGCCGGGAGCGAAAAAGCGGGGCTACCTTGCTGATCCCGTTTCCGCGCACCTGCGGGCGGACTTTACGGCATCTCGCGCTTGCAGGTGACCTCGGCCTTGATGCGGTTGACGGCATCGATCATCGCCGCGAAGACATTCTCGCGGAAGTTGCCGGCAACGACCACAACCATGACATCCTCGCCGACCTTCAGCGTCCCCTCGTTCACTTCCGCCAGCGCCTCCACGATACCGGGCATCTTTTTCGTTTCCGCCATGATCGCGGCAAGACGCCCGCGGTCGGCCCTCACGTCGACCTGCGAGACGGGCGATCCGTCCCGCGACGTTCCGCGGACGACGCCGTTGTGGCAGAGGATCATTCCCGCCTTCGCATAGTCCGGATGCTTCTTGACCCTTTCGATCAACGTTGCTAAGCTCATGACAACCTCACTTTCTATCGCAGAACTGTCCCGGCGGAGACTATACGACGGTATTCGAACCATGGCAAGGCGCACAAGAAGAAAACGGTCCCTGCAGCACCTGGGCGACGTCCTCGCAACGGTCCTCCGGAAGAGAAGCATCTTCCTGGCCCTGCCGGACCGCAAGCTGGCTGACGCCTGGGCCAAGGCGGTCGGACCCGTCATCTCCGCCCAGACCCGGATCGACCGGCGCTCGGGGGACACCCTCTACGTGAAGATTTCCGGCCCCGCCTGGATGCACCAGCTGCATTTTCTCAAGGAGGAGATCCTCGCGAAGCTCAACGGCGACTCCTCCGACCCGCCCCTGAACAACCTGCGTTTCTTTATCGGCGACGTCGGCGCGGCCCCGGCGAAGACCGCTCGTCCGTCCGAACCGCCCGCCGCCCCCCTCAAGGAGCGCGACCGCAGGATGATCGAGGAGAGCCTCGAACCCGTTTCCGACGCTGAGTTGAAAGAAGTCCTTCGCCGGGTCATGACCCGCGAGATCGGACGCCGCCGCGCGCGGGAGAAAAAGATCGGTTGAAACCGCTTCCTCCTGCCGGCACGATCCGCCGGCACGATCCCGATTGACAGCAGCCATTGTCTTGCCTATACTCACGTTCCCCCGCGAGGGGGAGATCTTGTCTGAAATGAAGGAGATGAAGTCATGCAACCCAAAGTCCCGGCTCAAGCGGGAACCCTCGAATCCAGCGACGCCCTGGTCCTTGTCGAGCCTGTCGCGGCGGGCGCCGGCAGGCAGATTGAACTGGAATCGAACGTAATGACGCAGTACGGCAGGCACATCCGGCGGCAGGTGGCGGCGATGCTGGATCAGCTGTCCGTCGCGGACGTGCGGATGATCATCAAGGACAAAGGGGCGCTGGATGCCACCATCCGGGCCCGCGTCGAAACGGCGATCCGTCGATCGTCTCAGGCGGCATAAGGAGGCGATCGATGGCGAAGACACGAAAACGGCGGAGCATGCTGTATATCCCCGGGAACAACGCGGCCATGATTCAACAGGGCGGCGTCTACGGGGCGGACGGTATCCTCCTGGATCTCGAAGACTCCATCGCCCCCGGCGAAAAGGACGCGGCGCGCATCCTCCTCAAGCACACCATTCCCGTCGTGAACTTCTACGGCGCGGAAGTGGCCGTGCGGATCAACCATCCGGATACCCCCTTCGGGCACGACGACATCCGGGAGATCGTGCCGATCCAGCCCGACGCCCTGCGCGTGCCGAAGATCGAATCGGCCGATGACGTCCTGCGCGTCATCGGGCTGATCGAGGAAACCGAAACCGCGCACGGCCTTCCCCACGACAAACTGACGGTCCAGGCGATGATCGAAACGGCCGTCGGCGTGGAAAACGCCCTTTCGATCGCCAAGGCCTCGCCGCGGGTCTCCTCGATCACGATCGGCGGGCAGGATCTCGCCGCCGATATGGGCATTTCCCTGGACAAGGACAGCTGCGGCATCGACTATGCCAGCCGGCGGATCGTCATGGCCGCCAAGGCCGCCCGCATCGAGGCGATGGATACCGTCTTCGTCGACGTCGACGATGAAGAGGGGCTGCGCGCGGCGACACAACGGGCAAAGGAGATCGGTTTCACGGGAAAGGCGGCCATCAATCCGCGCCAGATCGAGGTCATCAACGAGGTCTTCACCCCGACCGAACAGGAAATCGCCAAGGCAATCGACGTCGTTTCGGCCTTCAATCGCCACAAAGCCGCCGGCGTCGGCGTATTTGCGCTCCACGGCAAGATGGTGGACGCGCCCGTGGTCGCCCGGGCGCTGCATGTGCTGGACTTGGCCGATATCGCCCCGGAAACGCTGTAAGAAAGCCGTAAAGAGAGGACGTCATGAAAACGAGCATCGGAACGGAGATTCCGGAATTCATAGAAAAGAAAAAGGGCCGGGGGAGGTTGAAACCCTTTGAAGGCGCCTGGACGCGGCTTCAGAAAGGCTGGATGGACGAACCGACGGTCTCGCTGCCGACCAAGGCCAAGATGCCGCACGTCTCCAAGATGGAGAAGGACCTGAAGACGGCGATCGAAAAAACAAACCCCCGCGACGGCATGACCGTTTCGTTTCATCACCACCTGCGCAACGGGGATGCGATCGTGAACCTGACGATCGACATCCTCGCTGAACTGGGGATCAGGAACATCACCCTGGCCGCCTCGTCGCTGACGAGCGTCCATCGCCACCTCATTCCCTACCTGGAGGACGGCACGATCACGGAGATCTGGACGTCCGGCATGCGGGACGAACTGGGCACGGCGGTCTCCATGGGCAAGCTGGCCTACCGCGCCGTGATCCACTCCCACGGCGGACGGGCCCGGGCCATCCGGACGGGGGAATTGAGCATCGACCTCGCGGTGCTGGCCGCGTCGGCGGCGGACGAGGAAGGAAACGCCACCGGCTGCCAGGGCCCCTCGGCCTTCGGCTCGATGGGCTACGCGATCATGGATTCCCGCTACGCGAAGCAGGTGATCGTCGTCACGGACAACATCGTCCCCTACCCCTGCATCCCCGTTTCCATCGAGCAGACGAACGTCGATTACGTCGTGAAGGTGGACAGCCTGGGCGACGTCGGGAAGATTGCATCGGGAACGACACGCATCACGAAAAAACCTCTCGACCTGCGCCTGGCGAGCCTCTGCGCAAAGGTCATCGAACACTCCGGATTCATGGAAAACGGTTTTTCCTTTCAGGTCGGGGCGGGCGGCGCTTCGCTGGCGGCGGCCAAGTATGTCAACGAGACCATGAAGAAACGCGGCATCAGGGGCAGTTTCCTCCTGGGCGGCGTGACCTCCTATGTCGTCGAACTGATGGAGCACGGGCTCTTCGAGAGCGTCTTCGACGTCCAGTCCTTCGACGCGGCCGTCAGCACGTCGCTGCTCAACAACAGCAAGCACATCGAGATCTCGTCCGACATGTACGCCAATCCCTTCAACTGCGGCAGCATGATCAACAAGCTGGATGTCGTGGTCCTGGGGGCGCTGGCCGTCGACGTGAATTTCAACGTGAACGTGATCACCGGCTCGGAAGGCACGATCATGGGCGCCTCCGGCGGCCACTGCGACACCGCCGCGGGCGCGAAGCTGGCGGTGGTGGTGTGCCCCTCGTTCCGGGGCCGCATCCCCTCAATCAAGCGGAACGTGCACCACGTCGTCACTCCCGGGGAGTCGGTTCACGTCATCGTGACCGAACGCGGCATCTGCGTCAACCCCGCGTACAAAGACCTGGAGGAACGCCTGAGAAAGGCCGGGCTTCTCATCCGCGACATTCACGACCTTCACGACAAGGTGGACAAGCTGACGGGGATCCCCGATCCCATCGAATACACCGACCGGGTCGTGGCGGTGATCGAATACCGCGACGGCACGACGATCGACGTGGTGCGGCAGATCAAGGCTTGACCATTTCTCCGTCATTGCGGGGCGAAGCCGAAGCAATCTCTTCTTGTCATTCCCGCGAAAGCGGGAATCTAGGAATTTAGGTTATTGTCTTCTCCGTTTTGGAGAATGCAGAGCGCTGGGTCCCCGCTTTCGCAGGTCCTATGATTGAAAAAAAGAAGGCAAGTCTCCCTTTTCGACGGTATAGTTTTTGTGCCGCAAAAACGCTACCTAAAGAAGGAGGCTTGCCATGGCCCAAGCTAACAGAGTCGATTTTACAGGTCAAACGATTTACATCGGGATGGATGTTCATTTCAAGAGCTGGACTGTGAGCATTTTCATGGAACTCATTGAGCATAAGACATTTACCCAACCTCCGGATGTAGAGGTCTTGGTCTCCTACCTGCGCCGGCATTTCCCGGGAGCGGTTTATCGCGCCGTCTACGAGGCCGGATTTTGCGGTTTCTGGATTCATGACAAGCTCAGGG
>DIWJ01000008.1 GCA_002428445.1 Syntrophaceae bacterium UBA6109
GTCATTATTGCACGCCGATTCACAATGCAATCTCCTTCAGTTGGTCTATGGTGCGATAATCATCCTGATAGGATGCTTTACCTCTTGAGGGCATTCTAAATTTGGCAAGAGTATCTATTATGACGAGGCCAAACTCGGTATGTGTTTGTATGAACTTATCAATCATATCAAGACCTCCGTCAGATGCACGACTAATTTCAGTCGAAAATATGAGATTCGCTTGGTCCTGTATTTCGCCTAACTTGTTTAGTGTTTGAAGTCTGTCTTTTAGGCGTCTCTTATGATCTTCAAGAGCTAAATATAGGACACCGAGTTTCTTGGTTGGGATGTTGCCAAGGAAAAATTTACCTTGAGAAACTGCAACAGCTAATTGAAGGGCAAACCATGATTTGCCTCTTTTGGGCGTTCCGGCAAAGAGGGTTGCACCTTCCTGAATGAGATTTTTCACCGAGAATTTTGGCTCGGGGAATTCCATTTTCAACAATTCTTCAGCGGTGATGGTTTCTATTTGACGATTCCCATATTGTTTGTCACATTCCATATATAGCTCCTATACAGTACTGACAGAAATGGACAATGTGAAGCCCACAGTCGCGAGCTGCGGGCTTCACATTTGTTTATTCACCGTGTCGGTAATTTGGAACGTAGCCTGTCATCTTTATCGATCATCTTGATCGTGACAGATAATAATTGTTCGAGTTTACCGGGCATTGGATCGATGCCATTGAGGTATCGAGAAAGTTTTGACTCAGGAATGTGCGTAATATTCCTGAGTGTCCAGAGCTTTATTTTTCTTCGTCGAAGTTCTTCCTTCAAGGGATGAGGGACTGAAATTCTGACGAGATCGAGATTGATGTTTTCGCCTTCATCGTTTGCTTCCATGGTAATACCTCCTTGTGTGTGTGATTCTTGCTGAAAAATGCCCCATTAAAAAGCAAAGCCCCACTCCGATGCGATCAACATCGAAGTGGGGAACATACGACCCAATTACAGGTGCTCAATTAAGCTCCTGGGGGGGGGAATTTCACAGGAGACTTAAATTAGAGATATAACCAATAATATCAATCGATTATGGCATATAATAAAAAAAATAAGTTGTCAACCCGGAATCATGTGGATTTATTTACAGTTTTGCTTGAAGTGAATTGTTGAAGAACGATATGGTTATTCAATTGGTGTAGTGTTTCCCTCGTTCACCTGCGAGTCAATGCATCTTCGTTCATTAAATGAACGAAGCCGCATAACGATCGAAAGCCTGCAATGTGCTCGAAGATTCAAAGAGCCGCGCAATTGTGGCATTGCTCAATTTCTATCCGCACCATTTTCGCGCTTTACGCGCGTGTCAAGGTAACGAGTTTCCCCAAGCCCCCGCGGCCTCATTTTTTGAGGGAACTAATCATCAAATAGACTATTGACCTTAACGTTCAGCGCCCGCGCAATCTTACTCAGGGTCAATAATTTGCAGAGGGCAATTTCCTTGCCTCTCGCTCTTCTTATTGTTTCTATTGATAATCCTGTCATGGTGGCAAGAGCTGCCATTGAGACTTTCTTTTTAGTCATGATGTCCTTGATATTGCTTCGCATCAAACATCCATCGCTATTTATAGAATAATTTTAACATACTAATTGATTGGTATGCAAGCCTTGACTTAATCGTACTAATATGTTAGTATATATTGTCGTTTTATCTCCTTATTACAAGGGGTTTGGAATGCCTTACAAAGACCGAGGCAAGTGGCGTGGAGTTGTCAAGATTCAAGGTAGGCGTTTTAGCGACTCATTCGCAACAAGACGAGAAGCGACCAAGTGGGAAAATGAATTTCGCAAGGACGCTATCGCCGAGATAAGACCTACAGTGAACGTTAAGGAGTTCGCCCGTCAGTATCTTCAGTTTGCCGAGTCGAGGTTCTCCAAACATACCTATGAGGAAAAGGTATCGTTAGTAGATAGATTCATGGGCTATCTTGGTTCCGATCTTCCAGTTGATGAAATCATTTCGCGCCACGTTCAGGGCTATCTGCTGGAGCAAGCCAAAACCCGAAGCAACAATTGCGCTAATCGAGATCGCAAGAACCTTCTGGCAATGTGGAACTGGGGTCAAAGGATTCTCGATTTGACAGCTAATCCCGTAGCAAGGATGGACCGATTCCCCCACGACAGAAAAACTCAGTACGTCCCACCAGAACGGGACATCCTGCGCATCATGGCCGCTGCAAACAGAAAAGAGCGTGCCTTCCTTGATTGCTACCTTTGCACAGGTGCAAGGCGATCCGAGATATTCAATCTCAAGTGGGAAGACGTAAACTTTGAAAAAAGGGAAATCCGCCTTTGGACAAGGAAGACGAGGGATGGAAGCATGGAAGGGGAATGGTTGCCGATGACAAATCAGCTGCGCAACTCCCTGTGGTGGTGCTGGGAAAACAGGCCATTCAAAGACTCCCCTTATGTATGGGTATGCGAGAATGGCCGCCACTTGGGGCAACCATTCAATTATAGGCGGCACTTTCTGACGGTTCTCTGCAAGAGGGCAGGCGTAAGGTCTTTCGGCTACCATGCACTACGCAGATACGTTGCATCCATGCTTGCCGATACCCACAAGATATCTGCTAAGACGATTCAGCGCATCCTGAGGCACAAGAGCCTTCAAACCACGGAGAGATACATCTTCAACGTCAATCGTGATCTTTCGTCGGTTATGGGACTTCTTGACGTTAATTTAAGCGAAAGTACCACCGAAAGTACCACCAAAGAAAAAGGGGTTACAAATTTAATTGTAACCCCTTGATTAATTTGGCGTCCCCACCGGGACTCGAACCCGAGTTACCGGCGTGAAAGGCCGGTGTCCTAGGCCACTAGACGATGGGGACGCGCGATCTTGCCTCGGCGACGCCCAGGACATTTGCTTTTAGGAATCGCCTACTATCCCGTTGTTCGGGTAAATGTCAAGCGGAAAAGCGGCCCTCGCAACCCCGCTTCGCCCGCGGCCTTCCTCAGGCCGCCATCCATCCTCCCTCGTCGAAATCGGGATTGAAGAGGCGCAGTTCCGGGTGCTGCAGGTAGGGCTGCAGGTACCCCCGCGTCTTCTCCGGGAGGTCCTTCCAGAAGGCGGCCCGCTGCTTGATCTCCATCCTCGCCATCTCCGCCGCCATGAGGCGCAGCGTCGCCTTGGCAAAGCCCGCCGTCTTCATGGAAATCCCCTCGCCCTTCGCGAAATCGAGGTCGTCGTTGACGGCGGCGAACATGATGTCCCGCATGACGAGACTCCACTGTTCCGTGACGCGCGGCGACTCGGGTTCCCGCAGGATCGTTTTGATCCGCTCCCGGAACTCCGGCATGATGTAGCCGTCCATGACCCCGACGTCGAAGGGCTGGCCGTTGATGACCTCCGCCTCGTAGCGGCGCCGGTCGTTCTGGTTCCGCAGCCACTCGAAATAGGAGGCGGTGACGCCGCCGCCGTTCGCGAGGAAGTCGTACAGGACGGGGATGCCCCGCTCGTGCAGGATCAGTTCCGCCTTGGAGGTGTTCGTGCCGTTGCCGCCGCAGACGAGGATCTTCGCCTGCATCCGGCGGGCGACGCCGGCGTCGATGACGTTTTCCAGCGCGCAGGGCAGCAAGATGTCGCAGGGTTCCTCCAGGATGGCCGAGCCCTCCTTCGCCCCCTTGATCAGCTTCTTCACGCCTTTTTTGGCCGCGACGATGGACCGCTCCCGCGTCGCCGCGACGGCCTGCAGCATCTCGTCGACGTCGAGGTGGTCGCCGATCAGTGCGCCCCCGACGTCGGCGACGGCGACGACGTTCACGCCGTAGCGGTCGAGCTCGCGCAGCAGGGAGGCCCCGACCTTGCCGGAGCCCTGGACGACGACCTTCTTGTCGCGCAGCAGCTTGGGATAGATCTTTCCGTTCAGCTCCTGCCACTCGTCTTCGGAAAGCAGGTCCAGACCGCCCTTCTGGAGGATGAGCTTCTCGCTGATCCCGGCGGCCTTTTTCAGGAGATCCTTCTCCTTGGCGGAAAGCGGCTCATCGGGCGTCCAGTCGCCTTCCAGGAAGAGCTTCGTCACGATCGCCAGGATGCCGAAGCGCAGGCCGCGGCCCGTGGCGCCGGTCCGCGCATCGATGCCCATCCGGGGTTTCCCGGTGATCTGCGCGGCGGCGACCAGCTCCAGGTAGCGTTCGCTGGAGATCAGCTCCCGCAGGACGCGGCGGTCGCTGTAGTCCACGTCGAAGTTGTGCCGGAGCATCTCGCGCGCCTCCGTGAGGGAGATGACGCGGTTTCCGATGTCGGCGGCGCCCTTCTTCAAGCCGTAGGCGATGAGCGCGAGGTCGCGGAGCGCCGATTTGAACCCCTCGAAGAGGATTCCGATCTCGTCCGCGCCGCAGCCCACGTCGCCGGCCGGAACGTCGCGGTTGGGGCCGGTGACGAGGAACAGGGACCGGCCGAAGTTCGTGAGCGTGTCCACAAAGTCCAGGCGGCGGTCCAGAAACTCGCGCGGGCTGACGATCAGCCCGCCCTTGGCCCCGCCGCAGAGGATGCGGGACTTGGCCGTCTTGAAGGTCATCATGAAGGCCAGCGCGCAGACCTCGTCGAAACGGACGATCGGGTCGAGGCGCAGGCCGCCTTTGCTCGGGCCGCGCGCCGCGCTGTGCGCGAAGCGGAAGCCGGGGAGGTTGCGCTTCCGGTCGCCATGCTGGCTGGAGACGAAGAATTCGCTCAGGTTTTCAAAGCGCAGGAGGAGCTCCATGATGGAGGGTTTTTCAGCGATGCCGAGGAATTCCGCCGCCCCGTAGAAATCGCTCACGGCGTTGAGGAGGAAGTTCTTGTGCTCGGCGTCGCTTTCGAGGGAACGGTTTTCCTTCACCAGCTCCGCCCAGGAGCGGAGGGCCTCCACCTTCTTCTCTTCCGCCGTCTGCGGGGTGCTGATCGCCCGCACGAGGCCGACGAGCTTCTCTTCCAGCCGCTTCCCTTCCGCCGCCGTCGCCAGGTCCGGCATGCAGGAGATCCCGCCGATCTCCCAGGCGATGTCGCCGAAATGATCGACGTCGCTCAGGACATAGAGGGACAGGATGCCGACGCGGTCCTTCCCGTCCTTCGGCACGAAGGTGTCGAAGTAGGACCGGTGAAGGTTCACGCCCCGCTGCTCGAAGACGCGCAGCACGTTCCGGAGGAAGTCGCGGCTCGGATTGCGGATGGCGATCCCGACGCGGCGCTCCTTCCTGCCCTGCGCCAGGCGGTCGGAGTCGGGTTCCGCCTCGTCGACCATGACGACGGCGCAGTCGCTTTCCATCGCCCGCGAGAACAGTTCCAGGTGCCGCCCGATCCGGGACTTCTGCCGGATGATGCTGATCTCCTCGTTCAGGTAGTTCGGCGGCAGGCTCGAAAGAAACTGTTCCGCCCACGCGTGCCCGCTGCGCAGGACCTGCTCGCGGACGGCATCGATCGCCTGCTGCTCGTCCTCGCCCACGGGAAACTCGTCCCGGCCCCACATCTCCAGCGTGAGGATGCGGATGCCCGAGCGCGTCTTCACCGAGTCCAGGGAGGCGATCTCCATCGCCTCGTTCTCCTCCAGGGTCCGGATCAGTTTGCCGGGGAAATCCCGGCCGACGTTGATGAAGTAGGTCAGCACCTTGCCGTCGCGGCTCTCCTGGCGGACGAATTCCGTGTTGGCGTTGAGCATCTGCGTGATGATGAAGATGTGGTCGGCGATCTCCTCCGGCGCGGTGCTGAAAAAGTAGTAGTCCGGCAGCGCGCCCTCGGCAAAGTAGTTGTCCGTGATCTTCTCCGCCGTGTTCATCTCCATCTCGTACTTCTTCTCCAGCGTCTCATGGACGATCGCGCGAAGCTTCTCCTTGAGCCGGCTGGTCCTCTCCAACGGCGACAGACCCTGCGGCGCTCTCTTTTTCATGATTTCCCTCCTTGGGAAAAAAAGTGTTCAGCTTCGCGAAACCGGGAAAGCGGGAAGCCTTGGGCCCCACTATAGACGAACCGGTCAGTCAAATGCAACGGGTTCCCTGAGGATCGCCTCCCTTGCCCGCCTCGCCAGATCGGCGGTTTCGGGGTGGGTGTCCTTCAGGGCCATGAGCTGCCGGAGATTGTCCGCCGTCCGCAGGATCAGCATGGCCAGGTCTCCTTCGGAAAGGCCGATCTCGGCGACGATCTCGTCCCAGTCCTTCCCCCTCGCCCAGGCGAAGACGGCGCAGGCCGTCCACAGGTACAGGGGCCGGACGGGGAAGCCGCCGGCCTCCATCCTCCGGATGAGGGGGCGCAGGAGCAGCTTGACGGCGTCCCAGGCGCCCTTGAGTTTCTTCGAGATCCTTTTGGGGTCGATCCAGACCTCCTGGTCGCCGTCGTAGATGAAGGGGGCCAGGACGGCCGCCAGGAGCCCCTCGTCTTCCTTCGGGAAGGAATCGCCGCGCAGGCACTCGGCGATGAGGAGCGGCTGATCGAGGCGGAGCCGCGAGGCCCAGAGGCCGGTTTCGGTCAGGCGGTCGTCGGGACCGACAAAGCCCTCGCTCTTGAGGAAATCGAGGTGGCGCAGGAAATCCCTCCAGAGTTCGTTTGCCCGTTCCTCCCGGCGGCCGCCCGAGCGCCGGGCGCTCTGGAACGTTGCCAGGGAATTCGCGAGGATCGTCCGGATGTCCTGCGGCGTCTGGGAGAGGAGAAGGTTCAGCGTCATCGAAAAATCGTTGCGGATCCGGCTCTCGACGGCCTCGGGTTTCTTGAAGAGCAGTTTCCGGACATGCACGATGTCCATGAAACGGCCCGGGACGGCCACGAGGAAGCCGATCTTGTCCAGGCCGCGCCGGCCCGCCCGGCCCAGCATCTGGTGGAATTCGGTGCCCGTCAGCGGCAGGAAGGCGCGGCCGTTGAAGAGGTCGGAATTGACGAGGACGATCGTCCGAGCGGGGAAGTTGACGCCCGCGGAAACTGTCGAGGTCGCGAAGATCGCGCGGAGATGGCCCCGGTTCATCATCGTCTCGACAAGGAACTTCCAGGCCGGGAGCTGGCCGCCGTGGTGGGAGGCGACCCGTCCGAGACGGAGCGCCGCCATCTGCTTGTGCGATTCCAGGTAGGGGAAACGCTGCAGGAGCTCCTGCAGGTCGCTCTCGAAGGTGTCGTCGTCCGCCTCCTGCGGGCCGGCGCAGGCCCTCGCGGCGGCGTCGCAATCCGACCGCGACTTGAGAAAGAAGATCGCCGGGAGGAGGTTGAAGGTCTCCAGCGTCCGGAGGATGCCCCCGAAATGGGGCATCCGGCCGGTTCCGCCTCTGCCCGTCGAGGACAGGAAGGCCGCGACCTTGCCGAAGAGCTTCTCCTTCTCCAGGTAAGGCATGAGCCGCCCGGAGGGGTGCAGGAAGAGGGGGTAGAGGGGGATCGGGCGCTTTTCCTCCTGGACGACGACGCACTCCTTGCCGCGCAGCCCCGAGAGCCAGTCGGCGATCTCCTGGCTGTTGCCGATCGTGGCGGAGAGCATCAGCAGGTGGATGCGGGAGGGGAGGTAGATCATGGTCTCTTCCCAGACGACCCCGCGGTCGCAGTCGCCCAGGTAGTGGGCCTCGTCGAGGATGACGAGGTCGAAGGGAAGGTCCCGGCCCTCGTGCATGGCGTCGTAGAGCTGGTTGCGCAGGATCTCCGTCGTGCCGACGATGAGCGGCGCCTCGGTGTTCTCCCGCGTGTCACCCGTGAGGATGCCCACGCAATCCTGCCCGAAGATGTTGCCGAACTCCACCCACTTGGCGTTGCTCAGGGCCTTCAGCGGCGACGCGTACCAGGCGCGTCCGCCCCGGGCCTTGACCGCCCGGATGGCCTGCTCGGCGATCCACGTCTTGCCCGACCCGGTGGGGGCCGAGACGAGGCAGTCGGTCCGGGAGATGGTGTCGACGGCCCGCAGCTGGAAGGGATCGGCGATGAAGGGTTCGGGCTCGGGCCGGCCGATGCGGCGGAAAACGGATTCGAGCCTCGGCTCGGCGGACGGGGCGAGGCGCGCGGGGGAGGCGCCGCGCTTGGAAGGAGGCTTGCCGCGGCCTCCGCGCTTGGCGAAGGGGGACCTTCGCCGGACCGTTGCAGGGGATTTTCCTCTCGGACGATGCGCCATGGCCGGCCCGGATTCAGTCTGCTTCCGTCGCAGCAGGGGCGGCGACGGTTTTTGCGAGCAGGTCCGTGAGGCGCTGGTCGAGCTTCGTCATCATCTGGCGGAGCAGCGCCGTATCCATGTCGGGGCGGTAGCGGTCGGGCGAGGAGTCGGCGTGGTTGAGGGCGCCGACGGTGACGCCCCTGACGGTGATCGGAGCGGCGGCGATGGAACGGATGAAATATTTGCGCCGGCGCGGCATGAGCTTGTAGAAGGACGTGAGGTCCCGGTTGGCCAGAACGGGCTCGTTGCGGCCGTCGAAGAGGGCCTTCAGCATGTCGCTGCCGATCGTCTTGATCCGGTGCTTGAGGGCCTCCGATTCCGAGAGGGCCTTCCGCAGATCCGCGAGCTGCGGACCGTCGGTCAGGTTGATCCAGACGAAGGGGATCTTGAATTCATCTTCGATGCCTGCGAGCAGTTTCTCGAAGAGGTCCCGGAGGTCGGCGGCCTCCTCCAGCTTGGCTTCGATCCGCGAGAATTTCTGCGCAACCTTCTCGTTGTGGAGCCAGATGTCCTGGGCTTCCTTCATCTCGTCTCCTTCCCCTTTCCTGCAAATTCGGCGAACAGGATCGTATGGTCCGACGGCCCGTCGGTCAGGCGCGGCTTCAGGTCGATTTCACACCGGATCGAGCGCTTTGCGAGGGGCTCCGTGACGAGCATGTGGTCGATCCTCCACCCCAGTCCCTTTTCCACGGAGCCGCGGGAGCGATAGTCGAAGAAGGTGTAGCGGCCCGGCTCGGCGGGGTGATGCTTGCGGTAGAGGTCGGTCAGGCCCCAGGCCTTCACCGCTGCGAAGGCTTCCCAGACCTCCGGGTTGAAGCAGACGTGGCCGAGCAGGCGCTTCGGGTCGTGGACATCGATCGATTCCGGTGCCACATTGAGATCCCCGCAGAGGAGAAGGGGGTCGTTCGGAGAGCCCTTCCTGGCGAGAAAGTCCCGAAGCCTGGCGAACCAGCGCAGCTTGTATGCGTACATGGGGTGTTCGCGGTCGCGCCCCTGGGGGACGTAGGCGGTGACGACGGTGATCCCGGCAATCCGGGCGCGGATCAGGCGGTCTTCATCGGCCGGTTCGCCGTCGTCGAGGCCGTAGGAGGCGTCCTCCGGCTCCTCCAGGGAGGCGATGGCGACGCCGTTGTACTGCTTCAGGCCGCAGTAGAGGATGGCGTATCCCGCCCGGCGGAAGTCCTCGGCGGGGAAAGAGGCGTCGTCGACCTTCGTCTCCTGCATGCAGAGGATATCGGGGCGATTTTCATTGAGCCAGGGAAGCAGGATGTGCATCCTGGAGCGGATCGAGTTGACGTTGTAGGTGGCGATCTTCAGCGGTTTCATGCGACGCGATACTCCATATCACGGGCCGCGCCGTTCATCAAGCCCCGCGCTGTTCCGTCACCCCCCGCCGCCTCCGCTTTCTCCGGAATGACGCCTTGATTGTCCCCCCCCGCGCCGGCGGGGGTCCAGCGTTTTGCCTTTTCGCCAAATGACCGTAACAGGTTCTCCCGCCCCCGGATTCCCGCTTTCGCGGGAATGACCCCGAAAGTGTTCGCCCCCGCGCTATCGGCCGAGGGCCGCCCGGCATTCGCGCCAGAGCTGCGCCCGGTCCGTGCCGTGGTCGATGAAGTCCCAGGGCAGGAACTCCTTGAAGGCCTTCTGCCGGTACACGAAGAAATCCGCGTTGACGGAAGTCTCCTTGAGGGCTTGCGACCAGTTTCCCTCGCGGCCGTGAACGGCGAGGAGAATCGAGCCGACCCGGCGGTCGCCCAGCGACAGCAGCGCCTGGACGTAATTCCATTTCGGCAGATCGTGGAGGACCTTGACGGCGCCTTCGCGCCGCAGGGCGGCCTTCAGGCGGGCGATCTTTCCCTTGACCGAACGGATATCCTCCAGGGGCAGCCACTGAAAAGGCGTGGCGGGCTTCGGGATGAACTGGTTGACGCTCACCGTGATCAGGCGGAAATGCCGTTTCCCCTCGAAAGTCTTGGAGACGTGGTGCTTGATCTTCCTCACGAGGCGCACAATGGCCTCGATGTCGTCGTCCGTCTCGGTCGGCAGGCCCGCCATGAAGTAGAGCCGGAGGTTTGCGATGCCGTGTCCCAGCAGAGACTCGGCGGCCAGGAGCAGGTCCTCCTCCGCAATTCCCTTGCGGATCACGTCCCGCAGGCGCTGGCTGCCCGCCTCGGGGGCGAGGGACACCGTCTCCGTTCCCGACCGGGCGAGGAGTCCCGCGGTCTCCGCGTCGATCCGGTCGGCGCGGAGCGAGCTGATCGCGAACCTCCCCTCCTGATCGAGAATCCGGCGGCAGATCTCCCGGAACTGCGGATGGTCGGACACCGCCGTGCCGAGGAGGCCGATCTTCCTGCCGGCGGCGATGCCGCGGGCGAAGGCCGGCTCCAGGGCCTGGAGGGACCGGAAGCGCGGGGGGCGGTAGAGGTGGCCGGCGGCGCAGAAACGGCAGCCGCGCCCGCAGCCGCGGTTCACCTCCGCGAGGTGCATCCCGCCGAACTCCGTCCGCTCCGCGGCGATGACCTGCTGCGTGAGGAATCCTTCCAGGGAGTCTTCGTGGCCCGTGCGGATGACGCGGGGAAGCGAGGCGTCCAGCGGTTCGTGGCCCCGGAGGAGGGTGTCGGGGCCGTAGTCCGGCCGGTAGAGCGATGGGACGTAGGCGCCGGGGAGGTCCTTTTGGATCTGCACGAGGAATTCGCCGCGCGGAACGAGCGGCGGGGCGGCCGCGGCGAAGGCCGTCAGGAAGGGGGGGATCAGGCTCTCCCCTTCGCCCAGGAGGTAGAGGTCGAAAAAATCGGCGGTCGGCTCCGGGTTCAGGGTGAAGGCGACGCCGCCCCCGACGACGAGCGGATGCTCCGGCTGCCTTTCGGCGGCGAGCAGCGGGATCCGGGCCGCCTCGAGGATGGAGAGGATGTTGGGGTAGTCGTTCTCGAAGGGGACCGAGAAGGCGACGATGTCGAAATCCCTGAGCGGCCGGCCGGACTCGACGCTGCCGGGCGATGCTCCCGGCCGCGCCTGTTCCCGGTCCTCCGGCGAGGGGAGGAAGGCCCGTTCGCAGAGAAACGCCGGATGGCGGTTGATGATCTCGTAGACGGCCTGGAAGCCGAGATTGGACATGCCGGTGCGGTAGGCGTTCGGAAAGACGAGGCATACCTTGAAATGGGCGCCCCATTCCTTCTGCGAATATCCGGTCTCATCCTCGAGGATGTCCCGATGGGTTTTTCTCGCGTTCCGGGTCATAAGGTGATCGTGGTCCTCACAAAAAAAGGCCGAAACCGGCAGAGGGGGCATTCTACCGCTTTCGGCCTTTCCCCGTCAAATGCGACGGTTTTTTTCAGTCGGCCTGCCTTCTCAGGTAGGTCGGGATCTCAAGGTCCGCATTGCTCGTATCGTCGATGAGGCCCACCTTGACGACATTGCGGGGCTCGGGCACATTGATCTCCCGCTCGATGGGCTTGCCGTCGCGGACGAAGGCCGGGATCGACAGGTTCTCGCGCCTAGCGGAACCGATGTGCGGCACCTTGTGCAGGGTCTTCTGCCTGGTCGTGTCTTCGAAACCCGTGGCGATGACGGTGATGCGGACCTCGTCTCCCATGCTCTCATCGATGACGGTCCCGAAGATGATGTTGGCGTCCTCGTGCGCTTCCGACTGGATCAGGGAGGAGGCCTCATGCACCTCGAAGAGCGTCATGTCGGGCCCGCCCGTGATGTTCAGCAGGATGCCGTGCGCGCCCTGGATGCTGTTGTCCTCGAGCAGCGGGGAGGAGATCGCCTTCTGGGCGGCCTCGACGGCGCGGTTCTCGCCGGTCCCCGTGCCGGTTCCCATGAGGGCCATGCCCATGCTGGACATGATCGTCTTGACATCGGCGAAGTCCAGGTTGATGAGACCCGGCACCATGATGAGGTCGGAGATGCCCTTGACCGCCTGGAAGAGCACGTCGTCCGCCTTCTTGAAGGCCTCCAGGAACGAGAGATTCCGGCCGCCGAGGTTCAGAAGCCGCTGATTGGGAACGGTGATGATCGTGTCCACCGTGCCTTTCAGCGCCTCGATGCCGCCGTCCGCCTGCGAGTTCCGCTTGCGGCCTTCGAAGAGAAAGGGCTTCGTGACGATCGCGACGGTCAGGACGCCCATCTCCCTGGCCACCTCCGCCACGATCGGAGCCCCGCCGGTCCCCGTGCCGCCGCCCAGGCCGGCCGTGATGAAAACCATGTCCGCCCCTTCGAGATACTTCCGCAGGACGTCGCGGCTTTCGAGGGCCGCCTGCTTTCCCACGTCGGGGTTGGAGCCGGCGCCGAGCCCCTTGGTGGCATCGGCCCCGAGCTGGATCTTCAGCGGGGCGGCGGAGACTTTCAGGGCCTGGGCGTCCGTGTTGGCCGCGATGAAATCCACTCCCTTGAGCTTGTAGGAGATCATCGTGTTCACGGCGTTGCCCCCTCCGCCTCCGATGCCGATCACCTTGATCTTTGCCGAACTCGCTGTTGTCGGATCTACCAGTTCAAACATGTTTGCCCCCTCCATTTAAAAGAATTCGGAAAACCACTTTTTCGTTTTTGTGACCACGCCGCCGACCCATTTGGCGTCCGCCCTGCCCGCTCCGTCCTTCACGAGATGCCGGCTGGCGTACAGGACCAGACCGACGCCCGTCGCGTACATGGGCGAGTTGACAACGTCCGTGAGGCCGCCGATGCCCGTCGGACAACCCCTGCGGACAGGCATGTTGAAGATATGTTCCGCCAGCTCCGTGATTCCCTGCAGGATGGCCGTTCCGCCCGTCAGAACGATGCCGGCCGCGAGGATGTCTTCGAACCCGGAACGGGTGATTTCCTTGTAGGCGAGGTTCAGGATCTCCTCCATCCGCGGCTCGACGATTCTGCCCAGGATCTGCCGGGAGACCTCCCGCGGCTCGCGGCCGCCGACGCTCGGGACGTCGATGGTTTCGTCCTTCGGGATGAGCATCGTATAGGCGCAGCCGTACTTGATCTTGATCTTCTCCGCTTCGGCGATCGGCGTCCGCAGACCCGTCGCGATGTCGCTGGTCAGATAGTTGCCGCCGACGGGGATGACGGCCGTGTGCTTGATGCTGCCTTCGGAAAAGACGGCGATATCGGATGTCCCGCCGCCGATATCGATGAGCGCGACGCCGAGGTCCTTTTCATCCGAACTGAGCACAGCCTCGCTGGCGGCCAGCTGTTCGAGGACGACGGCATTGACGTCGAGGCCGACGCGGTTGACGGATTTGAGGATGTTCTGGATGGAGGTGACCGATCCGGTGACGATGTGGGCCTTCGCCTCGAGCCTCACGCCCGACATGCCGAGCGGATCGCGGATGCCGTCCTGCTCGTCGACGACGTAATACTGGGGAAGGGTATGCAGGATCTCCCGGTCCAGCGGGATGGCGATCGCCTTGGCGGCCTCGATGGCCCGCTCCACGTCGTCCTCGTCGACTTCGCGTCCCTTGACGGCGACGATGCCGAGGCTGTTCTGCCCCTTGATGTGGGCGCCGGCGATGCCGGCATACACGGAGCCGATCTCGCAGGCCGAGATCTGCTCGGCCTCTTCCACGGCCTTCCGGATGGACTCGACGGTGCTTTCGATGTTGACGACGACTCCCTTGCGCAGACCCTCCGACGGATGGGAACCGATCCCGATGATATCGAGGCCGGTCTCCTTCATCTCGCCGACGACGGCGCAGGTCTTGGTCGTGCCGATGTCCAGGCCGACGATGACATTGGTTTTCTTTGCCATGACAGTGTCCGTTTCTCCTTTTATGTCTTCAGGCCCTTCGGCGCGGCCGGCATCTCCACAGTCTGGACGCCGCCCCTCCTGCGCACGTTGACCTTTGCGGGATCGCTCAGATCGATCGACGTGAGGCCCGCGCGCTGGTTTCTCTTTTCCAGGTCTTCGAGGACCGCGGAGAGCCTCTGCAGCTTTGTTTCAAATCCGTCGAACCCGAGCTTCAGGCACAGCCCGTTGGTCGTAAACAGACTCAGACCCATGACCGCGTCGCGGTGAACCTCCGACACCTCGGCCGGCGAGGGAAAGGTCTGCGTCCGGCCCAGAAAATCCAGCAGGGCGAGCGACCGGCCGAAGAGGAGCCGCTCCGTTTCCGAGCTTCCCTCCGATCCGGTCAGGACGGGCAGATCGACGTCGTCCGCCCCCTCGAGCCGCTTGAAGCGGAGGCCGTCCCTGTCGACGAGGAACAGGCCGTCCTGGTGTTTCAGGACGGCAATGGGCTGACGCTCGCGGACTTCGATCACGATCCGGTCCGGCAGTTCCCTCCCGACGAAGACTTCCTTGATCCAGGGGTTCCGCCGGATCGACTGGGCCGTTTTTTCCAGGTTGCAGGCGAGGAGATTTGCACCGGGCGGAAGCGCGGCGACGGCCAGGACGTCCTTTTCGGTCAGCTCCTTGCAGCCGCGGACGAGGGTCTCGCGGATCTGGAAGTAGGGCGAGCTCAGGATGAAGGCATAGGCCCAGATCATGGCGGCCGCGAGACTGCCGACGGCGCCCAGCAGGGCGGAGGCCTTCAAGAGGTCGAAGGAGATCTGGCGCGAGTGCCTCTTGAGGCGGTATTTCTGCACTTCCAGGTTGACCTTCTGAAGCAGGCTCATGACCCTTCCCCGATAATCTTGACTTCCCGTTCCAGGGCGATGCCCGACCGTTCAAGGACCGCCGCGCGCACCGTATCGATCAGCGCGATGACGTCGGCCGCTCTGGCGTGCCCCAGGTTCACGATGAAATTTCCGTGCAGTTCGGACACCTGGGCATCGCCGATCCGGGTCCCCTTGAGCCCCGCGTCCTCGATCAATTGCCCCGCGGGGTTCCCCTTGGGGTTCTTGAAGACCGACCCGGCGCTCCGCATGTTGAGCGGATGCTTCCCCCTGCGATTGGCGAGGATGCCGGTGATCTCCGCGGCGATTTTCTGCCGGTCGCCCTTCCGGAGGCCGAAAGTCGCCTCCACGATGATGGCGTCCTCGGGCAGCGACAGGTTGCGGTATTCGAACGAAAGCTGCTTCGCAGCCCGTTCCTGCAGCGCGCCGTCCGCGTCGAGCAGGCGGATCGAGCGGACGATGTCCTTGATCTCTCCGCCGTAGGCCCCGGCATTCATCCGGACGGCCCCGCCGACGCTGCCGGGGATGCCCGCGCAGAACTCCATTCCCGCCCAGCCTGCCTTCCGGCACAGATCGACCAGTTCTCCCAGCCCCGCGCCTGCCTCCGCGCCAATGGAGACTTGGCCGGCGGCGTCGACCGCCGTCTCGATGCTGCGCAGGTTCGTGAGGCTGATCAGCGCGCCCCGGTAGCCGCGGTCGGTTGCGAAGAGGTTCGTCCAGTTTCCCACGGGCATTCCGGAGAGGCCCTTGCCGCGCAGGAAACGCACCACCCGGATCAGCTCCGCGAGGTCGGCTGGGAGGAACAGGGCGTCGGCCGGGCCGCCGACGCCCATGGAGGTGTGCCGGTCCAGAGGCTCGTCAAGCCGGACTCCCTCGCGGAAGATCCGCTGCGCCTCATCGCGCCATGTCTCGGCTGCAGTCATTCCGGCTTCTCCTTCTCACCGCGCATCCTTTGGAGAAATTCCATCCCGATCTTCCAGACGCTCCCCGCGCCCTGCGTGAGGATGACGTCCGAGGGCTTCGCGATCCGGACCAGGTGATCGACGATCGCGTTGAAATCCGAGAGATAGGTCACGTCGGCCTGGCCGGTTTCGCGGATCGCGCCGGCCAGGGCGCGGGAATTCACGCCGGGGATCGGCTCTTCGCTCGCCGCATAGATGTCCGTGAGGATGAGGACGTCGGCGTTGGGGAAGGCCGTCGTGAATTCGCGGAAGAGGGCGCGCGTCCGCGTATAGCGGTGCGGCTGGAAGACCACGATCAGGCGGTTTTTCCAGACTTGGCGCGCGGCCGCGAGCGTCTCGCGGATTTCCGTCGGGTGGTGCCCGTAATCGTCGACGACGGTGACGCCGCCTGCGGTGCCCTTGACCTCGAGGCGCCGCTGGACGCCGCCGAAGCGCTTGAGCCCCTCGCGGATCGCCGTGAAGGGCAGGTCCAGCTCGGCCCCGACGGCGACGGCGGCGAGGGCGTTGTAGATGTTGAACAGGCCCGGGACCTTCAGCGTCACGCTTCCGAGGAGGTTGTCCCGGAAATAGACGGAAAATCTCGACGAGCCGCCGTTGAAGGCGATGCGGTCGGCGCGGTAGTCGGCGGGGCGCGAAAGGCCGTAGGTGATCGTCCGGCGCTTGATGTCGGGAAGGATCTCCTTGACGTGGGGATCGTCCAGGCACAGGACGGTCGCGCCGTAAAAGGGCACGCCGTTGGCGAACTGCAGGAAGGCCTGCTTGATGTCTTCGATGTCCAGATAGTGGTCCAGGTGCTCGCGGTCGATGTTGGTGATGACCGAGATCACGGGATGGAGCTTCAGGAACGAGCCGTCGCTTTCATCGGCCTCCGCGACCACGACGTCGCCGCCGCCGAGCCGGGCGTTGCTCCCGATGCTGGCGAGCTTTCCCCCGATCACCATGGTGGGATCGACGCCGCCGTGGGCCAGCATCGTCGCGATCATGGAAGTCGTGGTGGTCTTGCCGTGGCTGCCGGAGACGGCAATGGAGAACTTCATCTTGAGAAGCTCCGCCAGCATCTCGGCGCGGGGGATCACGGGAATGTTCCGGCGATGGGCCTCGATCACCTCGGGATTGTCCGGCCGGACCGCCGTGGAGGTGACGACCACGTCGGTCTCCTGCAGGTTCCGGGCGTCGTGGCCATGGAAGACGGTTGCCCCCAGCCCGGCGAGGCGTTCCGTCGTTTCGGTGGCGCCCAGATCCGACCCCGTCACGAAATAGCCGAGGTTCAGCAGGACCTCCGCAATGCCGCTCATCCCGATCCCGCCGATGCCGACGAAATGGATGCGCTGCACCTTGCGGCGCATGAGATCCGATGCCCCGGGCCGTTTGCCTTTTTTCGGCTGCTTCTTCAATGCCGTCATCACCGGCTCCTTTTCCTGCGCGCCAGCTCGACGCACTCATTCACGATATCGTCTGCAGCGCCGGGATTGCCGAGTTTCCGGGCGCGTTCCGCCATCTCCTTCAGCGTTTCCGGCCGCTGCCGGTACCGACGGATGATGCCGACGAGGCGTTCCCCGGTAAGGTCCGATTCTTTCACCATCTCCGCCGCGCCCGCTTCCGCCAGGACCCGGGCGTTTTGCGTCTGGTGGTCGGCGACGGCGAAAGGAAAGGGGATGAGGACGGCGGCCTTGCCGCTCGCCGTCAGTTCCGCAATCGATGTGGCGCCGGCCCGGCAGATCACGAGATCCGCGGCGCGGAAGGCGGCGGGCATGTCGGCTATGAAGGGCACGACCTCCGCCGCAAAGCCCTTCGTCCGGTATCCCCGTTCGACCTCCTCGCGCTCGCGCTCGCCCGTCTGGTGGACGATCCGGATGCCGTCGCGGATGTCCGAAAGTCCGTCGAGGGCCGCCAGCGCCGCCGCGTTGATGGCGCGGGCGCCCTGGCTGCCGCCGAAGATCAGGACGGAGAAGCGGCCGTCCGTCCGTTCGGGCGCCTCCTGATCCAGCAGGAACGCGGACCGGATGGGGTTCCCGGTGATGCGGCTCTTGCGGGGGGCAAACACGTTTGCATCGTCGCGGAACGACAGGAAAACCCGATCGGCAAAGCGGCCCAGGATCCGGTTCGTCGTTCCCGGGACGGCGTTCTGTTCGGCGACGGCCGTGGGAATGCCCGCGAGGGCAGCCGCCAGCACCACCGGTCCCGACGAATAGCCGCCGACGCCGACGACGAGGTCGGGCGAAAAGGACCGGACGATCCGCGAAGCGGCGAGCATGCTGCCGGGGAGCTTCAATGCCGCCCGGAGCTTGTTCCGGAGGCCGCGGCCCTTGATCCCCTCCACGTCGAGCGTCTGCAGGCGGAACCCGAGGGGACCCAGCACCCGCTTCTCCAGGCCGCGCTCGGTGCCGACGAAGAGGATCTCGGTGGCGCGGTTGCGCTTCCGGAAGGCCTCCGCAATGGCGATGCCCGGGAACAGATGGCCGCCCGTGCCTCCTCCGGCGATGAGCACCTTCAGGGCCGACTCCTCCGCCAGTGCCCGCGAAGATTTCTCTGCGGACGCGGCCGGCGGCATTTGTCTGTCCATCGTTGCGCACATCATATTCGTCCCGTCGGCGTCATGCTTCGTGCGAGGCCACGCTCAGGAGGACCCCCACGGCAGTCAGGCTCATGATGAGGGAGGTTCCTCCGTAACTCAGAAAAGGCAGCGCCAGGCCCTTGAGGGGAATGAGGCCCATCACGCCGGCGATGTTGATGAACGCCTCCAGGGCAATGACCATCGTGAGTCCCGCCGCGAGCAGCATGCCGAAGAGGTCCGACGCCTTGAAGGCGATCCAGAACCCGCGGATCGTGAAGATGACGAACAGCAGGATGACGACGGCGACGCCGACAAAGCCGCTTTCCTCGGCGATGATCGCAAGGATGAAGTCCGTATGGGGTTCCGGCAGATAGAAGAGTTTCTGCATGCCGTCGCCGATGCCGACGCCGAAGGTCCCGCCGGAACCAAAGGACAGAAGGGACTGGATGATCTGGAAACCCGAGTGCTGCGGGTCCTTCCAGGGATCGAGAAAGGTCAGCAGTCTCTCCAGACGGTAGCTTTTGTGGAGGATCAGCCACGCGCCGATCGGGATGAAGGCGGCCGCAAGCGCCGCCAGATGGAGGACGCGGCTTCCGGCGAGGAAGAGCATCATCATCATGATCGCCAGGATGATGAGGGCCGTGCCGAAGTCCGGCTGCGGCAGGATGAGGCAGACCACGAAGAGAATGGAGAGCAGCGGGATCAGCACCCCGTGCCGGAATTCCTTGAGGTGGTCCGCCTTCTTGGCAAGGATGTGGGCGAGGAAGACGACGACGGCAACCTTCGCCATCTCCGCCACCTGGAAGGAAAAGACCCCGAGGTGGAGCCAGCGCTTGGCGCCGCCGGCGCGGATCCCCATGCCCGGCACGAAAAGGACCGCGAGCAGAACGAGGGAGAGGACCATTCCCGGGTAGGCGAGCCTCTGGAGCTTCACGTAATTGATGCGGGCCGCGAGCGCCATGAACGCCAGGCCCAGCACCACGAAGAAGAGATGCTTCTTCAAAAAATACTGGCCGTCCTTGAAGCGCTCCATGGCGAGGATGGAACTCGATGAATAGATCATGACGGTTCCGATCGTCACGAGGATCAGCGTCGCGATCAGGAGCAGGAAGTCCGGTTTTCGTTCGGAGAAGCGGCTTCGTTCCATCGTTACAGTTGTTTCACCACCTCTTTGAAGAATCTTCCTCTTTCCTTGTAATTGACGAATTCGTCGAAACTCGCGCAGCCCGGCGACAGGAGGACGACGTCGCCGTCCGCAGCCCGGCGGTAGGCCGTTTCGACGGCGGGGCCCAGCGACGGGATCTTTTCCGTCGGGACGGTGCCGCCGAGGCGTTCTGCGATGCGGTCGCGCGCCTCCCCGAAGAGGATGAGGTGTTTGACGCGCTCGCGGACGAGGGGCGCCAGGGTTTCGAAGTCCCCTTCCTTGTCGCGGCCCCCCAGGAGCAGGACGATCGGCTTGTCGAAGGTCTGCAGGGCGCGCCGGACGGCGTCGACATTCGTCCCCTTTGAATCGTCGTAGAAGGCCACTCCGCCCTTGGTCGCCGTGTATTCGATCCGGTGCGCGATGCCGGAGAATTCGGCCACGGCCCGGGCGACGGCCTCGGGCGGACAGCCGCAGGCCCGGCAGGCGAGGATGGCGGCCATGACGTTTTCCAGGTTGTGAAGGCCCGGAATCCGGACGAGGGACCGGGGGTAGCGTTCCTCCGGTGCGCCGGGACCGGAGAGGACCATATCGCTCGCGTCCAGGTGCATGCCGTCGGCCACGGGGCGCGAGGAGCTGAAACAGCGGATCGCCGCCCGGATCGGACGGGTCCGTTCTTCCGGCCAGGGTTCGTCGGCGTTGAGGATGGCGAGATCGCCCGCCTCCTGGTTTGCGAAGATCCGGTCCTTGACGCGGCGGTATTCCTCGAAGCTTCCGTGATAGTCGACGTGGTCGCAGGTCGTGTTCAGGTGGACGGCGATTCGCGGGTGGAAACGCTCGATCCATTGCAGCTGGAAACTGCTGACCTCGATCACGGCGTAATCGTCGTCCTGCGGGCCGCCGACGTAGCCGGCAAGCGGGGCGCCGATGTTGCCCCCCACGAAGACTTTCTTCCCCGCCTCCTTCAGGATATTCCCGACCAGCGTCGTCACCGTCGTCTTCCCGTTGGTGCCGGTGATGGCGACGGCCGGCGGCCTCAGGAAGCGGAAGGCGATCTCCAGTTCGCTCAGGACGGGGATCCCTAGCCGGACGGCCTCGCGGAGAATCGGGTCCGCAGGCGGGACGCCCGGCGAGGGAACGACCATCGACACGCCGTCCAGGGATTCGGGCCCGTACGTTCCGGGCGACCATTCGCTGTCCCGGAGCTCCGACGCGACCTCGCCCAGGTCGGCGACAGGTTTCCGGTCGACGGCGACGATCCGCGCGCCGCGGCCGGCGAGGAAGCGCACCGCTGCGATCCCCGTTTTCCCGAGGCCGACGACCAGGATCTTTTTTCCGGCTGCGTCCATCCCCGTCTCCTACCTGAGCTTCAGCGTACTGATCGCCACGAGGGCGAGCAGAATGGAAATGATCCAGAAGCGGACGATGATCTTCGGCTCCGCCCAGCCCTTCAATTCATAATGATGATGGAGCGGCGCCATGCGGAAGATCCGCTTGCCGTGGGAGAGCTTGAACCATCCCACCTGAAGAATGACGGAACACGTCTCCACGACGAAGATGCCGCCGACGATGGCCAGCAGGATCTCCTGCTTGGTGATGATGGCGAGCGTGCCCAGCCCGCCTCCCAGAGAAAGCGACCCCACGTCGCCCATAAAGATCTGGGCCGGGTAGGCGTTGTACCAGAGGAAGCCGATCCCCGCGCCGACCGCGGCGCCGCAGAAGACGGCGAGCTCGCCGGTTCCGGCCACGTAAGGGATCTGAAGGTAGCGGGCGATGCGGATGTTCCCGGCGAAATAGGAGAACAGCAGGTACGTCATGACGCAGGTGATGGCCGGCCCGATGGCCAGCCCGTCCAGGCCGTCCGTCAGATTGACGGCGTTGGCGGCCCCCACGATGATGAAGGTTGACAGGACGACATACCCCCAGCCGAGGTCCGGAAGCGCCGTCTTGAAAAACGGGATTGTGACGGCGGAGGTGAAGCCGGACTTGCTGTAGAGGATGATGCTCACCATGAGGGCGATCAGGATCTCGGCCGCGAGACGGTTCCGCCCCGGGACGCCCCGCGAGTTCCTGCGGACGAGTTTCTGATAGTCGTCCACGAAGCCGATGAGGCCGTAGCCGACGGTCACGGTGAGAACCAGCCAGACGTAATCGACGGTGAGGTTCGCCCAGAGGAGGGTGGATGCGGTGATCGCGAGGATGATCAGGAGGCCGCCCATGGTCGGCGTGCCCTTCTTGGACAGGTGCGTGGCCGGGCCGTCCTCGCGGATCTGCTGCCCGATCTGGAGGCTCTGGAGCTTGCGGATCATCCACGGGCCGATGATAAAGCAGATGACGAGCGCCGTGATCGCGGCATAGATCGTCCGGAAGGTGATGTACCGGAAGACGTTGAAATACGAAATCGTCTCATGCAGCGGATAGAGGAGATGGTAGATCATGCCTGTCGTCCTTTCCCGCCGTTATCCGGAACGCCTTTGCCGGCATCCTCTCCCCATTGCGCGACGATCCGCCGGACGATTTCTTCCATCTTCATCCTTCGGGATCCCTTGACCAGAATCCAATCGCCGCCTGCAATCCTCGCGTTCAGTTCGCCGACGATCTCGTCGACCTCCTCGAAGAGGAAGATGCGGTTCCGGTCGAAGCCGTGTTCGAGTGCCCCCGCCGCCACCTCCCGGGAGAGCTTTCCCCTGAGGAATATCGCGTCGACCCCAGAGTCTGCCAGAAAGCCCCCCACCTGTCCGTGCCATGATGCCGCCTGATCCCCCAGCTCCAGCATGTCGCCCAGAACCGCGGCGCTTCGGCATGCGCCCCTCAGGGCGCGGAGCGTCTTGAGCGCCTCCTGGACCGACGCGGGATTGGCGTTGTACGTATCGTCGATCACGCAGGCGCTGTTCCTCAGGCGGACGATGTCCATGCGTCCGGCAACGGGTTTGAAATCCGCCAAACCCCGGCGGATCTGTTCGATATCCGCGCCCAGAACGCTACAGGAGGCGGCGGCAGCGAGGGCGTTGTACACGTTGTGTTCTCCGGCAACGGGCAGAGTCAGGTCCATGCCGATCCCCTGGACTCTCAAGTGGAAGCGCACCTTCCGGTCCTCTCCGTGGCGGATATTGCCGGCCGACACGTCCGCATCTTTTTGGGTTCCGAAGGTGATCTGCCGGCGGCGGATCGTTCCGGCGAGCCGCCGGATCCTGTCGTCATCGATGTTGACGACGGCGGCGCCGTTCACCGGCAGGAAACGGAAGAGGTCGACCTTTTCCTCACCGACGGCGTCCAGGGAGCGGAGACCTTCGAGGTGCGCGGGTCCCACGTTGGTGACGACGCCGACAACCGGCTCGGCGATCCGCGTCAGCGCGGCGATTTCTCCCGGCCGGTTCGTGCCGAGCTCCAGGACCGCTGCCTCGTGTTCCTCCCGCAATCCGAGCAGCGTCAGGGGAAGGCCCACGAGGTTGTTGAAGTTTCCCTCGGTCTTCAGGACGCGCTTCGTCTTCGCGAGAATGGCGGCGGCCATCTCCTTGGTCGTTGTCTTTCCCGAGCTCCCCGTGATGGCGAGCAAGGGGATCGCAAAGCGGCGGCGCCAGAAACGGGCGATCTGTCCGAGCGCCGCCAGCGTATCCTCCACCTGGACGGCCGCGGCCGATCCAATCGCCCGCATCGTTTCGGGGGAGAGATCCCTGTCGACGACGACGCCGGATGCGCCGGCGCGGACGGCGTCGCCCAGAAATCCATGGCCGTCGAACCGGTCGCCCCGGAGCGCCACGAAGAGATTTGCTTCGCGGAGACTGCGCGTGTCCGTCGAGACGCCCGTGAAGACCAGGCCGCCGTCGCCGGCGAGCGAAAGACCGCCCGTGGCCTGGAGAATGTCTTGCATCGAAAGCGGCGGAGAGGACGTCATCGCTCCTGGCCTCCCGAAATCCCATACCGGGCCAGCGCCTGACGCGCCACGGTCCGGTCGTCGAAGGGGAATTTCCGCGAGCCGACGATCTGGTAGTCTTCATGGCCCTTGCCGGCGATGAGCACGGTGTCGCCGCCGGCGGCCGCCCGGATGGCCGCTTCGATCGCCTGCGCGCGGTCCGGGATGACGGCATAGACCCTGGACGTTCCGCGCCGCCCGAGTTCCCTGGGGTCGACCTTGGCGATGAGGTCCTTCTTCATGCCCGCCTCGATCTCGCCGATGATCGCCAGCGGCTCCTCCGTGCGGGGATTGTCGGAGGTCACGATCACGGCGTCGCTGTAGTCGGCGGCGGCCCCCGCCATGAGCGGGCGTTTCCCGCGGTCGCGGTCGCCGCCGCATCCGAAGACGGTGAAAATCCTGCCCGTCTTGAAGTCTTGAAGGTTCTGCAGGACCCGCCGGAGCGCGTCTTCCGTGTGGGCGTAGTCGACGAAGACCAGCGGCTCGCCGTTCCGGCTGACCTTTTCCATCCGGCCCGGCACGGCCGAAAGCGAGGAAATGCCGGCGCGGACGGCATCGGCGCTGAGGCCGAGCGCCTCGGCTGCGGCGACGGCGGAGAGGATGTTGTAGAGATTGAAGCGTCCGATCATCGGCGAGCGCACATCAAGCCGCCGGGATCCGGAGACGATCGACGCCTCGATGCCTTCCGGCGAGAGACGGTACGATTCCGCCCGGACGTCGCAGGCCGCCTCGATCCCGTAGGTCAGGGCGGGTTCGGCGAGCGCCTCGACGAGCTTCCGGCCCCAGGGATCGTCGGCATTGACGATCGCGCGTGCCGCGAAGCGCCTGGGACTCCTCGGCAGGACGTCCGTGAAGAAGCGCCTTTTCGCCCGGAAGTAGTTGTCCATGGTGCCGTGGTAGTCCAGGTGGTCCTGGGTGAAGTTCGTGAACACCCCGATCCCGAATTCGCAATCATCGATTCTGGCGAGGTCGATCGCATGCGAGGAAATCTCGGCGACAACGTGGGTCGCGCCCCCCTCAAGCATCTCGGCGAGGATCCTCTGAAAATCGAGCGACTCCGGGGTGGTGTGCGATGCGGCCAGGATCCTGCCGCCGTATCGGTAATTGACGGTGCCGATGACGCCGGGGCGAAAGCCGGCGGCGGAAAGGATCGCTTCGAGGAGGTAGGTCACCGTGGTTTTACCGTTCGTGCCGATCACGGCGATCAGCGGCAGCCGCGACGAGGGGTGGCCGTAGAAATTCTTCCCCGCGATGCCCAGGCTCCGGCGGCTGTCCCGGACCCGCGCGGCAAAGAGGCCCGGTCCGGCCGTAAAGGGGCGGTCGTGGAGGATGAACTTCGCTCCCCGGGCGGTCGCTTCGGGAATGAAATCATGGCCATCGACCTTGAGCCCGCCGACGGCGACGAAAAGACTTCCCGGACCGCATTTTCTGGAATCGTAGCAGATCGAAGAGACTTCACCCTGCGGGCGGCCCTGAGCGTCGAGAATTTCGATGTCTTTCAGGACGGCGCCGATATCCATGCGTACCTCGCTCATCAGGGACGCTCCCGCAGAAAAACACGAGACCGGCGGCAGTCAAGGTTGACAAAGGACGACCTTTCGGACCGGTTGCAGAAACCCCGTCCTGCGGAGGAACGGCGGACGGCGGCGAATCCGCACGCCGCAGCGGCGGAAGGGGATGAGGGCATCGGGAGAGGAAGGTTCGGCATTTTCGTCAATCCTCCCGGCTGAAGGAAACGGAGCAGACGCGGAAGTCTCCGACCGGCGTACCGGGGGAGGGCTTCTGGCGAACGGCCCAGCCGCTCCCCGCCATCTTCAGCTCGATGCGATTCTGTTTTGCCGCCTTCAATGCCTCCCGCATCGTCATCCCGAGGAAATTGGGCGTGGTGGAGTCGCTTGCGGCGTCCGCGGAATCCGTTTCAACCTGCGGGGCCCGGACGAGGCGGAGGTTGACTTCTTCGGCGGAGCGCTCCGCTTCGACAGGCAGGGAAGGGGTCTCGCGGATGTCCGTCCTGATGGTGGTCAGCAGCTGCTCGCCGATGTTGCGGAAGACGGGCGCCGCCGCCATGCCGCCCCACTTGTCCCGCTGGGGCTCATCCAGCGTCACCAGGATGGCGACCTGGGGGTTCTGCGCCGGGAAGAAGCCCATGAAGGACGTCCGGACGCGCTCGGAGGAATATTTGCGGCGGCTGAAATCGAATTTCTGGGAGGTTCCGGTCTTGCCGGCTACGGCGACATTGACCAGGCGGGCGTTCTTGCCCGTTCCGTCCTGGTCCTGGACCACGTTGGTCAGGATTGCCGTCAGACGCGCGGAGGTTTCCGGAGACAGAACGCGCCGCACGACCGTGGGCACGAATTTTTTGACAAGCTGGCCGTTCTTGTCGACGACGCCCTGCACAACGTAGGGCCTCATCAGGATGCCGCCGTTGGCGATCGCGGATAGCGCGGTGATGAGCTGGATGGCGGTGACGGAGACGCCCTGTCCGAATGCGGCCGTGGAGGTGTCGACGCGTGTCCATGAACGGACGGGCCGCAGAAGCCCGGGCGATTCCCCCGGGAGATCGACTCCCGTCCGCGAGCCGAAACCGAAACGCGTGATGTATTCGTGGAATTTCTCCTTGCCGAGTCTTTCGGAGACCTTGACGGAGCCGATATTGCTCGAATACTTCAGGATGTCGGCGAAGGTAAGACGGCCGTGCTTCTGGCGGTTCGCCTCGTGGAATACGCGGTCGGCGACGGCGTAGGAGCCGTTTTCGCAGTAGAAGACGTCGGTTTCCTTGACGACGCCTTCCTCGAGGGCGCCGCCGGCAAGAAAGGGCTTGAAAGTCGATCCGGGGTCGAAACAGTCGGCGATGATTTTGTTCTTGATCCGCTCCGCGCGGGACTTGGTCGCCGTGTTGGGGTTGAAAGCGGGGTCGGTGGCCATGGCCAGGATCTCGCCCGTCCGGGGATCCATGACGATCGCCATGCCGCCCTTGGCGCCTTTGGAGAGGACCGCCTCTTTGAGCTTCGATTCGACCAGATACTGCAGCCGCCCGTCAATGGTGAGGATCAGGTTGTTGCTGTCTTCCCGTCCGGCGATCGTCTTGTCCGCCCGCTCCATCCGGGGAGCCATGATCTTGCCCTTGGCGTCGCGGACGATCGTCAGCTTCTCCGCGGTTCCCTTCAGGTACCGGTCATACTTGAGTTCCAGGCCTTCCAGCCCCATGGCGTCGGTGCCGACGAAACCCAGCACATGGCCGGCCATCTCGCCGTTGGGATAGTGGCGCTTGGGCTCCTTGACGAGGAGGATGCCGTCGATATCGAGGTGTTCCACGCGGGCGGCCTGATCCGCGCTGATCTTGCGCGCGATCCAGCAGAAATGTTTGGAGCCGGTCAGCCGCTTGGAGATCGTTTCCGCATTCATGTCGAGCACCGCCGCCAGTTTGCGGGCGACTGCCGCGGGCTGGGCGATCTTGGAGGGATCCGCGCAGACGGAATCCGTCGCCACACTGACGGCAAGTTTCTCGCCGTTGCGATCGAAGATGATCCCGCGTTCGGGTTGGAGTTGAAGCGTCCTGGTGTGCTGTTTGACGGCGATGTTCTTCAGGGTCTGGCCGGCGAGAACCTGCAGCTGGAAGGCGCGGGAAGTGAGGGCGATAAAAAGCAGGAAGAACAGCGCAAAGAGCGTGCCCAATCGGAATCTCAGCCATTTCCGGTATAAGCGTGTCATCGCGGGCTTCCCGACGGTTTGATCAAGACGACCTGATCCCTTCCGGGATAGGACATCTGCAACTTATCGCGGGCGATGGATTCGATGCGCCCGGGAGACTTCAACGTTGCGTATTCGACCTTGAGCCTCACCTGCTCGGCAAGGAGCTTGTCGTTGACGCTGATCGCCTCGGCGATCCGGTAGTTCAGGGAAGTTGTTTGCAGATGGGACCACACATAGGCGATGGCCACCGACATGAGGATGAAGACGACGAGGAGGAGATGGAAATACTTTCCAAGGCCGGCGCGGGGCTGTTCATCGTCGTAAGCGGAAATCTTCGTCAATTCTGCCGTGGTCATGGTCGAATCCTCTCCGCCACCCTCATCTTGGCGCTGCGCGCGCGCGGATTCCGGGACACTTCTTCTTCGGAGGGAAGAATCGGCTTGCGCGTCAGGACGCGAAGCAGCGGCTTCTTCCCGCAGATGCAAATGGGCACCTGCCTGGGACAGGTGCACCCCCGCTCGAATTCCCGGAAGGTTTGTTTCGCGATCCGGTCCTCGAGCGAGTGAAACGAGATAACGACAAACCTCCCGCCGGGCTTGAGTACCGCAACGATGCCCGGGATCGCTTTCTCCAGGCTGGCCAGTTCCGCGTTGACGTGGATCCGGATCGCCTGGAAGGTCTTCGTCGCGGGGTGGATCCTCTGCCTGCGCCGGTAACCGGGGACGGTCGAGGCGACGAGAGCGGCCAGTTCACCGGTGGTCCGAATCGGCGACTCTTTCCTCCTGCCGACAATGGCGCTGGCGATCTTCCTGCCCGCCGTTTCCTCACCCCGCCAGAGGATACGCTCCAGATCACCCTGAGGCAGCGAATTGACCACGGTAAAGGCTGTCATGCGCTGCCCCTTGTCCATCCGCATATCCAGCGGGGAGTCGGAACTGAAAGAGAATCCCCGCTCGGGACTCGTCAGTTGACGGGAGGAGACACCCAGGTCCAGCAGCACGCCGTCGATCTCTTCGATGCCTCGCTCCTTCAGGACGGCGGCCGTATCCGCGAAATTTCCCCGGATCAGCAACGCCCGTTCGCCGAAGGGGGCAAGGCGCCTGCCGGCTTCCTGCAGGGCATCCTCGTCCAGGTCGAACCCGATCAGCCGCCCGTCCGGAGATGTGCGCCGCAGAATCTCGTACGCATGTCCGGCGCCGCCGACCGTTCCGTCTACGTACAGGCCGCCCGGCCTGCATTGCAGGGCTTCGAGCACCTCCTCGAGCATGACCGGGTTGTGATAGTTCGGCCGGTCGTCGCCCATCTCATATACCCAGGTCCGAAATGTATTCGGTAAACGTGTCCTGCTCCTCCGCGGCCTGATGGAGCTCCAGCTCGAACCGTTCCTTGCTCCAGATCTCGATGACGCGGATCATGCCGGCAAGGACGATGTCCTTTTCGAGCACGGCATATTCACGCAGATTCGGCGGGACGAGAATGCGTCCCTGGCTGTCGAAGGTACAGTCGACGGCGCCGGACATGAAAAAACGCTGGAAGGCCCGCACTTTCTTGTCTATAATGGACTTGTGGCTGATCTTCTCCTCGAGGATTCGCCATTCCTCGTAAGGAAAGACCATGAGATAACCGCTCCAGTTGGTGATGACCATGCGGTTGTCATAGTTCTCGGCGAAGACCTCCCGAAGTTTCGCCGGGAAGAGGATTCGCCCTTTGTCATCGATGGTGTGGTAGAAACGCCCACGGAAAACCGACACGGTTTATCCTCCACAAACCTCCACTTTCCTCCACGTGGCTTTAACATAAAGGACGGGTAGGGGTTTGTCAAGAGGAAAAATCAGATTTTTTTCTTATTAATCTGGTATTTTATGACCGCTTGCCGGTGGGCGGAGAGGGTGGAGGAAAAGTGGTGGGAACCGTCATTTTTGGCGACGAAATACAGGTGATCCACGGGCGCCGGGTTCAGGGCCGCCTGGATAGAGTCGGCGCCGGGATTTGCGATGGGGCCGGGCGGCAGGCCGTCGATGCGGTAGGTGTTGTGTGCGGTGTCTTTCCGCAGATCCTGGGATGTGACCTTTTTCTCCGTCTTTTCAAGTGAGTAGACAGCCGTTGGATCGCTTTGCAGCCTCATCTTCTTCTTCAGGCGGTTGTGGAAAACGGCGGAAACCAGAGGTTTTTCTTCCGCCAATCGCGCTTCCTTGCCGATCAGTGAGGCGAGCGTCATCAGTTCATGAGTCGACAGACCCAGGGCGGCCGCGCGCTGCCGGAGATCCGGAGTGAGGCGCTTCTGCCATTGCCGGACCATAGACCGAAAGATTTCCTCAGTCGACATGGAGCGGGTGAGAAGGTAGGTTTCCGGAAAGAGATACCCCTCTGCCGTGGGGGCATCGATCGCGAGAGAGGAGAGGAATTTGCGATCGGCCGCCAGATCCATGAAGCGCGCCTCATCGATTCTCATTGATGCGTTGATCCGTGCGGCGATGTCCCTCACCGTCAGGTCCTCGGGAATCGTCACCTCATAGGCCTTCACGTCGCCGCGCACCATTTTGTCGAGGATCTTCAGCGGAGAGAGGGAACCGGCGAACTCGTATTCCCCCGCCTGGAGGCGTCCCGAGAGCCCTTTCCCGTAGACGAGGGCATAGAAGAGGAACCGGCTTTTCAGCAGGCCGTGCCGGTCGAGACCGTCCGCGACCTGGCGAAGCAACGACCCTTTTGGAATGTCCAGGGTAACGGTTCCGGTCCCGGCGCCGACGGGACTCTGGATATGGTGAAGAAATGCCAGGAAGGAAAAGACGAGACCAACAGCCAGGATCACCGCTCCCCGTCGCAAGTTTTTCCTGATATCGTCCATCGTCACAATTCGTTTCCAGGGTTTCCGGGTTTTTCTTCTCGCGAGGCGTCCAGATAGCTTTGCAGAATGAGACCGGCCGCAATCTTGTCGACCAGTTCACGCCTCTTCTCGCGGCGGACGCCGGCCTCTTCAAGGATATCCTCGGCCTGCCGCGTCGAGAGCGTCTCATCCCGGCGAACGACGGGAAGCCCGAAAGCGGACGCAAGGAAAGCGATGAACCGCTGCACCTTTTCGCATTGGATGCCTTCCGAGCCGTCGAGCCGCAGCGGATAGCCGACGACGATTTTTTCCACCCCATAGGTTCGGATGATCCCGGCAAGGCTCTCCAGATCCTGACGGCGATTCTTCCTTTGCAGCGTCATCAGCGGCTGGGCCGTAAGGCCGAGCTCGTCGCTGAGGGCGACGCCGATTCTTTTCTCGCCATAGTCCAAACCCAGTATTCTCATCAGCGGCTTCTCCAATGATCCACCCTTAACAGATTTTTCCCCTTTTTGAAATCCGTCCGCGGCGGAAACCGGTCGTCGGTACGGCGATACGGAAGAGCCGACACGCAGGACGCCCGTTGGATAAGGGGCGAGTCGAAAATCGGGTTGTGAAATGCGGTCTTGTCTGTTATTTTCCGCACCATGAAACATCTCGTCATGGGAACAGCCGGGCATGTGGACCACGGCAAGACGTCGCTCGTCAAGGCGCTGACCGGCGTCGACACCGATCGGCTCAAGGAGGAGAAGGAGCGGGGGATCACCATCGAACTCGGCTTTGCCTCCCTGAACCTTCCCGACGGCCGGACGCTCGGGCTCGTCGACGTGCCGGGCCACGAGCGCTTCGTGAAGAACATGGTCTCCGGCGCGGCGGGGATCGACCTCGTTGTTCTGGTCATTGCGGCCGACGAAGGGGTCATGCCGCAGACGAGGGAACACCTGCACATCTGCTCGCTTCTGGGAATCAAGAAGGGACTGGTCGCCCTTACGAAGATCGACCTGGTCGAACCGGACTGGTTGAGCCTTGTGACCGACGATGTCCGTCATTTCCTGCAGGGGACGTTTCTGGAAAACTCTCCCACCGTACCTTTTTCATCGGCCACGCGGGCCGGTATCGACGAACTTCTTCAGGAACTGCAGAAAACGGCGTCCGAGGTCGAGGAAGAGGCGGACGCCGGCATTTTCCGTCTCCCCATCGACCGCGTCTTCACCATGAAGGGATTCGGGACGGTAGTCACGGGCACCCTGCTCTCGGGCCGGATCGATACGGGCGATGAAGTGGAGGTGTTTCCGCGGCGCGTCGTCACGAAAATTCGCGGCATCCAGGTTCACAACCAGCCCGTAACATCCGCGGAAACCGGCCAGCGGACGGCGCTCAACCTTCAGGGCGTCGACAAAGCTCTGATTGAGAGGGGCGATGTCCTGGCCCGCCCGGGGACGGTCTTCCCCACGCAGCGGCTGGACGTCTTCTGTGATTATCTTGCCAGCGCGGGCAGGAAGCTCAAAAACCGTTCCCTGGTCCGTTTCCACGTGGGGACCAGCGAGGTGATGGCGCGGATTCTCCTGCTGGAGCAGGACGAGTGGGAACCGGGTCAGGGAGGATATGCCCAGCTGATTCTGGTCTCTCCGATCGTGGCGGTCGCCGGCGACCGATACGTCATCCGCAGTTATTCCCCGGTCACAACAATCGGAGGAGGCGTTATTCTCGATCCTCTGCCTGCCAAGCACAAACGCCGTTCGGCGCCGGTTCTCGAGCAACTTCGGCGCATCCGTCAGGGATCGGAGAACGACCGCACGGCGACTCTTATCGGCCGCGCCGGTCTGAAGGGCATCGAAACGACGGAACTGATCGCGCGTACGGGTTATTCAGCCGGCCGTCTGAAAAGAATCCTGGAGAGTCTTCTGGCGGGACGGGAAGCCCTGCTGATCGACCGGGAGGAAGGAAGGGTCCTGTTGCGGTCCGTTTTTGAGAACCTGCAGGAGAGAATCCTGGAGGGGCTTCGTTCCTTTCATGCCCGCTTCCCCCTGAAGGAGGGGACGCCGCGGGAAGAACTGCGCACGATGCTCGGGTCCGGCATCGGCCCGAAGCTGTACCATGCCGCGCTGAGCGGCCTGGAGAAGGTGGGCAAGGTCGTCATCGATCGTGAAAGCGTGCGTCTGGCGGGACACCGCGTCAATCTCGCCGGGGGGCTCGATGAGATGCGCAGCGAGATCTTGAAGTCCTATCTCGATGCCGGGCTTGCCGTCCCTTCCTTCAAAGACGCGATGGACCCTTTCCGCGCGCGGAGAGCGGAGGCGCTGAGCCTTGTCCAGTCGATGCTCAAGGAGGGCGCCCTCGTCAAGGTCACCGAGGATCTCTATTTTCATCGGGACGTTCTTTCAAAACTGCGGGAAGACTATCGGGCCTATCTCCTGCGCGAGGGAAAGGCGACGCCCGCCGGCATGAAAGAGTTGACGGGACTGTCCCGCAAGTACATCATCCCGCTGATGGAATATTTTGACGCGACGAAGTTGACCATCCGCACAGGGGATCAGCGAATCCTCCGGGAATAATCCGTGAAGGGACTGTCTTGAACGATATCGAACAACAGGAAGTGCTGGTCCATGACGGTCATGGCTATTCCCGCGTGCGCACCGAACTGATACGGGAAGAAACCCTCGATGTCTATCTCAATGATTGCAGGGTGGCGGCGATCGCCTTCTCGGGCCGGCATTCCGAGGAGCTCGCCGTCGGGTACCTGCGGTCCGAGGGGCTGCTGGAAAACCGGGAATCTTTCTCCGCGCTGGAAACAGCGGCGGAGGGACGGGAAGTGCGCATCCGCCTCTCTCCCGGGAAGCCCGCTCAGGGACTCGCCTCCCTCCCGGAGGGGCGCCGCATAACCTCCAGCGGTGCGAAGGGGTTGCTGGCGCCGGCGACAAGAAGAAGGCCGCCGCTTCCGCGCACGATTTCCTGTTCTCCGGAGAGGATCGAGCTCTTCATGGGAGATTTTCTTCGCCGGGCGCGTCTCCACGACACGACGGGCGGCACCCATGCGGCCGCCCTCGCTGATGCGGGAGAGGTTCTTGTTGTTCGCGAGGACATCGGCCGGCACAACGCGATCGACATGCTGGCGGGATACGCCCTGCTTCAGGGCATCGATTGCGCCGACAAGATGGTTTTCCGCACGGGCAGGGTGTCGGCGGAGATCGTCGGCAAGCTGTGGAACATGGGAATTCAGCTGTTTGCCTCTCTCTCGGTTCCGACATTGGAGGCGGTTCGCCTTGCCTCCGAAGCCGGGATGACGCTGGTGGGAGCGGTCCGGGGCGGCAGGATGAAAATCTATACGCACGTGGAAAGGGTGACCGGCTGATGAGAAAAAGCATTTACGTCAAGGACCTGAAGGCGGGCGACAGAATCGAGGATTCCTTCCTCGTCGTCGAAAAGAACCTCGCCTATTCCCTGAAGGGGGCTCCCTATCTGAATCTTCGTCTCCGGGACAGGACGGGGGAGGTGGATGGGAAGATCTGGGAAAACGCCCTGGAGTGGGACCGCGCCTTCAAGAAAGGAGACGTGATCCAGCTCGATGCCCGTGTCGTGCACTTCAGGAACATTGTTCAGCTGTCCGTTTCCCGCGCGGTGAAACTGGAGGAGGACCGGCTGGATCCGGCGAATTACTTCCGCACGACACAGGAAGACCCTGAGGAGATGTTTGCCGCCCTGAGAGGGTACGCGGAGAAGATTACCGATCCTGCGCTTCAAGCGCTTCTGCAGGTTTTTTTCGGGGATGAGCCGCTGATGAACAAATTCAAACGCGCGCCCGCGGCCAAGGGTTTTCACCATATGTACGTCGGGGGTCTTCTCGAGCATACGCTTTCGGTCGTCCGGCTTCTCGAGAAGGTCGCGGATCACTACGGCGGAGGCAATCGCGATCTGCTTTTCGCCGGCGGCATCCTGCACGACATCGGCAAGATCCGGGAGCTGTCGTTCGAGCGGCTCATCGACTACAGCGACGAGGGGCGCCTGATCGGTCACATCGCCATCGGCCTGGAAATTCTCGACGAGAAGATCGCCGCTGTCGAAAACTTTCCCAAACAGACAGCCCTGGAGCTGCGGCACATCCTGCTGAGTCACCACGGGGTCCTGGAATACGGATCGCCGAAACGACCGAAGACCGTTGAAGCTCTCATGGTCCATTACGTCGACGATCTTGACGCGAAGGTGAATGCCTTCCAGGAGTTCATCCGGTCATCCGGAGACAAGGATTCGGACTGGACTCCGTTCCATCGCCTTTTCGAGCGCTTTCTTTACAGAGGAAGCGGCGAGGGGCGCTCGACGCCCGAAGACGTGCCGGCAGAATAGGCGACAACGGATGTGCCTGTCATGAGGGGAAGCGTTTCCCTTGACGCGTTTAGGCAGCGTTGCTGGACATGTCGACAAAAAAAGGGGCCGTGCATTTCTG
>DIWJ01000006.1 GCA_002428445.1 Syntrophaceae bacterium UBA6109
TGGCGCCGGAGATGCCCATGTCGGCCCGCAGGAATTCCTCGCGGAGATTCTGCCTCGCCGCCTGTACCAGGAAGGGGATATCCGGCGGGATGTCCCTGCTCATCTCCTTGGAGAAGTACTTGGCCACCTGGTAGCGGCTCAGGTGGATGGCCGGCATGACCATGTGGGAAGGCTTCTGGCCGGCGAGCGCGATGATCCATTCCCCGAGATCCGTTTCCCGCGAGTGGAGACCCGCCTCCGCAAAGGCCTGGGAGAGATCGATCTCCTCGGAGGCCATGGATTTGGACTTGACGATGCGCTTCACGCCTTTTTTCCTGCAGAGGTCGAGGAGATACTTTTTGACGTCTTTGCCGTCCCTGGCGCGATAGACCGTTACACCCCTTTTTTCGGCCTCCGCCTGGAAGCGGTCGGCGATCTCGTCGAGACGGGCGACGGTGTCGAGCTTCATGAGGCGCAGCTTTTCGCGAAGCTCCTCCAGGTTGGGGACGTTTTCGAAGGCCTTGGCGCGGGCGGCGGGATAGACCTCGGCGAAGCGGCCGAGATTGGCGCGCAGGACTTCATCGTCGAGCTTCTCGCGGATTCTCTTTTTCAGGCTCTTTTCTTCGGCCATGACGTCACCTCCCTTCCCCACCGGCTTCATCGACGGCGATGAGAATGAAGCGGCTCGGACCGTGAACGCCGATCGTGAGCACGCGTTCGATGTCGGCGGTCCGGCTGGGCCCCGTAATGAAGCTGATATAGCCGCGGTCGAAGACTTTGCTGAAGATTTCGTAGGCATCCTCGATGCCGGGGATGACGCGGTTGCTGTCGAGGAAAGCGATGTGGACGGGCGGCAGCATCGAGACGAGGCGGTCCTCGACGGCCGAAGCCTTCTGGCAGACGCTCCCCGTTTCGGCGACGGCGAATTCCACGCCGGAGATGCCGACGTCGGCTGTTGCCGCATGCTCGGCGATGTCGGCCCGTTCGGTGAAGAGTTGGATCGCGGCGGACTTCAACGCCTCGTGGATCCCGGCCTTCTCCTGGAGCGGGCAATGCACTGCGACTGCTTTCTTCACCTGAAGCGACCGCATGAGATCCAGGAGTGCGTCTCTTGCCTCCGTCGGCGTTTTTACACGGAGAATCTCGGCGGAAACGGCCTTGGCGCGCGTTTCAAACTCCGGGAAAAGGTGGGCTCCGTACTTCCCTTCCGGCAGATGCCGTTCCCAATGCTTTGCAGCTTGGTTCATGACATGCTCCTTGGCAAATACAGGGTCTCAATGTTCAGGAAGATGTGGACGACTGTTCGATGGTATGACCTGTTTCAAGTCTGCGCCGCTTATAGTAAAAAAGTCCCCACCCGTCAAATAGAAAATTTTGACGGATATCGCCAAAATATTTCAAGAATCCCGTCCACGAGGCGGCTTGAAGATTATTCGGGCCCGCATCAGGCAAGCACGAACAAGGCGTCCACTGCGACCGGTTTGTCGCCGTCGATGATGATCGGGTTCAGATCGATCTCGGCGATTTCGGGGTGGAGGAGGGCGATGGCGCCCAGTTTCCTGAGAATGCCTGTCAGCGAAGCAATATCCACCGGGGGCAGGCCGCGGAAAGCTCCCAGCAGGTCACGGGCGCGGATGTCGAAGATCATTTCTTCTGCGTCGGCATCCGGCAGCGGCGCGCAGCGGATGGCGTTGTCCTTCAGGGCCTCCGTGAAGACTCCGCCGAGGCCGAAGAGGATGCAGGGACCGAAGGAAGGGAAGCGCGTCATCCCGGCGACGAACTCGCGCTCGCCCCGGACCATTCCCTGGATCAGAACGGCTATGTCGGCGCCGGCCGCCGTCCTGATGCTGCGGAAGGCCGCCCGGACATCGCCATCCGATGTCAGGCGCAGGGCGAGAAGCCCCTTGCCGCTCTTGTGCGGTATCCGCCATGAGCAGGCCTTGGCTGCGACGGGATAGCCGATTTTCCGCGCCGCGTCCAGCGCCGCATCCTCGCTTTCGACAAGAACCTCCGTTGCAACGGGGATTCCGTACCGTGCGAGGATGCGCTTGGCCTGGTGCTCGTCAAGGGCCTTCTGTCCTTTTTCCTTTGCCTTCGCCAGAAGCGCTTTCGCTTCGGCATCGGCCGGGGGAAGCGGGGCTGCCGCCCCCTGCTTCCGCTCCCGGATCTCTTTGTACCGGAGAAGGGCCAGCATGGCCCGGGCCGCCTTCTCCGGCGTATCGAGGACGGGGATGTCATGGTCCATATAGGCCGCCGTGCAGTTGTCCTCGCGGCCGAAGAATGACGAGGCCAGGAGAGGCATCCGGTACTTCTGGGGCAATTCCACCATTCCCGACATGTCCGGGTGGAACATTTCCTCGATCTTCTCCATGGTGATGTCGGGCATGACGTGCCGAAGGTGCGGCAGGATGTCGCGCATGAAACCGCTGTTCATGACGCCGTGGATGATCATGGCGTCGACTTCGCCGCTCTTCATGATCATCTCGGGGATCGTCGTCGACAGCAGCTGCATGTCCAGGTGAAAGGTCATGTCCACGGGGTTTGCGCTGGAGGCGTGGGACAGGATGTGGCGGCGGATCTTCCGCTGGAGCCCCTCCGAATAGCGGGGAATTTCCATGCCGCCGGTGTCAGCCGTATGGGAGATGGCCGTTCCCGGTCCGCCGGAATTCGTCATGATGCCGAGCCTGCGGCCCTGCAGCGGCGGCTGCGTAGCGAGCGCCCAGCCGTGGCCGTAAAGCTCCTCGAGGGTCTGCACGCGGAGGACCCCCGCCTGGCGGAAGACGCCTTCGTACAGGGAATCGGGGCCCGCCATCGCCCCGGTATGGCTCTGGCCCGCCCTGGCGCCGGCGGCCGAGCCGCCCACGTACTGGGCCAGCACCGGCTTTCGCGGCGTGATCTTCCGCGCGACTTCGACAAACCGCTGCCCGCCGCGGATGCCCTCGATATACAGAATGATGGCCTTGGTTGCTTCGTCTTCGCCCAGGTATTCCAGGGCGTCGGCAAGGTTGATGTTGGCCTCGTTCCCGACGCTGATCGCTTTGCTGAAGCGGATGCCCTTGTCCTTCAGCCAGCAGAGAGACTGGGTGATGTAGGTGCCGCTCTGGGAGACGAGTCCGAGCCGTCCGGGCCGGTCCGACCAGCGGCCGACGGTCATGTTCAGGGAAATCTGGCTGTTGATCATTCCGACGCAATTCGGGCCGAGGAAGCGCATGCCATAGCGGGCGGCGATCTCGTTGAGCTTCTGCTCCATGCCGCGGCCGTCAGCGCCCGTTTCCTTGAAGCCGGCGCTGATCACGATCGCCCGCTTGGTCCCGATCCGGCCGAATTCTTCCAGCAGTTGCGCCACCTGATCGGTGGGGACGATCAGCATGGCGAGGTCGGGTGTCTCGGGCAGCGCGGCGACGGACGGATAGGCCTTCCGGCCCAGGACGAGCTTCTCCACAGGGTGGACAGGGTAGAACGCCCCCCGGTAGCCGTCGCAGAGGATACTCAGGGCCTGCATGGTCCCCATCTTCAGCGGGTTGTTGCCGGCGCCGACGGTGGCGATGGATTTCGGGTTCATGAGCAGGTGCAGGGGATTGTCCGACATGTCTTCCTCCATGCGGCAAGATGGTGACCCGCGGTCACGTCCTTATAGGCAATAGGCTCCGGACTGTCAAGCGCGTATGGAGCGCCCGCAAAAGCAATGGCACAGAGGGTTTTCGCCGAACGATGACCGGCCGGTGAGATTCCTTTGCAATGAAGGGCGATTTCGTTTAATAATTGTGCGCCCCGCCGGCAGCGGGGACGCAGCGAAAGGGGACAAAGACGCATGGCAGGCGTAACGTTACCGGAGCAGGTCCAGGATGTTGTGATCGTCGGCGGGGGGCCGGGCGGATTGACGGCCGGACTCTATACGGCCCGGGCGGGCCTGAAGACGCTCCTCATCGAAGGGGCGACCTCCGTGAGCCAGATCACGGTGACGGATATCATCGAGAATTATCCGGGGATGCCCGACGGGATCAACGGGTTCGAGCTGGTGGAGCGGTTCAAGAAGCAGGCGGCGGCCTTCAGCGTGCAGTTTGCGTCGGCGGACGTGACCGGGGTCGAGAAGACATCCTGGGGGGCCGTCGAAGGATGGCGGGTCGCGGCGGGCGACAAGATTTTCGAGGCCCTGGCGGTCGTCGTTTCGACAGGAGCGCATTGGCGCCGCCTGGGGGTTCCGGGAGAAGAGGGGTTCATCGGCCGGGGCGTTTCCTTTTGCGCGACCTGCGACGGGCCGTTCTATCGGGGGAAGGAAGTGGTGGTTGTCGGCGGCGGGAACACGGCGATCCAGGAGGCGCTCTTTCTCACGACTTTCGCGTCGAAGGTCACGGTGGTCCATCGCCGGAAGCGCCTGCGGGCGGATGCGGTTCTGCAGAAGCGGGCGATGGACAACGGCAAGATCGAATTCGCGTGGGACTCGGTCATCGAAGAAGTTGTGGGCCGGGATTTCGTCGAAGGCGTGAAGATCCGGGACGTGAAATTGCCCGGGATCAAAAGAACGATCCCTGCGGAGGGCGTCTTCATCTTCATCGGCCTCATCCCCAACACGGACATCCTGCGCGGCGTCGCCGGACTTTCGGATGCCGGCTATGTCATTGCCGACTGCGGGATGCGCACGTCGGCGCAGGGGATCTTCGCGTGCGGCGACTGCATCGAGAAGACGCTGCGGCAGGTCGTGACGGCATGCGGCGACGGCGCAACGGCCGCCTATTCGGCGCAGCTTTACGTTGAAGCGCTCAAGGGGGAGTCCTACTGAAATGGAACAGTGGATCGAGGCGTGGCGCCACCTGCCTTCGCACATCAGCCCGAACCTGATCGAGATCGGTTCGTTTCAGCTGCGCTACTACAGCCTGATGTACCTGGTCGCCTTTTTTCTTACCTATGTCCTGGCGACCTATCGGATTCGGAAGGAAGGATACGAGTATTCGACCGAGATGGTTCAGGACTACTTCGTCTGGGCGATCCTGGGGCTGCTGCTCGGCGCGCGGCTGGGCTATGTGCTGTTCTACCATTTTTCCTATTATCTGGCCCACCCCCTCGAGATCCTTCTGCCCTTCGAATTCTCGCACGGGTTCCGCTTCGTCGGGATCAGCGGCATGTCCTATCACGGGGGCGCGATCGGTGTCTGGATCGCTTCCCTGGTCTTCTGCCGGCGGCGCGGGATCGACTTCTGGCGGTTCGCCGATTTTCTCTGCCCGGCGATTCCCCTCGGTTACACCTTCGGAAGAATCGGCAACTTCATCAACGGCGAGCTTTACGGGCGCGTTACGGCCTCTCCGCTGGGGATGGTTTTCCCGATGGACCCCACGGCGCAGCTCCGCCACCCCTCGCAGCTTTACGAGGCGCTTTTCGAGGGGCTCGTTCTGTTTGCGTTTCTGTGGCTGATCCGCAGGCGCCGTCCCTTTGAGGGGTCGCTTCTGGCGTTGTATATTGCCGGTTACGGCCTGGTGCGCTTCTTCATCGAATTCTTCCGTGAACCCGACGCCCACCTGGGTTTTGTCTTCGGCGCGCTCAGCATGGGACAGCTCCTGTGCCTGCTCATGATCCTTGCCGGTGCGGGCCTTTACTTCTATCGCATGTATCAACTGAAAACCGCGTAAGGCGGCGATCCCGGTCCGAAGGAGGTTTTCCCCATGGCAAAGTCAGTGGTGATCGTTGGCGGCGGCGCGGGCGGCGCATCCGCCGCAGCCGAGGCCAGACGTCACGATCCTTCGTTGTCGATCACGATGATCGAGCAGGAGCGGTTCGTGTCCGCGGCCGCCTGACCGACTCCCTATTACATCGGCGATGTAATCCGGGACGAAAAGAAACTGGTGGCAAGAACGCCGGAGAAGTTCCGCGAGTCCGGCGTCGACGTGCGGATCCGGACGCGGGTGGACGAAATCGACGCAAAATCGGCGAAGGTCCGCCTGAGCGACGGGAGCGAACTGCCCTTCGACATTCTCGTCCTGGGAACGGGGACGCTGGCGATCCGTCCGGAAATCCCCGGGACCGACCTCCCGGGCGTCTTTACCCTCAAGAAGCTCGAAGAGGCCCTGGCGATCAAGGCCTATATCGGGGAAAAGGGCTGCCGCAAGGCCGTCATCGTGGGGGCGGGGTTCATCGCCATGGAGATGTGCGAGGCGCTGCGGGCGCGCGGCATCGAGACAACGGTCGTTCACCGCGGACAACTGCCCGTCAACCGCTGGGACCCCGAGTTCGGGAAGCTGATTCTCGCGGAAATGGAAAAGAACGGGGTCACATTTCTGGCGAACACCGAGACCCTGGCGATCGAAGGAAGCGGGAACGGCGGGCTGCGCCTTCTTACAAGCCGCGGCGATCTCGATGCGGATCTTGTCCTTCTGGCGGTGGGCGTCCGGCCCGATGCGGCACTGGCGAAGGCCGCGGGCGTCCCGCTCGGCAAGAGCGGGGCTGTCGCCGTCGATTTTTCCCAGAAGACCGGCCGGGAAGGGATTTACGCCGCCGGCGACTGCTGCGAATCCTATCACCGCGTCAGCCGCAGATGGGTCCATATCCCGCTCGGCGATATCGCCAACAAGCAGGGGCGCGTCGCCGGCGCGAATATCGGTGGAAAGGCCATGATCTTCCCGGGGATCGTCGGCGCGCAGTCCTTCAAGGTGTTCGGCCTCGAGGTGGCGGCGGCCGGCATCGGCGAGCGGGAGGCCGTATCGGCGGGATTCCATCCTGCATCGACGATCATCTGGGGAAACGCGATCGCGCCCTCCATGCCGGGACCGAAGAAGCTGGGGATTCACCTCGTCGCAGACCGCGCTTCGGGGCGGCTCCTGGGCGCCCAGGCGATCGGTGAGGCGGGTGTCGTCAGCCGGGTCAACGCCCTGGCCTGCGCCCTGTGGGCCGGGCTCGGCATCGACGAGATCGGCTACCTGGATCTTGCCTACTCCCCGCCCTTCAGCCCCGCCTGGGATCCGATCCATGTCGCCGCCCAGACTTTAAGACGGAAGATGTGATCTTTCGCGACTTATCCCCGGAGGAATGACCGTGATCAGATCGAAGTCTGATGGGCTTTCCCCCGGCGACCCGGGCATAGCGGAGCCGGCGATCCTGCCCGTTTCACTGCGGCTTCCGGCCAGCTCAACATCGAGGTAGTCGAGCAGCAGGCGTTTGACGCCCGATACGATTCGGAGGGCAGCCTGTCGTATCGAAAAACAGAAAATGTTCGGCCAGGTGTTCAGCAATGGTCTTTTTCGCGGATCCTCCTTCAGCGTCAATCGGGTCAGGGTTTCGTCGGCGCCGCAACGATACGGATCAGCTCGTCGAGGCTGTCGAGCTTTTCGATCTCGCCCACCAGTTCCACGACGCGCCCGGCATCGGACGGCGTTAAGCAGGGGCGTGTGACTTCACGGAATTTATGGACGATTTCATCTTGCCGAAGCGGGTTTTCGGCCGAGCCGCGGCGCGTCAGGATTTCGCGCCGGAACGTGCGCCCGTCGCGGGTATCGACGGCAACGCGTGCGGCGTGGCGAAACGTCGCGCCGAGGGCGTCGATCTCCGGATCGATGCGGGCGTGGATGCGCGGGATGAAGCCGAGCACGCGCGGATCGCGGAGCCGGTCTTCGCTGTATTGCTCGACGAAGGCTGTGCCTTCGAGGGCAATCATCGAAAGGCCGTAATAGAGATTCATCTGCGCTGCGGTCACGCCTTGCGCCGTATATTCCCAAGCGCAGTGGACGTAGGTCGCCTCGCTGATGGCCGCATCGACCGCTGCGATGTCGTCGGCGGTCAGTTCCTGCTCGCGCATGATCTGCGCAAGAGCATCCAGGGCCGTATGGATGCTGGTCACAGCTGCATAGGCCTTGTAACCGACGTTCAGTGTCTCCCAGGATGTCCCGAGGCCGGCGACGATCTTCTCCGGTGCGGGTCTGTCGGAGTGTGTGACCAGGTATCCTCCATAGGACGCTTCGAGCACGTCGGTGATGCCGGTGAAGCCGCGATTTGCGAGCTGCGCCGCGTACACGCCGCTCTGCGCGGCGCGTCCGGAGTGCAGGCGTTTGACCATGGCGCCTTCTTGGGAGGCCATCAGGCCTCCGGCCTGCGATCCGACAATACCGAAGGTGTGCAGTGTTTTCTCCTCATCGAGATCCAGCATGTGCGCCGCCGTTGCCGCCGCCGTAAAGACGCCCGAAGTACCCTGGGGGTGCCATCCGTTGAGCAGCAGACGCACGGTGGCGGCATTGCCAACGCGCGCGCCCACCTCGTAGCCCGCAATCATCGCGGTGATGAAGTCCTTGCCGCTCACCCCGCCTTTCGCCTCGGCGAGCGCAAGCGCCACCGGCATCGCGAGCGACCCCGGATGGATGATCGACTCTTTATGGATGTCGTCAAGCTCGAAGGCATGGCCGGCGGTGCTGTTCACCAGCGCGGCGCCCGCTGCTGAAGTCCTCCTCCCGCTGCCGAAAATGGCGGCAACCGGCTTGGCCGCCTCGGCTTCTACCATGTCCCGCACGATCCGCGTCCAGGGCAAGGTCGCGCCGTGCAGACACACGCCGATGCTGTCGAGGATCGACAACTTGATGCGTTCCACAACATCGGGAGGAATCTGCCGGAACCGCAACTGTGAAGAAAAACGCGCAAGGTGTCGCGTCGCGTCCGGAAGAAGTGTCCTCTTGGATTCGGCCATAGGATGATTCTCCCTTTCCCGTCCCACTTTCCGCCCCACTTTTGACGCATATCACTCCGCATACGTTTTGTCCATTTCCGGACCTGCCCCGATCCCAAAGCGCCTCCCGGCGCCCAGGCTCGCGACCAAACCGGGGCTGCCAGCACCGTTTCCATCATTTCTCGGCGAAATCGAGATGGCACCATTCTTCCCACAGCTTCGCGAGCGACGCGTAGTCCAACGCCTCCATGCCGTGTTGCCGTGCGATTTCATACGGCGTATGCGCGGCAAGGGTTGCAAACAACGGCACGCCGCTCTCCTGTGCAGTCTCCAGAAACAGCATGGAATCCTTGTGCGCATTTGCGACGGACATGCCGCCGGCATAGTGACCCTCCAGAATTCGTTCGCGGAAGCGGTGATCGAGTGGTCGCTGAATGCCGTCGGGCCTGCCGAGGACTTGCAGAAGCGTCTTCATGGGGATGTCGAGTTTCCTGGCCATCGCGCCGGCCTCGATCAGCACGACCATGAGGGCGTGCATGACTCCGTTGTGAACGATCTTCATCCCGCTCCCCGCCCCGGCGGGGCCCAGGTGGTGGATCTTCCTGGCCAGCATGTCGAGCACAGGCTTCGCCTGCCGAAAAGCCGCCTCCTCGCCGCCGACAAGAAAAGTCGCGCTGCCTGCCGCCAGCGCTTTTACGCCGCCGGTGATCGCCGCGTCGACGAAGGCGACGCCGGCCGCCCGGCACATCTCATCCATCGCGCGCGCGGTCTTGGGCGTGACGGTGCTGGTTTCGATGATGATCGACGTCCGTCCGCCGGCGCCCAGGAGATCCGCGACAACCGACTTCGATATCTCCGGCCGCGGCAGCGACAACACGACCGTATCCGCCTTGGACGCGATTTCGGCGACTGATTCCGCCCAAACCAAGTTGAGATCGTCGAGCGCCGCCCGGCGTTCAGGGTTGGCGTCGTAACCTATCAGCGGCAGGCGGCCGGATAAGGCAAGTGCCAGCGCCGATCCTGCGTTGCCGAGCCCGATGATCCCCAGATTCATGCTCACCATTCCATCCTCCATATCCGATTGTCCGATTCGGTGTTTCCGGAGCTTTGCCCCGCACGCGGCAGAGGGCCGTTATTGGACGCCTCGCATTGGCATCACGAGACTTTCTTCATTTTTCGCCAAAGGGTCGTGCGGCTGATTCCAAGCCGCCGAGCCGCCGTGGTCCTGTTGTATTTGCTTTCCTCAAGGATTTTTATCATGCGGGCGGGTCCCTCCTCCGGATTTCCTCCCGGTGCTGCTCTTGCCACCGGTCTGGCGACATCTGCTGCCTCGTTTTCGGGAGTCCCCGCTTGAGAGTAGCTGAGAAGTTCGGCGTATTGCTTCCGAAAAATATCGTCGGAGAAACTTCCTTCGCAGAGAATAATCAACCCTTCGAGAAAATTTGAAAGCTCGCGCACATTTCCGGGCCAGGACAGGGATGCCAGTTTTTCCATGCAGGGCTTTGGCATCTCCAAGAGCGGAAGGCCGTGTTTGTGCGAGAGCTGATCAATCAGGCAGTTTGCCAGCCGGGGGACATCCTGCGGCCTCTCGCTGAGCGGCGGGATCTTCAGACTCAGGACATTGATCCTGAAAAACAGATCTTCCCGGAAATGTCCGGCAGAGATTTTGTGCCGGAGATCTTCGTTGGTCGCGGCAAGCACCCGCACATCGATCGGGATCAGCCGATCGCCGCCGACCCGCATGACTTCTCTTTCCTGCAGGACCCGGAGAAAACGGCCCTGCAGGCTCAGTGGCATGGAGCCGATCTCATCCAAAAATATGGTGCCCCGGTGGGCGAGCTCGAAGAGGCCGGTTTTGCCGCCGCGCCGCGCCCCCGTGAACGAGCCTTCTTCATAGCCGAACAGCTCGCTCTCCAGAAGCTGTTCGGGAATGGAAGCGCAATTGATCGAGACGAAAGGGCCTGTTTTTCTTTTGCTCAACCGATGAATGCCGTGGGCGATAATTTCCTTGCCCGTGCCGGTCGGCCCCGTGATGAGGATCGTGGAATCCCGGGCCGCATATTTCTTCACATGATTGATGAGTTTTTCCGTCTCCTGGTTGTCGTAAATGAAATCGTCGATGGCGTACTTCGCCACGAGCCCCTTCGCCATGCTTCTGCGGATTTCGCTTTCCGCTTTCATGACGCTTTCGGTGTCCTGCAGAGTGACAATGCCTCCGATGCTCTTGTTGTCCAGTTCCGCCGGAATGTATTCGATCAGATAAGGCCTGCCCCCGATCTTTTCCACGTGATAGTTCAGAGTGCTTCCTTTACGGATGACGCGCAGGATCTCTTCCACGGGAAGAAGATCCCGTATGTTCCGGGGTTCGCTACGGTCATCGGATATTTTCAGCAGGTTCCTGGCGAGTTCGTTGGAGATCTTGACGAAACCGCTCTGATCAACGGCGATGACGCATTTCGAACCCATATCGGCGATGGTCTTGTACAGGTGCGTCTGCTCCTTTTCCCTTCTTCGATTGACGGCGACCCAGTAGGCTTCCTCCATGATGAATTCGATGGATTCGCTGCTGGAGGTGATTTCCACGCATTCCATACCCGATTGCAGGGCGAGGCTTTTCGTGATCGGTCCCCCGACGACGCCCTGGCATCCCTGCTGCTTTCCCCACAGCACGGCCTCCTCCATCTGCCTCGTGGTTTCGTATTCGTAATAGAGGATCTCCGCGCCGATCATGCCCTTCAATTCAACGATTCGGTCGCCTTCGACATTGCCCCGGTACAGGGGAAAGAGAATCGTTTTCCATTTTTTTGCGGCGCGCCACAGGCACTGGTATACGTCAAAGAATGTAACGGGAACGCCAAGGACCGGTATGGTAAGATGTTTCCGGAGGACGCTTGCGGTGTACCGGCGGCTGATGATAACCGAAATGCCTTCGTCCTCCATTCGCTTGCCCACGGGGACAGCCGCGTCGATGCAGTAGGGTTCCACGAGAAGGCGGTAATTTTTTTTCTGTGCCAGCCGTTGGGCTTCCCTGATCAGCTCCTGGGAGGCATGGATAAGGCCGATTTGGATGCCGGATACGTTCATGGATTTTTCCTTGCAGACGAGGTTATATTTCCGCAACATACTGTTACATGCAACGATTAAATGCAACAAATTATTTCACAGCTGCGGTTCAAGGGCCTCCTGTTCATTTCGGCAGGCACGTGCCGACGAAAAATATCCGGAAAGGTATTCAGATGATCTGTAAGAAAGTCATGTGGATAGTATCGACGGTTCTCTGATTTCCGCGATCCGATACACAGGTCCGCCAGGATTTCATTCCGGCATGAAAGTTGTAATATATACCAGATAATCTAGGTTCCGGAGAGAAAGGGATGGCCCATCCGAGCGGGTGGACCATGAGAATAAGCACTCAGATGATGAAGGAGGGGAATTCATGAATAAGATTTTGCGATCCAGATACACGGTTACGGCTGGTCTCATTGCGATGGCCCTCATCGCGCTGGTTTCTATCGGCCCGGCGGATGCAGCGGAAAAAATGTCGATGGACCGCTTGATTGTCAGCGGCGGCACCATCGGTGGAACAAGCAACCTTTCAGCGAACGCGATTGCGGCGGTCATCTTCAAGTATTGCAAGATCCCGACGACCATCACCTCGAACTCAACCTTCGCGCAGGTTTCGGTTCTCCAGAAGAAGGAAGCCGACATCTCCACGGCCGTCGGATACCAGGTCTATGATGCCTACAAGGGTATCTGGAAGGGCACCCCGTATCCGGATGCACGCATATTGCTTCAGTCCAACATGCAAGTGTACCACTACGTCACGCTGAAGAAATCGCCGATCCGGAACTTCATGGATCTCAAAGGGAAGCGGGTCGTCGTCGGCAAGAAGGGCTTTTTCGCAGAGGATGTGACGAAGCGCATCCACACTGCGCTGGGTCTCGAGTACGGAAAATTCTTCACGCCTATGTTCCTGGGCCATGGCGATGCCGCGGCGTCTCTGGTGAATGGAACGGTTGACGCCTATGTCGTCATGAGCAACTACCCCCAGCCGCAGGCGCAGGAAATGACGGAAAGCCACGACTGCAATGTGCTCGGACTCGGCAAAGAGATCATGGAGAAGGTCGTCGGCAAGGACCCCAATCTGACGAAAATCACGATCCCGGCGAAAACGTATAAGGGAATGGACAAAGACGCGGATACGGTCACCGCGTGGATGCTGTACACAACGGACAAACGCCTGCCCGATGACGTCGCCTACTGCGCCACGAAAAGCTTTTTCGACAACCTGGAGTATGCGGGTGTGCACTACGCGGAACTGAAAAACTACAAGCTGAAGGATATCGAAACCTTCACCTCGGCGCCCTATCACAAGGGTGCGCTGCGGTACTTCAAGGAAAAAGGCCTGAAGGTTCTCGATGTGATGATTCCTCCGGAAGCGAAATAACGGAAGAATCCGTCAAACTGGGGGGTGCCGTTTGTTCGAGACGGGGCCCCCCGGTTTGGATGACCTGTTTTGCCTGCATCGGCCCGATCGTTTCGTTTGATGCATGGCAATTTTCAAGGGGGCAGATTTATGAGCGACATGGCCAATAAGATCCGCACGGCATCGATCATGTTTTTTTCGGCGGCTACCGTGCTGTATTGCGTCTATACCAATTTTCTTTATCCTCCGTCGGCATTCATACACCGCGGTTTTTACCTCGCCATGGCTTTTATCCTTTATTATCTGACACGGCTTCCGCGCGGAAAAAATGTATGGGACAATGCCCTGTTTTCCCTGGCGACGCTGGGAGGCGTAGCCGTCTGCATCTACATGGCGATTGAAGAGAACAGGATCAGCGATAATTATTACCGCGCCGAGACGCAGGACTTCTATGTATTCCTCGTGTACATCGCATCCATCATGATCGTCATTTCACGGATGTCGGGCGGAAAGATCGTGGCGGCCATGGGATTGATCGGAACGCTTTATGTCTACATCGGTCACTACGTGCCGGGATTGTTCGGACACGACCCCTTTTCGCTTTCGCAATCCACGATGATGGTGCTGACCGACGTGGACAAGGGGGCTTTGGGCGATCTCGTCGGCCTTCTTGCTCGATTGCTGGCGATTTTCCTCATGTTTGCAGCCTTGCTCCTTGCCACGGGACTGGGCGAGTTGGTCAACGCGCTTGCAGCGCGACTTCTGGGGCATCTGAAAGGCGGACCGGCGAAAATAGCGGTCGTCTCGAGCATGCTTTTCGGAACCATCAGCGGCAGTCCCGTTGCGAACGTCGCGGCGACCGGTTCCTTCACCATCCCCCTGATGAAGAAGATCGGATATCCCCCGGAGGAGGCAGGCGCCATCGAATCCTGCGCATCGAGCGGAGGGGAGCTGGTGCCGCCCATCATGGGGCCGACGGCATTCATCATGTCCGAGATCCTCGGGATCTCCTATGGCATCATCTGCCTCTGGGGCATCGTGCCGGCATTCCTGTGGTACTGGTCCGTTTATTGGGTCGTTCATTATAATGCGTACAAATGGGATGTGCAGATCTGGTCTCCTCCGAAAGAAGAGTCGATGAAGACGATCAAGGGGACCGCTCATCTGGCGCTGGCCATCGTGTTCTTTCTGGTCTTCCTGTGGACGACGAGAATCCCCGAGATCGCCGTCTTCTGGGCGGTGATTGCCCTGTTTTTCCTGTCGTCGCTGCGGAAGGCGACGCGCCTCAACCGGAAACGCATGTCGAAATTCCTCGAGAATTTTGCCGAGAGCTTTTCGGGTATCGCGCTGCTGCTGTCGATCGTGGGCATCTTCGTTTCGGCGCTGACCTCGACGGGGTTCCACGTGAAGATCGGCATGGTCCTCTTCGGAGGCCTGCACCATTGGGCGCTGGTCGCCTTGTTTGCTTTCCTTTTGTGTGTCGTTTTCGGCATGGCAATGCCCGTCGTCGCCGCGTATCTCGCAGTCGTTTTGATCGTCGCACCCGTCATGAAGGACATGGGCTACGCCCTGCCCCTCACGCACATGCTGATCTTCTATGCCTGCTGCCTTGCCCCTCTGACGCCCCCCGTCGCCATGGCGGCTTATACGGCAAGCTCCATCTCGGGCGCCGACCCGATGAAAACGGCCTTGAAGGCGACCATGATGGGTTTCAGTCTCTGGATGATACCATTCCTGCTGTTCCGCTATGGTGCTTTCTTCGGCATGAATACGCCGATCGGCGATGTTCTCGCCTTCATGGCCATCGGCGCGGTGGGTTCCTATACGTTCATCCTCGGATCCATCGGATATTTCAGAAAACATCTGGAAACGACGATGAGAGTCGTTTTCGTCTGTCTTGGTCTGCTCTGCCTTCAGCCCCTGAATGCGATCGTTTCCGGCGTTGCGGCAGGGGGCTCCTTGCTTCTCATCGGATACCTGATTGTCCAGGACAGGAAAAGAAAGACCGCCATCGCGTAGGGCGATCTTTCGTAAAGAGGGCGGTTATGGCTGATCGGAGCGGCCGCCGTTGCACAGGAGAGGGATTGAAAACGGAGTGACATTGATGGGAACCGTTGCACAGAGTTTGGCGGAGTTTGCCGGGTCGTTGCGTTATGAAGGCATTCCCCGCGAGGTGATTTCCGAAATAAAGCCGCATATCCTTGACGCCCTCGGCATCGGGTTGGCCGCGTCCGATCTGGAGTATGCGCATCAGATTCTGGATGTCGTCCGTTCATGGGGCGGACAACCGGAAAGTACGGTCATGAAATACGGGGACGTCCTGCCCATGACGAGCGCCGTCCTGGCAAACGCCAGCTTCGTCCACGGCCTGGACTTTGACGACACCCACACCGAGTCCATCACCCATGCAAGCGCCTGTGTAGTACCCACGGCGCTGGCTGTCGGAGAGAAGCTGCGGGTGGACGGGAAGACGCTGCTCGCAGCGGCAGTTGCCGGCTATGAAGTCATGACGCGGATCGGCTTGGCCTCGCCGGGCGGTTTCCATAAGCATGGCTACCATGCGACGCCCATTTGCGGCACCTTTGCCGCCGGGATCATCGTGGGTAAGCTTATGGGATTGCCGCAGGAAGCGCTGGCAAACGCCATGGGGATCTGCGGCAGCCAGGCCGCCGGTCTCCAGGCGTTTCTGGATGACGGCTCCTGGACCAAGAGATTGCATGCCGGCTGGGCATCTCACAGCGGCGTCGTGGCGGCGCAGCTTGCCAGGAGCGGCTTCCGGGGACCGGCGACCGTCATCGAAGGCCGCTATGGCATCCTGGCCTCGCACCTTGGAAGCGGCCAATTCGATCCCGATCGCATTTTGCGGGACCTGGGAAAAACCTGGGAGACGAGCCGGATCTCTCTGAAGCCGTATCCGGTCTGCCATTTCAGTCATGCGACGATGGACTCCGCCAGGATCCTGATGAAGGAGCACAGCATCAAGCCCGAGGACATCGTCGCGGGGGAGGCGCTTGTTCCGGAGAAGATCGTATCGATCGTCTGCGAGCCGCTGAAGGAAAAACAGGCGCCGACGGACGTGTACGGCGCGCTTTTCAGTCTTCCCTTCTGCATCGCCACCATCGCCGTTCACGGAAAGGCGGGACTGGACCTTTTCACGGAATCCGCCCTGAAAGATGAAAAGGTCTTGAGCGTTGCGAAGAAGATTCGCTGCCAGGTTGCTTCCTGGCCGCAGTTTCCCCGCTATTTCTCGGGAGGGTTGAGATTAAAGCTCAAAGACGGCCGCGAGGTCGAGCATCTGGAACCCATCAACCGCGGCAATCCGGACAATGCCATGGAGATCAGCGAGGTCCGCGCGAAATTTTCGGACAACGCCTCGCGGGCGCTTCCCGCCGATCGCATCGAACGAATCTCCGATGCAATCGATCGCCTGGAGAATATGCCCGATGTCGCCGAACTCGCCGCGATGCTTGTCGCGCGCTGATTGAACAACACGTTACAGGAGGGGTATTTTATTATGGCCGTTGCATTGGATTTGGCACGTTGTATCAAGAGTATACGCTATGAAAATCTTCCGGCGCAGGCCGTTTACTGGGCGAAGGTCGCCATCATCGACACGCTCGGCGTAGCGCTGGCGGGGACAAAGGAACCCTGTACGGAACTGGTGGAGCGCGTCACCGTCGCCGACGGCGTCTGCGGGGGGCCTTGCCTTGTGTTCGGCGGCTCTGCAAGGATGCGCGCCCTGGACGCGACGCTGATCAACGGGACTGCCGCCCATGCCCTCGATTACGACGATACGAGCAAGACCATGTCGGGACATCTCTCGGCGGTCGTCGTTCCCGCGATCCTTGCCCTCGGCGAACAGGTCGGCGCGGGCGGGAAGAAGATCATCGAGGCCTATGTGGCGGGGTTCGAAACGGGAACGGGCATCGGCAGGGGGGTCAATTTCTATCACTACGAAAAGGGGTGGCATCCCACGGCGACCCTGGGTGTGTTCGGCGCCGCCGCCGCCTGCGGGCGGCTTCTCGATCTGACCGAGGAGCAGCTTGCGACGGCATTGGCGATCTGCGTATCCCAGTCGTCCGGTGTCAAGGCGAATTTCGGGAGCATGACCAAGCCGCTTCACGCGGGCCTTGCGGCCCGGAATGCCCTCTTTGCCGCGCTGCTGGCGAAACAGGGTTTCACGGCAAGCGCCGATGCCTTCGAACATGGGCAGGGATTTTTCGAGATGTTCAACGGCGCGGGAAATTACGACGCGCAAAAGATTACGGAGACCTGGGGCAATCCCTTCGACATCCTGAAGAACGGAATATCCATCAAGCAGTATCCCTGCGTCTACAGCGTCCATGCGGCGGTCGATGCCGCGATCCTGCTCCGGGACAAGCATTCGCTGCGGCCGGAACAGATCAAATCCGTGGAGGTGTGCATGCATCACCGGCGCCTCCTTCCCCACGTGACGAGACCCGCCACAAGCGGATTGAACGCGAAATTCAGCCTCCCCTACATCATCGCCCGTGCTTTGCTAAATGGCCGTGTCGTGCTGGAACATTTCAAGGGGGATGCCTATGCCGAGCCGGCGGTTCAGGCGCTGATGGGCAGGATTCAACACAAATCGCACACGGATGACGAACAGGATTACAGCGGATCCGTGACGGTTTTCCTGAACGACGGTTCCAGCCGGAGCGAGTCCGTCGTTTCGCCGCGGGGGAGGGGTCCCGAGAATCCTCTCAGCGATGAAGACTTGAAACGGAAATTTGAAGACTGCGCGTCACGGCTTCTGCCGGTGGACAAAGCGAGATCTCTCTGCGACCGGCTTCGGTCCCTCGAGAACGTGGACTCTATCGGCAGCGTTACATCTCTGATGGAGGTGTAGAGGGATCTTCAGGTATACGAGCGAAAAATATTTCATGGGGAGTAGTGTCTATGAAAGGTTCCACAAAGGCGCTGGCGGATTTTGCCGCAGGCTTGAAACATGAAGAGCTCGATGCCGTTCTCTTGGCCGGTTTCAGGAAATATCTCCTGGACGGCATCGGCTGCGGCCTGCACGGCCATTCCCAGCCCTGGTCCCGCATCATGAACCGCTTCGTCAAGGAGCAGAAGGGAAAGCGCGAGGCTGCGCTGTGGCTGGAAAATTTCCGCGGACCCTGCGCCAATATCGCCCTGGGACTGGGCGTGATGATCCACGCATTCGATTTTGACGACTACCACAACGCGAAGGTTCACCCCGGAGCTCCCATCATTCCCGCGATCCTTACCGTGGGCGAGTCGGTCGGTGCGTCGGGAAGGGATGTGCTGACGGCGATGGTCGCCGGATATGAAACGATGATCCGCATCAGCCTCGCGACGGGGCCCACCGCCTCCCGGTCGAGGGGGTGGCACCTGACGGGCACCACGGGGACATTCGGTGCGGCCGCTGCGGCGGGAAGGCTTTACGGCTTCAATGGGGAACAGATGGCAAATGCCCTGGGCCTGGCGGGGACGCAATCGTCGGGTCTGTGGGCCTTCACGGCGGACGGTTCGATGAGCAAGCGGTTCCACGCGGGCCGCGCCGCCCAAAGCGGCGTCATGGCCGCGGAATTGGTCCGGAAGGGTTTCACGGGACCGACGTCGATTCTCGAAGCCGAGGACGGCGGGTTCTGCCGGGCGACCTCCGACGAAGTGGACCTCTCCCTTATCACCAAGGGGTTGGGATCCCGATTTGAAAGCGGTCAGACGAACATCAAACCTTACGCCTGCTGCGCCAGCTCCCATTCGGCTGTCGATGCGGTCCTCGCGCTGAAGGAGCAGCATCGCTTTGAGGCGGCGGAGATCGAGAAGGTCGTCGTGAAGACGGCCCGGGGAGTCCAGCTGCAGTGCGGTTTCGAATACCAGGCGAAGGGCGTCGTGCAGGCGCAGATGAGCATTCAGTACATCGTCGCCGTCGTTCTGCTGGAGAACGCGGCGCTCCTGGAGCAATTTTCCGACGCGAGGATCGCCGATCCTGCGGTCATGGCGCTGGCCCGGCGTGTCGAATTCGTCGTGGATCCGGAAATTGACAAACTGTATCCGAAACAATTCCCAAACCGCGTGGAGATCATCCTCAAGGGCGGGCGGCGGTTCGAAACGCGGATCGATTTCGCGAAGGGCTCCGTAGAGCAGCCGATGTCCTTCGATGAGGTGGCGGGGAAATTCCGGAGCCTGTCGAGCGGCGCGATGACGGAGTCGAGTGCGGAACGGATCGTCGAAACCGTGGATCGTCTGGAGAAGCTCAGGGATATCCGGGAGCTGACCCGGCTGCTGGCTTAGCGGGCAGCTGAAAAAGGATCATTTCCCCACGCAGAAGGGCAATGCAAATCAACTCGCCAGCGGTTCGAAAGGACCAACTGGCAATGCCGGCAGACACCCGACATTGAGCCGGGATTTGAACCTTGACAGGAGATACCGGCAGAGGAATGAAAAGTGCAGACCAGTCCGAATTGTTCTCAATGTCCTTACAAACGCGAAGAAAAGCTCTGCAGGACGGCAGATGGAAAATTTCCGGCTGAATGTCCAACGCATGTGAAGGGCGCTTTGCTGGAACAGTCAACCCTGCCGGAATTTCAAAAGCCGGAGATCAGGGAATTTGCGCGCCAGGCAGGCATTCAGGAAGGTGAGGGATTCGCCGGCCGGGAGTTGGGATACGCTCATGTCAGACCCGTCAAGCCCAGAATCATCGAAATCGTCGAGTTTGCGCAGAAGATGAAATACAAACGACTGGGACTGGCATTCTGCGACGGACTTGCAAAGGAAGCAAAAATCGTCGGCGGTTTTTTTTCTTCCCACGGTTTCGATGTGGTTTCCGTGGTCTGCAAAGCAGGCAGAGTGCCGAAGGAAGCGATTGGCATCCTCGAGCATCAAAAAATACGAATCGGGAAATTCGAACCGATGTGTGACCCGATATTCCAGGCCCAGGTACTGAATGAGGAAGAGACGGAAATGAACGTGCTGCTGGGTTTATGCGTGGGGCACGATTCGCTGTTCCTGAAATACGCAAGTGCGCCCTGCACGGTTCTCGCCGTGAAGGATCGCGTGTTGGTTCACAATCCGCTGGCCGCCATATACGCCCTGGATAAGTATTACAGTTTTTTGAAGCCATCCGGATAACCGAAAGAAGCGGAAGCTGAAATCTCATGGTGCAGGATGCGGCGGTCCATTCCGATCGTTTCGGGAAGCCGTTGAATCCGGCAGCGAGCGCATTCCCCGCGGCTTGCCGCGGGGGGGATGTGTGCGAATGATGTTCAAGATCCCTTCCTTGAGGATCGAAGATTCTCCGGAGCATTGCTCCGGAGAGCTTCAATATCGGGGTACTGACGGGCCTGCGGGTGTAGACGGAGTTGTTCGCCATAGAGGAGGCATGCAGATGCAGCACACAAGGAAGCTGGTGGAATTCGTTCTCGACACGACCTATGCAGACATACCGCCCGAGGCGATCCGGCTCTGCAAGAGGCATTTTCTCGACTGCACGGGGTCGTGTCTCGCAGCAGTCCGGGAAGGGTACGGGAAAATCATCGATGAGTCCGTTCGGGAGCTGGGGGGCGACGGCCCTGCGCGCATTCTCGGGTGCGGTACGCGGACGACCGTCGATCATGCGGCGTTTGCCAACGGGATGCTTTCCCATGTGATCTGTTTCGACGATTCAGGCCCGTCGCATCCCTCCGTTACGATCGTTCCCCCCCTTTATGCGCTCGGCGAAACCTATCGCCTGAGCGGAAAGGAAATCTTGACCGCGCAGATTCTCGGCTATGAAGTCTTTCAGAAATTGAACCTCGTGACGAAAGACGCCTGGGAACTGAGAATCCGCGGCTGGCATCCGACGGGATTCTTTGGCGCCGTTGCCTGCGCGCTGCTGTCGGCGAAATTGCTTCATCTGACGCTCGACCAAACGCTGCGCGCCGTCGGCATTGCCGCTTCGCTGGGCGGGGGGCTTTCGTGCAACATCGGGAACATGTCGATGGCGCTGCATGCCGGGAACGCTTCCAGGAACGGCATCACCGCCGCGCTTCTCGCACGTAAGGGATTTACGGGAGACCGGGACGCCATCGAAGGCGATTTCGGTTTGATGAACGCCCTCGCGGGAAGGAATGCCTATGATATCGAGGCCCTGACACGGAATCTTGGGAATCCCTGGTCCATCGTCAAGCCAGGCATCAATTTGAAGCCCTATCCGAATTGCTGGGCGCATCACCGCGTTTACGATTCCATGCTGCACCTGGTCGCCAAACACGATCTGAAACCGGACGACGTCGAGAGCATCCTCTGCGACCTGCAGCCGGAAAAACCGACGTATCGTTATCTGCAGCCGCAAACGGATCTGGAGGCCCGGTACAGCCTCGGGTACGGGATCGCGGTCTGCCTTATGGACGGGGAGATGACGCTGAAACAGTACGAAGCGAAGCGGATCGCGGATCCCAAAACGATAGAGGTGATGTCGAAGATCAGGCATACACCGCAATCGTCCGAGGCCGGGAAACACACGGTGACCGTCGTCCTGAAAAACGGAACGACCTATGTGCACATGACTGAACATTCAAAAGGAAATGCAATCCATGCCCCGCTTTCCGACCGGGAGGTCGAGGAGAAATACCGCCTCTGCGCCGGACGGGTGCTGTCCGCGGAAAAAGTCGAACGGTCTCTGGAGATGATCAACAGCCTGGAGACCATCGACGACATCACGCGGATCGTCGATTCTCTTGTCTGAACCCATAACAATTTACAGGGAGATTCTTACATGGTGGACGTAAAAGAGCTGAACGGCTACGGAGTGGAGCTTGAGCAGCGGTTAAAGCTCAAGACGTTTCCCCTTGCGGTAAAGTTGCTGGAGAAGGAAGAGGATGTGCCCGGGAAGGCAATCAGGCCCAAGAGAGATCTCGGTTCTCAGCTTGCCCTCTGCCAGGGTTTTTCGATAGCGCGCCGCGAGGGGAGCACCGTGGCGATGTTTCTCGAAGACATGCGGTGCTACTCGCCTGTCCTGGCATTGGGGATGGCCAAACCGCCGGAGTATTATCTGGAAGGCAATACATACTATCCGAAGCACGTCGGGAATCTGGAACTGGCTGCGGACCTGGCGAAAAATTTCCCCCGCCTGGAATACGGAAAATGCGCCGGCGTTGTATCGGCCCCGCTGAGGAAGGCTGATTTCAAACCGGATATGGTGATCATTTACTGCGATTCCGCTCAACTGAGGTCTTTGTTGGCGGCGTTAAAATACAGGCAGGGCGAGTTGGTTACCTCGACGATGGAACCGGCCTCCGCCTGTGTCCAAGCCATCGTGCCGGCACTGAAGAACAGAAGGTGTCAGGTGTCCGTGCCCTGTGGAGGCGACCGCAAGTGGGGACTGGCCCAGGATAACGAGATGATTTTCACCGCACCTGAGGAAAAGTTGTCGTCTCTGATGTCGGGACTGAGGCATATCGATGAGGAAGGTTCCGTGTTCCCCATAAAATTCGGGGTGAAGATTGGATACCCGCTGGACGAGAGTTATGTCAAGGTGAGCCAAATGATTGGTATGGAGGTCCGCAAGTAGGAGGAGAACTGCCCAAACGCGGTTTGCCGGTTTTCAAGCCTTCCGGATGCAACGCGCGACCTTGCGCACCTTTTTTCACAGCTGCTGCACCGGCGAAGTCCTGACTCAGCCTGTGCTTCAGGAGGATCCATGAAAAAGACGGTTGCCGAACGCCTGGCCGAACATTTTTGCGGCTTTCGATACGACGGGCTGCCCGACCAATCTCATCGAGCCGTCAAACGCCTGCTGCTCGACTATCTCGGGGTCGCGCTGGCCGGCAGCCGGAGCGAGACGGGCAGGATCGCCGCCCGCTTTGCGCGCGCCTCGCGAGGGAAGGCGCAGAGCACTCTGATCGGCGGCGGCGCGCGCGTCCCGATGGAAGCGGCGGCGTTTGCGAACGCGATCTCGTCCCACAGCATCGAGCTGGATGACATCGACGTGCTGGCCTTGTTTCATTTCAGCCCGCCGGTTTTCTCGGCGGCGCTTGCAGTAGCCGAGAAAACCGGCGCGTCCGGCACTGAAATTGTCGCGGCGATGGCTGCAGGCTGCGAGATGATGGAGCGTGCAAGCAGGGCCGCCAGCAACGCCCTGCGAAACCGCGGCTTCCACACGACGCCCACCTGCGGCGTATTCGGCGCAGCGGTTGCGGCTGCAAAGATCCTCGGACTCGATGCGGGCGGTTTCGTCTCCGCCCTGGGACTCGCCGGAGCCCAGGCGTCCGGTTTGATGGAGATGTACGGGCCGTCGATGCAGAAGCGCTTCAATCCGGGGCCGTCGGCGCGCAACGGCGTCACGGCGGCCCATATGGCAAGCCTGGGTTTCACCGGAGCCGCCACGATTTTTGAAGGCGAGCGCGGTTTCTTGCGAGCCTTCAGCGGCGACTTCGACGCCCGGCGGCTGGTCGAAGGTCTTCACAGACCCTACCGTCTCGACATCGAATTCAAGCCCTATTCGTGCGCGCGTCCGATTCACAACGCCATTGATTGCGCCCTCGAAATCCGCGGGCGGCACAACCCCGATCCGGCGGAGATCCGCCGCATCGAAATCGCCCGGCATCCGGATTGGGCGCACTATCATCGGAACGCACTTCCGACAACGATCCACGAGGCACAGGTGAGCTTGCCCTTTTCGGTGGCCGTGGCCCTGAGAGAAGGCAATGCCCTTCTCGATCAGTACAGCGACGCGAACATCGCGAACCCGGCCGTCCGGCGCCTGTCGAAACTCGTATTTTTCACCGTTGACGAGCGGCTTCCGCGCGGAGTTTCCTGCAAAATGACGATAAAGACAGCGGATGGGCGCAGGCTTGTTTCGCAGGTGGACGATCCGAAGGGGTCCCTCGGGAATCCGATGACGGACGACGACCTGCGGGTGAAATTCGCAAGTCTTGCCGGACCGGTTCTGGGAAGAAAACGCGCAGCGCAACTGGCGGAGATGGTTGCGCATGTGGAACGGATTCCGAATGTCCGCAGCATGATGAAACTTGCCGCGCGGATGTAAACAGAGGAGGAAAATAAATGAATGCACGGAAAAAGCTGAGGGAACTGATCGCCCGCGAGGGTTACACGATCGTTCCAGGCGCGTACGATCCCCTGACGGCGCGGTTGGTGCAGTTGGCCGGCTTTGAGGCGGTCTATATGACGGGCGGCGGGATTTCCCGTTCGCAGGGCTACCCTGACCTGGGCCTGCTCACGATGACCGAGAACGTGCAAACGCTGGCACGCGTCGTCGACGCCGTCGACATTCCGGTGATCGCCGACATGGACACGGGCTACGGAAACGCGATCAATGCGGTGCGGGCGGCGCGGGAGTACGACCGCGCCGGCGTCGCGGGCTTTCACATCGAGGATCAGGTGGCGCCGAAGAAGTGCGGCCACTATGAGGGGAAAGCTGTCGTAACGGTCGTGGAGATGGTCGGCAAGATCAAGGCATTGGTCGATGCGCGGCGGGACGCCGATATGGTGATCATTGCCCGCAGCGATGCGCGCGCCATAGAGGGGTTGCAGGCGGCGATCGATCGGGTCAACGCCTATATCGAGGCGGGGGCGGATGTTGGTTTCGTCGAGGCGCCGAAGAACGCCGAGGAACTGGCCGCCATACCCCGGAGCTTGAAAGGGCCCGCATTGGTGAACATCTTTGAGGGTGGAAAAACGCCGCCGCTCCCGGCAAAACAGCTCGAGGAGATGGGATTCAAGCTGGGGATCTATCCTTCACAGACCCACCGCGCAGCGATCCGCGCGGCTCAGGAGGTGCTGTCGGTGCTCAGGCGCGACGGCGACACCGCCGCGATCGAGAGCCGGCTTGCAACCTTCAACGACCGCGAAGCCGCCGTGAACACCGTTTGGTGGCGGGACCGCGAGGCGGAATATCTTCGTACAGGAAACTGAGGGAGCATCCGTCTGCGGCGCCGTGATGATCTCCACCGCTCGCATCCCCCGCGGTATAGCCGTGGGGGAATGCGAACGATGAAGAAGATCTTTCTCCCTATGGCTTCTTAGAAATTGACTCTGTTCGAAGAATTCCATGATCTCCTCTGTGGATCTGTGAAACCATCACCGGGTGACTTCCTCCTGGCCCTTTTGAGATTTCCCTGATGCCATTTTATCCAATATTACTATAGCATTTGTTAATGCCGGGAGAAGAGAATGTTGTACCTTCCCGGCTGTATTCTGTGATAAATGGGAACCTCCAAATTGCGGCGGGCGGGTGATTTGAAGCCGATTCCCCCCCCCGCTCTGGAATCGGAAAGACGATAACTATTTTCTATGTGGAATATAAATATTATTTCTTTGACTTATTGAAGCAACCGACTAACGTGTAAGGCAAAATTTCGGAGTGAGGAACGCCGGTCCGGGATTCGCACGGCGCCGGGGAAAGGGGTTGAAGGGGATGCAGCCGATGGACAATTTCACCTTCGGGGTGACGGTTCTGATCGTGGGGATGGGTGGTACGATCCTGACATTGTGGATTATGAGCGTGATCATGACGGTTCTGATGAAGGTATTTCCGTACAAGGAAGAGGAGCAGCCGAAGTAAGGGGACAGGGGAGAAGGAGGCGTTATTCATGGTTGAAGCGATCCTGAGCGGGTTTTCGGGGCTGGTGGCGGGTTTTGTGCATTTGCACTGGTCGAACCCGATCATGTTTGTGGTGGGCGGGGTGCTGTTGTACCTTGGGATCAGGAAGGGCTACGAGCCGCTCCTGCTGGTGCCGATCGGATTCGGCTGCATTTTGGTGAATATTCCTTTGGCGGACCTGATGGGGAAGGAAGGTTTTCTGCGGACGATCTACGACGCGGGTGTGATGACGGAGCTGTTTCCGCTGTTGATCTTCATCGGGATCGGTGCGATGACGGACTTCACGCCGTTGTTGCAGAACCCGATGACGTTCATGCTGGGAGCGGCGGGTCAGTTCGGGATTTTTCTGACGCTGGCGTTGGCGTTGCTGTTGGGATTTCCGCAGCTGGACGCGGTGGCGGTGGGGATCATCGGGGCGTGCGACGGGCCGACGGCGATCTTCGTGACGTCTCAGTATGCGCCGCACCTTTTGGGTGCGGTATCGGTGGCGGCGTATTCGTACATGTCTTTGGTACCGGTCATCCAGCCGCCGATCATGCGGATGCTGACGACGCAGAAGGAGCGGGAGATCAAGATGACGAACGAGGGTTTGAAGCCGGTTTCGAAGACGACGAAGATCCTCTTTCCGATCGTGATGACGATTGCGGGCGGGATGATCGCGCCGATGGGGTTGCCGTTGATCGGGACGATCATGCTGGGGAACCTGATGAAGGAGTCGGGGGCGGTTCCGCGTCTGACGAACGCGTCGCAGAACGAGCTTGCGAACATCGTGACGCTGCTTTTGGGGATTTCGATCGGGGCGACGATGGACGGCCGGATGTTCCTGAAGAGCCAGACGCTGATCATATTGGCGTTGGGATTCATCGCGATCTGTCTGGACACGGTGTGCGGGGTTCTGTTCGGGAAGCTGATGAACCTGATGTCGGGCGGGAAGTTCAATCCGTTGATCGGGGCGGCGGGGATCTCGGCGTTTCCGATGTCGGCGCGGGTGGTGCAGCGGGAGGGCCTGAAGGCGAACCGGAAGAATCACCTGCTGATGTACGCGATGGGCGCCAATGCGGGCGGCCAGGTGGGCTCGGTGATGGCGGCAGCGGTGATGCTGTCGATCTTGCGCGGCATGGGCATCATATAGCACGGCTGTTGAAAAAGGCCTGCCTGCTGCGTTGCCTCGTCCCTCGTCGCTACGGCGTACATCCCAGTACGCCTCACTCCTCGGGACTTCGGCGCCTTGCATCCAAGCCTTTTTGAACAGCCTGCAAAGGAGGCCGTGGGGCTGCTGAATCCGGCAGCGAGCGCCGCCCCTTTAGGGCGGACGAGCGAATGAAGAACAAACCCCGTCCCTGGGGATCGTGGATATCCGGATCTCTTTTCGGATATTCACCAAAACGCCCATCTGCTGCGTTTCCCTCATCCTTCGCCCTTCGACGTACATCCAGTACGCCTCAGGGGCTCAGGATTTCGGGGGCCTTGCATCCGGGCATTTTTGAGCAGCCTGAAAAGGTCCGGCCTTCCTGCGGGCCAGTTTCTCCTCAACCTACTACGCCCCTCCGTGATTACTCCGGAGGGGCTTTTTTTGCTGCTTGCGACCCGTTCACATTTTCCGGAAGGAAACCGCGCTTGATTACCGGGAAGATATCGATTATAAGACCGCTTTCCCGTGTCAGGGTCATACATTGACGGAGGGACTTTCTCATGGGTTTCATGGAAATCACCGCGACGGTCATCTTTCTGGCGAGCATCCTCGTCGTCATCACGGGCTGGTTCGACAGTGTTGTCGCGGCGCTCCTGGGCGTCGTCGCGATGATCTGCTTCGGTGTCATGACGGACGTCGAAGCCTTCAAGGTCGTGGACTGGAACGTCATCGCCATCCTGCTTTCCATCTGGACCATTTCGGGATTTTTCGGAAAATCGGGCGTGCCCGATTATCTCTCGGCCGTTGTCTTGAACTTCTCCGGCGGAAATGTTCCTCTCTTTATCGTCGGCGTCGGGGCGCTCGCCGGGTTTGTTTCGATGGTGATCGACAACGTCGTCGTCGTCCTGATGTTTGCCCCTGTGATCTTCCATGCCTGCCGGAGATTTCAGTTTCCCGCTTTCGGGCCGACCCTGTTCATGGGGATGTGCGCGAACTTCATGGGGACGGCCATGCTCCTGGGCGACCTGCCGCCGCAGATGCTCCACAGCGTCTCGAAAATCGAATTCTGGGGATTCATCTGGCACATGGGGAGGCCTTCTTCCCTGTTCATACTTCTCATTGCCTATTTCATTACCTGCGCGTTCTTCTACTGGAAGTTCAGGAAGGATTATGCGTCCGTCAAGATGGACCTCGCCTGTATGGCGAACGAAAACCCGCTTGACCACATCAAGGACAAGCCCTTTGCAATCGCTGCCTGCAGCATCTTCAGCCTGACGATCCTGGCCATGGCGTTCCGGGAATTCTTCGGTTTTCACTTGGGATTCATCGCCATGTGGGGGGCGCTCGGGAGCATCCTGTTTTTCACGCTCTTCAAGGATCGCTTCACCGTGGAAGTTCCCGACGTCGAGGAGATCCTGAAGGAGCTCGACTGGCGGGCCATCTTCTTTTACGTTTCCCTGTTTGCGCTTGTGGGCGGTCTCGAACACGCCGGCGTCATTAAGCTCGTCGTCGCCGGAATCACCCCGATGATCAAGGACAGCATGACCATCGGCGCCACCGTCCTCTACTGGGTGACGGCGCCGATCGTGGGGATCGTCGAGCACGACGCCTATATCCTGACCATGCTCTACGTCGTCCGCGACCTGGGTGTTCAGGGGATCAACCCCTGGCCCCTGTACTGGATGCTCCTGTGGGCGGGCACGCTGGGGAGCAACCTGACCATCGCCGGCGCCCCGGCGCTCTTCGTAGCCAAATGCCTGGCTGACAAGGAAGACCAGCGGTCGAGCACCCTGAAGGAATTCCTGAGCATGTCGATTCCCTACGTGCTCGTTTCCCTCGTCGCCTGCTACATCCCGGCGATGATGATTTGGGTGTTGCCCTTCGCCAAGTGAGAGAGTACTTTGAAGGTACGAAAGAATTTGCCGGGGGCGCATCGATGCACCTGCCTTCAAAGGCTCAAATCAAATTTTGGACAGGTCTTACCGCCGTCAAATACCGCCGGGAGGAAGGTCTTTTCCTTGCCGAGGGCGCCAAGGTTGTAAAGGAAGCGCTGGGCAGCGACTGGGAGATTGAAGCCCTGCTTGTCTGGGATGATCGTCGCGACCGGTACGAGCAACTTCTGGGAGAGACATGCGGGCGGATCGAGTGTTACTCCCTCCCCGAGAAAGACTGGCGGCGTCTGAGCCAGGACGAGACTCCGGAGGGCCTCATCGCTGTCGTCCGCACGAAGACGATTCCCGCCGAAAACGTCACGGCTGAACGACTGGCGGAAAGAGGACCGCTCCTGATGCTTCACCGGATCGGGAACCCCAACAACCTGGGAGCGATCCTGCGATCGGCGGACTGGTTCGGATTCGAGACGGTCCTGCTCAGCGAATCGTCCGTCGAATACACCAATCCCAAAACCGTCCGGGCCTCGATGGGAAGTCTGTTCCATCTGAATATCGCCGCCGATCTGGATTTTTCGAAGCTGCTCCCCGCTCTGCGCGAACATCTATACCTCATCGGCAGCCATGTCCGGGAAGGGAATTCCCCTCATGCCTGCCGGCGCCCTGCCGCCCTGGTCCTGGGAAGCGAAAGCCACGGGCTTCCGGAGCCGCTGCTCGCACTCATGAACGAACGCTGGCGGATACCCGGCAGAGGGCACGCAGAATCCTTGAGCCTGCCGCAGGCGGCGGCTATCATGATGTACGAGTGTGTCAAGGCAGGCCGATAAAAAACGCCCGTTTGCGGCGTTTCCCTCATCCTTCACCCTTCGACGTACATCCAGTACGCCTCAGGGCTCAGGATTTCGGGGGCCTTGCATCCGGGCATTTTTGATCAGCCTGCAACAGGGCCATATCGGGTTTCCGATCGGCAGAAAAGAAGAAAGGCGGGCCGATGAAGAACTTCGAAGAATGCGAATTTCTCCAGGTGGTGACGGCCGTGGAGACAAGGGAAGACGCCGACCGCATCGCGCGCATCCTCGTCGAGGGCGGGCTTGCCGCCTGCGTCCAGGTTCTGGGGCCGATCGAGAGCACCTATCATTGGAGGGGGCGCATCGAGAAGGCAGGCGAGATGCTCTGCCTGATCAAGACGTCGCGGCGCCTCTACCCGGATCTGGAGCGCGCGATACGCGCCGCCCATCGTTACGAGACGCCGGAGATAATCGCCCTGCCCATTGTCGCCGGCAGCACGGACTACATCGACTGGCTCCGCGGGAGCCTGGGAAGAAAGGACCCGGCATGAACGTCCTGGCCGGCGATATCGGCGGAACGAACATCCGTATGGGGATCTTCACGGAAGAGGGGCGGGATCTGCGCATCCTGGCGGAATGGCGTTTTCCCAGCCGCCTGCACGGAGAGTTTGCGGCCCTGACGAAAGATTTTCTGCACCAGCGGAACATTCCGATCGACTGCGCCTGCCTCGGCGTCGCAGGGCCGGTCCGGGACGGCCGCGCCGTCTTCACCAATCTCGACTGGCAGTTGGATGCGAAGGCGCTTGCCGAGGAGATCGGTGTCCCGAGGGTACTTCTCCTCAACGACGTGCAGGCGCTTGCCCTGGAAGCGCCGCTTCTTACCGAGACGGATCTCAAAACGCTTCAAGCCGGGCGGCCTTCCGCGGAAGGGACCGCCGTCGTCGTCGCGCCGGGAACAGGGCTCGGCGAGGCCTTCCTCACTTTCAACGCAGGGAGCTGTGCCGGCCATGCCTCCGAAGGAGGGCACGCCGATTTCGCGCCGGGAAGCCCGCTGGAGTCGGAACTGCAGGCCTTTGTAAGGAAAGAGATGGGGCGCACGAGCACCGAAAGCCTCTGTTCCGGTCCGGGGGTCGCCCGGATCTATCGTTTCCTGCGGGATTGCAGGGGAGGGAAGGAATCGCCGTCCCTGCGGGAGAAGATGGACCAGGCGCGGGACGCCGTGCCGCTGATTGCGGCAGCCGCACGGGAAGGGGACGCCTTGAGCCGGGAGTGCCTGGAGATTTTTGCAGATGTTCTGGCGCGCGAGGCCGGCAACCAGGCCTTGCGGTTTCTGGCCTTCGGCGGCGTTTACATCGGCGGGGGCATTGCGCCGCGGATTCCGGCATTCCTGGAGACGGAACGTTTCCGGAATTCCTTCCGGGACAAGGGGAGATTCTCGAAGCTGCTGGAGCAGATACCGCTCAAGGTGATTCTCCATCCCGCCGCCGCCCTCCGGGGGGCGGCGCGTTACGCTTTCCGGGAAAGATAAAACGTCTTCACCGCGCTGTCTTACCTGGTCTTCTTCGCCTTGGCCGCTTCCTTGGCCCTCAACTTCAGGGATTCCTTGCGCCGCTTCCGCCTGCGGTCCAGCTCCTTGGCGCGTTCGTGCTTCTTGTGCTTGCTCATGATTCCTCCTCATCGGGAAAAGTTGGCTCCTTATACCTCAGGACGGCCCGGCACTCAACCTCCTTTTTCTGCAAGGAGGAGGTTTTCCGTCCTGCAGTGATTCCGGACGGAATATCTGCGGGAATTCGCGGTCCCGCCTGAAAAAGCAGCCCGTCCCGGACGTTCCGGGCGGGTTGCCTCGCGGCCGGAAACATGGTAATGCAAACCGCCTGCCTGCGAGCAGGCGCACGTCTCATTACAATCAGGAGTCTCCATGGAAAAAACCTTTCTCCCCAATTTCCGGACGGCCGCAGAACTCTCAGCCATGCAGCTCGCGGGGCTGCAGCAGACCGTCCGGCGCGCCTATGAAGGCTCGCCCTTCTACCGGAAGCGGCTTGACGAGGCCGGCGTCGCGCCCGGCGCTATCCGGAGCCTGACCGACCTGCGGCGGCTCCCCTTCGTCACCGCTCAGGACCTTCAGGCGAACTACCCGTTCCCGCTCCTCTCCGTTCCCGTCGACCGCATCGTGCGGCTCCATGCCTCGTCGGGAACGACGGGAAAGCGCAAGGTGATGGTCTACACGTCCAGGGACATCGACGACTGGGCCGACATGTTCGCCCGCTGCTACGCCTTCGCGGATCTGACGCCCCAGGATCGCGTCCAGATCTGCGTGGGCTACGGCGTCTGGACCGCCGGGGTGGGATTCCAGCTCGGCTGCGAGCGCTTCGGCGCCTTTGCGATCCCGGCGGGTCCGGGAAACCTCGACATGCAGATGCAGTTTCTCGTCGACTTCGGTTCCACGGTCCTGTGCAGCACCGCTTCCATGGCCCTCCTCATGGCCGAGGAGGTCCACAAGCGCGGCCTCCAGGACAAGGTCTGCCTTCGGAAGGTGATCATGGGCGCGGAGCGGGCGAGCGATGCCCTCGTCGAGAAGGTCCGTTCCCTCCTCGGCGTGGAACACGTCTTCGATATCCCCGGCTTGACGGAGGTCTACGGACCGGGAACGGGTCTCGACTGCACCCGCCACGAGGGGATTCACTACTGGGCGGACTACTACATCCTCGAGATCCTCGATCCGGAAACTCTGGAGCCCGTCCCCGAAGGCGCCGTGGGCGAGATGGTCTACACGACCCTGCGCAAGGAAGGGGCGCCCCTGATACGCTACCGCTCCCGGGACCTGACGCGGCTGATCCCCGGCCTCTGTCCCTGCGGGTCTCTCCTTCCCAGGCATGACCGTATCCTGGGACGTTCCGACGACATGTTCATCGTCCGCGGCGTCAACATCTATCCCAGCCATATCGACGAGATCCTCTCGCGGGAGAAAGGCATCGGCAGCGAATACCAGATCCATCTGGACCGTCAGGGGGACGGAAAGGACTACATGGTCGTACGCGTCGAAAGGGAGGAGGGAGGTGAGCCCGGCGGAGACGGGAAGCTCGCGGCCTGCATCGAACGGGACATCCGCAAGGAGACCCTCGTCAGCCCCCAGGTGGAGATAGTCGCGTACCAGTCCCTGCCGCGCACGGAAAGGAAAGCCAAACGGGTCTTCGACCACCGCGCGTAGGAACACAGACGGAAGGCCTGTGCCATCGGGCGCCGGAGAAGAAAAAGAGGCTTGATTTTCTTTCCCGGATATGTCATAGCCGCACCAAAGGCTGAGATGAAAATGAAACGAATGGACGGCGGCAATTCTTTCTGGTGGTGGTGGCGGAATTCATAAGGGATAAGGGACCCGTCCGTCGCCTAGCGTCAAAATCATTGCAGGAACAGGAGCCATGGACAAAGGTCCGCGGCTCTTTTTTTTATCTGCAGGGAATGAATATGGAACAGCGCATACTTCTGGGGAATGAGGCCATCGGCCGGGGGCTCGTGGAGAGCGGTTGCAGCGTCTTTACCTCCTACCCGGGCACGCCCGCCTCGGAAATCCTGCCCGCTGTCCTCCGGTTCGCCGACGAGACAGCCTCATCCATGCACATCGAGTGGTCCGTCAACGAGAAGGCGGCATTCGAGACCGCCCTGGCGGCGAGCTACACGGGCAAGAGGGCCGCCGTCGCCATGAAACAGGTCGGCCTCAACGTGGCGGCGGATCCCTTCACGCGCTCCGCCTATCTCGGCGTCGTCGGAGGCTTTCTTGTCGTTGCCGCCGACGACCCCGGTCCCCACAGTTCCCAGACCGAACAGGACAGCCGTTTCTTCGCCCACTTCGCCAAGGTGCCCGTCGTCGATCCGGCGAGTCCGCGCGAGGCGAAGGAGATGATCGGACCGGCCTTCGCCCTGTCGGAGAAGTATTCGGTCCCCGTCGTCGTCCGTCCCACGACGCGCATCTGCCATGCCCGCCAGGACGTTCCCTGCGGGGAACCCGTCCGTCTCGGCCGGCCGGCCGATTTCCGCAAGGATCCGGGGCGCTGGATCGCCACGCCAGCCTTCCTCCCCAAGTTGCACCGCATCCTCAACGAAAAACTTGACGCCATCGCCGCTGATCCCGACTGGACGCCGCGCCGGATTTCCGGCGACGGTTCAGGGGGAAGGCCCTGCGTGATCGCCTCGGGAGTAGCTTTCAGCCACGCCTGCGAAGTGCTGGAGGACCTCGGCTGCCTGGACCGCGTCGACCTGTTCCAGGTGCTTCTGCCCCATCCCCTGCACCGGGCGTTCATCGAGGAGGTCAACGGCCGGTATGAACGCATTCTCGTCCTGGAGGAGACCTACCCCGTCATCGAACTCCAGCTCCGGAACGGGAAGGCCCTCGGCCGGATTTCCGGCGATGTCCCCCGCGAGGGGGAACTGACGCCGGACATCGTGGAAGACGTCCTCCGGCGGTTTCTCGATCTTGCGCCGGTTGCGACGAAGGCGGCGGCAGCGCCCGGGCGCCGTCCGACCCTCTGCGCCGGCTGTCCCCATCGCGCCGCCTTCTACGCCATCCGCGAGGCCTTTCCCCGGGGCATCTTCCCCAGCGATATCGGCTGCTACACCCTGGGGATGAATCTGGGGGCCATCGATACATGCCACGTCATGGGGGCCTGCATCAGCCAGGGGGCGGGATTCTACCACGCCTACGCCCAGGACGGCGGTCCCATTCCGACCATCGTCGTCACCATCGGCGATTCGACATTTTTTCACGCCGGCATCCCTGCCCTCGTCAACGCCGTCTTCCAGGGGGCGAAGTTCATCCTCGTCCTTCTCGACAACGGGACGACGGCCATGACGGGCGGCCAGGCGACGCCCCAGAACGGCGTCCGCGGCGACGGCAGCGCCGGGCCGGTCATCTCCATCCCGGGATTGATCAAGGCCTGCGGGGTGCGTTTTCTGCAGGAATGCGATCCCTACGACATGGATGCCTTCCGACGGATACTGGAAGAGGCGGACCGCCATGCCCGCAGCCCCGAGGGCGGCGTGGCGGTTCTCGTGTCCAAGCATCCCTGCATCCTTCCGTCGGCGGTTCGGAAGTCCCAGGCCGCGGTCCCCGTGTTCGTGACCGAGGACTGCACCGGCTGCGGGCACTGCATCGAGGATTTCGAGTGTCCGGCCCTCCTCTTCGACGAGGAGACCGAACGGGTCCGCGTCGATCGGGATCTCTGCATCGGTTGCGGCGTCTGCCTGAAGGTTTGTCCCGCCGGGGCGATCGTCGAGGCGTGAAGGAGGAGGCCATGAAGCAGCAGATCGTCATCAGCGGTACGGGCGGGCAGGGGGTGCTCTTCGTCACGCGGGTGATCGCCGAGGCGGCCCTTCGGGAAGGGCATCCGGTCCTGACATCGGAGACCCACGGCATGGCCATGCGGGGCGGCACCGTGATCTCGCACGTGAAGATCGGAGATTTCCGCAGTCCTCTGATCCGGACGGGGCAGGCCGACATCGGCCTTTTCCTGGCCAGGGAAAATCTCCCGGTGCACGGCGTTTATCTCCGGCGCGAAGGCCGCGCTTTTGTGAATGCCCCCGGCGCCCAAGACGGGAATGCCCTCGATGCCGCGGCCATCGCCAATGCCTTGGGCAACATCGTCATCCTCAACCTCGTTCTGCTGGGCTTTGCGGCGCGGTCGGGGCGTTTCTTCTGCGGGCCCGACGTGCTGCGCTCCGTTGTCGAGAGCATTTCACCGCCGCGCCAGCGGGATCTCAATCTGAAGGCCTTCGAGGAAGGCCTCCGCCATGGAAACGAATAACGCGGGACATCACGGGCAGTTCCCCGCGACCGCAAAAGGAAAGGAGAACCAACCCATGAGAAAGCATGCACTGATTTTTCTCGCCGCCCTGCTGCTGGCGGGATTCGTCCCGGCGTCCCCCGGCGCGGCGCAGACGACGCTGACGTACGCCAATTTTCCGCCGGCCCAGACTTTCCCCTCCGTGCAGATGGAACGGTGGGCGAAGGAAGTCGAGAAGAGGACCGGAGGCGCCGTGAAGGTCCAGACCTTCCCCGGCGGGACCCTGCTGCCGGCAAAAAACATCTTTGACGGCGTCATCTCCGGTACGGCCGACATCGGGAACTTCGCCATGAGCTATCAGCCCGGCCGCTTTCCGGTCTCCGAGGCGGTGGACCTCCCCCTCGGCTTCACGAGCGCCCGCCAGGCGAGCCTGGTTCTCAGCGACCTCATCGGAAAATACAAACCGGCGGAATTCGAGAAGGTGAAGATCCTGACACTCTTCACATGCCCGCCCGCGGATTTCATGACAAGCAAGCCCGTCCGCACCCTCGCGGATCTCAAGGGCATGGAGGTGCGGGTCTCGGGAACCGGCGCGGAAGTGATCAAGCTCCTCGGCGGTATTCCCATCGCGATGCCGCAGTCGGAGACGCCGGAAGCGATCCAGAAGGGAATCGTCAAGGGCATGGTCTCGTCCATGGAAATCCTCAAGGACTTCAATTTTGCCGCCTATTGCCCCTATGCGACGGAGGCGAACCTCTTTGTCGTTTCCTTCGCCGTCGTCATGAACAAGGCCAAGTGGGACGCGCTGCCTGCCGAGACGAAGAAGATCTTCGACGACCTGAGGACGGAACAGGCGGAGTGGACGGGCAGCTACGTGGACAACCATGTGAAGGAAGCCCTGGCCTGGTCGAAGGACAAGTACAAACACCAGGTCTTCTCCCTGTCGGCCGCGGACCGTGCAAACGTGGCCAAATTGACCCAGCCCATGCTGGATTCGTACGTCAAACGCGTCGGCGCACTCGGCCTGCCGGGGGCGCAGATCCTTGCAGACGTCAAGGAACTGAAGAAACGCTACGAGCGGAAGGCGAAGTGAGGTTCCTCTTTTCAGGTGGGAAATGTCCTGCCGCAGGGGCGCTTTGGAGATTTTTCGGGGCCTCCTGCCTTCGAAGCGGAGCTGCGCTCTCGATGCCACTGTTTGAGGGCTTCAGCCCGAGTTTGGCATCGGCAGCGCAGCGAGAAGTTGCAGGGTCGAAAAAGATCCACGCGACCCGGAGGCAGGGCATTTCCATGTTTCAGGATCAAAACGCATGGTGAAGGTACTCTGCCGCTTCAATGAGTTTCTGAACCGGCTCCTCATGATCGCCGGGGGCGTGGCCGTTCTGGCCCTCATGGTCCTTGCGACCGGCAACGTCGTTCTGCGGGTCTTCGACGCGCCCTTCCGCGGCACCTACGAGATCGTCTCCTTCCTCGGCGCCCTCACCGTCGCTTCCGCCCTGGCCTACACGCAGAAGCGGAGGGACCATATCGTCGTCGATGTCCTGGCGGAGCGGTTCCCCGCGCCGGTTCTGCGGTTCGTCACCATCGCGTCCGATGCCGTGGTCGCCCTTTTCTTCCTGGTCGTTTCCTACAAAATGGCCGCCTGGGGGTGGAAGATCATGCAGTCGGGCGAGCTCTCCGAGACACTGAAGGTCCCCTACCATCCCTATATCTTTGCCGTGGCCTTCTGCTGCGCCTTGCTGGCCTTCACGGCCGCCGTCGATTTCCTCGCCAAAATCCTGCAGAAGGGGGTGGGGAAATCATGAGCGGGGCTTCCATCGGCATCCTGGGCATCGTCGTCATGTTCGCAGTGCTTCTCACGCTGCGGATCCCCGCCGGCTTCACGATGGCTGTTGTCGGATTCGTGGGGATCGCCTTCCTGACGAACGTCCATGCCGCCCTGAACATGGTCGGTTCGGAGCTGTGGAACATCTTTTCAAGTTACGGCCTCACGGTCATCCCCATGTTCATCCTGGTCGGCGAGTTCGTCCATTACGGAAAATACAGCGACGGCCTGTACCAGGCCACGTACCGATGGTTCGGGCACTTCCGGGGCGGACTGGCCCTGACCACGATCATGGCCTGCGCTGCCTTCTCGGCCATCAGCGGGTCCAACTCGGCCACGGCGGCGACGATGAGCACGGTCGCCATCCCTTCCATGAAGAAGTACAACTACCACCCGCTCCTCAACGTGGGCTCCGTCCTGGCCGGATCGACGCTGGGAGTCCTGATTCCGCCGAGCATCGTCCTCGTCGTGTACGGCGTCTATACGGGCCAGTCCATCGCCAAGCTGTTCTACGGCAACGTCATCCCGAGCGCGGTCCTCACGGCGCTCATCATCGCGACGGTCTTCGTCCTCTGCCTCCGCCACCCCGACTGGGGCCCGCCGGCGCCGCGCAGCACCTGGCGGGAGCGCTTCGCCTCCCTTCACGAGGCCGTCGACATCCTCTTCCTGTTCGGGATCATCATGTACGGCCTCTTCACCGGCGTCGTCACCGCCACCGAGGCCGCCGCCGTGAGCTGCATGCTGGGCCTGATCCTCTGCCTTGTCCGGCGCAAGCTGAACTGGGATTCCTTCGTCCTTTCCGTCCGCGACACGCTGCGGATCTCGTGCATGGTGTTCGTCACCGTGGCGGGGGCCGTCATCTTCGGTCGTTTCCTCACCCTGACGCGCCTCCCCTTCGAAGCGGCGGCCTGGATCAGTTCGCTGTCGCTGCCGACCTGGATGATGCTCTGGGTCATCCTGCTGTGCTACATCATCGGCGGCTGCATCATGGACGCCCTTGCCTTCCTGCTGGTTTCCCTGCCCATCTTCTACCCCCTGGTCATGCAGATGGGGTACGACCCGATCTGGTTCGGCCAGGTCGTCACCATCGTCACGACCATGGGGGCCATCCTGCCTCCCGTGGGCATCTGCAGCTATATCGTCCACGGCATGGCGCGGGACATCCCCCTGACGACGGTCTTCCGCGCGGGCCTCTATTACATCCCCGCCTACCTGCTGGCCATCGCCGTCCTCATGGCCTCGCCGTACTGGACGGTCCTCGTTCTCGCCAATCTCGTTCGGTAACCCCTAAAAGGGGACAGATTTATTTTCTTGAGGATAGCGGCTGCTATATCTCTTGACAGAAAAGGGGACAGATTTATTTGTTTCAGAATCAACTTTCACCATGGTGGGAAAGAAATAGATCTGTCCCCCTATCTGAGCATACGATTAAATCGCACTTGTACTGTATTTATCAGACCATCAATGTCTCAAACCGCCTTCAGGCGGCTGCCTGGGCCGCGAACCACCTCCCCCATGTTCTACGACAAAAGTATTAGCCGGTCATCATACTTTAGTATCAGCGGTATCATTCTTTTCCCACCCGCGGGATAGGGCAAAAATCAGCATCTTGCCTGATTGCGTTTCTCCGGCGCATCACGTAGAAACGGTCTCCAGCTACGTCCCATCTCTTTCTCGTTCAGCTTATCTCGACCTCTCATCTGCTGTTTGTTCCCGATCTGATTTGTCGACCTTGACCGGAGGTTCCGTGCATGGGTGCGATTTTTTTCCGGGAACGTGAAGGCAGGACCGGCGGCAGATTCCTGAAGATGCTGGTTGTTCTGAGCATCCTGGCGTTCATCCTTTCGCTTTCTGTACGAACGGTTTTTGCGGCCTGCGGCGGAGAGAGGATTCAATATGCATCGCGGCAGATGAGCGTCGGGGGAACGCAGACACTTTCTGTCGGCGGCGCGCGGCCCGGGGTGACGTACGGGTGGGAGATCGCCTCCGGCGGGGGAAGGCTTTCGGCATCGTCTGGGACGTCGGTGGCGTATACGGCGCCGTCGGCGAACCCAAACTGCGCGAACAATCCGTGGATATACCTCCTGGCCGACGGGGCAAGATGCGATTCCCTGGCGATCGCGGTAAATGCCGTGAGCGGAGGCGGCGTCGCATACTCGGTCTATGGAGAAGCCTCTACAGCGGCGTTTCCCGATTACTGCTGGTATTCGACCAACTGCAGCGGCTGCGGGTATAAAGAGGGTCCGATCCACGTCCTTCAGAGAAAGCAATATCTCTGTGACGGAACCAGCAGTGAACTTCTGAGGTGTGGTTCCGAGAGGTGGATCTGCTGCCAGTATGACACGAATCACTATACCTGCGCCGTTCAGTGCCAGGGAGCGACTGCCAATTCCACGGTAGACAACCGGAGTGCCTATCAGAAGGCGTCGGGCTGTTGTCCTGCGGCGTTGATTCCGGAGGAGCCGCCTCCCCCGGCCTGCGACGTGGAAGTGAGTTCGTTTGAGGGGACGGCATCGACGCTTCATCCCTTCAACGGGGGCAGCGTATCCTTTTCCGGGAACGTCGCCTCTTCGCGGCCTTTTCACTGGACAGTTACGATAGCGGGCCGGAAGATCGGCGAGGGCACAACCAATGGGTCGATATCGGCGGCCTGGGACGGGAGAGACGTATCGGGGAAGGTGGTGAAGCCGGGGAAGCATACGGCGACGCTGTCCGTTACGACGGACGACGGCCAGTGCAGCGCAGGGCGGAATCTGACGGTGACGGTAAAGGTCTCCGGAGAGACGGACTGCAAGCTTATCGTGTCTTTCGGGTCCTACGCCAATCTCGCGGCGGGCAGCCTGCACCATGCCCAGACGCTTTTCAGCGTTCCCGGATCGAGATGGATGCCGGATCTGACGCTTTCGTACAGCAGCGTCGACGGAACCAGGGAGGTCCTGGGGACCGGCTGGACGCATACATACAACGAGAGCCTCCAGGCGGACGGTTCGGAGGACGTCTATCTATACTGGAAGGGAACCGGCGTCGGTCAGGTCCTGTACCGGAACGGAGACGTCTATACTCCCGAAAATACGACATACCCCACTCTCGGCAGGAACGCCGACGGCAGCTTCGTTCTTCAGGAGAAGGATCTCACCCGCCGCCTCTTCGATACTCAAGGAAGACTGACGGCTGTCGTTGACAGGAACGGCAATGCCGTATCCCTGGTCTACGATGGAAACAATCGCCTCGGGACGGTAGCGGATCCCGCGGGGCGGTCGATGGCATTTGCCCATGATGCAGCCGGCAGGATCGTCTCGGTGACCGATCCCAACGGAAACGTTCATGGTTTTACCTACAACGGCGACAACCTCGTCCAGGTGTCCTCCCCGGGGACGTCAGGGGCGGTGACATGGTCCTACGGGTACGATGATCACGGTTTTCTCCTCACGAAGACCGACCCGGACGGGAACGCAACCCGTTACGTCTATGATGAGCGCCACAGGATCAGGGAAGCCGTGGACCCCGAGGGAAGGACGAGGACGGTTCTCTACGATCCTGCCGCAAATACGACACGATTCACGGAGAAGGACGGAGGAATCTGGAGCTATAGGTACGATACAACCCTTGGGGTTCTGACGGAAAAGACGGACCCCCTGGGGCGGTCAACACGGTACGAATACGATAACCGAGGCAATCTCACAAGGAAGACGGAGCCGGACGGGACCTTTACCGGTTACACCTACGATGCGAACGACAATGTCCTCACGGTGGCGGACCCCTCGGGAAGCGTCACGGCTTATGCGTACAATGCCCTGAACCTCGTGACGAGCGTCACGGACGCCAGGGGGAAAACGACGTCGTACGGCTACGATGGCAAAGGAAATCTCCTCTCGGTAACCGATCCGGCAGATGCGGCGAGCCGTTATCAATACGACGATCGGGGAAACGCCACAAAAATCACCGATCCCATGGGCAATATCACCCGGTTTGCCTATGACGCCGCCGGTAACCTTGCTTTCGTCACCGATCCCGAAGGCAATATCACGCAACTGGCCTATGATAGCTTAGGCAAAGTGACGAGCCGTACGGATGCCCTGGGCAATAAGACCCGGTTCCAATACGACACCCTGAACCGGCTTGCCAGTCTGACCGATCCCCTGGGCCATATTACGCGGTTTGCTTACGACGCCAGGGGAAACAGGACCTCCGTCACCGATGCCAACGGCAACGGTACGCAGTATGTCTACAACAGCCAGGACCGGGTCGTCCGGATCACAGATGCGCTGGGGAACGTCACAACGCTGGCCTACGGAGGGGTTGCATGCCCCGGCTGCGGGGGCGGTGTCGACAAGCTGACGGCCGTGACGGACGCCAAGGGCCAGAGCACCGCCTATGGATACGATCCTGCCGGAAGACTGGTCAAGGAGACGGACCCCCTCGGAAACGTCACGACGTATGCCTACGATGCCAGAGGCAATCTCACTGCCAAGACCAAGCCGGACGGCAAGACGATCGCCTACGCTTACGATGCCTCGAACAGGCTGATCCGGAAGCAGTACCCGGATGGAATCATCACACAATACGGGTACGATGTCGCCGGGAACATGACCTATGCGGGGAATCAGCATATCGCCTATCGGTTCGACTATGACGCCAATAACCGGATCACCGGTGTTACGGACTCCAACGCCAGGGCGCTTCAGTATCAATACGACTTGTTGGGGAGAAGGACATCGATGACGACGCCGGAGGGCAGAATCATTACCTATGGGTACAACGCCAATAGCCAAATGACCAATGTCTCGACAGTTGAGGGAAATCGGACGAATATCCATGCCTATCAGTACGATGCCTTGAACCGAAGGATACAGCGGATACAGCCCAACGGAACGAAGACGCTCTACCGATACGACGCGAACAGCCGCCTCATGGAGATCGTGCAGAAGGGTCCCCGGAACCGGATGATCGAAGAGATCCGCTATGCCCATGACAACGTGGGGAACCGCATCGAGAAGACGATCGGCGCGGAGAAAATCCGTTATGGCTATGATGCCATCTACCAGCTGACGCAGGCCGAGACGGTCGGAAGGGGTAGGAAGTCTCTCGACGGCCATATCGGGGAGGCCTACGCCTACGATCCCGTGGGGAACCGTATGACGGGACCGAGATCGCACGATATCTACAGCCACAACACAGGCAACGAGCTTCTCACGGACAGGCATCATCAGTATGAATACGATCCGAACGGCAATCTCATCAGGAAGACCAGAACGGACCACGACGGAAAGCTGCGTACAATGGAGTTCGCCTATGACGACGACAACCGTCTCGTCAAGGTGACGATCCGAAAGCATCATAAGACAAGAGAAATCACCTACGCCTACGATCCCTTCGGGAGGAGGATCTCCAAGACCATCGGCAGAGACGAACTCGGGAAATATGGAGAGGACAGGAACGACAGAGGCGATATAGGCAGTGACAGGTGCGAAGACGGCGACAAGGATCATCCTCGGACGACGACCTATCTCTATGACGGCAGCAGCATCATCTTGGAGTACAATCAAAGAAACGAAGTTGCGAGAAGATACCTCCACGGCCCTGCCATCGACGAGCCGCTGTCCGTAACCGAGGTGAAGCGGCACAGAAGGCACAGCACGCATGAGACTTATTACTATCACGCCGATGGCCTCGGTTCGATAACGGGACTGACGGATGATCGAGGACACGTCGCTCAGCGGTACGAATACGACTCCTTCGGAACCATCCGCCAGCATGGAAACAAGATCAGGCAGCCCTATGCTTACACCGCCAGAGAATACGACCCTGAAACCGGCCTCCACTTCTACCGCGCCCGCTACTACGACCCCCAAATCGGCAGGTTTATCAACCGGGATCCCATCGG
>DIWJ01000047.1 GCA_002428445.1 Syntrophaceae bacterium UBA6109
GTAAACAACGCTACTTTATCTCACAGATCATGCTTTTATTTTTCACTCCCGAGAAGTTAGAATACATGTCCGGGAAGTTCATCACTCCAAAGCATGGCACGGCTTGTTGAATGTTCTTTCGCATGATCGTTCTCGTGCAGTAGGGAGTGAAAAGCGTCTACACAAGCTCGTCTGATGTAAATCTCGCTTTCAATAAACTATCAGTGACGTCGCTGAACAAACGGCGGTATTGATAAGCAGGTGGACCCAATATCGCGCTGCCATGAAAATCAAGGGGAGCAGCCGGTTACTGGTTAGCCCCTTTCTTGTTTGCGGTCGAGGGGCGACCGGCTGCCCGAAGAGAAGACGATGGATAAGAAGGAAGATGCACGATACGAAAAAATCCTGGTCGAGTGCCACAGCGGTTACAAGGTCGATGAGTATCCGGTTGCTTTTACGTTCCAGGGAAAACGCCTGGTTGTTTCAGAGATTACGGATCGCTGGTATGAAGGAGGAGCAGATCCCGAGAGGCCTGTCATCGATTATTTCAAGATCAAGACCAGTGAAGGCAAGGTTCTGATTCTCATGCACGCCCGTTCCCTGGATGAATGGTTCGTCCGTTATCCTTAGGGGGTTTCGGGCGGCGGCGGGGTGCCTTGCCCTGATTGAAGTCTTGTATGACTTGGAGGAAATCAGATCCAAGGCTTTCAGGAAGTGAAGCGTTCAGGATCCGGCAGACCCTCAGGAAATAATCCTGCGCCCCTGCGGCGCCGTGACCCCGATCCCCGTCCTACCCGATCTCCCCTGCCGTTACCGGGATGCACTGGCCTGAGATGTTCCTCGCATGGTCGCTGCACAGGAAGAGGGCCGTCCAGGCAACGTCTTCCGGGGTGGTCATGCGCTGCAGCGGAAATCGGTCCGTCATCATCTTGCGAAAGGCCTCCTTGCTGATGCCGCGCGCCTGCGCCATGTTCGCAATCACGGCATCGTTGCGTTCGCCGGCAATCGAGGCAGGAACAACCGCATTGACCGTGATGTTGTGGCGCCCGAGTTCGACCGCGAGGCCATACGTCATTCCGATCTGCCCCGCCTTGGCCGAACAATAGCCGATCCGGTACGCGAGCCCGCGCCGCCCCGCCATCGACGAGATGTTTACAATCGCGCCGCGGCCCGCCTGAATCATGGGCGGCACGCAAAATCTGGCGCAGACATAGGAGCTGGTGAGGCACGAGTTGAGGGTGTATTGCCAGTCGTCCATGAGGTATTCCTGAACGGGCTTGGCCGGTCCGCCGTCGCCGGCATTGTTCACCAGGCAATCGAGGCGGCCAAACGCGCCGAGCGTCTGCTCCACAAGCCCCCTGACATCGTTTTCACTCGACGCGTCAGCGACGACGGCAATGGCCTCGAACCCGTCGCGGGTGATCAGTGAGGCGGTCTCTTCGACCAGATCGCGAGACCGCGCAACGCAGGCGACTTTCGCGCCTTCCTGCGCAAACAGCCGGCTCATCACGAGCCCAACGCCCCTGCTTGCCCCGGTGATGACTGCAACCCGTCCATCCAGAAGGCCCATCAGCTAATCCTCCCGTTCCTCTGTCTGTTGTCTTGTCTTATCATGTCAGAGAATCCCATTTTGAACAGCCTGCTCTTAAGGACTTTTTCAACAACCTGTCAGGGAATATACTTCCCGACAATCCAGAAGAGGGCCATTCCGATGACCACGGTTCCGGCCAGCGAACGGCTCTTCCAGGCGAAGATCAGCGTCGGTATGGAAACCAGCAGCGCCGGCTGAAAAAAGATCAGATGCCGCGGTTCTCCGGCCGTCACCAGTGCGGGCAGGATCAGGGCGCTCAGGACGGCGGCGGGGATGAAGTCCAGCCATTGCCGCAACTCCTCGGGCAGGGTGCGGCGCGACAGAAAGATCAGGGGAATCCAGCGCGGCAGATAGGTCACGATTCCCATGCCCAAAACCAGCAACAGGTAATCCGTTTTCATGATTCCTCCGTACGGCTTCGTCTTTTGCCGGATGCCTTCCGCAGGAAAACGCCGAGCGTCGCGGCGGCCACCGATGCCATCACGATATAGGCATTGCCCGGAAAGAGCAGCGAAAAGGCAACGGCCAGCAAGCCCGAGAAGACGGCGACCAGGACATAAAGACCGCCGCGAATCTGAAACACCAGCAGGCAGATGAACATGGCGGGAAGCGCGTAATCGATGCCGAAGGCTCCCGGCGGGATGAACTGTCCGCCGTAGCCCCCGATCATCGTGCTGGCGACCCAGGCCAGATTCGCGGTGTGATTCAACGCCAGCGCCCGCCGCCAATCCCAGTTCCCGTCGCGGAAACGGGCCATGTTGAGGGCAAAACTCTCGTCGGTCACCCCGTAGGCGAAAAGGGAAAGCCGGCCGCTCCCCAGGCGCTGGAGATAAACGGCCAGGGATGAGCTCATCAGCAGGTGCCGGAGATTGACGGTAAAGGTCGTCAGGATGATGGGAAGGATGGCGGAGCCGCTGCCGATCATCGATACGGCGATGAATTGTGAACTGCCGGCATAGACGAGAAGCGACATCAGGCCGATCTCCCATAACTCGAGACCGGCATTGTGGGCCAGAACGCCGAAGGCCAGCCCGATCGGCACGTACCCCAGGCAGATGGGCCATGCCGCTGATGCGCCTTCCTTGAGATGTGAAGAATGCGGTGTCCCGGCGCCTGCGCTGATCATCCTTTCTGTGCTCCCGATTGCGGCCCCTGCAGTTCCTCGTCATCGTAATCGAACAGGAGGCAGGGGCCGGCATCCTGCGCGTCGAGGACCAGTGCCTGCAGAAGCGACGACCAGCCCAGCAGGAAGGGAAGCAGGGCCAGCATGACCGTGCCCGTGGGCGCCGCTATCCCGGTCGCGTAGGATCGCCACCAGGCGACCCCTCCCCAGACAGATCCCCAGAGCATGGCCAGAAACCCGAAGAGCAGGAGGATGGCGAAAGGCGACAGGCTGCGGAATATGTACTTGTGATAAATCCGGTAGAGGTAGCCCCGCAGGAGCTTCCAGGGGAAGGTGGCGGCGATGCGCGCGAGCCTCATGGAGGATGCCTCTCCGCCGTACCGCGCCGGCAGGTAGATCTCGGCGATCCGGGCCTTCATGATGTTCAGATGGATCAGCATGCTGTTTTCGAAGAAGTACCCCTGGTCCAGCCGCCGGAGATCCAGGCGCTTCAGCATCTTCCTCGTGATCATCACGTATCCGTTTTGCGGGTCGAACACGTTCCAGCAGCCGGAAACGAATTTTGTCAGGAAGGTCAGGAGGAGGTTGCCCGCCAGGCGGATGCCCGGCATCGCGGGCAGTTTCTCCACGTGCCCGAAACGGTTGGCCTTCACATAATCGCACTGAAACCGGACGGCGGCGCGGGCAAAACGGTCCAGGAACCGGGGGTCCATCTGCCCGTCGGCATCGATCTTGGCAATAAGGCCGGCTTTCAGATCGAGGGCCTCGCGAAAGCCCGTGACCATGGCGCCTCCGACACCGCGATTTTCACGATGACGAAGAAGACGGATTCTGGGATCGGATATCCTTTCCACGACGGCGGCGGTTCCGTCGGTAGAGGCGTCATCGGCGACGATGATCCAGTCGACATAAGGAGGTGTCCGGCGGATCACGCTCCCGATGGATCCCTCCGCCTGATAAGCCGGGATGACGACGGCAATGCTTTGTCCTTCGATGGGCATAGGTCCTCCCTTACCGGTTTCCCGGCGCGCCAAAGACGAATGGCAGGCTCTTCATGACCGACAACGCGCGGCGCCAGCCGGTCGACGAAAAGAAGCTCAGAACGTAGCGCGCTATCGTGCGCGGTCTCAGATAGAAGCGGCGATAGAACTCCCGGTGCTTTTTCAGAAGCGTCTCCGCCGTCAGGCCGCGGGGAACGAAAACGGGATTCCACATGTTGAACCGCGACCAGTCCCCGCGCTCCAGTGTGCCGTATTCATCGGCCTTTCGATACTGTTCCGTGCCGGGCAGCGGCGTGTTGATCGTCACCACAACATCGTCCAGGGGCATATCGAGGGCAGCGCGAATGGTCTGCTCGATCGTGGCCGCGGTTTCGGCGGGATGGCCGATGATAAAGAATCCCTTCGTCCGTATTCGCGCCTCGCGGCACCAGCCGATCACCTTCCTCGCCTCCGCAATCGAGATATCCTTCCTGATCAGACGCAGGATGTCTGCGTTCCCCGATTCGATCCCGAAGGAGATGTGCCAGCATCCCTGTGCCTTCATGAAGCGGATGGTTTCGAGGTCCACCGTATTGATGCGGCTCATGCAGGTCCAGGGGAAGCGGATGCCCTTGCCGTTGAGGATGCGAAAGAGGTCGAAGATGCGCCGGGGGGCGATGGTGAATGTGTCATCCACGAAGGCGATCTCCCGGACGCGGTAGCGCCCGTGCAGGAGCTCGATTTCGCCGGCGATATTCTCCGGGCTTCGCTGGCGCAAGGTCCGGCCGAAGGATGAATGTCCGCAGAAGGTGCAGCGGTTCGGGCAGCCGCGGCTCGTGATGATATTGGCCACGGGCAGCTTCATGTAATTGGTGGGAGGCGGGTTGTAGACCGTGAAATCGGGGATCAGGTCGTAGGCGGGGAAGGGGAGGCTGTCCAGATCCGCGATGAACGGCCGCGGGGGATTGATGACAGGCAGGCCTTCTTCGCGGAAGGCGAGGCCGCGTACTGCGCCCATGGGGCCGCCGCCGGCGAGCGTATCCAGGAGTTCCGCGAGCGTCTCCTCTCCCTCGCCGTAGACGGCGAATGCGAATTCGGGATGCTTCAGGACGTCTTCCAGTGCGGCCGTCACGTGGGGGCCGCCGACGGCGATGGGAACCGCGGGCAGGGCAGACCTTATCTCCCGCGCCGTCTCCAGGGCCCGATGAAAGGCGACGGTCGTCGAGCTCAGGCCGACGAGATCCGGCCGGTACTGCAGCGCCTGCCGGGCGATATCCTTCGCCGTCATCTTCCCGGCTTCACCGTCGATGACGCGGACATCGTGACCCGCCTTGCGGACAAAAGCGGCAAGGTAATAGACGCCCAGGGGGATCTGCCTCCCCCCGGAGTGCCCGATATCCGACGAATAGCGTTCCTGAAGGGAAATCGGCGGATAGACAAGCAGAACCTTCATAAAAGACACCTTGCCCGTGGTTACCTGTTCGAAAGCGGTCCCGCCATTCCCTTGAGCGGTGAGAAATCGGGGTTCAGCTTCCCGGCTTCCCGGAAAGAAGCGGCGGCTTCCGCCTCCCTGCCCATCTGACGGAGGGCCATACCCATACCGTAATGGGCCTCGATATTTTGCGGCACGATGCGCAGCGCCTCCTGGAAATGGCCGATCGCTTCGAGCGGCTTCCCCTGCAGCCGCAGCACGGCGCCAAGATTGATGTGAATATCGGGATCATGAGGTTTGATGCGGAGGGCCGTCTGAAAATAATCCATCGCCTCCGCATGCCTTCCCTGAAGGTGAAGGGCGACCCCCATATGGGCAAGGACGATAGCATTCTTGTGGTCGACCCTCAATGCCTCCCGGAAGTGTTTCGCCGCTTCCGCGGCGTTTCCCTTCTGCAGCCAGGCCCAGCCCAGGTTGTCCTGCACCTTGGTGTAGACGGGCCGCCGGCCCAGATACTCGTAATATTTTTCCCCGCCGCCGTGCCGCCGCGCATTTCCCGTCTCGATCTCCAGTGCGGCGTACAGATGCTCCACGGCACTCCGGAGTTTCCCCTCCCGCATGAGGCCATTGGCGAGGTTGGCGTGCGCCCGGCTGTTCCCGGGATGCTTTTGGACGGCATCCGCCCATATGGAGACATCGCTTCGATAGTCGGCGTTGCGGGCATGCGTGGCGGCGCCCAGGAAGATGCCCGCAAGGATCACGAGACAGAAGGATACCTTGCGCACGAGACTGTTTCTCTGGGCGCCGTCCGCGATCCATCGCGCGCCGGCGTTGTTCAGGAATCCGTAGAGGCCCGTCGTCGCGATAATCACGACCGCAATGGAGGGGAGGTACATCCTGTGTTCGAATGCGGCGTCGGGGAGGGGCAGGAGCGACGTCGGGGCGAGGACGACGAAAAAAGAAACGCCCAGATAACCGACCGGCATTTTTCTTATGAGGGCCAGAAACGATGCGGCGAAAATCGCCGCAACAACTGTTCCATGAAGCAGGGCGCCCCAGTCCCAGTGTTCCAGGACCGGCCATCCGTAATCGATGCTGAGACCCCAGGGCAGGAAAACAAGGCCCAGATAATGGGCGATGATCTCCGGCTGCGTCCGCCAGTAATCGACCGCCGAAAATGTAATTTTGGCCGGGCCGGACGACAGCGTGCCGCCGCCGGCGACGAGGAAGCCCAGACCGAGGAGGCCGGCAGCCAATCCCCCGTAAAGCAGCAGCGAGCGGCGGAGGATGCTCCCGACGCTGCCGGGGAAGAAGATCCAATGGTAGAAGAAGAGCAGCACCGGGGCGGCGGCGATCACTTCCTTTGTTCCGATGCCGAGGAGAAACGACAGGACCGCCGCCAGGTGCCACCGCTGCGGGGCGGCGGATTGCCACCCCCGGATCGCGCAGTAGAACGTCAGGAGGAAGAAGAGCCCCATGAGGGACTCGCAGCGCTGGACGACATAGGTTACCGACTGGGTCTGTAGAGGGTGAAGAGCCCAGAGCAGGGAGCAGGCGAGGGCCAGCGGCATGGCCGCGTCCCCGTACCGGTCTTTCAGTATGCCGGAGAGGAAGGTTCTGCGCAGAATCCCGAAAAGGCAAAGGGCCGCCGCCATGTGGATGAGGAGATTCAGGAGGTGGTAGCTCCATGGATCGAGGCCGCTCGCCGCGTAGTTCAGGGCGAGGGAGAGATTCACAACCGGGCGGCCCGCAACGCCGATGCCGAAAGGCGGCGCCAATACATCGGAGAGGGGGAAAAGACGGCGGATCGATTCGTTTTCGACGATGTTGACCTGGTCGTCGAAGAGGAACGGAACGCGAAACGTATTGGCGTAGGCAAGAAGAACCGCTATCGACAGAACGGAAAGATACAGGAAGATCTTTCGTTGCGGCGCCGGCTGATCGGCGGAAGCGCGCCCGGTTTGGACAGCAGAAAATGCATTCATGGTCGGCCGCGTTTTCCCCCTGATGCCCGGACCTTTTCAGGCTTTGAGCGTCGGCTTGAATCCGGCAGCGAGCGCATTCCCCGTGGCTTGCTGCGGGGTAAGCGAGCGAATGATGTTCAAGATCCCTTCCTCGGGGATCGAAGATTCTCCGGAGCTTGCTCCGGAGGGCTTCAATTCCCGGCGCCGCCGCAAGATATGGCTGCGATCGTTTGCAATCTTGCATACTTCTCAGCGTTCATCAATTGAAGATTTGGTGTACGACGGGCCGGAACACACGTTCGGGTTCCATCAGCAGGATCGTCTTCCGGGAGCGACAGATTTCTTTCGAAAATTGGTGACCTGTGATAGAACTTCGCCATTCACGCAAGAAAACCATCTTAGATTCGGATCCGTTGAAGGACAGGGCATCCCGCCGCCAGAGCCATGGAGAAGTGAGCGGTTCGAACGGCGGTCCTGTCGCAGAGGGGGAAAAGGAGAAGCCGCAATGGATATCAGGGTTGCAGCCGCCGCGGGAAAACCCGCGGTGAATGTCGTAAGGATCTCAGGCCGTCTGGAAACCGCAACCTGTCCGGCGGCGGAGCCGGTCATCCTGGAAGCTCTCGAAAAGAGCGCCGCGGGTGTCATCCTGCACATGGCGGCGCTGGACTTCATCAGCAGCGCCGGGCTGAGAATCATGATCATGCTCATGAAGAAGGCCTCGGCCGATGGAAAGAAGATCGCCCTGGTCGGCGTTCAGCCTCCGATCTACAAGATCTTCAAGGTCTCGGCCATGGACAAGTTCTTCCGCTTCTTCGAAGACGACGGCGAGGCTGCCCGGGAGTTGTGGCCGTAGTTTTTCCCATCCGCGGGTCGCCCCGCAACACAAGCCGCAAGGAGGATTCCATTGGCCAGTAAGAATGATGCCGAGCGCACGCCGGACGTCCAGGCAAAAGCCGATGAGCTGGTCGGGCAGGCCCGGGAGGCCGCAGCCCTCTTCACCCAGTACGATCAGGAAGCGGTGGACAAAATCGTCGCGGCGGCCGCGAAGGCGGGGGCCGCGCGGCGGATCGAACTGGCCCGCATGGCCCTCGAAGAGACGGGCATGGGCTTGTTCGAGGACAAGGTCATCAAGAACCTCTTTGCCACGGAATACATCTACAACGACATCCGCGACCGCAAAACCGTCGGCCTGATCAAGGATTGCCATGAGACGGGGATCATGGAGTTCGCCGAGCCTCTCGGCGTCATCCTGGGCATCACCCCCGTGACGAACCCCACCTCGACGGCCATGTTCAAGTGCCTGATCGCCCTGAAGACGCGCAATACCATCATCATCAGCGCCGCCCGCAACGCCCTCAAGAGCACGATCGCAGCGGCCAAGGTCCTCTACGAGGCGGCGCTGGAGGCGGGCGCCCCGGACTACTGCATCCGCTGGGTGGAGGAATCCTCCCGCGAGATGACGCACACCCTCATGTCGCACCCCGGCCTGTCGCTGATCCTGGCCACGGGCGGCATGGGGATGGTCAAGGCGGCCTACGGATCGGGTACGCCGGCGATCGGCGTCGGACCGGGGAACGTTCCCGTCTACATCGAAAAGAGCGCCGACGTCAAAGCCGCGGTCAACGACATCCTCCTGAGCAAGACCTTCGACAACGGCATGATCTGCGCTTCCGAGCAGGCCGTGGTCGTGGACCAGGAAATCCGGCGCGCGGTCGTGGACCGGTTCCGTTCGCAGGGGGCCTGTTTTCTCACCCCGGCCGAGACCGCCAAGGTGGCGGCCGTGGTGATCGACGCGGAGAGGCAGAGCATGTCGCCGAAGGTCGTCGGGCAGAGCGCCCGGCGCATCGCCGAGCTGGCGGGGATCACCGTTCCCGAGAGCACGCGCCTCCTGATGGCGCCCCTCAAGGGCGTGGGCGACGACTACCCGCTTTCCCGCGAAAAGCTCTGTCCCGTACTGGGGTTCTACACGGTCCGCAACCTCGAGGAGGGCGTGAACGTCTGCCAGGACATCCTCTATTTCGGAGGCCTCGGCCACACGGCGTCGATCGCCTCGCAGGACCCCGCGGCCATCCGGGAATTCAGCGAGACCGTCAATGCCGGGCGCATCATCGTCAACTCCCCCTCGGCGCAGGGGGGCATCGGCGACATCTATACCCGTCTTCACCCCTCATTGACCCTGGGCTGCGGCGCCGGCGGGCAGAACAGCACTACGGACAACGTGACCGTTGACAACCTCATCAACATCAAGCGGGTGACAAGGCGTATGGTCAACATGAAATCGTTCCGGGTTCCACAGCGGATCCACTTCGAGGCGGGCGCCTTCGATGCATTCTTCACAAAAGAGATCCGGGAGATGGGCGTGCACCGCGCCTTCATCGTCTGCTCCGGCTCCGCCATCCGGCAGGGGGTGACGCAGAAACTGGAAAACTACCTCCAGCAGGCGGGCATCCTGACGACCGTTTATTCCGACATCACGCCCGACCCCACCGTCGAAACCGTGGTTGCCGGCGCCGAAGCCATGCAGAAATTCGGTCCGGACCTGATCGTGGCCCTGGGCGGCGGCTCCCCCATCGACGCTGCCAAGGCGATGTGGCTCTTCTATGAAGATCCGGCCATCAGCTTCGAGGATCTGAAGATGCGTTTCATGGACATCCGCAAGCGGATCGTCCGTTTCCCGGAACTGGGACGCAAAGCCCGGATGATCGCGATCCCCACCACGAGCGGCACGGGATCGGAAGTCACCTCCTTTGCCGTGGTGACCGATGCCAAAACCGGCGCCAAGTATCCCCTGGCGGACTACGCCATGACGCCCCATGTGGCCATCGTGGATCCGAACCTGACCCTCTCCGTGC
>DIWJ01000034.1 GCA_002428445.1 Syntrophaceae bacterium UBA6109
TATAGCTGATGGAATCCGGAGAAAGCGGGACGCAACGCGACCGGATTCCCTTTATCCACGATCCACTTCTCACTGATTTCGACGTCCAGTTCTTTTAAACAAATTATACTTTTAAACTTTTTTGGTTTAATAGTATAATTTATATGCTGATGTCAATAGATAAAATGATCCCGAATTGTTTTGGATCGCAACTGAACGACTTTTGGCTTCAGGCCAAGAAATTCAGCGACGGTGCTATGGGTGATGATCATTCCTAATAAAGGCATGCGCTTGGGAGAAAAATCAATATGGTCTCGGCGATGCGAAGATCTTAGGGAAAAGTGCTGTGAAACAGGGATGTCTCGGGATTCATATGAATGGGCTAAGGGAAAAAGGTTACGTCATTAACTTGACATTTACATGCAAAACACGTAATAAATTTACGGATATTGTTAATATTTGTCAAGTCAACCCGCTTACCATCCCACATAATACTTGACATTTTATGTCAAAACACGTAATTTAATTACGTGTTACGCTGATAAACGTCAATGGCGATCCGATGAAACTCGAACATTTTTTCAACAGACATCCGGTATTTACGGGTGATGAGCTTGCCGCCTTCCTTGCCTCCGAAGGCCCGCGTAATGTGCGGACGCAGGAGGCCCTCCTGCTCTATCATGTGAAGTCGGGTCGATTGGCCCGAGTGCGCCGCGGTCTCTATGCCGTTGTTCCGCCGGGGGCGTCTGCCGTGTCCTATCCCATCGATCCCTTCCTGCTGGCCTCCCGGATGACGAAGGATGCGGTGCTGGCCTACCACACGGCCATGGAGTTCCACGGCAAGGCCTATTCAATCTACGAGCACTTTACCTATCTTTCCGCCGCCCCTGCTCGGCCCGTTGTTTTCCGATCCCACCAGTTCAAGGGGGTCCGCTTTCCCAGGGCTCTGCCTCCCGACGTCGCTGCCTCCTTCGATGTGGTCAAGGCCGATCGCTCGGGTCTGGAGATTCGGGTGACGGGTCTGGAGAGGACCTTCGTGGATGTCAACCACCGGCCCGACTTGGCTGGGAGTTGGGAGGAGATATGGCGCTTCCTTGAGTCCGTGGAATTTTTCGATCTTGACAAGGTGACTGCCTACGTGCAGCACTTGGGCAACGCCACAACCGCGGCCAAGGTCGGCTTCTTCCTGGAGCAGCACCGGAGAAGTCTGATGGTCGACGAGGCACACCTGAAGGCTCTCCGTGACCTCCGGCCACAGCGCCCCCATTACCTGGAACGCAGTCGGCGGAAAACGGGCCGCTTCGTGGCCGCCTGGAACCTCGTCGTTCCCCAAGAGGTCTACGAAAGATCCTGGGAGGAACCCTCATGAAGATCTCCCCTGAAACGCTCGCCGTCCAGGCGGAGGCCACTGGCTTTCGCCCGGACATGCTGAAAAAGGTAGCGCTGCTGCTCCAACTGCTCGATGCCGTCCGCAGCCATCCTTTCCTTAAAGACAAACTGGTCCTCAAGGGCGGCACGGCCCTGAACCTCTTCGTTTTCGATGTCCCCCGCCTCTCGGTGGACATTGATCTCAATTACGTGGGTGCGGTGGACCGGGAAACGATGCTCCAAGAACGGCCCAAGGTCGAGGAGGCCCTGCAGGCGGTCTTTGCCCGGGAGGGATACACGGTGAGGCGCGTTCCCACCGAGCATGCGGGCGGCAAATGGCAGCTCCGTTATCCCAGTGCGGGCGGCCAGGGAGGCAACCTGGAGGTGGATGTCAATTTCATGTTCCGGATCCCCCTGTGGCCCGTGCAACGGATCGATTCACGACCCGTCGGCATCTGGCAGGCTGCAGGCATCCCGGTGGTCGACGTTCACGAACTTGCGGCTGGCAAACTCTCTGCATTGCTCTCACGGCGGCAGGCGCGGGATTTGTTCGATTGCAGCAACCTCTTCCATCTGGGTGTCCTTGATCGGGAAAGGCTGCGTTTGGCCTTTATCGTCTACGGTGCCATGAGCCGCAAGGACTGGCGAACCATAGCGCCAGAGGACGTGGATGTCGACACCACCGATCTGGAACAAAAGCTCATCCCCACGCTAAGGTCCGCAGGGAGCGAAAAGATCTGGAAGAATCAGTTTGGGAAGGGCCTTGTCGAGGACTGCCACAATTTTCTTTCCAGCCTGCTGCCGTTCACTGCGCCGGAGCAGGAATTTCTCGATCGTATTTTGGACAGGGGCGACATAGCCCCTGAGTTGCTGACCGGCGATGAGACTTTGCAGAAACGCATCCGGCGCCATCCACTTCTGGAGTGGAAAGCCGTGAATGTAAGAGGCCACAAGAAGGTCCGCTGAAAATCCATTCCTTTCCAAGGAGGCATTAAAAAGGTTCTCAGGAGTGATGTCCAACCTTCACTTCCCAATTTTTGGTCATTACTTGGTCAGAAAAGAATACAGGGCAAGCGGGGTCGGCAGGTTCCTTCTGGAGGAAGCCCTGAAAAAGGTTTTCACTCCCCTGGTCTGTTGCACCGTCCGATCGGACAACAAGAGGAGCGCTGACCTTTTTTGAAGAACTCTTTCGACATCATGGACATCTTCCGGAATTCCATGACGGACCGGGAGATTTTCCTCATGGTGAGGAACCTGCAGCAAAAGGAGTGAGTCGGTATCAAACGAGGGGCGGCCATGCCGCCCTTTCTTGTTGACAAAGATTGCAGGCTGCTAATATGCCGATACGGTAAATATTCTTTAAGAATTGTAACGTGACATAAGTTCTTCGATTTCACCTCTATTCGCCAGGACTATCTGCTGTTCATGAGCTGGCCGCAGTGAACATCCTTTGTCCAACCCCAAATGTTTTTCAAGATAGAAATAGAGAGCTGCTCTGACCTTTAGGACCCCAACTCCATTTTTCATGTCGTAATCCCTTTCGATGATCTTTTTTTGGGCATCTGATAAGCCTGGATGGGGTTCTATTTTAACTTCAACGATGTTGTTCCAACGGCTATCGGCAGAGGGATCAATTGCAGCGGGCTGCAAATTTCTTAACTCTAGCATTCTGACCAATAGAAAGTCCCTAAAATCATTGTGAATATAGCAGTAAGCCCGGATGTGCCATCGAAATCCATCATACGCGAGAGTATGCGGTGCTATTTTTCGCCAGATTGATTTATCCCGACTCATCGATTGGTAATTTATTTCCATGGACATCTTTTCATTAATGCCCTTAAGAATATTCCTGAGAATCTCGGAATCTACGACTCTTGCAACACTCGGTATTGAATCGAAACTTGGTACCATGCCTAAGAACGATTCCTCTTTTTTAAGGACTCTATCAAAAAGCAGGCGTAATTGAGAAAAATAATGAGACGAATCAATGACTTTGAAGACGGGCTTGAATTGCTTAGTGGCAAAATAGAATTTTCCGCTTTTGTCATAATCGATATTCTGGGGGGCCTTTAACTGGTATGTTCTAAGGTCAGCAGATGCTTGCGGGATTGAAATATCAAAGAAATCAGTGAGATCTTTTCGGTTTATACGTCCTTCCCAATAAAGGCGAAAATCAATAAATTCAAGGCGACGTTCGACGCTCCAAGTCATGAAAAATCCTCCTAAGCTGTTGAAATCACATGCAACAATAAATAAAATAACTATATCCATAAAAAAAGTATATTGACATAGTTACTATACGTACATATATTATTCCCACCTCAGAATGTAAAGCGAAAAGTTATCGAACCAGGGACAAGCCATGAGATAGAAAGGAGCAATTATGTCGGAAAGTAGATCGCACAAGGCAGGTAAAGGAAACGCGGCAAGGACTGAAGTGTCCATTCCAGGGAACCGTCGCTTGGATGCAATACGCGGCACTTCGGCAATTGAAGTCGAACGAGGCGGCACAGTTCGGAAAATTGACCAAGCCCTTTCGCGTCTGGTCACGCAGGCAAACAGAGCAAAGATTCTTCGAGTCCCTCAAAACGATATGCCCTTGGCTGTAGAATGTGTAAGAAAAAAACGAATTAATGTTATTATGACAAACTTATCAAAAACAAAACGAATTAAACCTTAACACAATTCAATGCTGTAAGGAGGACCCAAGAAATGGCATCCACCATTACATTCTTCCCCGCAGATAACGGGGACATGACCCTCATTACCCTCGCCGACGATACAACCATATTGATCGATATCAATTTGCGAGAGCGTGCTGAGGACGAGGAAGACCCAAGTTGCGACGTGATAAAGGAATTGAGGAAGAGGCTCAAGAAAGACGGCAAGGATCGACCCTATGTAGACGTTTTTCTTCTCAGCCATGCTGATCAGGATCATTGTAGGGGTATAGGAAAGCATTTTCACCTGGGACCGCTCAGTGATTACAATTATGACCCGCCCGAAGGAGAGGATCTGAAGATTGTGATACGTGAGGCGTGGTCATCTCCGATGATGTTCAGAAGGGCAAGCAAGGGCAACAAATTATGTGAGAATGCGAAAAGCTTTAACACAGAGGCCAGAAGAAGGGTGAAGCTATTGAAAGAGAAGAAGTCCGTGCTTGAAGGAGATCGCATTCTCATTATCGGCGAAGACGAGAATGGAAAGACGGACGGGCTTGAATCATACCTTGTCAAAATAGACGAGACGTTCAATCGGATCAACGGCAAAACAAACCAGTATATTAACCTGCGGGTACTCGGGCCTCTCCCTCCACAAGAAGATGCGGAAGAAGAGAAGTTGAGCAAAAATCATTCGAGTGTAATTCTACAGATAGCTTTCAAAGCCGATGAAAAAGAAGATGCTTGCCTGTTCCTGACCGGTGGCGACGCTGAAGTCTATATTTGGGAAAATCTATGGCAGAGCAAAAAAAATAAGCTATCTGAGATTCAATATGACCTTCTCTTATCGCCGCACCATTGTTCATGGCATACCCTTTCTTACGATAGCTGGAGCGCTAGCGAGAATCCTCAGGTTAACCAGAAGGCGAAATCGGCGCTTTCGCAATGCCGGGAAGGAGCCTTTATCGTATCGAGCAGCAAGCCCATTAAGGATGACAAGAATGACCCACCCTGTTGGGGTGCGAAAAAGGAATACCTCTCAATCATAAAAGAACAAGACGAAAGATTCTTCTGCACCGGAGAATATTCCAGCGAGAAAAGCACCGAACCGCTCACTTTTAAGGTTTCCAAAGAAGGGTTTCAAGCGCCTTCAAAAAAGAGCGTCTCCATCACCGGTCCCGCCGTCATTTATGACAGCACCAGGGAGCCTAAGGGACATGGTTAAGAGCAAGAGGGGGGCTCACAAACAGAGACGGGACAAGAAAACTAACACGGCGAGCAGAAAGATTCATGCCGAAGCGGCCTCGGTACACAAAATCATTCTATCCCATCCGTGCATTAAGAAGTCCGCCTCTATTCCTGAATCACGCCCCGATGGAGGATTCAAAATAGAATTCAATATGCAAGTGTCTCTACCATCCAGGGCACTTGAAAGAGGCGTGACTCAAACGGGCGTCCGTGCGGTTGAACCTATCACTTTTCTGTTTCCGCCTGCATATCCTTATCGAGCGCCTTGCGTTCTGTTGAGACCGGATTTTAACAGCTGTCTTCCCCACATCAACCCGGTCCTTAATGAAGATCGGCAACGATACATATCCCCTTGCGTCTATGATGGCTCACTCAATGACCTGCTCCACGAGGAAGGTGACGGTTTAAGCGAAATCCTAAATCAGCTTTCCGATTGGCTCGACAAAGCAGCCATTGATGATTTGATAGATCCAAAACAGGGATGGGAGCCAATAAGGCGTGATTATACCTCCGGATCCGTACTGTACGATGTCTCTCGCTTTGAGGGGCGCATTCAAAAGGAAGAAGGGGCCTGCGTGTTCCTGTGTAGAGCCTTTAGAAAATTGTGGCACAAGGAACAGTTTAACTATGCTTGGGTTATTGATGAAAAGCCCCTGGCTGTGACTCCTGGGTTGATCTCAGATTCCTGCATCTTTGAAAATACTCCTTTCGGCCGATTATATCAGCTGTTGACGGTACTTGTCTGGGGATCAGAGTCGTCAATTGTATCGAGATATTTACCTGATGATGTTGAGAATCTTAAACAGCTCTATGAAAGAGCTAAGAACTACGGCGTTTTCAACGCGCTGAGCGACACGATCAACAATCTAAGTTGGGCGGCAAAAGAAGCATCTTTTAATCTAACAACATTGCCCCTTTTTGTGATCCTTTGCGTTAGGAGACCCTATCATCTTATAGGCAATGAATCATCATTGGAATTCATTCCCTATTTGGTTGAATGTAAGATTGTCAATTTGATGGGACATCTGCCAGCGTCTGCCCTTACGATCAGCGAAGATTCCTGTGTGATACCGCTTGGTCATCGTCATAAAATAACCGGGAAATTACTCAGAAGAATGTCCGGGGTAAAAGAAAACATGGAAAGTGGCTCAATTGTACATATCGGGTGTGGCAGTGTGGGATCAAAAATAGCCATGAGCCTGGCAAGATCTGGTCACGGGCCATTTACGCTCATAGACAAGGCCGTATTCTCGCCGCATAATTCAGCGCGCCATGCGCTTGTGCCACCATCGGAAATTTCGGGCATACCCAAAGCCATTCTGCTATCGGAAGAAATCAAACGGCTGGGACTTGAAGCGGAGCCAATCGCTGAAGATATTATCGACTTTTGTAGAGGGGAAAGTGGAGGTGCGAATCCTCTTCGCAGCGATAATCGGATCGTTGTTGAATCGACAGGATCTATCGCGGTCAGGGATATGCTTTCGTCACTACCGCCTGGACGCCTCCGCGGAAAGTTAGTACATGCCATACTGTACGGTCATGGAAAAGTCGGCATACTGGCGATTGAGGGACTCGATAGGAATCCAAATGTCAATGACTTAGTCCTCAAATTCTATGACGAATGCGTCGATGATCCGGAATTATCAGCTGTCTTTTCAGGAAAACATTCGGTCAGTCGCCAGGAAGTTGGGCAAGGATGCGGATCACAGACCATGGTGATGCCCGACACACGAGTTTCCTTATTTTCGGCCGGGATGGCTCAACGGGTCATGCAAATTCTTTCAAATAAGGATGGCAGGACCAGAGAAGGCGAACTCTGGATAGGGAAGCTTGCCGAAGGCGAGATGGGTGTTTCATGGAAACTTGTGGCGGTAGGGCCGACAGCGACTTTGCTCTTTAGGGGGCAGCATCGCTGGGAAGTGAGGATACCAGAAAGGGTGCAGCAGCGTATGTTGGAAGAAATGAACGCTTGGGGTACAATAGAGACGGGCGGCGTATTGATGGGAAGATTATCTCTTTACAACCGCTGCTTCAACATTTCCAGGCTGGTCGAGGCACCACCTGATTCTGTAAGAGCCATGAACTCTTTCATCCTGGGTACGGAAGGTCTGCAATGTAAGGTTCAAGAAATTCATGACAGATCCGGTGAAACGCTTACCTATCTTGGCACATGGCACAGCCATCCTCAGGGAGGAGAGGCGTCATCACTTGACAAGTCTACACTTGCGCAGCTCAGGGGGCTTCCGTTTGGAGCGCCCGCCGTGGGGCTGATAGTGACGCCTTCCGGGTTTCGGGTCATAGTAGATGAAGGGAAACTGGCTTGAAAAAATGACGTTCCATAATAGCTATCCACATCATGTCAATTTATTGCGGCGGCTAAGAACCGCGCTTACTTACTGGTAACGGGAGGTTTATCCAAATGAAAAAAATCATTGCCTATCTTCTCTTCATGCTTGCTGTCGATATTTCCTTTCTAATCACTATAAAAACTCGTATGTTTCCCGAGTCGTGGTACGCATTGGAAAATGTTTTGCTATGCACATTCACCGGTGGATTAGGTGGTGCGGTATATTGCTTGCGAGGGGTATACCTTAATGCGTGCGTAAGGAAACAGTGGGATAATGATTGGCAACCATGGTACTACATAAGACCATTGGTGAGCCATGTTTGTGGCGCGATCAGTTTTTTGTTCCTGAAAGCTGGTCTTCTCGTACTGGAGGCAAAATCGTCTTCTGATTCTACAAATCTAGGCTTTCTCGCTTTAGCGTTCATTGCTGGCCTTAATGTTGATAAATTCATTACAAAGATTGAAGACATTGCACAGGCGTCATGGGGGATTGAAAAGTCCCGTACGGCAAATGGCGGACATTGAGTGGCATGCGCATGGTAGGCAACACTTCTTTGGTCATTACTTGGTCATTACTTTTCAAAAAATACCCTCTGTTTTCCCTGCATATCCTTGATCCACCTTTGGTTAGAAAAACGGGATAACTACTCGGAAGTTAACTTTCTTTCGTTATCCCGCCTTATCCCTAACTATCCCTGAACGTGCGTTCAGGGTCTAGTGGGGGTTTCCTCGTCCCGGTTCAAGTCCGGGCTTCGGCACCATAGGAATAACGGGGGGTTGGCTGATTCATCAGTTAACCCCTCTTTTCTTTTTGAGGGGTTTGGTCAACGGTTTGGTCAACACTTCTCAGAAAGCCTTCCATTTGGTCAACGGCCTTCCAGGTATCAGCAGCATCAACGGTGTCATACCGGAGAAACATCTCCCTTGTAGAGTGCCCCGTGATCTTCATAATGACCGATTCCGGGGCGCCTGATTTTCGCATGTTCGTATTGAAACAATGCCGCGTGTCATGAAAGACAAAACCATCTTTTGTTCCCCTGCCGTATGGAATACCGGCATCCCGGCAAGCCCTCGTTAAAGCGGTCCTGATATCTTTTACGGGTTTCCCCTTGAACAGAAAAACATGATTGTCGTGAATGGCCTTGGGAATGCCCTTCAGGATGTCATATAGGGCATCGCAAATCGGAATCTGCCGAGCTTCCCGGTCCTTCGTTTCCGATGCTTCAAGGCTGATGATCCGGTTTTTCATATCAATATGGTCCCAAGTCAAATTCAGGACTTCGCCTTTTCTCATGCCGCCATAATAGCCCGTTGCCACAATTCCCCGTGTGTGTATGGGAAGTGCTGACATGAGCTTTCCAAATTCATCCGTAGATAAGACCCGCTTCCTAGCGTTGGAATTGCCCTTAAGCAGGTTATCAACGCGACGGAATATCTTCACGACATCGCCGCCCACAAGGTCATTTTCAAATGCCTTGTTAATCATTGTTCTCGCCGCACCTATCTGGGCATCAACGTAGGAATCTGACAGACCCTCTGATTTCCGCTTTATCTGGTAGTTTTCCAGGTCAACGGGTTTGATCGCATTGACGATGATATCCCCGAATACAGCGTTAAAGCTATTCAGGTTGATCGTCAGGATCGGATAATATGCACGCTGCTTCACCCTTTCAAGATTCAGATACCATTTTGTCAGTTGATTGAACGTCATCTTCGCTTCGGGCTTGATATCGAGGATTCGGTTTTCTACCTTCAGGGCCTTCGTCTTGCCTTCAGCGGCAATCGTGTCGGTCAAGGAAAATCCATTCCCCTCTATCTTGCGGACTTGCTTCCCGCCCGGAAGACGGTACGACATCCAATATCTGACCCGTTCTGATCGTTTTGCTTTGACAAGGTCTTCACCACAAGGGCACAGCCGGTTGCGAAGACTTTGCTTCTTATGACACCTTGGACACTCAGCTAATACGGCCATAGTCATTTCCCCCTTTCCTTTCTCGTTCTCTTCACTGGTGGTTTTAGTTCCTCTCCCTTCAATTCAAGATACGCCAGGGACCATTTGAGATACGGCGGAATCTGCATGATCGCCCGTTCCCAACGGGATACGGTCATCACGTCTACCCCAAGAACACGGGCAAGCTGCCCTTGGGAATATCCCGTCCTCTCTCGCCACTCTTTAAGGTCTTCCGGTCTCATGATTCTCATATATAGACTATTCGCCTATATGTCAAGTCTTTTGTGAAGATCGTAGCCGTTGACTCTGCGTTGACCATGCAAGCGCAATAGATTGAAATCATGGGATAATAAAATGGCACGTTACAATGCCTATGTAGTGGGCAAAGCGTCTATGTAGGCATCAAGATCTTTCACGTCGAATAGGACCCGCCCCCCGATGCGCTTCGGCTTGACGGGGAATGGCTTCTCTGCCTTCGCCCCGATCCTGTTGCGGATGGTCTTCGCTGCAAGACCAATGTATCGCGCAGCTTCCTCTATCGATAACATCCGGGGTTTGATCTCTCGTGTCATGCTGGCTTGCTGAAGTGTTTTCATAGTTCCTCTTGGTGTGCGCTGCTCTTTGTGTATAGCGGGAACCTCTCTGACGTAGGCGGGGGGGGTGTTCCCTTGTGGCCCCCCTCGTGGGTCCCATCTACATATCCCCGCATCAAGCTATCGCGTTATTTTTCCACGAATCGGCCTTCCCGATTTTGATGATTACAAGCGGCGCGTCCCCATGCCCCGCGATTGCATTGAAAGCCCTTCCAAGTTCGGCCTCATTCGCGTAGGTCTGCCCGTTCCACTCGATACTCTTGCCGTCATCGATGGCTATAAGGGGCACTTTGTCCTTTTCCTGTAAAATCTCCTCTATCCGGTCTAGTCTTTCTGTCAGCTTCATGGGTCCGCTCCTTTCCAGGATACCCGTCTAGGCGTAAGTACGACGCTCCACGACGATTTTCTCTATCGACTTGAGCCTATCTTCGATTTCGTTGAACTCGCGCCATTTAGTGACAAAGGTCAGGATGTCAACACTGGTACGCCGCCGGATGTTCTCGTCGTCGCTGTCCAGCAATGCCACCAGTTCCGTAACCGCCTTCGTGGTGGCGTTCTTCAGGGTGTCCATCGCCTCAGCAACGGCGCTGTCTCTCGCCTTTCGCAGTTCCGAAGCAAAGGCCGGATCTTTCAGATAGGCGTAAAAGGTTGTCGTCGTAACTCCCGCATCCCGGCAGGCCTGTTCGATGGTATGGGCATTCACGATATAAGGGATTAACCGGCGCTGCTTCTCCGGCAAATTGCTGTTTATTCCCGTTTCTGTCTGATTAACCGTTTCCTTCATCTGACGCTTCCTCCTTCTCGGTTTCTTCTCGGCCGTGTTTTTCACATCGTTCAGCCTCAAGATTCATCTCCCGTAATGGTGTTTAGACAGGCACCCGTTTAGCGTTTAGTTCCTACACTACGTGTAGGACTAAACTCGCTATTAAGGGGTGGTCGTTTAGTGACCCCTAAACGTGTAACTATTTGAATACTCGTATTTATCATTCTTCCGTTTAGCTCCGTTTAGTCGATCGTTTAGCCCTAAACGGGGAAAGGGTCCGTTTAGTCGCTTTGGCCTTTCGTTTAGTCTTTGAAATGGCCCTTATGGTCCATAATCCCCTTACTGATCGCGTCCGCCTTGATCTGGCTGATCCGCCCCTTTGTGATACCCAGAGCGGCAGCGATATCGTCATAACTGGTGCCCTGGTCAATCATGCCCAAGACCGTCTGTCGAGTTTCCTGCTTCACGCTGCCAAAGGTCCATATGAGACGCCCCTGGTCCGACTGCGTCAGCCGGAATTTAGTTTCCTGAAGTAGAGAAAGGTCATCCGATGCAATCCGCGTTTTGCTGAAGGTGAGGATGAAACACGCCCCCTGCTCAGGTTCATAGTCGGGCGGTTGTTTCAAAAGGATGCTCATATCTATATTGTCTTCGCGTGCTGACGTGCCCCTCTGATTCCCGGCCCTGCCCACATGATGAAGCAACAAGGTGGTTATTCCCGTGAAGCGAAGATCCAGTAACCACGTGTTGATCGGGTCCCAGTCTTTTTTGGCGTTTTCATCGATGCCCCCGGCGAGACTGGCTATATTGTCCACTACCCAAAATTTGACGCCCCTGGTCGTCAAGATTCGCTTCATGGTGGTGCGCCAGGTTTCGCTCAAGAGGTTCGCTCTCGGCAGCCCAAGGTGATTGGCGTAGGCGTCGGAATAGATGTAGAGGGGACTTTTTCTGTCCGTGGCAGGATTCAATTGTGCAAGGCGGTCTCTGATGTCTCCGCTTGCCATTTCACCGTCACAGTAAAGGCAGGGAACGGAGAAATGGACCTTCCAGGGACCGAAAGAACCCCCACGGGTGACCGCATCCGCTATGCTCAGCGCCGCCCATGTCTTGCCCGTTCCTCTCCATCCGGCAACGAGAATGATCTCCTGCTCGGAAAAGATATCGAGGATTTTTCTCTTGCGGGGGATATCGAGCCGGGAGAAATCGCCCGATTCTATGACGCAGTCCTCCAGGGTGACCTTCTTCGGCGGGATGTACGGTTTAGCGCTCTCAAGCATTATGGCAAGACGTTCACCGGCCTGTGTCTTATTGGGGATAGTTGCCGCCCAGTCCGAAACGTCCCCCTTGCTCGGAAGATCCGGCAGGTCAAGCCATTTCAGGCTCTTTGCTATGCCATTAAGCGCCGCTCCCACTTGCGCCATGTGTTCCCGGCCCTCGGTGTCATTGTCGGGGATTAGGGTAACGTCCTTGCCTTTCAGGTAATCGCTGTATCCCGGTCGCCATTTTCGCGCACCCATAGGGCTTGTGGTAGCTGTGAACCCCAATGCTTCAATGGTTTCCACGTCCTTTTCACCCTCTACGATGCACACTTCCTGAGCCTTGACGATCTGCGGCAGGCGGTAGAGAACGGGCGTGGTTCCATTCAACCCGTATTTCCGTTTGCCGGGGCCATCTGGTATCCGCTGCTTGAATGTCTTGGGTTCGTAACGGCAGACCTGAAACAGGAGCTTCCCCTCCACATCCGTATAGTCGTACGCCTTGACAAAGCGGAGCGCGGTCTCTTCGATGGGGATGTTGAAATCCGATGCAATGCCCCTGAGGATCTTCGGGAAGTCCCGCTTCGTGTCCAGGCTGTTCACCTTCGCATAAAAATGGAAGGCGTGACCCTTCTTCCCGCATCCGTGACAGAAATACTCGCCGGTGTCGGCATTGAGGGTGAAAGAAGGGTTCTTGTCTTCATGAAACGGGCAGAGTGCTTGATACTCGTTTCGTTGCCCGATCTTCTTTATTCCCGGGAGATACTTGCCGTAGAATTGATCGTAGCGGCCCCGGAAATACTCCCTGATCGTGTCCTTATTGTCCATCCGGGCGCACCTCCCCGTCGATTCCGGCGAGCATCTTCTCGGCAAGGATGCGAAGCCTCTCCATCTCGGCATCACTTATGCTGCTGAAGAAGATTGTCGGTTTCCATGTGGCCGAATCGAAGCGGATTAGAATTTCCGGTTGGTGTGTCGTGGTGGTGGGCATCGTTCTCTTTCCTTTCTCTTTGCTCTTAAGCAGGGAAGAATCCTGTTGTTACGAGCCCGTTCTTAGGTTGAAAATCATGCTACGGATCTGCTTAAGGTTTTTGCAAAAATCGCTGATTGGCACGGGGACATTCCGGTAAAATGCAGCGATGGAATCGCTGACATCCCCGGCAAACTCGAAACATACCTTCCTGTCGGATTGCCTAACGAATGGTCTGGGTGGGGTGTTCTTGTTGAGTGCGATGAAGGCGACTAAATCGGGGGATTCCAATATGGTGGGTTGCTTCTTTTCCATTCTCGTTCTCCTTTTCCTTGAATTGGGGATTGCTCTCTATAAATAGGATAGATAGGAAGGAGGGCGAAAAATCGGACATGACAATAAAAAACCCCATGCTATCATTTAGATAGACGGGGTTTTGACACTGGTATCGTTAATATGGGATTATTTGCGCTGCGCCCTCACAACATCAGGCCTAAATGTATCAAGATTAGCCAACCTATAGGGATAGATTTGGTCTTCTGGTTCTTCGGCAACGGATACGCGCATGGTTGGATACCAACAACTTGTCTTCGTGCAGTCCCCAACGTTGATGGACCACCGTGAACCATCACTTAGCGTCACCGTTAGCCCATCTCTTGTCACTCTACGGATGGAATATTCTCGCGAATCATCTGCCAAATTATTCGCCCCCTTTCTCTGGGTTTATACCAAAGGCAACTCTAATTTCCTTGATTTTGCGTTCGAAATATTTTTGATCCGCCACTGTCCGCGCTTCTCCCGATTCAAGGATGCTCCATAGCCTTTTATCTTTGCGGGCTTTTTCCAGAATCATTATTTCAGAATCTGGATCTTTATTGTTTTTGATATCAAGGCAATCTATCCGTCTTCCCGCCTTATTTTCACTGGCTATAAATTCATCAAGGCTTCCGCCAGAATGTTCCATTTTTTCATAGCCGATCCGCTCTTGTTTCTTGAACTCTATCTCTACGTCTTCCTCGGTGGACTGTATATACTGCCATCGCAATTGTTCTTTCCGCCCCTTTTTCAATGCTTCCGTAGATTCGCAATCCCATTCATTTCCCAATCGCCACCTTAGCTGAGCTTGGATGAATGACGCCCAAGGCATCTTGGTGGGTTTTAGTAATGGAGGGGGAATCTCTTTATCGGCGGTTTGTTCGTTACCATTCTCACCACCCCTCTTTCTCTGCGTATTTTTCCTCCGATAGGACACACCAAGAACGGCTTCCAAAAAAAGCATGATAGCTTTGTCTTCAGTGTCATGCCGATCCCTTCTCGGAACCTTCTTTGTCAGCTTCCTGATAAGCGGCATGTATTTCGGCAACGCTTGCAGGGGGATAGGTTCTTTTTCTTCAGTACCGCACTTTATAATGAATTTAAATTTCTCAGGGTCCACTGATAGATTACCACGGAATTCTTCTTCCCTGTAATCGCCATGTGTGCGTTGCATGAGAGGGAATAGTAGGGAATCAATCTCGTCATTATCGACCGGTTTTTCAAAATCTTCTTTCCTGAAACATTCGCGGGTCAAACAGTGTTGGGACTTGAATATTGTGTCTTTATAAATCGGGGAGTAATCATAGATCGTTTCTTTAGCATCAGAATAAAACCTTGCCCCCCGCAGTTCTTCAATGGATTCCAATGCACCCGAATTTTTCACTTCATCGATCATCCGAAAATGATTATATGCGCCGTGAAGATTATGTAAGACCTTGCCAATCATGAAGAGATGAATGGGCAAGCCTCTAACGTGGTTGGTTCTTGCTAAATCACTGTCTTTGAGGACCGATTCAAAGCCAAGGCTTAAGAGATAATATTTGCGATCTTCTTCAGAAATGAATTTCTTCCTAAGCCAAGCACGGGTTTCAATGTCTTCGGGGGGAATGCGATTGTGGACGATGACGCGGTACATCATCGGTTCTGACAGATAGAATTTAAAGATATCTTCAATCAGAGGGAAATCGTAATAGTATTCACCTAATGCAATATTTTCCTTCTGGAGGTTGTTTTCTATAGCCTGATTTTCTTCTTTGAGGCGAGTCAAGTCAGGCGTTGAATACCGGTTTCCCAGTATCTGTTTGATTTCCAGGAATGCCTTCTCCTCCAATTCCAAATCGAAATTGGGCATGAAAATCGTTTCCATTCCTTTTCCCATTCCCGTTAGACGTAGAAATCTTATATCACATTTTGTGAAGCAAGGGGATCACGGGCCATGCTGCAATCCCCCTTGCTCCTGTTAGATTGAATCGCTTCCCGGCCCGTGCCGTTGCTCGTTATGTCACCCTTCTTCCGTCTTCATACTGCTTTCTTGGTTCGCTTCCGCCATCGAACGTACATGTCCACCCCCATCCCTAGGAGCCGGAGTGCCCCGGCCCCGTGGTTGTTGTCATTCAATGTCTTGTAGCTTCAAGCGCCTTTTCTTCCTTCTCACCCCATCTGATAGATAAGAATTTAGCAAGCTCCTTTTTTTCCTTAAGGGTCATTGGTGACTGCCGCCAACGTTCTTTGGCTTTAATCGCAAACATAGCCGTGAAACCCTCCAAGGTAAGCAGCCTTTCATCCAGCGTCTTGATATTTTTTCCCACGACCTCCAAGTCTTTCCAAATCTGTTTGTGAGTTTTCCTCAAGGCCCCAACCAATGCATCGCGCTGATCCGCAGTCCACGAAAATGTTTTGACAACCTCATCTTCAAACGCAAACATATTTTTTACGACGACCTTTTTGAAATCTTCAAAGCCCATCCCCAGGACCTTCTTGTTGAAGGCGGTTTTTTCTTTTTCGTATTTCGCCTTAGATGCTCTCACCGTCTCTTTCTTTTTCATGCTCCCACCTTCGCAGCGCCCTATCGTTTCTGTCTTAACTATCCGTTCCGCTCCATCCGTCTCTTTTTTCATATTTTCCCCCTTCAAACAGAAAAAGCCTGGAACTCTCCCGGCCCATAGGGACCGCCCCAAGCCTCACGACAAGGGGATTCCAGGCTTTCAATCGATCTGCCCCTATGGTTCGGAGGATAGGTGCATATCATATAGTCCTATTAACCTTGCATGTCAATATGATTCTATGCGCTTGACCCCAAAGGGTTCAAAAGGTATGATGCCCCATGCCGACAAAGAAGAACTTGATAACCTTTCTCGCTGATGATGATCTCCTGAAGCGTATCGACGACTACCGCAGAGAGCAGGAAGCTATCCCTTCACGCTCTGAAGTCGTCCGCCGATTCGTGGAGGAAGCCCTGAGCAAATACGACAAGAAGCCAAAGAAATAACCGCTGGCTGATGAATGCAACAAGAGGTGTTAACCAATGAATCGTGCCCCGGTTATGCGCGAAGTTAATGTCGATTTTCGCGGAATGCCCTATTCTGCTAGCTATGTAATCTCTGCGGATGTTGTCACCGTCCAGTCGCACTACGGAAGCTTATGTACTGAAATTAGCGAATCAAGTGCTAGAGCGATTGCCCGTACTCTTTTCCGCGAGATCCTTGAAACCGCACGTAGGCGCGGCAGTCTTTGAATTGCGCCAATTCCGACACCGAAACGCCCCCCCCCTTGCTTTTTCAAGATAACGTGCCATAATCACACCCAACGCGGCAGTGCCTGGCGCAGCAGGGCGGAGACCGGCGAAGATGGTAGTTCAATCAAAGTATCTCTCGACGCCACTTCCGTATTCCCTTGACGCCTCCGAAACTGGAAGCGCCATGCCGCGTCTCCCCTTCAGATTTGTAAGAAGCTTCCACAATCGCCGTGCGGTGATCAAACAATGATATTTAATTTGTCGCTCAAATGCCCCGAATGTGAATGGGAGTGGAGTCAACCCGTTTCCGCGTACTTCTCTACCCCTCAGTGTATAAAGTGTTTTCATCAACCAGTCTTGGTCATGGGGGGAATAGCATTGTCCGATTCCCCGGATGATGGAAAGTCAACCGAATCAAAGCCGGTAAAGCGGAAACGTCTAACAAAGAAACAAGCCGTGCCGTGACAGAGCTTTGAAATAAGATCAGCGATCTTTTTCAGATGTTGGCATGTATCCGTTGTTGAACCCTCGACCTTCAGGAGTATGCCATGAGGAAATGAACCCCGTATCTCGTAAGAGGACGGGGTTTTTTATTTTTCTACACATCGAAGCCACGAAAGAGAGGGGCACCGTCATGAAGAAGATAGTATCGTTTGTCGCGTTCCTGGCAATCGTCTTCTTAATCACCTCCGCCGACGCCGGCAGTGTCAAGGGTCATTGGAAGGATACGAACCGAGACGGCGTAAAAGACACCTATGTCCAACCTCACCAGAGAACGAACCCAAACAGCAGCAGGACAGACAATTACAGCTATCCGGGGAATTATAATCCGAGCAGGGGGGAATCAACCCCGCAAAGCAACAGCCCACGCGAAACGTACCCGACAAATCCGAATCCGTATGAGCAGAAGCAAAAGCGTGGATGGTGATCGATGGCATCCCGAAAGAAATAGGCTGTAATGAAACGACTAGCCTTAACGCTATGCGTCTTTATCACCATGATAGCCGCCGCTAATGCAGAGTTTTATATGTGTGTGAACAGCGACGGCGATACTGAGCTTACCGAAAATCATCAGCAAGATGGAAAATGCGAAGCAATACGGCTTTCCCGCACCCTTTTGTGTAATGAAAGAGCGAGGCACTTAGCAAGAGCGAGGGCATTGTTCCCAGATGAAAAGCAGATTACAAGACGTTTTGAAATGTATCGCCAACGACACATGAATGATCTGGAAAGGGATCTATTTCCACTTTTTGTTGATGTCACTACCGACCCATGCAGAAGCAACATTTCAGCAGAAGGATGTTGCTCATACCACATGGGGATATTACCATGCGATTCAGCTAGATATGATTGTGATGGTGATGGAAGATACTCATGTAGCGACGGAAAATATTTGTGTAATGATGGGAACTTGAGCCCAACTTGTTATTGCAGATAGATCGAGAGCCATCGAGCATGGAAATAGAATGGGCGTATCAAAAAATCCTGAGGACTCACGGGGTGGAAAACAAATTTGATAATTTTCTTTGGCATCTATTGGGAATATTAGGATCAGATAAACGATCCCAGTCTGGAGGGCTACAGTCAGAATTAGTAAAATTAAGCTATTGTGATTGCGCTATAGTCTACAATCCGTACGGTTCCCGAAAGACCCGCAAGACAATGGTCTTCTCTCCCGTCTTACGGGACGGCAGCTCTGAGGATTATCCCCATTTAATCATGATGGCCGTATTGGCAAACATGATCTCGAACAAAGACCCCGAACTTGAGGCGCTTATCTCCAAGCGGGTGACGGAGTATCTTGTTTCATTCGAGGAAGTAAAGAAGCAAGATCAAAATAGCGAGAGTAGATAGAGCCCGCTCCAATGTTGATGGAAGTGGGGATTCGGGTCTTACGTGGATACCCAGTGGAATGGTTGATCGTCGGACGGAGCCAGTTTATTAAACTTCTATGGGATAAATCTTATGCTTAGGGTCCCACCAAATAAGATGAAATTTTGCTAATACCCTATATCCCCACAATCTCTTCTTTCCTGCTAATCGGAAACGGAAGGCGGTTTCATATTCGTCAAGCCCTATCTCATGCCATCTCGCGCATGCCTCAGATATTATGTCGCAAATGGCCATGTCGTGATGAAGTTTGTGGCGTCTTCTACCACCCGTGCGTTGAGCAAATATCTCTGACCATCGTAAATTCTGAAAATCAAGTAGCTTCGGCCGTATTTCCTTTTCCCATTCCCCACCTTCCCACGCACGTGGCTGCCCCCAAGACCAGTGACCCGCAATATCGGCGTTTGACGGGCACCAGTTCATCAGGCAATTCATGATAGACGCGGGGTCGTCTTTCAGCCGTGGTGACTTTGTTAATGCCGGTACGGGGTCTTGAATACGAGGGGTGCAATTGTATTCGGGGAGCTTTAACAGGCGGGCAGATTTGAGAGCTTGCTTTTCTTTGTAGATTTTTTCCCGTATGGTCTTTTTCTGTTTAGGTGTCAGTCTTTTTTCTGCGGTCATTTCCGTTGGAGGCTAGAGTAATATTCGTGCATAGACGAATGGGAAATTACTGCACTCCCACGAACGCCCTCGGCAAGCCCCGCTTCTTTACGGGTTTCTTTCCACGGATCTTCCATATGGGTAAGATCACTGAGCCATTGTGCGGTTTTGCCTCCATAAAAATCAAGAACACCACTAATTGTTTCTTTTTGGCTCTTAGATAAATTCCTGGTATTTCCAAGATGGGCAAAATCGGCAGCACTTAGCTTGAACTTTCCCCTATGAGCCTCGTAAAGCGGGCGCACAACCGGGCCATTTGCCCAAGCTTCGATAGCTTCGGAAAACAAAGGTTCCTCGTCCCACACAAGGTGCCATGCCTGCGCATAATATACGAGCTTCTGCAGTTTCATCGCAGTCATTTCGCAGGAATTTGTAAGGATATACTTAGCGACATCAAAGACGCTTGCCATTTCCCGCACCCCCTCTCCCAACCGGTAATGACAATCTGGGTTTATTATCGGCGCAATATGCCACTTGTCAAGCCATATTCTAAGTATTCTGCGAATGCTTTTCATCTTTGTTGGCTTCCCTGCTATGATCTTTGGTCAACGCTTGGTCAACACCTTACAGAAAATAACCCCCCGTTTCCCTTAAGTGCCCGCTATTGACTTTTCCGGCGACCGATTTGGAATCACTCGCATTATGGCTTGTCCCGCCATATCCCGGAAAGTCCCTGTTCATCCCCCTTTTTACGTTCAGGGTCTAGTGGGCGTGCGCNNAAATCCCGGCTTCGGCACCATAAAATGAAAGCGGCGCAATCGTATGGGGTTGCGCCGCTTTTTCGTTGGAGAATCCCTTCCCGCCACAGCTGCTGCTCCCAGCGAATGCCAGTTCCGCTTTCAAAAAAAACTTTGACATGGCCATTCCGCCATGCTAGAAGTGAGTGCACGTTAACTCATAAAATGCTGAGTTAACGACAGCTATTTCATGAAACGGAGGAAGTCGTATGGGGGAAGCGGAAAAACAAGTATTGTCGAATGAGAGCAATGCCGCACCGTCACAGGGAAAGAAGTGGGTCAACCGGATCATCGGTATCGCCGGTTTTCTCTTCCTGGTGTTCCTGATCTTCAAGATGGTTCAGAATAAGCTCGGATAGGGAGCCGACTTCCGTCGGGCTTTCAGGAGTCGGCCCGCCTTGTGCCGGCAGGGCCTGTGACTGCCGCGGAGTTCAGCCGCTTGCGTTGTACTGAAGGCGGGGCGTTAGCGTGTGTTCACAAGAAGTGACCGGTATTGGGACCACAGGGATTCGTACCGATCCAGGATCTTGAAACTGCGGTTGCTGAGTGTCCAGATGTTCACCAGGCCTTGAATGACACCGAACATCGTCAACGCTACCACTTCCGGGTCAATGTCCTGGCGAAGCTCTCCTTTGCGGACGCCTTCGGCGATCAGGGCGCGGATATTTTCCAGATACTTCTCAATATTTTCCAGAACCCTCCGATTCAGCTTCTTGTCGCCGAGGCTGATGATCTCGGCAATAACCTGGAAAGAGATGCCGCGTTTCTGTTCCACGGCGGATATTTGTTTCCTCAAGATCGCGTTCAGTTGTTCCAGGATGCCGTGGTTGGTTTCCCTGCTTTCGGATACGTAAGAAAGCAGCAAATCTCCAATATAATCTGCCAGGAATGAAAAAATACTGTTCTTGCTGGTAAAGTGCCGATAGATCGCCGCTTCCGAAATACCCACTTCATGGGCGATCTTTCTTACGGTCACATGTTCGCTTCCGTGTTTGAAGATCAGCTTTCTGGCGGCTTCGATGATCTGCCTCTGCCGGACTTGCGTGTTCTGGTATTTCTTGGCCATGTCTTCTCCTCCATCGCGCCAACTGAAGTTTCCGCACGCTATCTTGCGGCAACCAAAATCAGCGGGAATTCGGATGCCCATGTCATGGGCTTGATCTCCATGTCCGCCCCGAATTTCTTCCGCAGTTGTTGCGCTTCTTTTTCATAACCAGCCGTATAATAGAGGGTGAGGCCGTGGAAGTTGGATCGCGGCGCCAAGTCGATTTTGGCGACCTTGTAGCCCAGGGCTGCCAATTTTTTCGCAGCGCGGACAGCCACGGCCATCTTGCCGTTTCCGCTCAGCACCTTCAGTCGAATCGCCGAAGCGCTCCTCTCTCTCCCCTCGGTTTTCGTTCCTTCCCTGGCTTCCTTGCGAATCTCTCCCGAGGTCGATTTTGAAGGAACCGCGACGACGGGTCCCTCCTGTTTTTTGGCGGCATCGCGGAGCGTTTCGTCCTGGAGACGGGCGCGTGCATTTTCTTTGGCGACAGATTCCTGCAGTTCTTCCAGTTGAGTTTTTTTCTGGGCAAGATCCCCTTTTAGTTCGGAGACTTCAGCATTGAGCTTCCGGATGGTGTTCTCCCGCTCCGCGGAGAGTTGTTTCTCCTTTTCGTACTGGCTTTTTGCTGCGTCGGCTTCCTGGCGCAACTCCTGTTTGGAACTGGAAAACAACTTCCTTTCCTCTTCGGAACTGCCGTCAAAATATTTCAGTGCCGCACAACCCGAGCAAAAAAGAACCATCGCCATAATTGCCAGACATCGCGTTCCCCGAATCATGGTGATCTCCTCGCGGGCCTTGGAAAGCGTTCAACTCTCGCCCTGGTGATGAATCGTCGTTCTCTGGGTGAGTTTCTTATAACTGATTGAAACAAAAAAGGAAAGAAAAAATAGCGGGCACGCGTTTCTAATTTCTGCAAAGGGATGCGAACAATTCGCTCAACGCGGGGTGGGGGATGACCCATGATGCAAGTGCGCCGCGGTCCAGCCGGCAGGCGACAGCCAGGCTCATCGTCGCAATCAATTCGCCGGCCTGATCTCCGACGATCGTAACGCCGATCAGCCGGTCCCCGCGGAAAAGGGCTTTGGCGAAGCCCTGCCCTGCCAATTCCGTTCGGGCGAGAATCTGAGCCGCATACTCGGTCCTCACGACCTCCAGGTGGGACATTCCTTTTCTCGCGTCGCGCTCGGTCGGTCCGACGCGGGCGATGACGGGATGCGAATATACGACGGCGGGGACGGCCTCGTCTCCCGACGGTTCGCAACCGTCTCCGTACAGGGACCGGATCAGTTCCCGTCCCTGATGTGCGGCCCGGTGGGCGAGCATCATTCCCCCCGTGACATCGCCGACGGCGAAGATATTCGGGATGTTCGTTCTCAAACGGGAATCGACAATGATCCCGGTCCGTTCGAACCGAAGCCCCAGACGCTCCAATTCGTCGAACTGCAGGCGAGGCCTCCGCCCGGTGCAGATGAGGGCGACTTCTGCGGACAGGGGGATCACCTGATCGCCATGGCGTGCCGTGACGGCGATGCCGGTCTCCGAATCGGCGATGGTCTCGAGTCTTGTCGACAGCAGAATGCGGACACCCAGCCGGGTCAACTCCTGTGCAAGAAGCGCCGCTGCTTCCACGTCTTCGCTGGGGAGCAGCTGATCCAGAAGTTCGATCAGGGTAACCTGCGATCCCAGTTCGGCGAGCCACGTGGCGAACTCCACGCCGATGACGCTTCCTCCGACGACCAGGATGCTTTTGGGGATCCTGTCCATTGCGAGAAGGCCGTCGGATGTGACAATGCGCTCGGAGAGCGCGATGCCGGGGAGAAGAAGGGGTTGGGAGCCCCAGGCGATTACGATGTTTTCCGTCTGGAGCGCAACTGGCGCGCCCTGGGAAGGCGTCCAGAGGACTTCATGGGGCGAGAGGATTTCCCCCCTCCCTTCCTTCATGACCACGCCCGCTTCCTTGAGCGACTGTTGGACGCCGAGGGCCGAAATCCTGGTCATCTGAAGCTGGTGGCGCCGGATCGCGCCGAAGTCGAAGGAGGCATCGGAGCAGGAGATGCCCAGCCGCTTGAACTTTTTCAGGTCGGCGTAGCGGCGGCTGCAGGCGAGAAGGGCCTTGGTCGGGATGCAGCCGCGGTGCGTGCAGGTTCCGCCCCAGCCGTCCATCTCGATGACGGCTGTCCTCTTTCCGGCCCGTGCCGCCCCGTCTGCAGCCGCATGTCCTCCCGGGCCGGCCCCAATCACAATGCAATCGAATTTCCCGGTCATCTTTCCGCCTCTTCAGTTCCGGCCCCCATCCGCGCCGCGTGATAGGAACTCCGCACCCTCGGCCCGGCCTCGATGCGCTCGAAGCCCAAAGAGCAGGCGGTCCGCCGGATTTCAGCAAATTCGTCGGGGCTGTAATATTTCGAGACGGGCCAGGCGCCGCGCGTCGGCTGCTGGTATTGCCCCACCGTGAGATAGTCGCAGCGCACCGCGGCCAGATCGCCCAGCAGTTGACGGATATCGTCCGGGGACTCGCCGAATCCGACCATGAAGCCCGATTTGGTGAAGATCCGTTTGCCCCTTGAGGTACGGTGTTCCCTTTCGCGGATCTCCTTCAGAAGAGCGAGGGAGACTGCATAGCTGCCTTCCGGACGGATGTCATTGAACAGGCGGGGCACCACCTCCATGTTGTGATTGATCACGTCGGGACCGGAGGCGAGAATGCGCTCCAATGCCCCGATCTTCTTCTGAAAATCAGGAATCAGAACTTCCACGCGGCAGCCCGGGACAGCGCGGCGGAGCCCTTCGACGCAACGGGCGAAGCTCTCCGCTCCCCCGTCGGCCAGATCATCCCTTGTCACGGAGGTAATCACGACGTACTGCAGGCCAAGCCGCCGGACGGCCTCGATCAGGCGCTCCGGTTCCTCCGCGTCCGGCGGACCGGGCGATCCGTGGCCCACATGGCAGTACCGGCAGTTCCTCGTGCAGATATTGCCCAGAATCAGGAAAGTCGCGGTGCCTTCCTGGAAGCATTCGGAGATATTGGGGCAGAGGGCCTCGCGGCAGACGGAATGGAGCTGGAGGGCTTGCAGCGTCTCCCTCACGTGGGCGAAGGCGCCGCCGCCCGCCAGGGGGACCTTCAACCACGCCGGCTTTCTCGGCAAAGGGGGAGTCGGGGGGCGGGGGGCAGTACCGGACATGAAGGCATCATCCTATCTCTTGGGAGAAGCGAGGATCTTCCGGAACGCATTCAGGGCGGCCTCGATATCCGTCCGGTCGATGCCGGAATGGGTCACCATCCGGAAACGGCCCGCGCCCCTGGGGAGGATCTGCACGCCATCCTGTTTCAGCCTCCCGAGCAGTTCCTCATCGGCCATGACGGCCTGGTCCAGATCGACGTACAGGATATTCGTCGTGACCCTGTTCGCATCGATCGAGAGGCCGGGAACGCCAGCCAGCCCCTCTGCCAGTCTCCGTGCATTCCGGTGATCCTCCGCAAGGCGGTCGGTCATCCGCGTCAGCGCCACGATGCCTGCGGCAGCGATGATGCCCGCCTGACGCATCCCGCCGCCCAGCATTTTGCGGATCTTGCGCGCCCGGGCGATGAACTCCCGCGAACCGCAGACGATCGAACCCACCGGGGCGGACAGTCCTTTCGAAAGGCACACGGTTACGGAGTCGGCGTGGCGTGTCAGCCGTTTCACGTCGACCCTGAGCGCAACCGCGGCGTTGAAGACGCGGGCGCCGTCCAGGTGCAGAGACAGGCCGTGCCGGCGGGCGAGGGCTTCGATCTCGCCGAGGTAGGACGGCTTCAAAGCGGCGCCGTCGCACAGATTGTGCGTGTTTTCGAGACAAAGGAGTTTTGTGCGCGGGTAGTGGATGTTTTCGGCCCGCACGGCGGCCTCGACATCCGCAATCCGCATCGTGCCGTCGGGCTGGTTCGGGACGAGGTGGGGAACAACGCCGCCGAGCGCGGAGAGGCCGCCGACCTCGTTCAGGAAGATGTGTGACTGGTCCCCGAGAATCGCCTCGTCGCCGCGCCCGCAGTGCGTCAGAACGCTGACGAGATTTCCCATCGTGCCGCTCGCGACGAGGAGGGCCGCTTCTTTTCCCAGCATCCCGGCCGCAAGTTCTTCCAGGCGCTGGACGGTGGGATCCTCCCGGTAGACGTCGTCGCCGAGCTCTGCGCGGAAGATCGCTTCCCGCATCTCGTCGGTGGGCAGCGTCACGGTATCGCTTCGCAGATCGATGATCTTCATGATTCCTCCGCCGGCATTCCCTGACGATGAAGCTCGCTACTGCCGGCAGACGTCCGGTTTGCGGGCCGCCAGAACCTCATCCAGCCGCTTCACAGGAGTCGTCAGCGGGGCCGATCTGACGAGATCCGGATTTTCCCTCGCTTCCCTGGCGATACAGGTCATCGCGTCGCAGAAGGCGTCCAGGGTCTCCTTGCTTTCCGTTTCATTCGGTTCGATCATGATCGCCTCGGGCACGATCATCGGGAAATAGATCGTCGGGGGATGGTAGCCGTAATCCAGCAGCCGTTTGGCGATGTCCGTCGTGTGCACGCCGCTCTCCCGGACCTGCCTGCTCCCTGAAAATACGCACTCGTGCATGCAGGTGCGATCGTAGGCGATATCGTAGTGGGGCTTCAAACGCTCCTTGATGTAGTTGGCGTTGAGAACCGCGTTTTCCGTTGCGCGCCGGAGTCCCGGCGCCCCCAGCGACCGGATGTACGTGTAGGCCTTGACCATGACATTGAAATTTCCGTAGAAGGCCTTCATGCGTCCGATGCTGTCCGGACTGTCCTGCTGCAGGGCATACCGGTTGCCGTCCTTCACGATCCGGGGAACGGGGAGGTAGGGGGCGAGGGCGGGTGCAACGCCGACGGGGCCGCTCCCCGGTCCTCCGCACCCGTGCGGTGTCGAAAAGGTCTTGTGCAGGTTCAGCTGGATGACATCGAAACCGAGGTCCCCTGGACGGGTCTTTCCCAGAAAGGCATTGGCATTGGCGCCATCGCAATAGAACAGTCCGCCCTTTTCGTGAATCAGGGCGGCTACGGTCTCGATATTGCGTTCGAACAGTCCCAGGGTGTTGGGATTGGTCAGCATCATCCCCGCCGTTTCTTCGGACATCACGCTGCGGAGGTGGTCGATGTCCACACCGCCTTCGCGGTTGGAACGGACCGTGACGATGGAATAGCCGCAGAGCGCGCTTGAGGCGGGATTGGTGCCGTGGGCGGCGTCGGGAATCAGGATCTTCGTACGCTTCTCCCCCCTTTTTTCGAAATGCCGCTTGATCATCATGACGCCCGTCAATTCGCCGTGCGCGCCGGCCGCCGGCTGCAGGGTGAAATCGGCCATCCCGAAAATCTCGGAGAGGTATCGGCGCAGCTCGTACATCAGCCGGAGCGATCCCTGGGAAAAGACGGCCGGGGCGTACGGATGCAGGGACGCAAATCCCGGGAGCTTCGCAACATCTTCGTTGATCTTGGGGTTGTATTTCATCGTGCATGAACCCAGCGGATAGAAGCCCAGGTCCACGCCGAAATTCCGCCGCGAGAGGTTGACGTAATGCCGGACGATGTCGACTTCCGCCACTTCGGGCAGGTCCACGTCGTCCCGGAGATATTCCGGCCTGACCAGCGAGGAGAGTTCGACTTCCGGCACGTCGCAGGCGGGAAGATTGCCGGCCTGCCGTCCGGGTCGACTTTTTTCGAAAATCAGTTCCATGGCCTCTTCTCCCAAGCGCTTCTTCCGGCGGTGCCCGCCGGCTTCCTTCCGTCCGGCTACGTAACACCGCGCCGGCATTTCTGCAATCCCTTTGTGGTGCCGTCGCGCCGATGCGGGAATGCCCCCTTCCCGTCGGCACCGGAACTTTCCGGCGCCGTCTTCATGATCGGCATGCGGAGCTCTTCATTGCCGTGTTGCTCCGGATATGCCGTGGAAGGCCGCCGCCGCGACAAGGTACAAACCCAGCGCCAGAATCGCCACGGTCCGGAGTCCGAAGACGCCGGCGAGCAGTACCGCGCCCGTCCCGCCCAGAACGGAACAGAATCCGTTGATGCCCCATGCCCAGGGCGTCAGGGACGGCAGGCGTGCGGAGAGGATTTCCATTCCTGTCGGAAAGGGCACCCCGAGCCCGAAACCCAGCGGCGCCAGAAGCAATGCGCAGGCAAGCATACGGACGGCGAAAGGCCATGATCCGGAATACCTTGCTGCGGATTCATCCACAGCGAACAGGAAGGCCGTCGCCAGGAAGATGCACGCCGTTGACAAGGCGATCTTTCCTGCCGGCGTGACGGAGATCCTTCCTGCCCATAGACTGCCCGCGCCCGCGCTGACGAGAAGTGTTCCGACAACGACGGCGGCGGAAAAGACCGGATCGCCGAGATGACGGATAAATCGCTGCAGGAGCGAAATCTCCAGAAACATAAAGGCGCCGCCGATCGCGCCGAAATAGAGTGCAACAGAAAGCAAACCGCGCGTCCGCAGCCGCAGGAGAGGCAGCGGGAGCAGGATGAGCAGCAGGGCCATCAGAAGAAGGATGCCGAAGGCCAGCCAGACAAGGAGGTATCCGACATCCATGAGGACCGCAATCATCCGGTCGCGCGACTGGAAATAGATCTTGAGCAGCGAGATCCTGAAGGTATCGGAAAAGAACGGCCGATCGTCGGTCGCCGGGCGCACGAAGAAGGGGTAATTCACATAGAAGGCCTCTTGCCGTCCGGAAAGGAGGGCCAGGGCGGCTTCATGATAATACTCCCGCTCCAGGCGGTTGACGCGGTTCAGGTCCGTCAGAAGGATGCCCGGGCAGTAGCTGATATCGAACATGCGGCCGGCGCAAAAAGACCGGACCGATTGGACGTCCCCGTCCGAAAAGGCGCCTTGCTTGACAAGAAAGGTCACGTTCTGCCAGCTCCGCAGAACGATCAGTGAAGAGTCGGCCGGCGCGCCGTTCAATTCCTCGAAGGCACCGACCAGCGTGGCCATCAGTTTGAGTTCCTCCCGCGGCGGATTCTTTACCCAGCGGGAGATGCCGAGCAGTCCTCCGGGCTTCAACCTCCGCAGGCATGCCGTGAGGCCTTCCTTGGTGAACAGGTAATTCTCGCCCAGGGCGTGCACGCCGGAAGACGAGATGCCCGGAGATTCCGATAGACCGACCTGGATCAGGTCGAAGGCCGGACCCTCGGTTTCCAGATAGGATCTCCCCTCCGCCTCGATGGCATGAACAGGGCTCCGGTCATAGATGCCTCCGTTGTAAGGCGCGTATTCGTTCCGCATCAGACGAAGCAGATGGCCGTTCATTTCCAGGACGGTGATGCTGGCGGCCCCGTGAAAAAGGGCGTTGAGGATTTCCGTTCCGGCCCCTCCTCCCACAATCAGGACATCGGGGTCTCTCGTCAGAAGGTAGGCGGCCGAGACCGTCCGCCAATCCAGAAAACGCAGCGTCTTCAACTCACCGGAGAAACGATGGATGGCATCGACCGTGTTGCCGTCCAGGAACAGACCCTTCTGCTCCGGCACGGGGAAGGGGCAGTTCAGCGCCAGATCCGGAAGGTAATGGTAGCTAGGGCCGCCGACGACCGTCAGGAGCCCCAGCGGCCCGAAACGCTCGACTTCTTTCTGCGCGGCCGGCAGCCGGCAAGCCTGGGCAAGGTCCTTGAAGGGACTTTGGGCAGGCGGGATGTTCCGGAACCAGAAACCGTACAGGATGCACAGAACCACCAGAGCGGCGGCGGCGGCCGCCCTGCCGCGTCCTGTCGCTGATGCAAAAAGACCCGCCCCGCAGGAGGCAAGCGAAAGGGAGAACAGAATCTCGCGGGGCCCGAGAAGGAAGAAGGCCGGGAGGATCAGAAGGCATCCGATTCCGGACCCGGCAAGATTGGCGAAGTAGAGCTTCGGGATCGAGGCCGGCGGCGCCGTCACCAGGCAAAGGCCGATCCCCGTTGCACCGAGGAAAAACGGAAGACTCAGCAGAAGGCAAAGCGCTCCGAAACGGAGGATTTCCGACGCCTGCCACAGGATCATGAGGGGGTTGAAAGCGAGGACCTGGGCCAGGAGATAATTCATCCACAGGACCGGCCCCAGCAGCAGGGAGCTTGCCAGGAGCGATTCCGTCAGGCGGTCCGAGATCCGACGGCGGAAAAAAACGAGGAATGTTCCGCTGGCGCCGAATCCGACCATGGCGACGCTGATGATGAGGTAGGCGAAATGGGACCAGTACTGGATCGATAGAAGCCGGATCAGGAGGATCTGGTAGGCGATCAGAATCGCCGACACGGCCGCGACCCAGACCTGAAGACCGATCGGCGGCGGCGTCATGGCGATGGATTCCCGCCCGTCAGTGGGACGAAGCGCACCGCCATGAGGTTTTCCGTGGATATGCCGCCGCCGGAGTCCTTGGTGACGAGGACCAGGCTCTGAACGGCGAAGGGGCTGCCGACGGGGATCACCATCCGTCCGCCTTCGCGAAGTTGTGCGACGAGGGGAGGGGGAATGTGTCCCGCCGCCGCGGTAACGATGATGGCATCAAAAGGGGCGTGCTGCGGCCAGCCGTGGTATCCGTCGCCCTTGGAAACCTGGACATTTCCGTAACCCAGTTCCTTCAGGCGGACGGCCGCCGAATCGGCGAGGGCCGCAACGATTTCCATCGTAAAAACCTGCCGCACGAGCGGGGCCAGGACGGCCGCCTGATAGCCGGAGCCCGTTCCGATTTCGAGGACGCGGTGGTCCTTTCGGGGGCGGAGAATCTCGGTCATGAAGGCGACGATGTACGGCTGGGAGATCGTCTGCCCGTGCCCGATGGGCAAGGGTGTGTCGTCGTAGGCGCGCGAAACAAGGTCGGGTGGGGCGAAGCGATGCCGGGGTGTTGTTCGCAGGACTTGAAGGACCTGGGGGTCGCGAATGCCTCGCGCGGCGATCTGCCGTGTCACCATGGCTTCGCGAGCCGCGTCGAAGTCCGAGCCTGCTCGGCCGGGCGCGGCCGAACCGGGGGCAGGGAAGAGGAAGCCGGCGAGCAGCAGCAACGCCAGCGGTACCTGGAAGGGGGTCCTTCTTTTCCCGGCGATCGGCAGCGGCATACGTTCGCCTCCGGCGATGAGGTGCCCGGCGCGGGCTCTTTCTTAGTGGATGATGGAAAGCATCCGCTCGATATCTTCTTTCCGCAGAGTCTCCGTGGCACACAGAAGGAGGGCATTCTTGAGTTCCGGGTAGTCCTGCGACAGCACGAATCCTCCCAGGATGCCGCAGGCCTCGAGTTTCCGATTGACGGCCGCCGGATCCGGACAGCGGACAACGAATTCGTTGTAGAAGGGACCGGGGAAAACCGTTTCCCATCCCGGAAGGGTTAGGAGGCGCTCCTGCAGGTAGTGGGCTTTTCTCAGGTTCAGTTCCGCGAGCTTCTTGAGATTCTTCCCAAGGCAGACAAGGTAGACGGCCGCGGCCAGTGCGCACAGGGCCTCGTTGGAGCAGATATTCGACGTTGCCTTCTCGCGGCGGATGTGCTGTTCGCGCGTCTGCAGGGTCAGGGCAAAGGCCCGGGTTCCCTCCTTGTCGACGGTTGCACCCGACAGCCGCCCCGGGATCTTCCGGAGGAACGCCTCGGTGCTGGCGAAGATGCCCAGGTAGGGACCGCCGAAGTTCAGCGGATTGCCGAATGCCTGTCCTTCGCCGACGACGAAATCCGCCCCCAGCTCTCCCGCCGGCTTCAGGATGCCCAGCGAGGTCGCGTCGGTAAAACCGGCCACCAGCAGGGATCCCGCGCCATGGGCAACGGAGGCAAGAAGGGCGACTTCTTCGATCACGCCGAAGAAATTGGGGCTCTGGATGATCACGGCCGCCGTTGAATCGCCGACGGTTTCGCGGAGGGCGCCGTCATCCGTCTGCCCGGTGGAGCCGTAGGGGATTTCGACCAGGTCGTAGCCGTTCGCCCAGCAGTAGGTGCGGAGGACCTGGCGGTATTCGGGATGAACGGAACGGGCGATGGCGATCCGGTTTCGGCCGGAGGTTCTTGCCGCCAGCACGGCCGCCTCCGCCATGGCGGTAGCCCCGTCGTACATGGAGGCATTGGCCACCTTCGTCCCCGTAAGTTTCGCGATCATGGTCTGGTATTCGTAGATCGCCTGCAGGATGCCCTGGCTGATTTCCGCCTGGTAAGGGGTATAGGCCGTGTAAAACTCGGAACGGCTGATGATGTGGCCGACGACGGCCGGAATGTAATGGTGGTAGGCGCCCGCGCCCGTGAGGGTGAGCGAGGGGATCCGATTCTCCTCCGCCATCCCGCTCATCATCCTGCAGATTTCCTGCTCTGACAGGGCCGGAGGCAGATCCAGCAGGCGCTTCAGCCGGAATTTTTCGGGGATGTCGGCGAACAGCTCCTCCAGAGAGCCGATGCCGATGGCGGTCATCATCTGTTTCTGATCATCATTGCTGTGTGGAACGTAATCCATGACAAGGTTCTCCCTGCCGGTTCACGCGGGATTGCGGAGGATATGCGGCGCAACCGCCGTTGCGGTCGACGAAGGCGGAACCGGAACTGCTGCAGCTGGTTAATGTTTGTCGGCGGCGGCAACGGCACCGTAAGCTGAGGCGTCCATGAGTTTTCCGAGCTCGGCCGGATCGTCCATCCGAACTTTCGCGATCCATCCTTCCCCGAATGCGTCCGAGTTGATCAGGTCGGGCTGTTCCTCCAGTCTCTTGTTCACCGCGACGATTTCACCGCTGACCGGGGCATAGACATCGGATACCGATTTCACTGATTCGACTACGGCCATCGGCTCGCCCTGCTTCACCTTCCTGCCCAGCGCGGGCAGTTCCACGAAGACGATGTCCGTCAGCATTTCCTGCGCATGGTCCGTGATGCCGACGGTGGCCGTTGCATCTCCGTTGTCTTTTGCCCATTCATGATCTTTCGAGTATTTTCTATCCGTGGGGTTCTGCTTTGCCATGATTCTCTTCTCAGGCTCCTTTGCCGCTATTTTTCCCGCTTGTAAAAGGGGAGTTTCACCACACTCGCCTTGACCCTGTTGTTCCGGATCAGGATATCGATCGCTGTTCCCGGTGCAGCGAGGGAAGGCGGCACAAAGGCCATGCCGACGGCCTTGTCCAGGGTCGGGGTAAAGCTGCCGGAGGTGACCTCGCCGATGACCTGACCCTCCCTTAGCACTTTGTATCCGGCTCGCGCAATGCCCCGTTCCGTCATCTCGAAACCGACCAGCTTGCGCTGCAATCCAGCTTCTTTCTGCCTGCGCAATGCCGGGGCGCCGATGAAATCCTTCTCCAGATCCGTCACCCATCCATAGACGACTTCGAGCGGGGTGACGGTCTCGTTCAATTCATGTCCGTAGAGCATCATCCCCGCTTCCAGCCGAAGCGTATCGCGGGCGCCCAGCCCGACGGGCTTCATTCCCCGGGGCTTGCCTGCTGCGATCAAGTTGTCCCAGATTTCGGCGATCCGGTCGGCGTCGGCATAGATCTCGAATCCGTCCTCGCCGGTATAGCCGCTCCGGGAAACGATGGCCGGAACACCGGCGACGACTGTCCGGATTGCGAAATAATACGGCAGAGGAGAAAGATCGGCGGAGACGAGCGCCTGGAGGATGTCCCGGGATCGGGGTCCCTGAAGGTCGAGTTTGCCCGTCCGGTCGCTGATATCCGCAATTTCGACGGCGGAGAATCCTCCAACTTCCTTCTGTCTCCGGATCCAGGCAAGGTCCTTTTCTCTCGTCCCCGCGTTGGCGACGACCATGTAGGATGTCTCCTGCAGACGATAGACGGTGACGTCGTCGAGGATGCCGCCCTTCTCGTCGGTCATCACGCTGAGCTTGATCTGCCCAACGGCCTGCGACGAAAGATTCCGGCTCATCACCCGCTGGAGGAGATCGAAGGCCTGCGGTCCGCTGATCTCAAACTCACCCATGTGGCAGATATCGAAGAGGCCCGCCTGCCTTCTCGTCGTCTGGTGCTCGTCGATGACATTCGTATACTGGACGGGCATCGCCCAGCCGCTGAAGTCGACGATCTTGGCTCCCAGTCGCAGATGGTTTTCGTACAGAGGCGTCTTTTGCATCGCAGATTGTTTACTTCCTTATAACAAGTAGTTCGCCAGCAGCGACAGCGCCGCAAGGACGAGAATCAGCAGGGCGATCAGATGCCTTTTGGGGATGCTGCGGGAGCCGAGGATCAGGAGGCCGCAGTTTCCGCAGAAGCTCCATCCCCGTCCGACCGGGCGGCCGCAACCCGGACAACAGGGGCCCGCCTCGCCGGATGCGGCGGTTTTTCTTCCGACGTTCCTTTTCAACTCCCGGCGAACATCGTAGCGCCAGCCGCAGTCTTCCTCCGGGCATTTCCCCTGGAGAGGCATGTCGTCGGTCCACATAAAACTTTTCCCGCATTGAGGGCAAGAAATTTTCAGCATGTTGTTCGTCTTTCCCCTGCAGGAGCACCGGCACGCAGGCTGAAAAACAATTTCTCCAGGAAAGGGACCGCCGTCATGTCCCCGCGGCGATCCGTTTCTTGCGTGTTCTCTGGATAAAGAAGACGGACAGCAAAAGCACGAAGCCTACAATGTCCGAAACCGTTCCCGGTACGATGAGACTCGCCGCAGCAATGCCCGTGACCACACGTTCCCAGGGCCGGGACCTTGTCGACAGATATCCAATGATCGTGGCCCCCAGCGAGATGATCCCCATGAAAAGAGTCATGAGTACCTGGATGAACCAGACGTAGTCGAAGGGTGTCGTTCCGTCCAGGATCCGGGGAAGCCACAGGACGATGGGCGCGGAAACAAAGACGAAGGGTACGATGAATCCCGCCGATGCCAGGCCGAAGGCCGTGAACCCCGTCTTGAAGGGATTGGCCCCCGAGATTCCCGAGGCGGCATAGGCGGCCAGGGCGACGGGCGGCGTGACGTCCGCGAGCACCGCAAAGAACAGGACGAACATGTGCCCGACCAGCGGTTGGATTCCCCACTGGAGGAGAGCCGGCGCAGCGATCATGGAGGCGATGATGTACTGGGCTGTCGTGGGGATTCCCATGCCGAGAACGAAGCAGGCAAGAGCCGTGAAGACGAGGGTAAAGAAAAGCGCGACGCCGTTGGCGCTGAGCAGGTGAAGGATGTCGACTGCCGTGACGAAGGACGCCACGCCGTGAGACAGCGAGATGACGGCGGCCGCGAATTTGAGGCCCAGGCCCGTGAGTGTTGTGGCGCCCACGATGAAACCTATGCAGGCGCAGGCTGCGCCGATGGCGATGGCGTTCTTGGTGCCCAGTTCCAGAGTTTCCAAGATGTCGGGAATCCGCATCTTGCTTTCTTCGTAGAAGATGCCGATGAGGATAACGGCCATGCTGGTCCAGAAAGCGCAGAGCGACGATTCGAGTTTCCAGACGTGCAGGGCGACAAGAACGGCGGTGGGGACGAGGCTGATGGCCCAGGAACGTCTGTCGACCTTCCAAAAGGCAAAAGCCAGGCCGGCCGCCAGAACGGCGAACCAGGCCGCCGTGTAGGTTGTCGAACCGGCCATGGGATCGGCGCGGAAGAGGACGGCGGGCACCGACAGGAGAAGGGGAAGCAGCAGGGCTTTTGTTCGCTCATGGATCTGCCCTGTGGCGACGCAGAAGATGATTCCCCAGAAGGCGGCCAGGAAGGGGCTGCTGCCCGATATGAGGAGGTAAACGATGATGATCAATGGACCCACAAGAAGCCACTTCTCGCGAAGAACATTCCAGAATTTCGGCAGGCTTTCCCGCGGCAGCCCCTCGAGGCCCTCCTTCTTGGCCTTCAGATGAACCATGAATCCGACGGCGAAGAAATACAGGAACGCCGGGACAATGGCGCAGGCGGCGATCTTGATGTAGGGAACTCCCAGGAATTCTGCCATGATGAAAGCGGCCGCTCCCATGATGGGGGGCATCAGCTGGCCGCCGGTGGATGCTGCGGCTTCGACGGCTCCTGCGAACTGGGGCGGGTAGCCGACCTTCCTCATGAGGGGAATCGTGAACGATCCCGTCGTGACGGTGTTGGCGATGGAACTGCCGCTGATGGAACCCATGAAACCGCTGCTGATGACGGCCACTTTGGCCGGTCCGCCCGAGGACCAGCCGGCCAGGGCCATGGCAAGATCCATAAAGAGCTGACCAAGACCTGTTTTGGAGATGAAGATGCCGAAGAGGACGAAATGGAAGACGAAGGTCGCCACGACCCCCAGGGGGATGCCGTAGATGCCTTCCGTTCCCAGATACATCTGTTCGATGATCCGGTCGATGGAGTATCCGCGATGGGCGAAGAACGATAAGCCCGGAATCTCAAGGAAGTATGGTCCCAGATAGCAGTTGATGAGGACCAGGAAGGAGATGATGGGTAATGCCGGTCCCGTCGACCGCCGGGCTCCTTCAAGGATGAGGAGCATGGCGAATGCGCCGACGATCATGTCGATTTTTGTGGGCAGGCCGGCGCGAAGCACCAGGCTGTTGAATTCCAGGAAGATATAGATGGATGTGAGGCACGCAAGCAAAGCGAACAGGAGGTCGAAGTAAGGAACATTGTCCGGCGTGTAGACGAACGTCCTTCCCTTCGCAATGGCGAAGACGGCCTGAAACCACTGCACTAAGAACAGGAGCAATATGCACAGGAAGATTCCCAGGAGGAGGACGCTCCAGAAGACCAGGGGGATATTCGGATCGCGGAAGGCCGTTACGAAGCTGATATGGGGCAGGCCGATGACGGCGGCTGCGATCAGACCGACGATCATGGCGGTGAACAGAACAAAGTCAAGGATCGCCAGCGCGGTTCCCGTCCAGAATTCGCGCCGCTTGAAATACAGAACAAGGGCGAAAACGCACGCGGCCATGACGGCGGACTGCACGACGGACAGCTCGAAAATTTCCCGGAACATGGCCGTGACCAGCGAAGCGCTGCAGACAGCGTACGCGATGTCGTAAACGCGGTGCTTTGGCTTGTCTTGCCCCTCTTTCCTGATGGAATAAAAGAAAAAAACCAGCGGCAGAACGAATGCGAGATGGAAGGCCCTGTGCCGCCACTCCTGCAGGACGCCGAACCCTGCCGTGTAGATGTGAAAGATGGACAGGATGATGGTCATGATGAAGACAAGCTTTATCGTGATTCCCGCCAGCTTGCGGAAGCGGAACTCGGGGTCGTATTTGGTGATCAAATCCAGATTCTCGGAGACGGAAAAAGTTTTTTTCTCTTCCATAGCAGCTCCTTGTCTTATGCGAACCAGGTTCCGGCCTTCTGGAAAATGAAGCTCAGCAGGGTCATCCGCTGGGACCGAATGGACAATAGGGTATTGCCGGCCAGGGGCGGCAGATGCAAATCCTCCTTCCCTTCCATATGCAACGTATTCTTATACTGCTCGTCGACCCATAGGTGGATGACGGGCAGAAGACGGTTCATGTTCCGTATGCGGTAGGTGTCTCCCTCCCGCAGAAATTGCTCCTTGCCTTGAGGGGCCGTCGGCAGCCCCGTGTTGGAGGAAGGAAACGCCGTAGAGAACAGTGCAATGCGGTATCCGTCGTCAACACGGAAGTTGTCTTCGATCGTGCACCGCTCCACGGAGTGAAGATAAGTCAGGGAAAACCGATCGCCGCTGCAAATCATCCGGAGATGCAAGGTTCTACCCTCCCGCGGCGCATCAATGCGCAGGACATGCAGGGGAATCAGAAACACCGCCGCCATCGCTGCAAGAACCGCGGCAGCGATGATCCACCGCTTTCCCATCATGGCAAAAACCTTCATAAAGGAGCAGAATTGTCAGCGAACTCCGGATGGGCGCATGGGAAGGACGCCGGACAACCGGAGAAGTTCATCATGACAAAGAACCTGGAAACCGATTTCTGCGGTGCGACGGCACGGTTGCCGTTTCGGCGGTCCTGCCGTACGATCCTATCGGTCCCCTGGGGTGGGGAGAGTTCTTCCCCGGGTCCTGATGAGATAAAAAACTGGGCACCGGTACATCCGGTGCCCAGTGTACCTCTGCATACCGAGGCATGCTTTCACGCTTACTTGACGAGTCCCTTTTCCTTGTAGAATTTTTCGGCGCCCTTATGGAGCGGAATAGCAACGCCGTCCAGCGCGGATTTCAGCGTCACGTATTTCCCCGTTGCATGGGCCGCCGCCATAAGCTCGGCGCCGCTCGGGGCGTCATCGGCCGTTTCACCTTTCTTCCGCAGGACAAACTTGCCCTTGTCCCACAACGCCTGGGTCAGCTTGTAGACGGTTGCCTCGGGGACATCGGCGTCCACCACCCACTGGGCCATGGTCGTAATGGCGGGGACATCCTTGGTCATGCCCTTGTACGTCCCGGCGGGAATAATGACCTTGGCGTAAAACGGGAACATCTTCACGAGCTTTGCGATGGCGGCGTCATCCAGAGGGACCAGGATGATGTCCGAAGAGGTGGCCAGTTCCGTGATCGCTGCCGTCGGCCAACCTGCCGTCGTGAAGGTGATGTCCGCCTGTTTGTCTTTCAGGCGCTGGGCCGCTCCGGAAAAGCTCAGCCAATCCACACCCGAAAAATCCTTGTAGGTAAGTCCCAGACCGGACAGGACGTTGATGCAGTCCACTTCCGTTCCGCTGCCCCGGTCTCCGGGTACGAGACGTTTGCCCTTGATGTCCTTGATGGTTTTAATTCCCGCATCCGCTCGGGCGACGATCTGGATTGTTTCGGGATACAGGGAGGCAATGGCCCGGAGATTCTTTATGGGCTTTCCCTTGAACTGATCCGTGCCGTTGTAGGCTGCATAGGCCACGTTGTTCTGGACGAAGGCCGATTCCACCTGGTGGGATCCGATCAGATTGCAGTTGGCCACGGAGGCGTTCCCCGCCTGGGCGGTTACGATGAGATCAGGAATCTTATCCGACATGGCCTGCGCAAGGATGCCGCCCAAGGGGTAGTAGGTTCCACCGGTTCCGCCTGTGGCGATCGCGAAGAATTCCTTCTTGGCTCCGAGGGCGGGGCCCGCGAAGAGCACCGCCAGGGCCAGCACGATCAGGACGATTCTGGTTCTTCTGTGCATATATTTCCCCCTTTCATCTCTCTTTAAGAATAAAATGACACCCGTTTCGCCCATGTCAAAACAGCTTTACAGAACAGGGCACCGCTTCCATTTTCTCGTCTGTGAAATATGCGCTGCAAAGTAAAATATATACCCGAAAGTGTCAAGGCCTTTTCGGAACTTGCTTCCCCTGGAAAGCGGGAGAGATCATCGGTGAATATGGGGTCTTTCCTGCCTCAGGCAATGCTCGCGTGGAGTGTCCCGACGGAGGCGAATGAGATCGGCCCCTGTCCCCTTCGCCCTCCTTCAAGTCGAAGAGTTTTGTGCTGCCGCAAACAGGATCATCTGCCTAAAAAAAAAAGTACAAACAGGATCGATTTGGTTTATACTCGGACACCAATTACAGAGGAACGGAACTGAGGGGTTGTGCTCTCGTCGGGAGACGCACGTTTTTGGTCAGGCATCGTGAATCCGGGCATGTTGAAGGCAAAGGAGGAGGAAATTATGAAGAGAGCTGCGAGGTTTTTCTGTGCTGTCTTGTTTGTGATTGGCCTGTGCTTCTCAACCGTCGGCATTGCTGCGGCTGCGTATCCCGAGCGGGCGATCGAACTGCTGGTTCCCTTCGGCGTCGGCGGCGGCAGCGACACGGCGGCGCGCGCGGTTGTCGAGGGCATGAAGCTCAAGGAGAAGTATCCGCTGGTCATCAACAACATGCCGGGCGGCGGGGCGACGAAGGGGATGCTCTACGTTTCGCAGCAGCCCAATGACGGGTACACGGTGCTCGCCGTGACGACGTCGCACCTGATCGATGCGGTGAAGCCGAAGACGCGGGCGAACATCCTGCGTGATTTCGATCCCCTCATGAGGATCCAGTGGGACACCTCCGCAATCACCATTGCCGGGGATTCGAAATTCAAAACGCTGGCCGACCTTGTGGCGTACGGCAAATCGAAACCGAAGATGCTGAAATTCGCCGGCACTTCGCCCGGCGGCTGGTCGGAGATCCAGACGGTGGCCTTTTTCAAGAAGTGCGGCGTGGAAGTGACGTTCGTTCCTTTCGATTCCGGCGCGGAGATCAAAGCGGCGATCATCGGCGGCCACATCACCGGCGCCGTGGAAGAACTGGCGGAGACCCTGCCTCTGATCAAGGCGGGAAAGCTCAAGGCGCTGGCCGTCATCATGGACAAACGCCATCCGGCTCTTCCGGACGTGGCCTCGAGCCTGGAATTGGGCATCGACTACACGCACGGCCTGATGAGGGCCTGGGCGGTCAAGAAAGGCACGCCGCCGGATCGCCAGAAGCTCCTGCACGACTGGATCAAGAAGGCACTGGATACGCCGATGTACAAGAAGTTCGTGGAGGACAACCATCTCTACGCACGGCCCGGTTATCTGGGACCCGAAGAGACAAGGAAGTACTGGGATAGCGAAGTCAAATTCTACACTGACGTCCTCAAGGATCTGGGATACGTGAAGTAATCTGTTGCCGGGTGAATTGGGGTTGTGCGGAGGAAGCTTCTCCGCACAACCCGTTTGCCGTGCGGGGGAGACTATGAAAAAGGGTGAGATGGTAACCAGCGTGTTCTGCGTCGCCTTTTTTTCCTTCATGCTGTTTCAGGGATTCGGGCTTCTCGAGACGAGGCGTTCCGGAGAGGTGGGGAGCGGGTTCTGGCCCGTGATGTCCCTGTTTGTCTGCCTCGGCCTGAGCATCGCCTGGCTCATCATGACCGTCGCGGAATCGAGAAAAGCAGGGGAACGGCCGGCAGTGCCGACACCGGAGGAGGCGGCCGCGATATGGACTCGGCGCAGGACGGTCGGACTGAGCATTCTCTGTCTTTTCCTCTACATTGTAGTCATGCCCTGGATCGGGTTCGTCCTTGCGACCTTTCTCTTCGTTTTTGCCTTTGCGGTGTCGCTCGGCGAAAGGAGAAAATTGGTTCTTGCCGTCTCACCCTTTCTCGTGACGGCGATGGTCGTCGCCGTATTCGCGAAATTCATCACGATCCCCTTTCCCCGGGGTGTGGGAGTCTTTGCCGCCTTCAGCCGGCTTTTCTATCAGTAATTCCATCATCCGATGAGGTAATCCGACATGATCGATCATTACCTTCAGGCGTTTGCGACGGTTCTGCTGCCCCAGAACATCCTGGCCATGTGTCTGGGCGGCCTCTGGGGACTGCTTGCGGGCGCTCTCCCCGGCATCAGCACCTCCATGGGAATCGTCCTGCTCCTCTCCTTCACGTACTCCCTATCGCCCATGACGGCCTTCTGCCTGCTGGTCGCCGCCTATTGCGGGGGCATCACGGGCGGTTCCATCACATCGATCCTCTTCGGCATCCCCGGCGAGCCGTCGTCGGTGCCGACTGTGATCGAAGGGCATGCCCTGGCCAAGCAGGGCCGTGCCGCCTATGCCCTGTGGACTTTTCTGATCTGTTCCATCTACGGAGGGATTTTCAGCGTCCTCGTGATGATGGTAGCGACGCCCCTGATCGCCGATTTTGCCCTGCAGTTCGGCCCCCCCGAATTTTTTGCCCTGACGGTGCTGGGATTGAGCGTGGTTTCCAGCCTGTCGGGAAAATCGATGGTCAAGGGATTCCTTTCCTGCTTCTTCGGCCTTTTCCTGGCGACGATCGGGACGGACGGTATCACGGGCGGGGAGCGATTTACCTTCGATACGACGATCCTCCTGGGAGGGATCAGCTTTGTCGTCGCCATGGTGGGCCTCCTTGCAGTCTCTGAAATCTTCATCGAGGCGGAGGAACCGTTCAAGGAGTACAAGGGTTCGGTGGGGTACAAGAGCATGCGGGACGAGATGCCGCCCTTTTCTCTTTTCAAGTCGCAATGGGCGAACCTGATCCGCTCCCCCGTCATCGGAACGGTCGTCGGGGCGCTGCCGGGCGCCGGAGCGACGATCGCCGCCTTTCTGGCCTACGGGACGACGGCGAGGATGTCGAAGAATCCGGAGAAGTTCGGGAAGGGCGCCATCGACGGCCTGATGTCTTCCGAGTGCGCGAACAACGCCTCGACGGGCGGTTCCATGACGATCCTCCTCTCTCTGGGGCTTCCCGGAAGCAACACGACGGCGATGATGATTGCCGCCTTCATGATCCACGGGATGCAGCCCGGGCCGCTGCTCATGACCACGAGGCCGGACATCATCTACGGGATATTCGTGGCCATGCTGCTGTCGAACATTTTTCTGCTGGTCATTACGGCTTTTGTCGGGATACGGCTGTTTCTGGAGTTGAACCGGCTTCCCTATTCCATCTTTTCGGCGGTGATCATGATTCTCTGCGTCGTCGGCGCTTTCGGCCTGGCCAACAGCACGGACGACCTGTACCTCATGTTCATCTTCGGCGTCGTTGGATACGTGATGATGAAATTCGACATTCCCGTGGCGCCGGCGATCCTGGCGCTCGTCCTGGGCGACATGGCGGAACTGGCACTTCGCCGGTCGCTGCTCCTGTCCATGGGCGATCCCATGATTCTCATCAGCAGACCCATCAGCGTCATTCTGCTGCTGGGGGCGATTATTTCCATTGTATATCCCCTCATCAAGAAACCCAAGATCCTGCAAGGGGGGTAAGGGATGCCCGGCGAGACGCACACCCTGGCCGACTTTTCCGCCGGTCTCAGATTCGAGGCAAGCGATCGGCGTCTGGCCGATCGCTTCAAGATACACCTCCTTGATGCGATCGGCTGCGGCCTTCAGGGACATCCCTGCCCTGGGCGCTGATCGCTGCTCGCGACGCCTAAGGAACAGAAAGGGAAACGCGAAGCCACGCTGTGGCTGCAGAATTTTCGAAGCCCGGGCGCCGGCGTGGCTCTGGGCCCGGGCGTGATGATTTACAGCTTCGATGACGACGATGATCACAACGCCAGGATCCGATGAAGCGCCTTGCCGAAGAAAAAAGGCAATTTCTTTCCCGTTTCCACCCTCTGCCGGATTTCAAGAGCCCCGTATGTCGCGAAGCCCAGGGCAGGAGGCGATGGCGGGAAGAATGCTCTAATAAAATATTTAATTAAATTCTTGACAAGGCATGATCATTATCCTATATAGCACCGGCCACGGGACCGGAAGATACGTGGAAGGATGAGGGCTTTTGTTGAATTCAATCTGTGTTTGGCAATCGAAAAGCAGATGAAGGGAGGAATGTTTTTTGGCTAAATCGAAATATCACGCGATCATCGTGGGCGGCGGTCTGGCCGGTTTGATGGCGGCGATCAAGATTGCCGAGGCCGGGTCGAACGTATCGCTGTTTTCCCTTGTGGACGCGAAGCGCTCGCACTCCGTATGCGCGCAAGGTGGCGTCAACGCGGCCGTTAATACGAAGGGCGAGGGCGATTCGCCCTGGATTCATTTTCAGGAGACCATCTACGGAGGTGATTTCCTCGCCAACCAGCCTCCCGTGAAGGGGATGTGCGACGAGGGGCCGAACTTGATCTACCTCCTTGACCGGATGGGCGTCATGTTCAACAGGACGCCGGAAGGGTTTCTACAGGTGGAGATGAGGGGCGGCGGGACGAAATTTTCCCGGGGCCTCTTTGCCGGCGCCACGACGGGCCAGCAGATGCTCTACGCCCTGGACGAGCAGGTGCGGCGCTTCGAAGCCGGCGGCGCCGTTACACGCTATGAGGGCTGGGAATTTGTGTCCATCGTAAAGGATGATCAGGGCGCCTGCCGGGGCATCACGGCCATGAACCTGCGCGGCGACGCCACGGTTCAGTCTTTTCCCGCCGACGTCGTGATCCTGGCGACAGGCGGATGCGGTTCGCTCTTCGGTAAGGCGACGGCTTCGCACATCTGCAACGGGTCGGCGGCGAGCGCGGTGTACCAGCAAGGCGCGGTCTACGCCAACGGCGAATTCATCCAGGTCCATCCGACCGCCATTCCGGGCGACGACAAATGCCGTCTCATCTCCGAGTCTCTGCGCGGCGGCGGCGGGAGGGTATGGACCTATAAAGAAGGAAAGAAATGGTATTTTCTTGAGGAGTGGTATCCGGCCTACAAGAATCTCGTTCCTCGTGACGTGGCGAGCCGGGCCATCCACAAGGTCTGCCGTGAGATGGGCCTGGGGCTCGACGGGTCGGACATGGTTTACCTGGACGTGACCCACATCCCGGCGGCGGATCTGGATCGCCTCTTCGGCGGAGCGCTGGAGATCTACGAGAAATTCGCCGGCGAGGACCCGCGGAAAGTTCCCATGAGGGTTTTCCCGGCGGTCCACTACTCCATGGGCGGACTCTGGGTGGACTACAGCCAGATGACCAACATCCCGGGTCTCATGGCGATCGGCGAATGCGACTACCAGTATCACGGGGCGAACCGGCTGGGGGCAAATGCCCTTTTATCGTGCATTTATGCGGGCTTCATCAGCGGACCCGCGGCGCTTGAGTATGCGAAGGGTCTGGAGAAAAAGAGCGACGAGTTTGACAGGGGCATCTTTGCATCCGAGGTGAAGCGACAGCAGGAAATCAATCAGAAAATCGTGTCTGCCCGCGGGAAGGAGAATCCCTTCCAGCTCCAGAGCGAACTGTCCGACTGGATGCTGGAGAACGTGACCGTTGTCCGTCACAACGACAAATTGAAAAAGACGGACGAGAAGCTCCTGGAACTGCTGGATCGGTTCGACAGGATGGACATCTCGGACAGGTCGGTATGGGCCAACCAGTCGCTGTCGCTTGCACGACAGCTTTACAACATGATGGTCCTGTCACGGGTGATTACGCTGGGTGCGCTCAACCGGAACGAGAGCCGCGGTGTTCATTACAAGCCGGAGTTTCCCAAGCGGGATGACGAGAACTGGTTGAAGACCACCAAGGCGCAATGGTCTCCCGAGGGCCCCATCTTCAGTTACGAACCCGTCGATGTGTCTTTGTTCAAACCGAGGGAAAGACGCTACGATAAAGAGTTCAAGGAGGAGAAGTAAGCGCTATGAACCACGGCGAATTTTATCTCAAGAGGCTCCATTCCCTGAGCGGGTTCTTCCTGCTGCTGTTTTTGTGCTTTCACTTTTTCGTGAATTCCTACGCCACGGTCGGAAGCGGCGCCTTCAACACGGCCGCCTCGTTCATGCACAACCTTCCGCATCTGACCTTCGTGGAAATCCTGATTCTGGGCGTTCCGATCGCCTTCCACGGGATCTACGGGCTGGTGATCTGGTATCGCGGAAAGGGCAATCTCGCCAGATACGGCAACTTCCGGAACTGGATGTTCTTTTTTCAGAATATCTCGGGGTGGGTTCTCCTGGCGTTTCTGGTCCTGCACGTCTGGGGTACGAGAATCACCTCGGTGATTGCGGGCGACACGATTGACTTCCAGTGGATGGTGAATCACTTTGCCAACCCATGGTTCCTGATCATCACGGCCGTGGGAGTCCTGGCGGCGAGTTTTCATGCCGCCAACGGCCTGTGGGGTTTCCTGATCAATGCAGGCATCTCGACAGGGAAGACGGCCCAGCAGGTCTTGGGCTGGGCTTGCGGCTTGATTTTCGGCGTCGGTTTCCTGGGGTTTGTAATGACGCTGGTTTCTTTTGTTCGATAGAGGGGTGGCGAGATGGCAAAGACGGTGGAAGTGAAAATCAAGAGACAGGCATCGACGAAAGACTCGCCGTATTGGGAGACGTTCCATCTCCCTTACAAAGACGGCGGGAACGTGATCGCCCTTCTGATGGAGATCCGGAGAAATCCCGTTACGAGCGATGGGAAGCCGACGACGGCGGTGGTCTGGGATTGCTCCTGCCTCGAGGAGGTTTGCGGCGCCTGCAGCATGATCATCAACGGCGAAGTCCGACAGGCCTGCAGCGCGCTTGTGCACGCTCTGAAACATCCCATCACGCTGGAGCCCCTGTCGAAATTTCCGGTGATCAAGGACCTGATGGTGGACCGCATCGCCCTCTTTGAAAATCTGAAAAAAGTCAAGGCGTGGATCCCCATCGACGGCACCTACCCGGTGGGTCCCGGCCCCAAGATGCCCGAGCGCGACCGATCATGGGCCTATGATCTGTCCCGGTGCATGAGCTGCGGCTGCTGCATGGAGGCTTGCCCGAAATTCAATGAATGTTCTTCCTTCATGGGCGCCGCGATTGTCGCCCAGGTGCGCCTGTTCAATACGCACCCCACGGGGGAAATGAACAAGGAAGAGCGCCTGGACGCCTTGATGGGTCCCGGAGGCGTCGCCGGCTGTTCCAATGCGCAGAACTGCGAGAAGGTCTGTCCCAAGAAGCTGCCGCTCGTGAAGTCGATTGCCGAGGTCAACCGGGCGATCAACATCCACGCACTGAAAAGGCTTTTGTTCAACTGAGAAAATGGGTGGTTGCACCGGCTGCCGACGGAGCGTTTCACGGCAAATTTGCGATCTAAGGAGTGAAAACATGGGCAAGAATATTGTCGAGAAGGTGCTTCAGGCGCACCTCAAGGAAGGCGAATACGTCCCGGGGAAACAAATCGGCATCCGGATCGACCAGACGCTTGTGCAAGATGCCACGGGGACGATGGCGTTTCTGCAGTTTGAGGCGCTGGGTCTGTCCGAGGTGAAGACGGATCTGTCCGTCACCTATATCGACCACAATACGCAGCAGATCGGCTTCGAGAACAGCGACGATCATCTCTACCTCCAGGGGGCATCGGCCCGCTTCGGGGTCGTGTACTCACGGGCGGGAAACGGGATCTGCCATCAGGTCCACTTGGAGCGGTTCGGCAAGCCGGGCACGACGCTCCTGGGCGCCGACAGCCACACGACGACGGGCGGCGGGATCGGCCAGATCGCAATCGGCGCCGGCGGACTGGACGTCGCCGTGGCGATGGGCGGCGGGGCCTTTCCCCTGACCTGTCCCCGCGTCTACCTCGTAAAGCTGTCAGGACGTCTGCCCGACTGGGCGACGGCCAAGGACGCCGTCCTCAAGATGCTTTCGATCCTTTCCACCAAGGGCAATGTCGGCGTGATGATAGAATACGGCGGTGAGGGCGTGAAGACGCTGAGCGTGCCACAGCGCGCGACGATCACCAACATGGGCGCCGAGATGGGCGTAACGACATCCATCTTCCCGTCCGACGAGACCACCCGGCAATTCCTCAGGGCCCAGGCCCGCGAGAAGGATTGGGTCGAACTGTCCGCAGACGCCGATGCCAAATACGATCGCGTGATCGATCTGGATCTTTCCGGCGTCGAACCGATGGTTGCGACACCGCACAGCCCCGGCAATGTCAAGAGACTCTCCGAACTGGAAGGCATGAAGGTGGATCAGGTCTGTATCGGCTCGTGCACCAACTCTTCGTACAAGGACATGATGACGGCGGCGGCGATTCTGAAGGGCCGCACGGTCCACCCGGACGTGAGCCTCGGCATCGCCCCGGGTTCGCGGCAGATCCTCCTGATGCTGTCCAAGAGCGGGGCCTTATCGGACCTTCTCGGGGCGGGCGGCCGGATCATGGAGAGCGCCTGCACCTTCTGCATCGGCAACGAATTTTCCCCGAAGAGCGCCGGCGTTTCGATCCGGACATCGAACCGCAATTTCGAGGGGCGCTCGGGAACGAAGGACGCGCAGGTCTATCTTGCCAGTCCCGAGGTGGCTGCCGTAGCGGCGGCGACGGGAAAACTGAGCGATCCGCGCAAATTTGGCATGGCCTATCCGAAATTCGAAGAGCCGGAGCGGTACATCATCGACGACAGCATGTTTCTTTTCCCCAGGCCGGAGATGAAGAACACGCCGATTCTGCGGGGACCCAACATCGGCGAACCGCCGCGCAGCGAGACGATGCCGCAGTCGCTCAAGGGAGAGGCGGCGATCAAGGTCGGCGACAAGATCACGACCGACCACATCACGCCCGCGGGATCGAGGCTGAAGTACCGGTCGAACGTTCCCAAGTACTCCGAGTTTGTCTTCGAGAACGTGGACGCCACTTTCTCGAAGCGCTGCCTGGAGAACAAGAAGAAAGGCGTTCACAATATCATTATCGCCGGGGAATCCTACGGCCAGGGTTCCAGCCGCGAGCATGCCGCGATGTGCCCCATGTACCTGGGTGTGAAGGCAGTGGTCGCCAAATCCTTCGAGCGGATCCACACGGCGAACCTGATCAATTTCGGCATCCTGCCGCTCGTCTTCAAGAATCCCGCCGATTACGACAAGATCGAGAAGGGAGACACTCTTGCGTCCGACAACTGGCGGGACGCTGTGATCGGAGGCAAACCCGTCGTGCTCAAGAACGAACGGACGGGCGAAACGATCGAGTGCATTCATTCGCTTTCCGGGGCGCAGATGGAGATGATCCTGGCGGGCGGTCTGTTGAATAAGATCACAGCAAAATGAAGAATCCACAGGAGTGAAAAGGAGACGTTGTTATGGCCAAGATTCGAGTCAAGACGCCGATTGTGGAGATGGACGGCGACGAGATGACACGCATCATCTGGAAGATGATCAAGGACAAGCTGATCCTGCCCTTCCTGGATGTGGACCTCAAGTACTACGACCTCGGCGTGCAGAAGCGCGATGAGACCGACGACAAGATCACCTTCGAATCGGCGGAGGCCATCAAGAAATACGGCGTCGGCGTCAAGTGCGCCACCATCACCCCCGATGCGGACAGGATCACGGAGTACAAACTCAAGAAGGCCTGGCCTTCTCCGAATGGAACGATCCGCTCCGCCCTCGACGGCACGGTGTTTCGGAAGCCCATCATCGTGAAGAATATTTCTCCCGCGGTGCGGAACTGGAAAAAACCCATCATGATCGGCCGTCATGCCTATGGGGACCTCTACCGGTGCGTGGAGATGGTCGTGGACAAGCCGGGAAAGGTGGAACTCGTATACACACCGGAGGGCGGTCCGGAGAGCAGGTTGCTGGTGCACCAGTTCAAAGGGCCGGGCATTGCGATGGGGATCCACAACCTGGAAAAATCGGTCCGCTCCTTCGCGAAATCCTGCATTAACTACGCGCTGGGAGAGAAGGTGGATGTCTGGTTCTCCGTGAAGGATACGATCAGCAAGAAGTACCACGCCTATTTCAGGGACATCTTCGCCGTGGAAGTGGCGGCTGCGCAGGCCGATTTCGACAAGGCCGGGATCAAGTACCGGTATCTCCTGATCGACGATGCCGCCGCGCAGGTGATGAAGCATGAGGGTGGCATCCTCTGGGCGCTCACCAACTACGACGGCGACGTCTTTTCCGACGTGGTTGCGGCGGGATTCGGCAGCCTGGGAATGATGACGTCCGTGCTGGTTTCGCCGGACGGGAAGTACGAGTACGAGGCGGCCCACGGTACCGTGCGTCGCCATTACTACGAACACCTGAAGGGCAATCCGACGAGCACGAATTCGGTGGCCTCGATCTTTGCCTGGACCGGCGGAATCAGGAAACGCGGCGAGCTGGACGGGACACCCGATGTCACCCGTTTCGGCGAGAACATCGAAAAGGCCGTCCTCGGCTGCATCGAGGCGGGGATCGTCACGAAGGATCTTGTCCCGCTCATGGATCCCAAACCGGCGAATTTCCAGACCACGGAAGGTTTTATCGATGCCGTCGCGGCAAGACTCAAGAGCGGTATGTAGGCAGCAAGTAGGTCGCGACTTTCAGCCCCTTGGAGCAAGAAACATATCCTGGATGGGTGATTTTACATGGAATAAACCCAGTCACTCTTCATGCGAAGAATAACGGAGGAGAAGATGGAAAAGCGAACTGAGTTTCCCTGCACGATCATGAGGGGAGGAACGAGCAAGGGAATCTTCCTGATGGATAAGGATCTTCCGGAAGACCCCGCCCTGCGGGACCGCATCATCCTGGCCGTTTTTGGAAGCCCGGATACCCGCCAGATCGACGGGCTCGGCGGCGCCGACTCGCTGACCAGCAAACTGGCGATCATCGGGCCGGCGAAACGATCGGATTATGACATCGACTATAACTTCGGTGCGGTGGGAATCGACAAGGCGTTTGTGGATTACTCGGCCAACTGCGGAAACATCAGTTCGGCCGTCGGACCCTTTGCCGTGGACAAGGGCCTCGTGAAAGCGGTGGAGCCCTTTACCGTCGTCCGGATCTACAACGCCAACACGAAGAAGATGATCTACTCGAAGGTTCCGGTGAAGAACGGAAAGGTGGTCTGGGAGGGCGACTATGCGATCGACGGCTGCCCGGGTACGGCCGCCAAGATCGAATTGAGCTTCATGGATCCCGGCGGCGCTACGACGGGGAGACTGCTTCCCACCGGGAATATCGTGGATGAATTGAAACTGGATACGGGCGAAACCTATCGCGTCACAATCGTGGATGCGGGAAACCCGACGGCTTTCGTACGGGCCGAGGAGTTGAAACTGCGCGGGAACGAGCTTCCCGCGGAGTTCGATCAGGACATGGCGACGCGGGCGAAGCTGGAGGCCATCCGGAAAAAGGTGGGCGAAATGACGGGGATCCCGGTGAGCCAGTCCATACCGAAGATATCTTTCATCGCGCCGGCGCAGGAGTACAAGACGGTGACGGGAAAGACCGTTGGAAAGGATTCCGTCAGTATGCTGGCGCGTGTCATGGCGATGGGCAAGATGCACAAGACCTTCGCCATCACGGCTGGGATCCCGGCGGCGATCGGCGCCGTTCTCCCGAATTCCGTGGTGAACCAGGTCGTGGCCGGCGGCAAGCCGGTTCCCGCCGATAAGGAGATCGTCATCGGCCATCCGTCCGGAATGATGGATGTGAAGGTGGAGATGCGCATCGAAAAGGGCCAGCCCCATGTCGTCAGCTGCACGGTCGGCAGGACGGCGCGGAAGATCATGGAGGGGACGGTTTTCGTTCCGACGACCGTCTATGGCGCCGGGCGTTAAAGATAAATCTTGACGAAGATGAGGGCAGAGAGATATTGAGATGCCGGCCAGAGATAAATTCGGCAGGACGGCAGTCGCGGTCCGGCAAAGGGCGACAGCGGGCGGGGGACTGTATTTTCACAACGGTGGGCGGATCTGGAGACCTCTCCTTTCGCTGTCCGCCGCTCCCCCAATGAGCGGGGGATTTTGATTCGCGAATAGGGGTAACGTATGGCGAAGCAGCGATTGAAGCGGCACGTGATCCATCGGGAGTGGTGCAAGGGATGCGGGATCTGCGTGCATTTTTGTCCGAAGAAGGTTTTGGAGCTGGACGACAACGAGAAGGTGGTGGTGGCGCGTGCGGGGGATTGCATCGCCTGCAAGCTGTGCGAGTTGCGGTGTCCGGACTTGGCGATCGAGGTGGAGACGGAGGAAGCGGCGGCCGGAGAGAAGAGGCCGACTGCGGCGCCCTGATCCGGGTACGGGAACAGGCGGGGGATGCTGGCGGTTTGATTTGCGGCTCCGGATACTCTTGTTTGGGATGTCGGCAGCATTGACGGATGGGAAGAAAACGACCTGGGTCAAGA
>DIWJ01000075.1 GCA_002428445.1 Syntrophaceae bacterium UBA6109
AACAACGCTACTTTATCTCACACTTGATCCAATGAAATACACTGACTATCTTTTTTCTTCTATTTCGGTGTTAAAGCGGTGCTGATGAATCCGACACTCACCCAAAGTGTGTACCACATTTAGAGGTAAAGTCCCGGCATCATTATGCTTCGCTTTTGATTGTTTCCGACTGAAATGCTGTATAGGCATGCATCATTAGAAAAACAACGGTTCAGGAAGTTCTGGTTACGGCGCTCTTGGCGGAAAATCATGATGAAAACATGCACGTTTCACCCCGTTATCATTGATCCGACCGATCAGCCAATGTGCGGATCAGTATTTGTAACCTTGAAATGCAGCAATAATCTTCAAACTGTCAAGCACAGAAAGGAGTGTTCAAAAAAAATCCTGATTGGTGAAATGGCAGAAACTGGTTGACAACCGGCGACTCTCTTCGTATCTTGCTTTTTTGCAAAAGAATTTCCCATCCATTCCATAAGGAGGAGATATGTCGTACAAAATCGCTGTCATCGGCGGGGACGGCACTGGCCCCGAAGTCATCCGCGAGGGGATCAAGGTCCTCGGCGCAGTTTCGCAGAAATTCGGCCTGTCTTTCGATTTCCATTATTACGATTTCGGAGGCGAGCGCTACAAGAAGACCGGCAAGATCATCGAAAAGGAAGAGATCGATGAGTTGCGGCAGTTTGACGCGATCTATCTGGGCGCCATCGGCCATCCCGATGTCAAACCCGGCATTCTCGAAAAGGGGCTCCTCCTCCGCATCCGCTTCGAACTGGATCAATACATCAATCTCCGCCCCGTGAAGCTCTATCCGGGCGTCCAGACCCCCGTCAAGGACAAGGGACCCGAGGAGATCGATTTCGTCGTCGTGCGGGAGAACAGCGGCGGCATCTATACCGGCCACGGCGGAGCCTCCAAGATCGGCACGCCGAACGAGTTGGCGAGCCAGGAGATGATCTACGACCGCTTCACCGTCGACCGCTGTCTGAAATACACCTTCGAGCTGAAACGAAGGCGCAACAAGGGCAATCCGAAGTACGCCGCAAAGGCCATGCATCTCGTTCACAAGACCAACGTCCTGACCTACTGCGCCGACCTCTGGTTTCGTGCCTTCCACGAGATGGGCGCCAAGGATTACCCGGAGATCAAGAGGGATTACGCCCATGTCGATGCGACCACGATGTGGTTCGTGAAAAACCCCGAATGGTTCGACGTGATTGTGACGGAAAACCTCTTCGGCGACATCATCACCGATCTGGGCGCCATGATCCAGGGCGGCATGGGCATCGCGGCCGGCGGCAACATCAACCCCGAAGGGGTCTCGATGTTCGAACCGATCGGCGGCTCCGCGCCGAAGTACACGGGCAAGAACATCATCAACCCGCTCGCGGCCATCGAAGCGGGGCGCATGATGATCGAAGAACTGGGCGAGGCAAAGGCGGGAGCGGCGATCCAGCAGGCCGTCTCCTATGCCTGCACGAAGATGAAGGATCAGTCCGCCGGCAAGATGGGCTACTCCACGACGGAATTGGGAGACCTTGTCGCAAGCCGGATCTGAGGCTCATGCTCCCCTCCGACACGAAATTGCCGGCGGCGGCTCTGCGGGTTTTTCTCCCCTTCGCCGCCGGCTATTTTCTCTCCTATCTCCTGCGGGTCGTCAATGCCGTCATCGCCCCCGATCTCGTTTCCGAAATGCACCTCGGCCCTTCGGCGCTCGGCCTGCTGACGGCCGCCTATTTCATCAGCTTCGCCGCCTTCCAGCTCCCCCTCGGAATCCTTCTGGACCGTTTCGGTCCCCGGAGGGTCGAGGCGGGCCTGCTGGTCTTCGCGGGCGCAGGCGCCCTTCTCTTTGCCGGCGCCGAGACGCTCGCCGTGCTCGTCCTGGCGCGGGCTCTTATCGGCCTCGGCGTCTGCGCCTGCCTGATGGCTGCGTTCAAGGCCTTCGTCCTGTGGTTCCCCACGCAGCATTTGCCGATGATCAACGGATTCCAGATGGCTGCCGGCGGGCTCGGGGCACTGACCGCTACGGCGCCCGTGGAAGCGGCCATGGGCTTTGTCGGATGGAGAGGCGTCTTTCTGATCCTCGGCATCCTCTCGCTGGCCGTTGCGGCGGCGATATTCTGCATCGTACCGGAAAAAGAGGCACCGCGGCAGGAGGAAGACTTCGCAGCGCAGCTCGGAGGAATCCTGCGCGTATACACGAGCGCCGTCTTCTGGAAGATCGCGCCGTGGACGGCGATGTCCCAGGCGACCTTCCTGGCCGTCCAGGGCCTTTGGGTCGGCCCCTGGCTGAGCGATGTCGCAGGCTATGACCGGACGGAGACAGGCAGGGCGCTCCTGATCGTCGCGGCGATGATGGTGGCCGGCTTCAGCGCTCTGGGCGCCCTGGTGGGTCGGCTGGGCAGGAGCGGCATCGCGCCGATGCGCAGCGCCGCCGGGTTCATGACCCTGTTCATGATCGTCCAGGCGCTGCTGCTGATTCTGGCGGACCCGTCGTGGGCCCTCCCCCTGTGGATGCTGTTTGGCTTCTTCGGAACCAGCGGCATCCTCCCGTACGGGGCGCTGAGCCAGCTTTTCCCGGCCGAGCTGACCGGCCGCCTGAACACGGCGCTGAACCTGATGGTATTCGTAACGGCCTTTTTCGCCCAGTGGGGTATCGGCGTCCTGATCGGATTGTGGCCGGCTGCCGCCGGCGGCGGTTATTCGGCGGCCGGTTACCGGGCAGGATTCGGAGCGATGCTGGCGCTCCAGTTCCTGGGGCTGTTGTGGTTCGTCGGAAGCGGTTTGAAGAGGGAGGCAAGGACCTGATCCGCGAATGCAGGGGAAGGAAATATCTGCGCGATTGAGCCGGCGGCGGCGTCCTGCATCCCGGCGGCCGGCATCGTCGGGGCCTCCAGCGCGGTGAGCCGCGGCAAGATCTGCACGGCTTTTCTTCTGCCGCGCCGCAACGTCGATCCTGCGGGGCTTCTGCGACAGGCCCCGGCCCGGGTTCCTTCGCTTTACTTTTTTCCGACCGCAGCTTCCCGGATCTTCGCGCCGATCTCCTTCCCCTCAAAGATCTTCTCGATCGCCTCCGACAGCGCCGCGTTGATCTGCTGTTCGATTCTTTCCTCCGAAAAGAGGACGTGTTCGAGACTGACGCCGCTGTCGCTCGTGACCGTGTAGAAAATCTTTCCCTTCTGCGCGTCGGCGAAAATCACGGTGATCTTGGCTTTCGCAGAGTACTTCTTGACCGTCAGGCTGCCCCGGCAGATCACCTCCAGTTCGTCGATGCTGCCGCCGATCAGGATCGATCCCCATTCCCGGCGGATGTTTCCTTCTTTCAGATCCCACACCGGGTTCTCGGGCGAAATCCGGTACCCGGCCCGCGCCAGGAAGTCCTTCAGGGGGGACGTCACTGCCACGGCCGGCTTTACAAACTTCGGAAGCACGGGAATCCGCGTGCCGTCGGATTTGATCACCCACCCGATGACCATCTTGTCGTCGATCTTGCGCCGGTCTTCGAAGGCGGCGACCGTTACGGTGATGATCTCGCCCGTTCCCTCGGTCCTGGGCATGACTCGGGACGGCACGTACTTCATGTCGACGCTGTACAGGGCCGGGGCACAGCCGGCAAGCATCATCAGACACAACGCCAGCACAAATATCTTCGAGAGGGCGCCGATATCCCTTGTTCGTCCTGCGAGAAGCTCCTTGCCCTTCATGTTCGTTCCTCCTTTGTTGTTTTTTCTGAGGCTGCTCAAAAATGCCCGGATGCAAGGCCCCCGATGCTTCGACAAGCTCAGCATGACATCGCTTGCCGAGACCTTTCCCTCAGCCCGCCCTGAGCTCGTCGAAGGGTCGGGCGAAGGATGAGGGAAACGCAGCAGACGGGCTTTTTTGAACAGCCTGCCGCTATTCCTCCTCACAGCCATAGTGTTCCCTTATCCACTCCTGGTACGCCCCCGTCCGGATTCGGTCGACCCACTGCCGGTGTTCCAGGTACCATCGCAGCGTCTTGACGAGACCCGATTCGAACGATTCGCGCGGAGACCAGTCGAGTTCCTCCGCCAGTTTCGAAAAGTCGATCGCGTAGCGCCGGTCGTGTCCGGGACGGTCGCGGACGAAGGTGATGAGATCCTGCCGCGGGCGGCCCGACGGCGGCGGCACCATCCCATCGAGGAGGTCGCAGATCATCCGGACGATCACCACATTCTCCATCTCCGAGCCACCGCCGATGTTGTACGTCTGCCCCGGCCTTCCCCTCCGCATAATCGTCCAGATCGCCTCGCAATGATCACGGACGTAGAGCCAGTCGCGGACGTTCCGCCCGTCTCCATAGACGGGGAGCGATTTGCCTTCCAGGGCGTTGACGATCATGAGAGGAATCAGCTTCTCGGGAAACTGGTAGGGTCCGTAATTGTTGGAACAGTTGGAGATCGTCGTCGGCAGCCCGTAGGTCTCATGATAGGCGCGGACCAGGTGATCCGAAGCCGCCTTGGAGGCGGAATAGGGACTGTTGGGCCTGTAGGGCGTTTCCTCCGTGAATAGTCCCTCCGCTCCCAGGCTGCCGTACACCTCGTCCGTGCTGATGTGATGGAAAATCCGGCACCCCTCCCCGCGGCCGCGGGCGGCCTCCAGCAGGTTGAAGGTGCCGACGATGTTGGTCGAGATGAAGCACTCCGGCCGGCGGATCGAACGGTCGACGTGCGATTCGGCGGCAAAATGGCAGACAGAATCGATTTCGTATCGTGCGAAGATTTCCCGCACCGCCTTCTCGTCGCAGATATCCGTCTTCACGAAAGAATAGCATTTTCCGAACCGCTCGGCGAAGCCGGCAAGATTTTCCACGTTTCCCGCGTAGGTCAGATCGTCGGCGTTGATGATGCAGCCGCGGAAACCCTCCTCCTCGAGCAGATAGCGGATGAAGTTGCTGCCGATGAAACCGCAGCCGCCCGTGACGAGCAGATTTTTGATTTCGCCGGTCCTGTCCGGCATGGAACTTCTCATGAAAATAGACCTCTTCCTCGATATTCCGCCGCCGGCCTGCGGCCCGCCCGGCGCGGTGAAATCCCGCATCAGGCCGCCGGCGGATCCCCTGCCTGCGTTTCTTCGATGCGGATGATCTGGAGGTGCTGCTGAAGTCCCACGGCCCGGAAATGCTCCATCACCATCTCGGCGATGGAAAATCCCTCCTCCCGCGACGGAGGAGGCGCCGTAAGAACGAGTTTGTTGTTGAAGCGGCGGAAACTGGCGACGACGGCGTCATGGGCAAGCCGGACGATGCCGGCAAGGGCGATACTGCGGGCGTCGAAGACGAGGCTGTCGGCCAGAAGGATCCTCTTCAGGTAGGGCGGCAGAAGGAATTTGTCCACCACCGCGACCCCCAGCCGGGGATGCGCCGCGTCGATGAACGCATCGCTGATATCGCTCTCCTCGACCCCTTCCTCGTCTTTGAGATACAGTTTGCGATAGAGCATGATCATGATCCGGCCGATTTCCAGCAGGAGCCCTCCCAGCTCGACCTTCCGGGCGGCATCCTCGCGCAGGGCGAATTCCTTCGAGAGGAGCTTCCCCATCACCGCCGTTGCAAAACTCCGGGCGAAGACGTTTTCGATCTCCCGGTCGCCGCGCGCCAGCGCCTGCTGGGCAAGGATGATGATGAAAGCCTTGGTCTGGTCCATGCCCAGGCGGCTGACGGCCTCATAGAAACTGTTGACGGCGCCGCGCTTCAGGCTGCCGTAATACACGGAAGAGGCAATGCTCAGGAGCCGGAGCAGGATTTCGCTGCTGAGCCTGCCCTTGAGCTCCTCGATCTGGCTGCTGCTCGCGTCGGCATTGTCCAGAACGGACAGCACCTCGAGATCGAAGCCGAGATTGACCCGGCTGATCATGCGGTCTTCGATCTTCTTGAGAACGATGCTCTCGCGGTCTTTCAGCATGATGCCCCCGATCGTTTCTCCGGCCGCAGGAAGATTCCCGGCAGCAGGTCCGGCCGATGCAGCCACTCTAACAAAATGCCGGGTGTTCGACAAGCACGGCTTGCCGCTTCCGGCGCGCCCGCCGTCACTCGTACCATCCAACGAGGGTAAACGGCGCCCAGGTATAGGGCAGATGGCCTCTGCGGATCATCTCCAGCTGCGTCGTCCGCAAGGCCTCGTCGACCGCCTTGCCCTTCCTGACCTCTCCGTAAAAGACGCCCATGGCCGTCACCGTCGACCGCTCATCGACGCTCCAGAGCGTCGAGAGGACGGCAGGGCTGCCCGCGTAGAGAAATGCCCGGTGAAATGTGGCGATCTCACGGCCCGTCGGATTTTCGCCGGGCCTCGTATCACAGGCGCTGAGAGACACGAGCCGGCCGGCAAAACGCATCCGGAAGATATCGAGCGCCGTCAGCCTTCCATTGTCCCCTTCCGACGGAGCCAGCAGCAGTGACGAGTCCAGGGGCGCGGCGGCGGAAAATCTCCCGCGGGCGGCAAAGTGGACGATATCGAAGCGTTCGAACAGCTCTCTTGCCCGCTTCCGCGTTGCATCCTTGCCGATATGAACTTCGGCGTCGCCGAGCCTCCGCTTGATCCCGTCCACCTCGGCCTCGGCAAAGATCAGATCCAACTGCCGATCGCCGAGATCGGGGTTGCCGAAGGCGAGCGTCTTGAACCCGCGCGCAGGCCTCCTGGCGGCCGCGTACCGCAGCACCCCCGCCGAGGGCAGGGAAAAGATGGAAAAGCCGTCCACGAGGTAGCGGCCCCGGTAGTTCATCGCGGCGAAGGGCAGATAGGCAAGGCAGTCGTGGGGGACAAATCCGATTCGGTCGCCTCCCACGAAGGTCATGACCGGCTTCAGGAAGGCGTCGTAGACACTGTGGTTGAGGCGGGCGATCCTCGCCCTGTCCCGGGACGAGATCGCATCGAGGAAATCTTCGACGAGCCTTCGGACCCCGGTGCGCCCCATGCGGATCCGCTCCAGATGGACGCGTTCCTTCGACAGGACCCAGACGTACAGGATGCTGTCGGTCACGAAGTAGGAAAGCAGCGTCGTGTTGCCGTCCAGCAGTTCTTGGAGAGCCGCCGGATCGGTGCGCTCGGCGGCGAGGAGCGAGTGCAATTCCGCGTTCTGCTGCCGGATCGCGCGCAGGATGTCGCGATGGGATTCTTCGAGGCCGGACAACTTCTCCAGAATGCGGCCCGCACCGCGTTCCGAGTCCCGCCCTTCCCATTCCCTGCGGACTGAGAGGATTTCCCTGCCCAGATCCCGTTCGGATTTCAGCAGCAACTCTTCCGCTTCGCTTCTCCCCGGTTCGCGGCCCGCCAGAAGGTTCGCGAGCTGGCGGGCCTTCGCCCGTTCGGCATACTCGAAGGCGCCTTCCGCATCGCCCCTCTGCGCCAGCTGTTCCACCAGGGCTTCGTACAGGAGCTGCCCATCGAACCGGCAGGAGCCCTTTGCGACATCGATGGCCGCCGAAGACCGCTTCTCCTCGACGATCGCCACGGCCTCCCGCAGGAGTGCGACGGCACTGTCAGTTGCGCCGAATTCCAGTTCGTAGCGCGACAGGATGAATCTCGCCCACACCCGGTAGAAGGGAAACTGGAAGCGATCGGCAAAACCGCGGAGCTTTTCGGCCGCCCTCCGCCCTTCCGCCGCATCCTGCCCAAGCAGGCAGGCAAGATTGAGAAAGAAAAGGTTGTCGAGACGACTGGCGCGGCGGCCTGCCCGCTCGGCCAGTTCCGCCCCTTTGTCCAATTCCCGCCGGGCTTCCCCCCAGTTTCCGAGGATCCCCTCGGCGAGCCCGAGGTACGTGCGGACATCGGTTTCCGCGATCGCGGAGGGGGGGTCCGGCGTAAAGGCGCCTTCCCTCATCCCGCGAAGTTCCGCGTTCCGGACCAGGCCCAGCGAGAGGTTCGCGATCCCCTCCTCGAGTTTTCCGCGGAGGACCTCGGGCACGGAAGCGGCGGAATCCGGGAGGCAGTTTTTCTCCGCCATCCACGGCTCGGTTTCGTTCAGGACCAATGCGATCCCGCAGGACCTCTCCGTGTCCCGCCTGAGCAGGAGGAGGTTGAAGTCTCCGCGGAAGACCGCGTTCTGCGAAAGGCTGCGGCGGAACGCGGCCAGGGCGCCGGGATAATCGCGTTTTTCGAGAAGATAGCGGCCCTGCAGGTAAGACACGAAGGCGCTGCCCGGAGCGGCAATCCAGCTCTTTTCCTTTTCCGCGATCCGGTCGCGGGCTTCATCCGTGCGGCCGAAGGCCATCAGGAGCAGCACGGCGCGATTCTCCGCCATCGCTTCGCCCGCGGCATTGCCGCGCCTGCGGAATTCCCCGCCGGCACGGCTGTAAAAATGAAGCGCCCTCGTCGCGTCCTCGTCCCCTGCCTCGAAAGAGGCGCCGATGTCGAGAAAGATGTATGGAATCGCCCAATCCGAGACGCGGCGCGCCTCCTGAAGGGCATTTGCGGATTTTTCCGGGATATCTTTGTCATAGGGGCCGGCGACCTGCACGACGGCCGGCGCTGCGGCCGGCGGAGGCGGCAAGCGTTCGACGACCTTGGCGCAGCCCAGCGGCAGCAAGGCGAGAATGGCGATCGAAAAAAGAATCCGTTTTTTCATTTTTTGCCGCGTCACGGGAACCTCGGGAAGGCGGGTTGCGCGGCTCCAACCCCCCTCCGATATGATGGAAAACAGCGGCGCTGTCAAAGGAATTTTCTTCCGACCTTATGGAATACCATGAAAATGTTCTGTGCACGGGACGGCTGCCATCAGGGTGCCTTTGCGGGCGGAATAGTCCCTTTCCCCAGGGTCCTGGAGATACGATCGCGATCCGACATATCTCGATCCGTAGTAGCCTCCGTCCAAGGTATCCAGCCGGATGCGTTTCCCCTGCCCCGGGGCATGGATGAACTCCCCGCGCCCGGCATAGATCCCCACGTGCGATGCCTTCCCGCCCTCCAGGGTCGCGAAAAAAACCAGATCGCCCTCCATCAGGCGGTCTCCCTCCACCGGACTGCCCGCCTCGAACTGTTCCCGCGAGGAGCGGGGGATATCGATCCCGTTGAGCCGGTAAACGGCCATCGCCAGGCCGCTGCAATCAAAGCCCGCCTCGGGCGACGTTCCTCCCCAGAGATAGGGCACCCCCATGAAGCTCCGCGCCGTCCTGACCAGTTCCTCCCGCAGATAAGCCCCGCCGAGCTTTGCGCTCCTGGAAAGGGCGCACTCCTCGGGGGCGACGACGTAGAATTCGTTGATGACGCCCGCCTGCCGCAACTCTTCGGCACGGGCGCGGGCGGCCGCCTTCGTCGGGAAGTTGCCGAAGCGCACCTTGTAGAGGTCCTTGCGGAAGACGAAGTAGTAGGCCTCAAGGCCCCTCGCCTTCAGGGCATCCGCGAGGCGGGCGGCATTCTCCACATTTGCGAAGGCGCCGGCCTGGATGCTGTATCCCAGGCGCGGTGTTTCCGCGCGCACCGGTCCCGCGGGCCGGGGTTTCACCGGCGCTTCCGCCCGCTGGGCCGGTCTCCCGCCGCAGCCGGCGGCAAACAACATGCAGATCGCCAGGATCCACACCGGAGCGCCGCATGCCCGTCGCCGCATGTCCGCCTTCATGACCGCGAATGTTCCTCCCCGGGATTTTTTTACCAGAACAGCTCCCGCCTCTCAACTATCATTTGCCATCGGACGCGCTTTGCGGTAGAAAAAAACTTCATGATCCGGCAGCGCTATATTGCATCGCTGTCATTCCCGCGAAAGCGGGAATCCAGAATCAGACTGGATGCCGGATCAAGTCCGGCATGACATTTTCGATGTTCTGTCGGCGGCGCAACCATACATCCTCCCGAAGGGACGCCTTCATGAACGGGTACCTTCCCGCTTTTCTCCTGCTCCTGTCTTCCATCATCGTTGTTCTTGCCGTTTTCCTCTCTATCCGCCTCCGCCGGAACACCCCGCAGGCGATCGAGCCGCGCCTCGAGGCCCTCGAGAAGGGGCAGGAGCGCGCCGAACGGGCACTGAGGGAGGAGATGGCCCGCAACCGGGATGAGGCGGCGAAATCGGGCCGGGACACCCGCGAGGAATTGACGCGTTCCCTCCGGGACATCAACGAATCCCTCCTCGCACGGGTCGCCGAGGCCTCGACGGGCCAGAAGAATCAGCTCGAAATCTTCACCGCCCAGCTCAATGCGCTCACGGCCCAGAACGTCCAGAAGCTCGACCGGATCAGCGAGACCGTCGATTCAAGACTCAAAGGCCTGCAGGAGGAAAACGCCCTGCGGCTGGAACAGATGCGCGCCACCGTCGACGAGAAGCTGCATGACACTCTCGAAAAAAGGCTGGGAGACTCCTTCCGCATCGTCAGCGAGCGGCTGGAACAGGTCCACAAGGGACTGGGGGAGATGCAGACGCTGGCGACCGGCGTCGGCGATCTCAAGCGCGTCCTCAGCAACGTCAAGACGCGCGGCATCTTCGGTGAAATCCAGCTCGGGAACCTCCTGGAGCAGATCCTGACGCCGGACCAGTACGAAGCCAATGTCGTCACGAAGGCCGGCAGCGCGATGCGGGTGGAATTCGCGGTCAAACTGCCGGGGCGCGACGCCGGGCAGGAAAATGCGCTGTGGCTCCCCATCGACGCGAAGTTTCCGCAGGAAGACTACCTCCGGCTGCTCGACGCCCAGGAAAAGGGCGATGCGGCGGCGGCCGAAGAGGCGTGCCGGCAACTGGACCGGGCCGTCCGCGAAATGGCCAGGAACATCCGCGACAAATACCTGGACCCGCCGGCGACGACGGACTTCGGCATCATGTTCCTGCCGACGGAAGGTCTTTACGCTGAAGTGCTCCGCCGGACCGGCCTGTGCGAAACGCTCCACAGGGACTTCCGCGTCGTCATCGCCGGCCCCATGACTCTGACGGCGATTCTCAACAGCCTGCAGATGGGGTTCCGGACGCTGGCGATCGAGAGGCGCTCCAGTGAGGTATGGACTCTCCTGGGAGCGGTGAAGACCGAGTTTACCAAATTCGGCGACATCCTGGACAAGACCCACAAGAAACTGCGGGAGGCAAGCGACACGATCGAGGACGCCTCGCGAAAGACGCGCACGATCGAGCGGAAGCTGCGGTCGGTGCAGGAGTTGCCCGCCGCCGGCAACTGCGGCCTGATCGAGGACCATTCCGGAGAGCCGGAAGAGGATCTTCCTCCGCCTCGCTGACGCAGCGGGAGGGCCAAAGGGACGGGCTTCGACTTCATGGCACCCGGATCGATGGGAGGTCATCGGGATGAAGGAGAAGACAGGCGGGAAAAAGAATCCGGAGACTCCGCGCCGGCGACGGATGGAATTGGAGCGGATCATCCTCGGCATCGCCACGCGCTTCATCAATATCCGCTCCGAGGAGACGGACGCGGCCCTGAATCAGGCCCTGGAAGATCTCGGCCGATTTGCCGGCATGGACCGCGCCTATCTGTCCCGACTCAACGACCGGCGCGACAGGGCTTTCTATACGCATGAATGGTGCGCCGAAGGCGTCGAACCCCATATCGAACGGCTTCAACAACAGCAGGGGCTGGCGCTCGCCGATTTCGCCCCTCTCGCCGAACGCCTCCTGCGCGGCGAGATTGTTTCCTTTGCACGGACACCGGACCTGTCGCCGCTATCCGCTGCGGCGAGAGAGGAATTCGAGCGGGCAGGCATCCGGTCGCTGCTGCTTGTGCCGATGAGCCTCGACGGCGCCGTCAAGGGATTTCTCGGCTTTACTGCCGTGAGCACGGAAAGAACCCTGCCGAAAGAGATCCTGGAACTTCTGCAGATCGTCTGCACCGCCTTTGCCGGCGCTCTGGAGCGGCAGCGGATCGAAGGAGAGCTCCGGGCAAGCGAAATCCGTTACCGCACGCTGGTGGAAACATCGCCCGATGCGATCGCCCAGACCGATCTGCAGGGAAAGATTCTTTTCGCGAACTGGCGGGCCGCCGGTATGCTCGGCTACGATTCGCCGGAGGAACTCGCGGGAACAAACGCCTTCGAGCTGTTTCCGCCGGAAGAGAAGCAACGGGCCGTCACGGACGTGCAGAAGACGCTGCTGTCGGGCGGCGTCCGCAACATGCGTTACGCCATGCTCCGGAAAGACGGCAGCCGAATGTGGGTCGAACTCAGCTCGTCGCTGATCGGGAACGGGCGGGGACGTTCCGCCTCCTTCATGACCGTCGCCCAGGACATCACCGAACGGGTGTTGGCCGAAGAGGCACTCCGGGAAAAGTCGGCCGAATTGGAGACGTTCTTCACCTTTGCCCTCGGCCTCCTTTGCATTGCGGATACGGACGGTTTCTTCCGCCGCTTGAACCGCGAATGGGAAAAGGTCCTGGGGTACCGGCTGGACGAACTCGAAGGGCGAAGTTTCCTGGACCTCGTTCATCCGGAGGATCTGCAGGCCACGCTGGATGCCGTTGCAAAACTCTCCGAACAGAAGGAGATCCATAATTTCACGAACCGCTTCCGATGCAGGGACGGCTCGTACCGCTGGATCGAGTGGCGCTCTTATCCCTCGGGAAAGCAGATCTACGCCGCCGCCCGCGACATCACCGAACACAGGCAGGCGGAGGAGAGCCTGAAGATCCTCGCAGAACTGCTGGACATTTCCCCCGTATCCGTCATCGTGCACGATCTCGAAGGAAAAATCATTTATGCCAACAAGAAGACCTTTACCCTCCACGGATGGACGCGGGAGGAGTTTCTTTCCCTGCACCTGAACCAGATCGACACGCCGGAGAGTGCGCGCCTCATCGCCCCGAGGATGAAGGAGATCGTGGAGCGGGGCGAAGCATCGTTCGAGGTCACGCACTGCCGCAAGGACGGGACGACCTTTCCCCTGCTGGTGAACGTCCGAATGGTGAGATGGGTGGACCGGCCGGTCTTCGTGAGCGCGTGGACCGACCTCACCGAACGCAAGAGCGAAGAGACGAAGAGGCTGGAGCTTGAACGCCAGCTGCTCCACGCACAGCGGCTGGAAAGCCTCGGCGTCCTGGCCGGGGGCATCGCCCATGACTTCAACAACCTGCTCATGGCGATCGTCGGCAATCTGGATCTCGTACGCATGAGCCTCGCGCCCGACTCTCCCCTCCGCAACGGCATCGAGCAGGCGGTGAAGGCGTCGCGCCGGGCGGCGGACCTCACGCGCCAGATGCTGGCCTATTCCGGCAAGGGGCGCTTCGTCGTCAAGCCTCTCGATCTGAGCGATCTGGTGCGGGAAAACGCACATCTCTTCCGGACGGCGATTTCCCGGACCATCACGATCGATCTTGTCACGGCGGCCGGACTGCCCATGATCGAAGCCGACCCGGGCCAGGTGCAGCAGGTCGTCATGAACCTCATCATCAATGCGTCCGAGGCCATCGGAGAAAAAACCGGACAGGTGCGGATCGCCACGGGCGTCCAGGACTGCAACGAAGCCGAGCTCCTGAGGAGCCGCATCGACACAAAACCTCCGCCCGGAAGATTCGTCTGCCTGGAAGTGGCCGATACGGGCTGCGGGATGGACGAGCAGACCCGGCAGCGCATCTTCGATCCCTTCTTTTCGACCAAGTTCCTCGGACGGGGCCTGGGCATGCCGGCCGTGCTCGGAATCGTGCGCGGGCACGGGGGCGCCATTCTCGTGGACAGCGCCCCCGGAAAGGGAACGACGATACGCATTCTGTTTCCCGCCGGGACGGCGCGGGAAACGGGAACGGTCCGGGATTCGGCCCGTCCCGGGGGGACATTTTCGGGAACGGTCCTGGTCGTGGACGACGACGAGGTTGTCCGGAGCGTCTGTCAGGATCTTCTCCATCACCTCGGTTTTTCGACGCTCGAGGCCAAGGACGGCGACGAAGCGCTGGCGGTCTTCAGGGAAAAGGCCGGCGAAATCGCCTGCGTGATCCTGGACCTGACCATGCCGCGGCGGGACGGCGTAAGCACTTTTCAGGAGATGAGGCGGCAACGCCCCGAAGTCAAGGTGATCCTCTGCAGCGGTTACAGCGAGCAGGAGGCCCTGCGCCGCTTCGCCGGCGAGGGACTGGCCGGATTCCTCCAGAAGCCCTATCAGCTCGAGGAACTCAAAGCCAAAATCAAGGGCGTCCTGATGCCCTCCGCCTGAACCGGGAGAGCCCCACTTCCGCGCGGCGCGAAGCGTCGCTTCCGGAGCGGCCGCAGACGGCAGCCGGGTGCGTGTTGAATCTGTTCAGGTGCGCGGACAGTTGCTGATGTTGGTCTGGCATTCCTTTTCCTTCTTCTTTTCCAGGAGACGGGTCTGGCGGCGTGCCTTCGCCTCCCAGTTCCGGCGCATCTCCTCCTCCGTCTCCAGAATCAGGGGCGGCAGCGGCATGGGGCGGCCGTTGGCGTCGAGGGCCACATAGGTGATATAGGCGGATGCCGTATGGCGTCTTTCGCCGGTGAAGAGATTCTCAGCCTCCACCCGGACACCGATTTCCATGGACGTCTTTCCCACAAGGTTCAAAGAGGAAAACAGGGTCAAGAAGTTGCCGATGAAGACGGGATGGTGGAAATCCAGCCGATCGATGGATGCGGTGACCGTATTCGTTCTTGCGTGCCGGACTGCAACGACGCCCGCCACCGTATCGATGAGTCTCATGATGACGCCGCCATGGACGTTCCCGGCGTTGTTTGCATCCTGGGGACCCATCAACTGAGATACGACAACGGAACTCTCGCGAACCTTCTTTCCTTCCATAGATGTCTCCTTGCACGAAGTACTCGGCCGTCCCATATCCCGGGAAATCCCGGCCTCTGACCGCCACGGTATTCGTACCATATTTTCTGCCGGACTTCTGTAAGTTTCGCGCAACCCGCCGCCCGTTGACAAAGGAAGGCCGGAATGCTAAAAATTGCCGCGACTTCGAAAGCGAGGAGGACGGCCATGCCCATCTATGAATTCCGCTGCAGGGACTGCGGCAAGATTTCCGAACTGATCGTCAAACTTGGCGGGGAACGCAGCGCGAGATGCCCGGAGTGCAAGAGCAAGAAGATGGAAAAACTCTTGTCCTCTTCCAACATGTCCGTGGCGAATCCGAACCGGACGGATCCTCCGTACACCTACCCGACGAAGAACTACAATTTCTGATGGGTCCCGCGTTCACGGATTGTTGAAGGTATCTTTTGCGGCGATAGCGCTCGCTGTCGGATGCAAACAGTCTCTATTTCTTTTCCGAGAGTTCGCCCCACCGTTCCCTGACCCATTGGAGGGCCTCATCGTGCGTCGCGATCTCGCCGTTGAGTTGCGCGTCTTCGACGGCGTGCAGGATCGTTCCGAACAGCGGCCCGGGAACGTAACCGGCCGCGACGAGGTCCTCGCCCGTGACGAGACGGGGAGGCTTCAGGACCTCCCCGGGCATTTCCGCCAGCTTCCCCACACAAAAATCGTAACTGCTCAGATCGCCGTGGCTGGCGAGACAGTCCAGGCGGTGCAGTTCCAGGTGCAGGGGGAAATCGTCCATGCGGAGAAAACGTTTGAGACGATTGGGTCTCATCCGCTCGACGCTCATGAAACGCATGTGATGGCGGATCAGCATGAGGACCGTCTCGCGGTCGTCGCGCGAAAACCGCAGGCGCTCCAGGATCTCCCCGGCAAGCTCTTCGCCCTTCTGGACGTGGCCGTAGAAGTGGATGCCCTTTTCGTCCTCTGACCGCGTGAAGGCCTTCCCGAGATCGTGGAAAAGGACGCTCCAGGCGAGACGGGGATCGGCGGGGCCGCCTTCTCCCAGCAACGCAAGCATGCGCAGGGTGTGTTCCCAGACATCGCCCTCGGGGTGGAAGGCGGGTGGCTGATCGACGCCGATCATCCTTCCCACCTCGGGAAGGATCTCTCCGAGAAGTCCCGTATCCGCGAGCAGTTCCATGCCCCGGCGTGCACCGCCCCGCGAAAGAAGCTTCGTCATCTCCTCGCGGATGCGTTCGGCGCTGACCCCGCCCACGGCCGCTGCGCATTCGCGCATCGCCGCAACAGTCCGCTCTTCGACGGAAAATCCGAGATTCGCGGCGAACCGCGCCGCCCGCAGCATCCGCAGGCGGTCCTCGCCGAAACGCAGCAGGGGATCGCCGATCGTCCGGATCAGGCGGCCGCCGATATCAACCAGGCCGTCCACGAGGTCGATGACATGGCCCGTTTCAGGATCGAGGACGAGACCGTTCATCGTGAAGTCCCGCCGGCGGACGTCCTCTTCGAGTGTCGCAAAGACCACTCCCGACGGGCGGCGCCCGTCCAGATAGGCCTCGTCGGTGCGGTAGGTCGCCACCTCGAAGCCGCACCCTCTCTCGACGACAAGGATGACGCCGAACCGGGCGCCTACGGGTACGGCATGGGGGAAGAGGGACGCGACGCGGTCGGGGCGGGCCGCGGTGACGATGTCGAATTCCTCCGGAACGACGCCGCGCACCAGGTCGCGGACGCAGCCGCCGACGAAAAAGGCCTCGTATCCCTCGCCGCGCAGCCGCCGGACGATGCCGCGGGCGGTTTCACAGGCGGGGGTTTCGGGAAGAGACACGTTCATGGTCGGCCTTTCGGCAGGGGGAAGGCTGCGCCGGCAGTGACGGACAACCGGTCATTGCGAGGAGGCCCCTTCGGCTTCGCTCAGGATAAACTCCGGCCGGCGCCGGAATCAGGCCGCCCCGTCCTTTTTCTTCTTCCCCAGCTTGATCGCGCACAACTCGCCGCACATCGTGCACCCTTCCTCTTCGGCGCTCTTGCTCTTCTCCAGCATGGCTTCGGTCCGCGGCGGATCGATCGAGAGGTCGATCTGGCCCTGCCAGTCGAATTCCTTGCGGGCGCGGGCCATCCGGAGGTCTCTGTCGAGCGCCCCGGGGAAGCCCTTGGCGATGTCGGCGATATGGGCGGCGATCTTGGAGGCGATGATCCCTTCCTTCACGTCCTCGAGAGTCGGAAGACGGAGGTGTTCGGACGGCGTCACGTAGCACAGAAAGTCCGCCCCCGCCGCGCCGGCGATCGCGCCGCCGATGGCCGAGGTGAGGTGGTCATAGCCGGGCGCGATGTCCGTCGGCAGCGGCCCCAGCACGTAGAAGGGCGCGCCGTTGCAGAGATTCTTCTGCATCAGGATATTCGCCTCGATGTCCCGGAGCGGCACGTGCCCGGGCCCTTCGATCATCACCTGCACGCCCTTTTCCCGGGCCCTCTTCGTCAGTTCTCCCAGGGTGATCAGCTCCTGCACCTGCCCGCGGTCCGTCGCGTCGGCCAGGCATCCCGGGCGCAGCCCGTCGCCGAGGCTCAGAACCATCTCATGGCGCCGGGCGATCTCCAGCAGGCGGTCGTAGTCCTCGTAGAGCGGATTTTCCCGGTCGTTGCAGGACATCCAGTTGGCCAGGATGGAGCCGCCGCGGCTGACGATGCCCAGTGTCCTGCCCTGTTCCTCGACGGCGGCCACGCTCCTGCGCGTCACGCCGCAGTGGACGGTGATGAAGTCCACGCCGTCCTCGCCGTTTTCCTCGATGACCCGGAAGAGGTCGTCCGCCGTCATCTCGGAAACCGCTGTCTTCCGCGCCACCAGATCGACGACGGCCTGGTAGATGGGCACGGTCCCCACCACCAGCGGCGAGGCCGCCATGATGGCCTGCCGGATGCCCCGGATGTCTCCGCCCGTGGAGAGATCCATGATCGTATCCGCCCCCGCCGCCGTGCAGATGCGCACCTTCTGCAGTTCCAGGGCCGGATCGGCCTTGTCCTTGGACGTCCCGATGTTCGCGTTGACCTTGGTCCGCGTCCCCCTGCCGATGGCGAGCGGGCGGATGGCCCCGTGCCGCCGGTTCCTGCAGACGACAATCGTTCCGTCCTCGACGCCGCGCCGGATGAACTCAGGCGCCACTCCCTCCCGCTCCGCGCACAGCTTCATCTCCTCGGTAACCGCGCCCGCGCGGGCGCTTTCCAGTTGTGTCATCATTTTCCTCTTCTCCTCTTCGCCCCGCCTGTTTTCTCAGCGAGAATCATCTCCGCAGCCTTGCGTCCGGACAGGAGCATCCCTCCGAAGACCGGCCCCATGCGGGGCCCTCCGAAGGCGGCATTCGCGGACATCCCGGCGACATACACCCCGGGGCAGATCAGCCGGGTATTTTCCAGCGTCAGGCGCTCCGCCCGGTCCGCCCACATGGAGCGCTCGCCCATCACACAGCCGGTCGCCGTGTTCAGTTTCACGTCGGCCTTCCGCTCGATCACGCGGAGGACCTCCGTGGCGTGGCCCGTCGCGTCGATGATGCGGTGGGCGGCGATCGTCATGGGATCGACGTGAAGCCCCGCCATCTCGACGGGGGACCAGTTCAGGACGAGACCGGTCACGACGCCCCTGCGGATCATGACGTCCTCGACGGTGATGCAGTTGAAAACCCGCGCCCCGGCCTTGAGCGTCTGCGAGCAGATCGTGCTGACGGCCTCGACGGCGTCGGCCGTGTAGTAGCCGGGGACATATTGCTCGGTGCGCACGCCGAAAAGATCGAGGACCTCCCGGCCCTCCTCCTGGACGACGATCTCGTTGAACATCATGCNNCGCCGCCCCACATCCCGCCGCCGACGCTGAGCTTCCGCTCGAAGAGCGCCGTCTTGCGCCCGGCCTTCGCCAGAAAGTAGGCGGCAACGAGGCCGGCGGGGCCACCGCCGACGACCGCGACGTCGAGTTCGACGCAGTCCAGAAACTTCTTCAGATACCGTTCCGTGATGGCTCTGGTGACAATCGTTTCGCTTAATTCCATTCCGTTCCTCTCCCCATCTTCCTGCGCGGCGCCGCTCAGGGCCTACCGCGCCGTTTTCTGACGATCCTGGCGATGCCGACCACCTTGTCGACCACCTCGCCCGGACTCCTGCCCAGCACGCGGATCATCGGCTCCTTGCCGATTTCGCCGCGGTCCCAGATGCAGTCCGGCGCCGCTGCGAGGCGCGCCATCACTGCATCCGTCCCCCACTCGAGCGTCGAGCCCTCGGCGTTCTTGATCCCTTCCGGCTCGTCCGTGCGGTCGAAGGACATGAGTTGCAGCCCCAGACGCCCGCACGCATCGAGGATGTCCTCGCTGAAGCGGATGTTCATCGCCGCGCGGCACCCGGGATCGTGGCGCATCGCTGCCAGGATGACGCGGGCGATGTGCGTAGAAGCGCCGAAGGCGGGCGCGCAAAGGACGCCGGCCCGTTCGCCCAGGCGGACAATGCGCCCCGGGACGGCCGCGACATCGGAGATCTCCTTTGCATCCGGCACGGCATAGCCCAGGTTGGACGATACCTCGGGGATGATGACGCCCGCCGGCTCTTCAAGGAGGCGCTGCAGGGCGGCCTGCAGCTTCTCAAGGCAGCCCTGCCGCTCCAGAAGGGCGCCGACGGGTGCGAAGTGATTCGTCGGCCCGTGGCCGCCGCCGATCCGGAGCGCGTGTCGAATCGCCTCGGTGATGTAGTGTTTGGCCTCGTCGACGGCTTCCGCGATGGTCCTCCCCTTCGCCAGGCCCGTCGCGATGGCTGCGGAATAGGTGCAGCCCGTCCCGTGCGTGTCGGTCGTGTCAAACCATTCGCTGGAAAATTCGCGGAATCCCCCGCCGTCGAGCAGGATATCGACAGCCCGGCGATTGCCCGCCAGGTGCCCCCCCTTGACGAGGACACTCCTCGGGCCGCGGCGGAAAATCGCTTCGGCCGCCCGCTTCATGTCTTCGACGCCGGCGATCTTCATCTGCGCGAGGACTTCCGCTTCCGGGATGTTCGGCGTGACCACATAGGCGAGCGGAAGGAGCTCGCGGATCAGCGCCTCGCGCACCTCGCCGCGGATGAGGGAGGCGCCGCCCTTGGCCACCATGACCGGGTCCACGACGAGTTTTTCGATGCCGTACTGGCGGATCTTCGCCGTCACGACCCCGAGAATCTCTTCCGAGGCCAGCATGCCCGTCTTCGCGGCGTCGGCGCCGATATCGGACAGAACGGAATCGAACTGCGCCGCGATAAATTCGGACGGCACCTCGTGAATCCCCTGGACACCGAGGGTGTTCTGGGCGGTCAGCGCCGTGATCACGCTCATCCCGAATCCGCCCAGGACAGTGATCGTCTTGAGGTCGGCCTGGATGCCCGCCCCTCCTCCGGAATCCGAACCGGCGATGGTCAGTACGCGTATCGGTTTCATCACACCCCCTATCTCACGTCCGTTCGAAAATACCGGATGACGAGGAGGATCCCCTCGGCCACCCGGATCGTCCCTCTTGCGCCCGACAGACGGTTGCTGACGCCGTAGGGATTCCCGGGCGCCATCACGGCATCCCGCAGGGGGAAATCGAACCCATCGAGGTTGATGCCCGCCACCCGGGACGACAGCGGAAAGACGGAGACGGTCTGTCCCTTCCGCCCCTCGATCTCGCGGCGCGACGTCACGACGAAGATCTCGCAGTCCTCGTCCAGGAGCCTGGCCGCCACCCCGCGCTCCGCCGCCAGGGCGAGCAGCGAACAGTTGGCGAGCGTGTGGTCGAGGCGGCCGCCGAGGGCGCCGTAGATGCGGATCTCCCGGCAGGGCATCGCGAGGGCCTTCAGCAGGGCGAGATGCGTATCGGTTTCGTCCTTGGCCGCGGGGAAGGTTTCGATCCGGCTCCCCTTCTGCTCGAAGGCGGCCCGTTCCTCCGGGGAGAGGGAATCCATATCGCCGACGATGACGTCCGGCACGGCACCGGCCGCCAGGAGATGCCGCGCACCGCCGTCGGCGGCGATGATCGCCTCCGGACGGCATGCTTCCAGTTCCGCCTTCAGATAATCGGGTTCTCCCATGGGGCCGCCAGCGACAATGACAACCGTTCCTTCCATCTGTCCGGCCATCCTTCCGTTCCTTCGGCAAAACAAAAGGGGCCATGCCCGCAACCGGAACATGGCCCCTCGTCGAAAATCGCAATCGATTTTGTCAATCTCAGTGCCAATCCCTACGCTGGCATTACCCAGGTCAGGTTCGGAGGGTATTCTCTCAGCTTCTTCAGCACCCCTCAGCACCTAAACATTCTGTCGTTCTATCGCACGGCGCGCCTGAAAAATCAAGTCACCTTTCCCCTTCCTCACCGATGCCGAAGACCTCCATGGCGTTTCGCGTTGTGGACTCGGCCACTTCCGCAAGGGGAACCCCTTTGATCTCGGCGACCTTCGCAGCCGTGTGAATGACGAAGGCGGGTTCATTTCTCTTCCCGCGGTTGGGGACCGGCGACAGATAGGGGGCGTCCGTCTCCACCAGCAGCCTGGACAGCGGCAGGTCGCGCACGGCCTCCCGCAAGGACTCGGCCTTCGGGAAGGTCACCGTCCCCGGGATGGACAGGTAGAATCCCATCTCCATGCAGCGCTCCGCCATGTTCCGGTCCCCGGAAAAGCAGTGGAAGATGCCGCCCCGCCGCACGGGTCTTTGCGACAGGATCGCCAGCGTCTCTTCGTGGGCCTCCCGGTCATGGATGATGACGGGCAGATCGAGACCCGCGGCAATATCCAGCTGTTCGCGGAACCTCGCGAGCTGAACTTCCCGGGGTGAACGATTGCGGAAAAAATCGAGGCCGATTTCCCCGTAGGCGACGACCTTCGGCGAGGCGGCGAGCCTTTTCAAGGCATCGTATGTCCCCAAGTCGATGCCCCGCACGTCGTGGGGATGAACACCCACGGACGCGTAGACTCCCGGATGCCGCTCGGCGATGGAGACGGCCTTGCGGCCGTCTTCCAGCGTCGTACCGACCGTGACAACGCGCCGCACCCCGGCCGCAAAGGCCCTCTCAAGAACGGCTTCGCGGTCGGCATCAAACTCCCCCATCTCGAGGTGGCAATGGGAATCAAACAGGTTCATTCGCGGACTGGTCTTTCTTCCTTGCCGCCTTTGCGCCGCGGCGCAAATCCATGTCGATTTCCACTTCCTGGGCATTCGCGGCAACGTCGGGAAGCGCTTTCAGGTAGGCATTCAGTTCCTTTTCCTTCACTTCGCCGACGAGGAATTTCCCCTGCAATATCCTTTTGTCCACGATCCCCTTGTACGGGGTCTTCTGCTTGTCCATGATACCCTCCAGTGAAGGGTTTCCCCTTCTTCAGAAAACTCGTTTGCGGCCTGACCTTCTATACCCATTCGCCCTTCTTTTCAACCGGCCGGATCCGGCGGAAGGGACGCGTCCCGCCTCAAGCCCGGACCAGTCTCAATGCCTTGTTCAGATGCTCTTCTGTCTCCCCGGCCATCCGCTCGAGCAGTTCCCTGCATGTGGGGATGTCCCGGATGAGACCGATGGATTGCCCGACCATGAGGGGCGCGTAGTCGACGTCGCCGCATTCCCAGGCCTGCTTGATCCTCTCGCCCCCCAGGAGCGGGATCAGTTCGGCAAATCCGCCGCCGCGGCCCTCGATCTCCAGGATTTCCCCGATGACCTTGTTTTTCAGCGCGCGCCCCTGCAGGCCGATGGACTTGCAGAAGAGCGTTGTCTCGTTCTCCTGGCGCCGGATCAGCTCCTGTTTGATCGCCTCGTGGACTTCGCATTCCTTTGTCGCGACGAAGCGGCTCGCCATCATGACGCCCTGCGCGCCCAGCGCCAGGGCCGCCGCCACCGACCGTCCGTCCGCGATGCCTCCAACCGTCACGACGGGGATCTTCACCGACTCGGCGATCCGCGGCGTCAACACCATCGTTGTCACGTCGTCGTTGAGCGGATGACCGCCCTCTTCGATTCCGGCGGCATAAATCCCGTCGTAGCCGACCTTTTCCGCATGCAGGGCGTGGCGGACTGACCCTACCTTATGGAACATCTTCACGCCAGCTTTTTTCAGGGACTCGATCGCCTGGGGCCCTCCGACCTTATCCACGGGGCTCCCGGAGACCTCGATCCCCGCCACCCGTTCCTCGGCGCAGATGCGGAGGTACATGGCGTGGTGCTCCGGCGTGATCCGCAGCGACGGCAGCAGCGTAATACCCACCATGAAGGGCTTGTCGGTCAGTTTCCGGGTCTCTGCAATTGCGCCGCGAAAGGCCTCTTCGGTCTCGTAATTGCCCGCCGTGAGATTCCCCATGCCGCCGGCATTGGATACGGCGGCGCAGAGGCGGGGCTTGGAGAGCCACATCATGGCTCCGCAGATCATCGGATACCGGACGCCGAACATTTCCGTGATGGCCGTCTTGAACATGATCTCCTCCTTTGCGGAATTCGAGCAGGGCAGGAACCGGATCTCCAATCCGGCAACGGCAAAACGAAATCTCCCCCCGCGGACCGAAGGCGTTCCAGACACCGGCGTCCCGGCCGCTGAGGAGCTATACCACAAAAGCCCTCCCCGTTCACCTGTTGTGATGAGCAGAGACCGGCCAACCTTCCCCGAAGAAGACGGCGCACGATCCGCCGACAATTCCGACGCCGCGAATGCATGAAGCCTTGCGACAGGCAGGGGCGTCTTGCCTCCTTCCGAAAGAAACCATAGACGTATCTGTGCGGATAGTGTAGAAATTTCAGGAACCGAACCTGCCCGATGACGGGCCGGGGAGGGTCATTCCCGACGCATTCGGCGGGAAGGGAACGAAAACACGGAGAACGGAAGACGGGTCCATCGTCCATGCCAAGAAGAAAGAACCGCGGCACAAAGAAAATCGGGCTCCCCTCCGGGACCCTCGTGTACACGGGCGAGAGGACCGAGGGCGCGGTGGACGTCACCCTCATCGACTACGACGAGCAGACATTCGAAGAACGTCCCGTGAAGACGGCGGCCGAGTGCGTCCCCTATCGGAGCAAACCCAGCGTTACGTGGATCAACGTGGACGGCGTCCACGATCCCTCCCTGATCGAGAACCTCGGCGAGTGCTTCGGCCTGCACCGCCTCGTGACGGAAGACCTCATGAGCGTGGTCCAGCGGCCGAAGGTGGAGGATTACGGCGATTATCTTTTTGTGGTCGCCAAGATGCTTACCTATGACGATAAAGAGGGGAAGGTCGTTCCCGAGCAGGTCAGCCTCATTATGGGTCAGAACTTCCTGCTTTCATTCCAGGAGGGCATCAAGGGCGACGTGTTCCCGCTCATCCGCGACCGGCTGCGGGCCGGCCGCGGAACAATCCGCAAGCGGGGCGTCGACTATCTGGCCTATTCGCTTCTCGACGCGCTGGTAGACGGATATTTTGTCGTCCTCGAAAAGCTCGGCGATCGCATCGATCTTCTCGAGGAGGCGCTTGTGGACGCCCCGGGAGAGGCGATCGTGAAGCAGCTGTACGAGCTGAAGCGGGAATTCCTTTTTCTGCACAAGGCCGTGTGGCCGCTTCGGGAAGTGATCGCTTCCCTTGAAAGGCGGGAATCGCCGCTCATCCGCGAGGCCACTGTCCCTTACCTGAGGGACGTGTACGACCACGTGGTTCAGACGATCGACAGCGTCGAGATCTACCGGGACATGCTTTCGACGATGCTCGACCTGTATCTGTCGAGCGTGAGCTACCGGCTGAACGAGGTGATGAAGGTCCTGACGGTGATCGCGACCATCTTCATGCCGCTCACGTTCATCGCCGGTCTGTACGGCATGAACTTCAGGAACATGCCCGAACTCGAATGGCACAACGGCTATTTCCTTGTGCTCGGCCTGATGGCATCGGTGGCCGTCGGCATGCTCTTCTATTTCAGACACAGGAAATGGCTCTGAGAGTCGAAGGGTATTCATTCATCACAGCGGAAGAGGCGGGGAGAAAAGGATGAGAGAACCGGTCGAGTATATCAAGCGGATTCGCGATCAATACGCCAGGCTCGGGTACAAGCCCTATCAGTGGGTCAATCATCAGGACACGCCGCCATGGCAGCCTTTGCGAAAGCCCCTGTCGGAATGCCGCGTCGGGTTGATCGCCTCCGGAGGAATCTACGTCGCGGGTCAGACCGCCTTCCATTTCAAGGATGACACCTCCTTCCGGACCATTCCAACGGACGTGAACATCGCCGACCTCAGGACGGCGCATTTCGCCTACGACCAGGCGGATGCGCGGTGCGATCCGAACGTCGTCTTCCCGGTCGGCACCTTGCGCCGACTGGTCGCGGACGGCGTGATCGGCTCTCTGACGGAACACGCCTTCACCTTCATGGGCGGGATCTACTCATCGCGAAGGGTGCGTGACGAACTGGCGCCCCGGCTGACCGAACGGCTGATAGCCGAGCGGGGCGATCTGGCCCTGCTCGTTCCCGTCTGACCTGTCTGCCATCAGTCCGTGGGACTGATCGCCCGCCATGCCGAGCAGGCCGGCATTCCGACGCTGTGCATGGGCAGCGCCCTGGATATTCTGAAGGCCGTAAAGCCGCCGCGATCCGCTTTCCTTGATTTCCCGCTGGGGCACACGACAGGGAAGAAAGGCGATCCGGAATTGCAGCGAAAGATTCTGGTGCAGGCGCTTGACGCGTTCCGGACAATGACGGAACCGGGATCGATCAAGACCCTGGATTTCCGCTGGTCCGAAACCGACGAATGGAAAGAGACAGCATTCCGGGGAGAGGATTCGCGCACGCCGCGTCATGATACGCCGCAGTATCAGACGGAAGAAGATCGCCGCCGCGCCGAGCAATCCGAAACCTGAAGCCTCCGGCAGATGCGCGGGGCTGTTTGCGGGTATTTATGTTCAAGAACCTGTATTACGGATGGTGGGTCGTCCTCGCCTGTTTCATCATCGGCCTCTACGTGAGCGCCGCCACCTTCTTCGGCTTCACCGCCTTTTTCGAACCCATCCGGCAGGAATTCGGCTGGAGCTACACGCAGATCTCGTTTGCCACGAGCCTCCGCGGGTTCGAAATGGGCATTTTTGCGCCAATCGTCGGCTTCCTCGTGGACCGTTTCGGTTCGAGGAGACTGCTCTTCTGGGCGGGACGATCGTGGTCGGCATCGGCCTGATCCTGATGAGCTTCACGACCTCCCTGCCGATGTTTTACCTGTCCATCCTGTTCATTGCCCTCGGCGCGGGCGGAACGACGAGCGTCGTCACCATGACGGCCGTTGCGATCTGGTTCAAGAAGAACGTGGGTCTCGCGCTCGGCATCATGGCATCGGGATTCGGGGCCGGCGGCGCGCTCATCCCCGTCATCGTTTTTCTGATCGACGAAACCGGCTGGCGGATGACCGTGGTGATCCTGGGGGCGGGGATGCTGCTTCTGGGCATTCCCCTGTCGCTCGTCGTGCGGGACCCCTCTGAAGATCTTGAACCGGCTACCGATGGAGCCGCCGGCGCAGCGGCGGCCGGCGGCAAGGTGGAGAACCCCGGCAGGAAGACGGCGACCTTCCGCGACATGATTACGAGCAGATCTTTTCTTTACCTGAATCTCGTCGAAGCAATCCGGATGACGGCGATCACCTCCGTGGTCACCCACCTCATGCCCTATCTCGGCAGCATCGGCATGACGAGGGCCTCGGCCGGAGCCGTGACCGCGGCGCTGCCCCTGGTGAGCATTGTCGGGAGATTCGGTTTCGGCTGGTGGGGCGACCGCTTCGACAAACGAATCGTCCTGGCAGCGACTTTTTTCATCATGAGCGGGGGGCTGTTCGCCTTCTGCCACGTAAAGTCCTTCTGGGTCCTGGTGCTTTTTGTTCTTCTGTTCGCTCCCGGTTTTGGAGGGGGCATGGTCCTGCGGGGGGCAATGCTCCGGGAGTATTTCGGGATGGCCGCCTTCGGGAAGATGCTGGGCATCGTGCTCTGGACCGGATCCATCGGGGGAATCGTCGGCCCCACCCTCGCGGGATGGGTCTTCGACACCCTGGGGAGCTACACTCCCGTCTGGTACGGGTTCTGCGCCCTCTCCGGAGCCGCCATTTTCCTCACCATGAAAATCCGACCGGCCGTCTCTTCCCGCGAGACTCCTCCCGCGCGCCCCTGAGACTCCTGTCTTGACAAGGCCTTCCGCCGGACCGATACTTCCGGCGACGCCCAAGGGGAGATCCGAGGCATGACGAAATCCTTCCGCCGATGGCCCTTGCGCGGCTGGGCCGGGCTTGCCCTTGTCGCCGTTTTCTGGCCCCTCAACTGGCTGCTGCCCGGCCCGAGGACGCACTGGGGTTTCTTTCCCCTCTGGCTGGGCTACTGCCTGGCCGTCGACGCCGCCGTCTTCTTCCGGAAGGGCTCCTCGCCGTTTTCCCGGGACCCCTCCGGATACGCAGGCATGTTTCCGGTCTCGGTCCTCGCGTGGTGGATCTTCGAATTCGTCAACTGGCGGACGGGCAACTGGGTCTACCTGGGGGAGGAGCACGTCGGCCCGATCGGCTTTTTTCTCCTGTCGTCGCTGAGTTTTTCGACGGTGATTCCCGCCGTCTTCGGGACGGCGGAACTGGTCGGCACGTGGCGCCCGATCCGGGACATGAAACCGTCTCCCCGGCCGGCGCCGACGCGGCCGTTCCTCCCGGGAATGTTCGTCTCCGGGTGGTGCATGCTTGCGCTCCTTTTCCTCTGGCCCCGCTATTTCTTCCCCTTCGTCTGGCTCTCGGTCTTCTTCGTCCTGGAACCCGTCAACGCCTGGAGAGGATACCCCTCGCTCCTGGGATTTCTCGCCCGGGGCGACCGGCGCCCCGCGATCGCCCTCTCCCTGGGCTGCCTCGTCTGCGGCTTCTTCTGGGAGATGTGGAATTTCCTCTCCTATCCGAAATGGATCTACGAGATCCCCTTCGTGGGATTTCTCAAGGTCTTCGAGATGCCGATCCTCGGCTATGCCGGCTACATTCCCTTTTCCTGGGAGCTCTTTGCCTTCTATTCCCTCGTCCTGGGTCTTGCGGGCAGAAGTTCTTCCGTTGATTTTACCGGCAAATTTTGACAAGATACTTTCCATTCGGATGCAGCAGCCTGCCGGCATCGTCAAGGAGGAACGCCCATGAAGCGAGTCAAGGCCTATACGCTCAGCACGTGCAGCCACTGCAAGGCGGCAAAGAAGTTCCTGAACGACCACGGCATTCCCTTCGAGTGTACGGACGTGGACATGCTTTCGGGCAAGGAGCGCGCGGACGCGATCGAAGAGGTCAAGAAATACAACGCCCGCTGCACCTTTCCGACCATTCTCGTCGGCGATGAAGTGGTCGTGGGCTTCAACGAGCAACAGCTCCGGGAGGCATTGGGCCTGTGAACGACGTCGAAAAGCTCTACGAGGCGCTGCGGAAGATCCACGAACCGAAGGGATACTTCTTCAATACGGACCGGGAGCGCGTCGACGATCTCCTCGCGGCGCTGCTCCTCAACCGCGGCCGCTACGGCTACATGTGCTGCCCATGCCGCCTGGCCGCCAACGATCGCGAGAAGGATCGCGACATCATCTGCCCCTGCGTCTATCGCGAGCCGGACGTGAAGGAATTCGGGAGCTGCTACTGCAATCTCTACGTCTCGCGGGAATGGAACGAGGGGAAGATCCCGCGCGCCTACGTCCCGGAACGCCGGCCGCCGGAGAAACTCCAGTACTGACATGAAATACTCGGAAGCTCAGCAGGGAAGAGTCTTCGTTCTCCGCCTGGAGGACGGCGAGGTGCTGCACGAAGCCGTCGAAGGCTTCGCCCGCGGGAAGGGCATCCGTGCCGCCGCGCTCATCGTCGTCGGCGGCGCCGACGAGGGAAGCCGTCTCGTCGTCGGTCCGGAAGAGGCCAGAAGCAGCCCCGTCGTGCCCATGGAAACAACCCTCGGGAACGTGCATGAAGTGACGGGCACCGGGACGATCTTCCCGGATGAAAAGGGAAACCCGATCCTCCACCTGCACATGGCCTGCGGCCGGAACGAGGAGACGGTCACGGGCTGCGTCCGCCGCGGCGTAAAGGTCTGGCATGTGATGGAGGTGGTCCTCTTCGAGCTGACCGGCACGGCGGCGACGCGCCGGCTCGAGCCGGCGACGGGATTCGAATTGCTGCAACCGTAGCCGGACATCCGCCGGTTCCGCAATCTTCCGGCGGCATCCCCCCGTTTCAAAATAAGAAACCCCGCAAACGGGTTGACAGAATTCCCCGTTTCCCCTACTCTCCCTCGATATCGCCGTGGCCTTACGGGCACTGGAAGGCAGGAGCCGCGACCATGAAAAAGACGAACAGGAAGAGAACCGCCACGGGAGCAGCCGAAAAAACGGATCTGGACGACCTGACCCTGCTCGGCGGGCAGACAAGGCCGGTCCGGAAGCTGGAGACCTTCCCGAACCACCATCCCGGACGCGACTACACGATCTCGCTTTCGACCGACGAGTTCACCTGCATCTGCCCGAAGACGGGCCAGCCGGACTTCGCCAGGATCCGCATCGAGTACGTCCCCGACCGGCGCATCGTCGAGTCCAAGTCGCTCAAGCTCTACCTCTGGTCCTTCCGCGAAGAGGGGACGTTCCACGAACACGTGGCGAACGTCATCCTTGACGACCTCGTGAAAGCCCTTGCGCCCCGGATGTGCAAGGTGACGGCGAACTTCGCCGTCCGCGGCGGCATCGCCATCGCCGTCGAGGCGGAGTACCGCAAATGATCGCGGCCGTTCCGCAGGGCGAAGCCCGCCCGCGATACCTGCCTGCGGTAGCCGCGGTCTTCGTCACGTCGCTGGTCATCGCGAATATCATCGCCGCCAAGCTCTTTGCGGTCGGCTCGGTCGTCCTGCCGGCCGCGGTCGTGATCTTTCCCGTCTCCTACATTGTCGGCGACATCCTGACGGAGGTCTACGGGTACGCCCGCGCCCGCCAGGTGATCTGGATCGGCTTCGCCTGCAATCTCCTCGCCGTCGCCGCCATCGAGATCAGCATCCGGCTTGCCCCCGTCCCCTTCTGGAACCTCGGCGCCCTCGGCTCGGCGGAGCTTTCCCAGCAGGCCTATGCCGCCGTCTTCGGAACGACGCCGCGCCTCCTCGCCGCTTCCTTCGCCGCCTACCTCTTCGGAGAATTCCTGAACGCCTTCGTGCTTGCCAAGATGAAAATCGCGACGGAGGGACGGCACCTCTGGATGCGCACGATCGGCTCGACGCTCGTCGGCCAGCTTGCGGACTCGCTGATCTTCATCACCCTCGCCTTCTGGGGAGCAGTTCCTCCGGCGGCGCTGGGAATGATGATCGTCTCGCAGTGGCTCGCAAAGTCCGCCTATGAAGTCGTCGCCACGCCCCTCACCTACCTGGTCGTATTCCGCCTCAAACGCACCGAAAACGAGGATTTCTACGACGTCGGCACGCGCTTCAACCCGCTGCTCTGGAGGAGATGAGTTACTTGGGAACGATGGATTTATTCAAGCGTTTGCAGGCCGCCGCCGTCGGCTGGTCGCCATCAGGAAAGGGCAGGTCGCCAGGCAGGTTGCAGATCGTTCTGCTGCTGGTCTTGTTGATCCCCCTTTCTGTGTTTCTGAGTGCCCTGCTCACCCGCCAAAGCCATCTCAGCCTTCCCGTCTATCAACCGGGCGATATTGCCCGTGCGGACATCATCATCCCGGTGGATGCGCTCATGGAAGATGAAAAGGCTACACAGATCCGTAGAGCGGAGGTGAGAGCCAGGGCATTACCGGTTTATCGATTTCATCCGGCCTTACAGGACGACCAATCGTCCCGTCTGAAGGCTGCATTTGACCAATCCAGAGCCCTGTTAGGGTTGGACCCGGCGGGAAAGTCGTCGTCCGGAAGGACCCGACATCAGTTTCGAATATTGCCGGCCGCCGTGAAGGATCAACTTCGTTCGACGATTCAAGGTCTCGGTGTAACACCGCCGGTGGATCCCCTGCTTGTTTTTCTGGTGAGGGAAGGCTTCAAATCACACCTGGAAAATCAGATCACCCTGTTGCTGAAGGATGCCCTTTCCTCTTTGCTGATTCCCGATGACACCCGTTTTGCCGGCGGGAAAGAATACATTATCACAACGGATATCCTGACGGGTAAGTCGGAAACCGTCCCGGTGAGCCTTCTGGTCCCGCTCCCCGAGGTCCACGACAGACTCAACCGGCAGGTCGGCCAGAGTTCCCTTGCCGCCGCCAGCCGCCCGCACGTACTTCGAATCCTGAAGAATCTGGTCGTGCCCAATCTGACATTTGACGAATCTTTGACGGCGTCAAGGCAGGCGGAAGATGTCAAGAATGTTGACCAGGTCTTGCGAAGGCTGAAAAAAGGAAAGATTGTGCTCCGCCAAGGCGATGAGGTCGGAGCAGACCAACTGGTTCAGATTGAGGCGCTTCGAAAACTTTCGCCGGCCGGTTCCTCAATGACACAAACCGCCGTGATGGCCTTGCTGATCTATACGCTCTTGACGGTCTTTGTATTTTTCCTTTCTTCCATCATCAAAACCCAGTGGAGCTATTTGAAACTGGTGGGATTCCTGATTCTTACCTTGAGTGTGAATCTCATCCTGCTGGAAGTCTCATGGTTTGTTTTCGAATCCGTCAGCCAAAGCTTCCCGGCCTCACCATTGAAGGATAAAGCCTATTACTTCTACCTGTTGCCGTTTGCCTACGGTTCCATGTGTGTCACCTTTCTGGCCGGCGAACGATGTGCCCAGATTTTTACCCTCTTTTTCTGCGTGCTGGCGGGGCACTCCGTCGGAACAGATGCCTACGGTTTTTTCTATATTCTGATTACCAATATGCTGGGGATTATTTTCCTGCGGAAAGCCGCGCAGAGAATTCGGCTCATTGCTGCAGGATTTTATCTCGGCTTATCCGCTGCAGTCCTGTACCTGCTCCTCCAGGCTGCCGGACGGGTGCCGCTGGATGTGGTCAGCGGAAGTTTCGGAGCTGCGCTGGCATTCCTTTCCGGGCTTCTCAATGTTGTTTTCCTGATATCCACGGTTCCGCTGTATGAGCGCATTTTCATGGTGACGACAGAAATTCGGCTCTCCGAACTTGGCAGCTTGAACCTTCCGCTCATCAGGGAGATCATTCGAAAGGCACCGGGAACTTATAATCATAGCATCGCCGTCGGTACGCTCTGCGAAGGCGCAGCCAAAGCGATTGGTTTAAATCCGCTCTTCCTGAGAATCGCCAGCCTGTACCACGATATTGGAAAGACCTTTCACCCTGAATATTTCGTGGAGAATCAGAAGGAGTTCAATCCGCACGAACGAATCGGTTGCCAGGAAAGCGTCCGTATTTTGGAGAGCCACGTGACGGACGGAATCTCCGCCGCGAGGAAGGCAAGGTTACCTTCCTCTATCGTCGACATGATTCCCCAGCACCACGGAACCAAACTGATGAGATTCTTCTACGAAAAAGCCAGAAAGGAAGCGGCAGCGTCGGGAAGGGAAGTTCATGAAGATTCATTTCGCTATCCTGGTCCCAAGCCACAGACGAAAGCGGCCGCCATTTTGATGTTGGCGGACGCCATAGAAGCCGCCTCGCGGACGATCAACGACCGCTCCCGGGATAAGCTGTTCTCTCTCATCCAAAAGATCATTACCGACGCGACCGAAGACGGACAATTTTCGGAATGCGACATCACGCTTTCGGAAATCAACCTTATCACCTACAGCTTCCTGGAAACCCTTGCCAGTTACTATCACGATCGCATCGCATATCCGGGCTTCGATTTTGACGGGCGGGGCTATGCCGATGGAAATGTGCCGCGGTAATCACCTGCCCCCGACGGATATGCCGGATCCGCCTTTCAATTCCGCTCCGTTCAAAGCATCAGATACCGGCCTGAAAGTCATTATAGGCCCATATCCGGCCCCTGTATCTGTCTCTATGCTTCCGGTACGGAGATTCTGATCAAGAAGACCCGGCGAGGTTGGTTTGCTTTTTCCAGCCTCTACTTTCGCCGGGCTTCCCGGATCGCGGCCCGGGCGAGGACGGCAAGGGAATCGACGACGGGAACGGCGAGGTCGCCGTCCGCAAGCACGAGGGGAATTTCGGTGCAGCCGGCCAGAACCGCCTGGGCGCCCCGGTCGATCAGCGTTTTGGCGGCCGCGATCACGAGCGCCTTCGATGCTTCCGAGGATCCCACGGCCTTCACCCCTCTGCGGCCGTAGATCGCCGACATGACCTTGCTCTTCTGGGTTCGGTTGTCGGGAAGAAGGACCTCGACGCCTGCCGCCGCGAAGGCTTTCTGGAAAAGGCCCGTATCGGCCGTCCCCGAGGTGGCGACGAGACCGATTTTGGCAATACGCCTGGATTTCCCTCCGCGCGGGGACGGCAGAGACATCCGCCGGACGTCTTCCACCACTTCCTCGACGATGTTCAGGATGGGAATCCGCACCTTCTTCTGCAGGGGATCGAAGAAGAAATGCGCCGTCACACAGGGGATGGCGATAAAGTCCGCGCCGGCTTTCTGCAGTCCGCGGGCGCTTTCAATCAGCATCGGCAAGGGGCTCTCGCCCTGCCCGCGGATCGCAGCGGTCCGGTCGGGAATCTTGGGGTTGCTGTCGATGAGCACACGGAAATGATCCTGGTCGCGCTGGACGTTGGTCGCCCGGATGATCCGGAGGAAGAACGCCGCCGTCGCCTCCGGTCCCATGCCGCCGAGGATGCCGATTATTTTTTCGCTCATCGTCACACCTGCCGTCTGTCGTCCCTCTATGTTGAAAAGCAAGTTTTCTTTTCGACGGAGCGGGAAGAAGTCATTTGTTCTTTGACGGAGCAATCCTTAAATCAGCCTTCTATGTGCAGACATGCCGGAGGCAGCTGCAAGATCTCAATCAGAGAATAAGGTGTGGGCGCGTAACCTGCGAAGAGGCAGACATCATCTTGGGGATGAGCTGCAGGAACGACACTACGCTGCCCACGGTCTCGCGATTATCGGATTGCATAAA
>DIWJ01000062.1 GCA_002428445.1 Syntrophaceae bacterium UBA6109
TTCATCCTCTTCCAGAACCGGATTCCCGCGGAGAACGAGGCGGACATGCTGCGGTATGAGACGGGCGAGTTTCTGGAGCATTCCATGTCGCCATCGGCGGCATCGGCCATCGCGGTGATCGGCGGCCGGCCGAACCTTCCGGCGGCGATCTCGGCGGCGGTGATGACCTTCGGGTCGGCCCACGGTCCGGGGGCGGCGCACGGCTACATGATGCACAAGTACATCGAGCGGGCGCGTGTGGAGGGGAAGAGCATTGAGGAGATGGGCAAGATTCTGGTGGATGAGTACATGGATGCGGGGCTGGCCGTCATGGGGATGGGGCAGCCGCAGCATCTCGACGGGGATCCGCGGGCGGAACCGACGCACATCAAGCACGAGCAGCTCTGCAGCGGGGTCTATCTTGAATTGCAGCGTTCGATCGAGAAGCATTTCAATGCCCGCCGGAAGAGGGAAGGCAAGGCGTTTGTCGCGGTGAACATGATTGGCGCCGGCAACACGGCGCTGGCGGAGCTGGGGTTTTCCCCGAATGCGGCCTGGTGCATCGGCTGCGTCTGCCGCGGTTTCAGTTGCGCGGCGCATGCCACCTACACGATGAAGAAAGGGCGCGCCTGGGCGGCCTCGAAGCGGGAACCGATGGTTCAGATGCTGGATCTGTCGATGATCAAATATGTGGGGCCCGCCGACCGGAAGGTTCCGAGCCAGGCTGAGAGACAGGAATATGCCCGCAAGCAGAAAGAGGAAGGAGAATACAAGAAATGGACAATTTAGACGATCCGAGACTCAATTTTAATTACAGGACAAGGGAGCACGGGACGGTTCCGATGGATACCGAGCGGGACCGGTTCCAGTGGGTGTCCGAGGTTGCATACAAGAATGTTCACCGCATTGTTTCCCGGGGCTACGACACGACGGAGCTGGTGGAGCAGGGGTATGGTCTGACCGATGTTCTTTTCGTCGACTTTCAGGCGCGGATTCCGCTTGTCGAGGAAGACCAGATGCTCAACTACATCATGGTCTGCATGCTGGAGGACGGTTTATCCTCGCCGGCGAACATCGCCCGGATCGTGGCGGGTGGCAAGACCATTTTGACCCAGGCCGCCGGTTCTTCGATCCTCGCTTTCGGTCACGCCTATGGCGCGTATCAGGAGATCGGGAAGCTGATGGACGGCATTTTGGCCCGGCAGGCGAAGGAGGGCAAACCGCTGGCCGAGGTGGTTGAGGCGGTGGTCGGAACGAAACTGAACGACCCCGCGTTGGGCGTTTCCGGCCTGATGCTGAAGGACCCGATGGCGAAGCGGATGATCGCCCGGGCCGAGAAGCTTGGGGTGGCGGGCAAGTATGTTTCGTTGATGAAGGAGATGGTGAAGGCGGCGCAGAAGCTGAGCAAGGAGCCGGTGGACATCGATCTTCTGGGCGCCACCGGCGCGGTGATGTTCGACCTCGGCTTCACCCCGGAGGCCACCTGGGGGATTCTGGCGGTGACCCGAGCTTTCGCCACCGGCGCCCACTACTGCGAGGAGATCGAACGGGAGTCGCCCGTTCGCCTCGGTCAGACGCTGACGCCGAAGGAGTGGTACGACGGACCGGCGGACCGGCAGGTTCCGACGCTGGAAGAGAGAAAGAAGGTTGCCAAGGCGATGGAGGCGCAGACGCCCGAGGAGTGGAAGCAGACCTTTCTGGAGCGGCAGAAGATCAAGGGTTCCGGATGGGCGATCGTGGAAGAGATCGACGATCCCAAACGGAAAATCTGATGATTCCGGGATACCCTGCCCATCCGTTTTGGGGTGTGGCCAGGGCCCCGGTCATTTCATGGCGGCTTGAGGTTTTTCTTTTTGAATATGAGGGGTAACGATATGGAAGACAATATTCGGGAAATGTACGAGAAGGCGCGGGCGGCGTTTAAAACGGTTGAGTACTGGCCGCAGGATAAGGTCGACGAGATGGTCCTTGCCGTGGGCTGGGAGCTGCAGAAGGCGGAGACGGCGGATGAACTGGCGCGCCTGGCTGTCGAGAAGTCGGGCCTCGGCGTCTACGAAGACAAGGTCCACAAGATCGGCACGAAGGTCCGCGGGACGCTTTACGATCAGATCGGTATCAAGACGTGCGGTCTGGTGAGCGAGGACAAGACGAAGGGGATCCGGACCTACGCCAAGCCGATCGGCGTGATCGCGAACGTTGTTCCCTGCACGAACCCCGAATCGACGGTGTGCTGCATCGCGCTTTCCACCCTGAAGACGCGCAATGCGATCATCTGCTCGCCCCATCCCCGCACGGAACTGGCCACCAATGCAACGGTCGATCACATCCGTAAGGCGCTCGCAAAGGTGGGCGCGCCGGTGGATCTGGTCCAGTGCATCCGCCATACGAGCAACGAGAAAACGCAAGAATTGATGGCGAACTGCGACTATGCCGTAGCCACGGGAGGCGCGGCACTGGTGAAGGTCGTCTACGGCGCGGGCGTCCCCGCCCAGACCGTGGGAGCCGGAAACGTGATCTCCATCGTCGATTCGACGGTGAAGGACCTTCCGGAGGTCGCCTTCCGGCTCCGGAAATCCAAGACGGCCAACAACGCGGCCTCCTGCTCCTCAGAGAACGCGGTGGCCATCGAGGAGAAGATCTTCGACAAGATGATTGCGGCCTTGAAGGCCGAGGGCGGCTACCTGTGCAGCACTGAGGAGCGCGAAACCCTCCGCAAGACCATGTGGCCGGACGGTCATACCCTCAACCGGGAGATCGTGGCGAAGTCGGCGACGTTCATCGCCGATCTGGCCGGGCTGAAGGTCCCCAAGGAGACGAAGATGCTGATGGTCATGGGCGAGAAGATCGGCCGCGAAGACCGTTTCTCCGGCGAGAAGCTCTCCCCTGTTTTGACCGTCTGGAAGTGGACGGACTTCGACGAGATGCTGGACCGCATGGAGAGGATCCTGAAGTTCTCCGGCGAGGGGCACTCGGTGAACATCCAGACGTCGCTGGATGAGCGGATGGACAAGATCGGCCTCCGGGCGAACGTCAGCCGGGTCGTCTGCAACATGGGCCACACGGAAGCCAACAGCGGCGGATGGACAAGCTGTCTGGGATTCACGGACACGCTGGGCTGCGGCACCTGGGCCGGCAACATCAGTTGCGAGAACATCAACTGGAAACAGTTCCTGATGTACACGCGGGTGGCCGTGCCCGTTCCGAATTACCAGCCGTCGGACGAGGAACTCTTCGGCGATTACTTGAAAAAGTACGGCAAGGATTGATCTTCACCTTGCGAAGCCGAGGGGGATACGGTAGGGAAGGACGGCCGCGGAAATGCGCGGCCGTCTTTTTATTATGATGAGAGGCACGCGGCTTGCGGGACCCGTTTTCAGTCCGCGCTGAGGTTATCCAATGATCCGGGCGATATTCTGGGACAACGACGGCGTCCTCGTGGACACGGAGAAACTCTATTTTCAGGCGACGCGGGAACTGCTCCAAAGAGCCGGGGTCACGTTGACGGAAGCGCTCTTCCGGCGGATTTCTCTCCAGGAGGGGCGGAGTGCCTTCGATCTGGCCCTGGAAAAAGGAGTTTCGCAGCTGCAGATCGACCGTCTTCACGAGGAGAGGAACCGGCGTTACACGGAACTGGTCGAGGAAGGCGTCCGTATTCTGGACGGTGTCGAGGAGACGCTGGTGAAACTCAGCGGAAGGTTGCTCCAGGCGATCGTTACGAGTTCCCGGCGCGCCCATTTCGATGCGATACATGCCGGAACAGGGCTCCGTTCCCATTTTGATTTCATCCTGACCCGGGAGGATTATCTCCTCTCCAAGCCCGATCCGGAGCCCTACCGTCTGGCCGTGACGCGGAGCGGTTTCCGGCCTGAGGAATGCCTCGTTGTGGAGGATTCGGAACGAGGTTTGCGGGCGGCTTTCGCAGCCGGCATCCGCTGTATCGTCATTCCAAACGACCTGACGCGGGGCGGCGAGTTTGCAGGGGCCTGGCGGGTTTTGCAGTCCTGCCGGGAGATCCCCGGGGAGATTGAACGAATCAACGGAAAGAGAGGATGAACGGATGATCCGGGCGATTGTGTTTGATTTCGGCCAGACGCTGGTTGATTCCGCGGACGGCTTCCGGACGGCGGAAAAAGAGGCGCAGCGTAAGGCCGGCGAGGCCCTGGGATTGACCGGGGAAGAGAAGTTTCTGGAGGTGTATCGGGAGATCCGCTCCCGTTTCCACGCCCGTTCCGATTTTTCCCGGAAGAGAATCCTGGAGGAGGTATTCCGGCATTACGGCCGCAATCCCGATTCGGCTCTTCTGGAACGCTGGGAGACCGAGTATTGGGAAAAGATCAAGGCGATGACCCGTGTTTTCCCTGAGGCGGAGACAGTCCTCACGGCGCTGCAGAGCCGGTACCGTCTGGCCTTGATTACCAATGCCCAGGGACAGACGGAGGAGGGGAACCACCGCCTTGGCAACTATCCGGGACTGATGAGATTCTTTGAGGTGATCGTCGTGGCCGGTGAAGGGGGTGTGCCCGCGAAGCCCGATCCGGGACCCTTTCGTCTCTGCCTTGCCCGGTTGGGGATCGAAGCCGACGATGCGGTTTATGTGGGGGACGACTGGCGGATCGATGTCTGCGGTTCGCAGGCCGTGGGGATGTACCCCGTCTGGCTCAAACACCGGACCCTGCGGCGCAACTGGCCGCAGGTGGAGGCTGCGGCGCCGGTAATCGACTCCCTGGAGGGTCTGCTCGATATCGAGAGGATGGTCAAGGGGGGCGGCACGGAGATCCAGCCCCCCGCCTTCGAAAGGAATGATCCATGAATATTGTCATCATTGGAAATTTTACCGAAACATCCAAAAAGAGGATCGTCGGGCAATTCCCCTCGGACTGGAGGGTGGCCATCGGCACGGTTAAGGAGACGGAACCGGCATTGGCCGAGGCGGAGGTGATCATCCCCGAGCATATGGGGATCGACGGACCCTTGCTGGATCGGGCGCCCAAACTCAAGCTGGTTCAGACCGGAGCCGGTTTCGACAATGTGGCCATTCCCGAATGCACCCGGAGGGGCGTCTATGTCGCCAATGCTTCGGGCGTCAACGCGACCGCGGTGGCCGAGCATGTACTGACGTTCATTTTCTGTTGGTACAAGAACATCATCCGCATGGATGGAATGCTGAAGCGGGGGGAGTACGGCTTCGACTATCAGGGTGCCGAGGTTTCAGGGAAGACCCTCGGGATTATCGGGATAGGGAATGTCGGGAAAGCGGTTGCGCGCAGGGCCCTGGCCTACGAGATGAAGGTTTTGGGATATGCCGTTCGTCCCGCAGAGGTGGACAGAGGCATTCAGATGACCGATATGGAAACGCTGCTTCGATTCTCCGACGTGATTACTTTGCACTGTTCTCTGAATGAACGGACCCATCATTTGATCGGACCGCGAGAGTTCGATTCCATGAAGCCAAGCGCCTTTTTGATCAATACGGCACGGGGGGCTATAGTGGATGAGGCAGCGCTGATCGAGGCCCTGCAGAGGAAGAGGATCGCAGGGGCAGGGCTGGATGTCTTTGAGCAAGAACCTCTGCCGAAGGAGAGCCCGCTTCGCAGAATGGAGAACGTGATCCTGACCCCGCATACCGCGGGCATGCCGGAAGGATTGAGATTTCATCAAAAGCGGTATGCCTTTTTCCTGGATAATATTCTCCGGGTATCCCAGGGGAAGGCCCCTCTCAATGCCCTTAATCAGATTGATCGCGGCCGGGAGAAACAAAATCCATGATGGCCGGGATTGCGTCAGCTTCCTCGCCCATTCCGGCGCCCTGCTGTTGATGCTCCTGGATTTCTGCGACCGGCCTGGACGTCACGTTCCGCCCGTGGAACCCGATACGGTCAAGCGCCTGCGGGAGATCAGCCGTTCCTTTCCCGATGAATTCCCGGCAAAGAAACAGGGTGGTGGCCTTTCTCCGGATCAGATTGCGGCGCTGCGCGGCTCGAGGGCAGATTTGAGAATCCAGCAAAGAGGGAGCGTCAGGAACACGAGCATTCCGATCAGCGCGATCGTTGTGGTGATCCCGATCACGTCGCCGACGGCGCCGAACAACAGCGGAACAGTCAAACTGCAGACCGAACTGATCGTATAGAACAGGCCGAATACCCGCGGGAGCCGGTCAGGCTCGACAAGGTCGCCGACGGTTGCATACAGCACGGACGAGGTGCCGTTCAACGCCACGCCGACCAGGGGCAGCAAGAGGAAAGCTGCGACGCCGGACACCGGCAGCAAGAGAAGGATCCCAAGCCCCGTCCAGATTTCCGTAATGACGATGGTCCGGATGATGCCGAGACGCTCCGCCAGGTAACCGCAGGCGAGCTTGCCGACCATGCCGCCGGCCATCGTCAATGGAACCGCCATGGTAGCCCAACCCGCAGGCATTTCCTTCGCGATGATTAGAAAGGCGATGAAAGTCAGAAAGCCTGTGCGCGTGCTGATGTCGATCACCTCGATCAGACAGAGCACCAGGAAGCCTTTACGGTTGCGAATACCCCATCCTGCAGATCCGCGCTCGTAGACAGATTTTGGGGCCAAGGCGCGACGGTACGTTTCCGGTTCTCGCAGCAGCAGAAGAATGGAGAGTGCGCAGGCCAGAGAGAGACCACCGAAGATGTTTACAGGCACCTGCCATGGCACGCCGATCAAGAAGATGAGACTCGTTGCGCCAGCCAATGCGAATTTGCCGACGTCGCCCGAAAAATTGTAGGTGCCCAGTGCCTTGCGGCGACCTTCATCCGGATAGGCGTTTGAAACCACTGTCGAGCACAACGGGTGCTGAAATGCGGAGCCGAAGCCGGCGCAGAATAGCGTCAACAGAATGGCGGCGAACCCCGCGGCATGGCCCAGTGCGATGAATGCGATCCCGCTGCAGGCGGTGCCCAATGCAAGCAGCATCCGAGTGCCGAAGCGTTCGGCGAGCAGGCCGGCCGGAAACTCGAACAGGGATGTCGCGGCGCGCCATGCCGAACGGATCAGGCCGACCTGCATGAGCGACAGGTTGAAAGCCTGCGCCAGGATCGGCAGCAGCACATAGTTGATGTCCGATAGCCCGTCGTGCAGTCCATGGGTTGCGCAGCACACGGCAAGCGTACGTCGGGGTGTATGTCGCGGCATGTCGTGCGCTCCAGGCGGAATGACGGAAAGACCCGATGGGGTATTATTCTACAGGCAAAAGCTGCGCCTGATTGGACGCGGTCTCATAGAGGGCCACCGTCGGCTTTCCGCTCATCCCGTCTTTGTACGCGTCCAGCAGTGTTCCGGGGTTCACATGCAGGATGCCTTCGAACTCCACGATGCGGGCGAGCTGGTCGTGCGTGTCGGATATGACCCCGATTTTCATGGTTTAGCCTTTCGGAAAGTCGACGACCCCCTCCTGTCGCAGCTGCTCGATCTGTTCCACGGAAATCCCCAACATTTCCTTCAGGATCGCCTCGGTATGCTGTCCCAGTAGTGGGGCGGGTTCTCGGACCTGTCCGGGGGTTTCGGAAAGGTGAATCGGGGAGTTGGCGATCCGCATTTTCCCGGCGATGGGCTGATCCACCTCCACCAGCATCCGACGATGGGCGATTATCGGGTCTTCACAGATCTCCTTCATATTGTTGATCGGTGAGTAGGGAAGATTCGCCTCCTCGAAAATCGCGATCCATTCCCGGGTTGTTTTCTTTTTCATTTCGATGCTGAGGATCTCGCTCAACTCCTCCTTGTTGTCACAGCGGACAGGATTTGTCAGGAACCGGGGATCGTCGATAAGATCCTCCCTTCCGAGAAGGCCACAGAACCGCTTCCAGAGAGTGTCGTTTCCAATGGCGGTCACAATCCAGGAATCCGAAGTCCGCAGGGCCTGGAAGGGGGTGATCGTCGGGTGCATCCCACCCAGGGGCCCGGGCGCCTGCCCGGTCAGCGTATATCGGACCACGGCACTCTCCAGGACTGCAAAAAGGCCGTCCACCATCGAACCATCATAGTACTGCCCGCGGCCGGTTTTGTCGCGGTGGATCAAAGCCGCCATGATTCCGATCACCGCCTGGTGGCCGGCAATGACATCGCCGATGGAGGTGCCGACCCGGCAGGGCGGACCCTCTTTCGGCCCGGTGATGCTCATCAGACCGCTGAATGCCTGGGCGACCATATCGTAGGATGGACGGGACGCATATTCCGGCGGCGCATCGTGGCCGAATCCCGAAATCGATGCATAGATCAGCCGTGGGTTGATCTTCTGCAGTTCCTCCCAGCCGAACCCGAGCTTTTTCATGGTACCCGGCCGGTAGTTCTCCACGACCACATCGGCCGTTTCCAATAGCCTGCGGAGGATTTCCTTTCCCCGGTCGCTCCGCAGATTGAGAACCATGCTTTTCTTGTTTCTGTTGAGGCTGATGAAGTAGCCGCTGCGATTCTTGTCGGGCTGCCCTGCAAAGGGTCCATATTCACGGGCGTCGTCGCCCTGCGGCGGCTCCACGTGGATCACCTCCGCGCCCAGATCGGCCAAAAACATCGTCGTTGTCGGAGCCGCCAGAACATGGCTCAAATCGATCACCCTGATTCCGTTCAATGCGCCTTTCATTTCGATCGACTTCCTCCTGTCTTTGCTTTACTTGACCGCCAATGTCCGTTTAATCTCTTCATAGTTTTCCACGGCATCCGCTCTGCGGTTCCCCATTGCCGCACAGACCGTGATACAGCGGCCGCACCGCCATTCGGGAAAGAGGGTGGCCATGCTCTTCCGGTCTTCCATACACTTCTCGTAATCGAACTGCAACTGACTTTTCCAGAACCGTTTCGGCTCATGGAGATCATCGGAATATCGGCCTGCTTTATCCGGTACGGAACGGAGCAGCGCACCCGGGGGGCAGTGGAGAATGCATTTGCCGCACCCCTTGTCATCGAGGGGAATATAGGTGCAGAAGCGGCAACGATTGATAGTGTCCTCTGTTTTCGTGAAGTCGGACAGGGAAACCAGAAAGTCGCGCCAGCGCTGGTGGGGATAAATGATGCCCTGGCTGCCGTCTTCGACCGGGGGCGTGCCGTCGAAAATGATCAGTGAACGGATCGGCCCCAGAAAACGATTGACCTTGCCTGCCTGCAATTCATCCCTGAAGACAAACCGCGAGACGCCGAACTGTGCGAGGCCGGTCAGAACGGCAAGGCTCTTCTGCGGATAGTGAACCTCCTTTTGCGGACCGTGGGACTTCCCTTGATAGGTCCGGGGGAAGGCCTCCGCGGAGAGGTCATCCATCATTTTCCTGTCCATCGCCAGGACCACATTGTCCGCATGGGTCAGTTCCATGCCGGTGCGCAGGAGCGCCTTGTCCAGGGTGTTGTTGACCTCTTCATAAAACTGCGAATAGGGCCAGAAGGCGCCGCGTTCATTCTCCCGGAGAAATCGGTCATGAGCCTTCAGAAACTTCTCTGCAAAAGGGAGCATCACCGAAACGATCAGAGCCCTCCGGAAACGATCCTTTGCGTATTCAAAAGAGCGAGGCACCTCGAAGATCGTCTCCCGTCCGGCATCATCGAATCTCTCGGAGGCCGTCCGCCAGGCGTAGAACTCCCAGATCTCCCTGACCCCGGCGGGATGAAGACCCAAGCCGGCCGGATTTCGCAGACCCTTCCAGAGGTCGTAATCCAGAGGCACGTTGGCCCCTGCCGCTTTCACATCCGCGCTCCCTGCGTTATCCAGGGCATATTTCGCTTCCCCGGCGCGAAGGGTCGGATCGTCGTACAGTGCTTTGATGTTTGCGGCAATCCGCTCCCTGATTGCCGGAACGGAAAGGTTTGTTCCCAAATGTGCCTCCCCTCATGGAACACTTCCGTCGAGAGCCGCCCATGATATGAGACGCTATACCTCAGTCGCAGGATTCGACGCTACACTTTTTTCGAATACAGCCCCTGCGGATCGCATTTTTCCCGGAGAGTAGTCAATTCAAGCTCCGTCGGCGGGGGCACCTCTTCAATTTCCTCGGCAAGATCCGGTCGGAAACCGGTTGCCGCCATGATCGCCTCCACCGACGATCCCGGCATGAGTTTCCGGATCTGGAACCTTCCCGTGGTCGGATTGATTTCCATGACGCCCAGCCGGGTGACCACCACGATCTGGGGCGTTTTACTGGTCAGTCCCGCCCGGCTCCGTTCATCGGGACCGCCGAGATATCCGGGGGAGGTGATGTAGGTGCAATGCTCCGGGAAGCGCTGCTTTTCGTGCTTGGTGATGATAAGTATCCGCTTCGCGTGGGAAAGGATGTCGTTGCCGCCGCCGCTTCCGGGAAAGCGGACCTTCGGTCGCTGGTAATCCCCGATCACCGTGGTATTGATGTTTCCGAACTGGTCGATCTCGGCGCCGCCCACAAAGCCGACATCCATGATTCCGAGCTGCAGCATGCAGCCCAGGACCTCTCTCAGGGAGCCCAGGCGCACTGCCTTATACTGAAGCCTTGGATCGGAAACCGACAGCGGGGTCGGCAGGACGATCGGTGCGATGGGACCCGTCTCTGCGACAAAGCAGAGATGCGGGGCGTGGGTCTTCTGGGCCAGCATCGTCGCCATCAGCGGCAGGCCCGTCCCCGCGAACACTGTCTCCCGGTCGCGGATGTAGCGGGACGCTTCAATCACGGTTAAATCTTCAATACTGAAACTCGCCATCACCATTCTCCTCCCTAAACCATCCGCTTCATGCTCTTCATCAGAGCAATCATCTTGGTGACTCCACCTACCTTCTCCAGATACTCGTCGAAGTTTTCGCTGTCGAAGATATAGTGCTTCAGGTAGGCATCCAGGGCCTTGCCGCCTTCGCGGGCGCACTTCTGGTACTGCTTCACATGTTCCGCGTCGTAGTCGTAATAGCGGTAGGTTCCTGCGGGGTGTGCACCGAAGGGTTGTTCGACGACCGCACTGACATAGAGATAAGGGATACTGGTCCGTTCCGCGTCGTTTCGGATCCGCTCCTCGGAAACGAGTTCCTCGCAGATGACGATCGTATTCTTGGATGCCCGGGCCAGCTCCACGTCCAGCGCGAGGAATCCGTCGATCACGACATTACCCATCGCATCCGCCCGCTGGGCGTGGATGAGCGACACATCGGGCCGCAACGCCGGCAGGAGCAGGACCGGATCGTCCGGATTCCAGGGGTCCTGCATGAGTTCATATTTCTTTCCCGTGGATTTTGCCTGTTGCGTCAGCATATCCGTTCCCAGCATGCTCTTGGTGGGCATGAAGGGGAGCCCCATCTCTCCCGCCAGGAACCGGCTGATCATCCCCAGGTGGCTGTAATCCTCCATCTCCATGGTCCCCTGCTCGATGGCGCGGCGGAAGCAGAAGGTGGTCCCGAAATATTCCAGGTTCCCCGTTCCCGCCTCGCACCGCTTTACGAGTCCGGCTCCCACCAGGATGTCCATGTTGATCGAGAGGTTGCAGCCGTAAATGGTCAGATCCTTTTTCCCCTGCCTTACAATCTCATGGATGGCGGCCATGGCCATTCGTCCCACGTTCTGACCGCCGAGACCGACCGTCGCGCCGTCAAAAACAAACTTTTCCACTGCTTCTCGAACCGTCATCACTTTGTTTTCTTCACTCATATCCGCACCGCTCCTTCCACCATTTCATATATTTCCGGATGAATCCTTGTCTGTACCCCTCCTATGCGGCCTTCGCCTTCTTCCTCTTCTCGAAATAATTCCGGAAGATCGGGAAAAGCATGGAGAGGACCGACAGGAACAGGAGTGTCCCGCCGATCGGCCGGGTCAGAAAGGGCCAGAAGGACCCGTACACCATCACCCCCTTGATCAGGGCCGCTTCGGCTATTGGCCCCAGGATAATCGCCAGGACCAGCAGAACCAGCGGATATTCAAATTTTTCCAGCAGGTATCCGAGCAGGCCAAATCCGAACATGATCCACACATCCTGGAGGTTGCTGTTGATGCCGAAGGAACCGACGACGCAGAGGATGAAGATCACCCAGTTCAGAATCGCCCTGGGGACGCGGAGGATTTTCGCGAACATCCAGACCCCCCAGAGTCCGGCGAAGATCATCAGAATATTGGCCAACAGATAGCCGCCGAAAACCCCCCAGACCATCTCCTTGTTCTGGACGAACAGATTCGGCCCCGGGGTCAGCCCGTGGCTCATCAGGGCGGCCAGGATGACGGCCGTGGTGGAGCTGCCCGGAATCCCCAGCGTGAGCGTGGGGATGAGGGCGCCGCCGCAGGCGGCATTGTTGGCGAATTCGGGCGCCGCGATCCCCTCGTCGATCCCCGTTCCGAACTTTTCGGGGTGGTCGGACCAGCGGACCGCCTCGTTGTAGGCGATCACCGATCCGGTCGTTCCCCCCGTGCCCGGAAGGACGCCGATTACAGCGCCGATGATGATGGAACGGAACATGAGAACCTTCATGTGGAAGAACTCTTTGATCACGCCAAACTGCGTTTTGACGGCGCCGTCTTTGGTGACGTCGTGCTGCCGGACTACGACGGTTCCGGCGTTCCGCAGAAACTCCGACATGCCGAAGATTCCGACGATGACGGGGATGTAGCTGATCCCGTACCGGAGGTCGTCATTGCCGAAGGTGAAGCGCTCCACGCCGAAGACATCGCTCATTCCGATCGTGCAGAGGAAGAGCCCGATCATCGTGGAGATGAGTCCCTTGACGACGCTCTTGGCCGCGAGGCTGGTCACGGTGCTCATTCCGAACAGGGCCAGGGCGAAATACTCGGCCTGGCCGAACCTCAGGGCCCACTGGGCCAGAATGGGGGCGGCGAACATCAGGATGATGGCGCTGAAGACGCCGCCGATGGCCGAGGCGGTCATCGAGATCCCCAGAGCCCGGCCGGCTTCACCCCGCTTGGCCATGGGAAAACCATCGAGCATGGTCATGGCCGACTGGGCCTCGCCCGGGATCCGGAAGAGGATCGAGGTGATCGACCCGCCGGCCGTCCCGGCCGCGTAGATGGCCCCCAGCATCACGATCGCCTGGGCCGGCGTCAGCGACAGGGTGATGGGCAGCATGATGGCGACGCCGGCAGCCGTCCCCAGCCCCGGCAGGGCGCCGATGACGACGCCGAGCACCACGCCGGAGCAGATGATGAAGAAGTTGAAGGGATCGACGACAAAACTGGCTGCAATCAGCAGATTATCGAACATGACAGCATCTCCTCCGGATTAATAGACGAGCTGGCTGAGCTCTTGGAAGATCCCGATGCCGCGGGGCAGGGGGATATAGGTGGCCACGACGAACAGCAGGAGAAAAACCGCGATGGCCAGCAGCGGGGCCGCGACCAGCATGACCTTTTTGCGGTACCCGACGACGTACATGTAGATCGCCATGAACACGGGAGTTGCGACGATAAATCCGATGTAGTGCACGAGAAAAATGTACAGGAAGGCGATGACCCCGCCGAATATCAGGAGATTTCGATTATCCACCTCGCCCATGACCTCTTGCAGAGCCCTCTTTTTTTTGTCAGCCTCCGCGGCCTTCGCCTCGCGCTCCGCTTTCGTCTGGCGCAGGAGCCGGACCATTTCGATCGACGAGCAGATACACAGGATGGTCAGGGCCAAACCCGGCCAGAAGGAACCGACCAGCGGCGTATCCACCTTTGGAGGGGTCATCTGCAAGGCAACGATGATGAAACTGACGGAGAAAATGATGAAAAATCCGGTCAATACCCTTTCACCCATGGTGCAACCTCCTAAACGATGAACCGATAGCGCTATCGAACAAACCATCCCATTCCCGTATCGGATTGGGAAACGAACATCTGGGTTTCGTACAGCGTGCCTCAATCGGCACGCTGTACGCACCAACCGCAATCCTAATTACCCCCTGCGGAACGCCTCCAGCACGATGCAAGCTCAAACCGGCTGTCCGCCCGAAACGAAATTTCCGGAGAAAAGCTCCGAAAAGCTCCCTATTTATCGAGCCAGCCGAGATCCTTGGCGATCTCTCCGAAAATTTTCCGTTCGCTGATGACAAAGTTTCTGAAGTCCTCTCCGGACACGAAGGCGGGACGGTCATGTCCGACATCGTCCTTTAAGAATTTCTGGTATTCGGGAGTTTCAAAGGACTTCTTGAGCACGGCATTCAGATAATCCACAATCGGCTTCGGTGTTCCCTTTTTAACGGCGAATCCGCGCCAGCGGCCGATCGTGTTGTCAATCCCGAGTTCCTTGGTTGTCGGCGAATCAGGATACTTGGCAAGCCTTTTTTCATAACCGATGACGATGGGACGGGAAAACTTGGCCTCATAGAGTCCCTCCATGTCGATCGTTTCATCCGACTGGAAAGTTGTGTGCCCCCCCTGGAAACTGGCCTTGCGCTCGCCGCTGTTGTCGAAGGGGATGAACTTGAGGCAGAGATTACCGCGCTTGTTGAGGAGTTCGATCCAGACATGATCAATTCCGAGGGCGCCGGCGCCGGCTACCGTCAGCTTGGTCTTGGGATTCTTTTTGCAGTAATCCTGAATTTCCGGGATGCTCTGAAAGGCCTTGTTGTCCACCCGGGTATGCAGGGCTGAGACGTCATGGATGCCGCGGGCGAGCCATTCGAACTTATCCACATCCACCTTGCCGCGGCCGAGGGCCATGTTGATCACGATGTCGGTGGAAACCAGCAGCAGGGTATAACCGTCCGGCTTCTGTGCAGCGGCATAGGCGGTTCCGATCGACCCGGCTGATCCCGACATGAAGCTGAACTTCAAAGGGACGCCGAGTTCCTTCTCGGCATCTTTTAGGAAGGCCCGGGCAAACTGGTCGGCGCCGGAACCGGGACCGTGGGGAACGACAACTTCAATCGCCCTCTTGGGATAGCCTTTCGGTTTGTCGAGGGCAAAGGTCTTATCCACCGTGATGCAAAGAATGGAAACGATGAACGACACCAGCACGACAAAGGATAATCTTTTCATCTCTCTCCTCCTCCATGGTTTGTATGGGATGCCAATTCATGTGATTGGCCTTCATACGGTACGGTAAATTACGGGTTAACTCCGGTTCTTGCGTATCATTGCCTATTGGCGAACAGTTCAGCGCCCTCCTTTCTTTCCAAGTTTGATGCATAATTCAGGAATCCCCAAAACATGACTACCACTTCCCTGAACGGGACATTCCCGTAAAATTGGAAATGGAATCGCCATTGTTCAATGACGATTGTGAATAATTCTCAAAGCCGATGGTTTCAGATAGAGAAAAGGCGGGAATATGTCAAAACGAAATGTTTTATGCCGCACATAAAGAAAAGTAATGGGGTGAGGAAACGGCTGAATGAAAATCTAGTCGAATGCCGAGGGGAAGCCCTTATCCCTTTCCCGGATCAGGTATTCCTTCCATTTCAAGGTCTGAACGCTGAGATTTTCTTCCGTCCGATGCACAATGTTGAAACGCCTCTTGATATTTACGCCCTTGAGGTCGATCTTCCGGAGAAGCCCTTGCTTCTCTTCGATACGGAAGGCGAGGGGAGAAACGATGGAAATGCCCATTTTCCCGATCACTCCCCTCTTGATAGCCTCGGTGCTCCCCAGGACCATGGCTATCTTAAGGTGCCTGTCGGGGAAGAGCTTCTGCAGCACATGGGTATAAATTTCCCGGGTCCCCGAACCCGGTTCCCGGATGAGAAAATCTTCATCGAAAATCCTTTCGGCGAGGATCTCTTTCTCCGCGCACCAGGGGTGGTCGGGGGGTACGATGACGGTCAGGTTTTCCTCATAGAAGGGGATGACCACAAACCCTCTTTGCGGGAAGGGCTCGCTTGCAATCACCAGTTCGATGATGTCGTCCATCAGCAGTTGCAGGCTCTCCCTGCTGTTGACCACCTGCATATGGAGATTGACGTCCGGAAATATCTTTTTGAATCCCCCCATGATCAGAGGAATCAGATAAATGCCCAGGAGCGCCCCGACACCGAACGGCATATCGCCGTATACGTTACCGGTCAGGCCGGTCATCTCGTTTTTGGCTTGGCGGTAGAGACGGCCGATTTCTTCCGAGTACCGATAAAGGATCTCCCCGGCTTTGGTCAAGGTGATCTTGTTCCGCTGACGGAGAAAGAGCTTTGCCTTGAACATCTCCTCCAGATTGCGGATCTGATGAGTCACTGCAGGCTGGGTGATATTGAGTGATTGCGCCGCTTTGGTAAAGCTGCAGGTTCTGGCCACCGCTAGAAAAACCCTCAGATAATAATCGATCATCGCGTTGATCTCCCGGATACAAAAGGATGGGTCCATTATAATATTAAAATATAGATCCGCTTTGCACCTGTGTCAAGAAGAAGCGGGAACGGGGGGGGTACGCGTTGGAACAGGGCGGTGGCAGTGATAAGAAATGTTTATTTCACCGATAACAAATATTGAATTGCATTATGATTCATGCGCCGCTTATAAGTCTGTCAAAACCGCTGAGAGTTTCGAGCACCCCACTTGAGGATTCTTTCAGGGAATGCCGCGCATATTTTCCATGAAAAGAGTTGAGATTTGCTGGATGTTTTTTAGTGGGTCGTGGATGATCGATGTCGGTTTTATGCAGAATGGGTGAGTGCGGTTACAGGGTAATCATGGGGTCAATAAATTCAGGAGGGAATTTAGAATGGACAGACAGCCGTTGTTTAAGAGAAAGACAGCCCTTTCCTACAAGACGGAGGAGAAGACCGTTGTGCGGGGCTATAACGTGAGTGATCTGGCGGAGGCGGGCTACACGTTTTACGACATGCTCTTCATCCTCTTCCAGAACCGGATTC
>DIWJ01000061.1:0-7764 GCA_002428445.1 Syntrophaceae bacterium UBA6109
GTAAACAACGCTCGATTTTCTTACATTTGGATCTTGAATATAAACATCTTCTTTCTGCGTCTTGGGAAGACCAGCGATATAGCCCAATAGCAGTTCCGCGAGAAAAGTGTCATCCACGTGGCAGCTCTCCAAAACCGGTGCAAGTTCTGCTGCCAGCGGTTCCATCTCCCGTGCATGACGTAAAGCCTTTTTTATATCCCAGCCCCGTCGTTGGTCACTCTTTTGTTTGCTCTCTATCAGCGTTTCAGCCCTGTTCGGTTCACGGACCGCCTTCTTCGCCCAACCGTCATATGGCTTCCAACGACGGCAAAACATTGCGAGCGCTTTGGTCGGTGCAGTTTGTGCCATAGCGAAAATCTGATTACCCAGGAGCGATGGTGGCACTGCCCCGCCTCGGACGTCAGCGCAGTAGCCAGCATGAACTACATCCGCTGCTGCCAGAAGTTGTCCAAGCTTGAATGCCGTTTCGTTCATGTACACCTCCTTGTTTCGATAAAGTTTATGTAATAGTACCCCAATAATTGTTATTGTCCGCAACGTCTCATGACGATCATAATCCTTTGCGAAATCAAAGCCGCGTCGTAATGCATGGGCCGTCCCGGTGACAAGTGTCGCACGTCGTCTCAGCAACAGCCGTAGAACTCGTTTCACTCGATGACTCGCCGACAGATCGACATTTCCCACTGGATCGATAAAAAATCTCAGCGCTTCACCTGCAGGCAAACCGATTTTCTCTTTTTTCTTGCCGTTTGGACGCTTCCCGCTATGCAAGAAGATTTGCTTGCTGAAGTAAATCAATCCCAGCGGGGCGACATGCGGTGGCGACATCCAATATGGCTCGCTCTCACCCTTTTTCCAGAGCGGTAATTTCAGCCACGGCGGCACATTTTTCTCACTCACGATCCATGTTGTTGCAGCGTCATAGAAGTCGGCGACTGTGGGTGCACTGGCATAGACGACTTTGTGATTGCCTTGCGAGAGCTTTCGAATAATCATCAAATGCACGGGTGTTTTGCGCAGATCATTCATGACTCTTGCTTGCACAGTTTCGATCAATCTCTCGGTCCTTTTTTCAAAAACCGCAACTGAACTTGCTGAATCGGTAACGGAGTTGGGTTCTTCTACAGACAAATCTTCTTCATTATCAGATAGGAGAGATACCGTTGGCACATCAAGAACTTCGTCAATGAATGCGAGGAATAAGTCACTTTGTTTTGGAGCCTCTCCGGGGATTGCTCGCCATGTTTTACCCTTGCGGATTTCTGAAGTAAGAGCCCGGAGTGCGGCATCCAGGTGTTTTTCTGTCTCCACTCCCACGGGCATTGCCTCAGCGGAGAAACGACCATAGCGATCGTTGGCTGGAATCTCCTTATTTTTAGCGAACAGATATGTTTGACCCAATCCCGCTGGTAGTTTAGGCTGATGGAAATTTCCGGTTAATAGTTGACTTTTTAAACCCGTCAACCCACAGATGCCCCACTTCTGATCTTGCATTTCATTATCGCTGTAAGCCTGTAGCGCCTCGCTTACAGGTGCAATCAAACTTTGATCAGCAATCGATAAAGGAAATCCTGCTGCCTCAAAGAGCAAAGCACCATCACATATCCATTTGTTTTTAAATTTCTTGCCTACCAACAGATCGACAGTGATTTTTGTCCAATCATCCTGTGCGGTTTGTCTAAGATTTTCAATGAGCGCTTTCGTCACGCCTTCTATCAACTGTTGGGGTGATTGACTGCAAGCGAGCAGGAAACGATCAATCGTAGCATACACCAAGGCTGCGTTTGTATTTTCAAGACTTCGGAGTTGCTTGTCTCGTTCGTGCAGTCGTTTTAAAAAAACTTCACTAGGCCAATCCTCGAAAGCATCAGAATCATATTGGGCATTGCCTACAAAAGAGAGCAGCACCTCCCTCCGTTCGTTCTTCTTCTTATCAAGGACCGTTTCTCTCCACTCTTCACCAACCGTGCAAGCCCAAAGAGGAAAGCTGGGTTGGACGAAGGGGAAACTATTGTGCTGGCCGTCTCGTAGCGTCCAAGGTGAAACTCTGGAGGAAACTGGCCGGATACATGTGATGTGTCCTTTTTCGTCAAGTTGCACTAAAAGTGCTGATTTTCTTCCAGCATCTTTAACGTCCGGATGCCGCAGGGACTTCTTAATATCCTCCGGCGGTGCCCCGCGTTCGACGATAAGAAGTTCATTTAGCATTTGTCTTCACCTCCCGTTCCATCACGGATAGCCACTCTTCCGGAATTTCGTATTTCAGAATACCACCTTCGATCTTTACATTCTGACGGAATACCGGTTCATATCGTCCGCTTAATGGGTTATTCCAAACACATAAAAGCATTGAAGGAATTTCCAGAGAAAAATCTGTATCTACTTCCGTCATTCCTTCACGAAATGGCCCCCAGTATGAACAGGTAAACTCGCTCCATCCGAGGCAAGGAGTCCGGTAACATTGACCCCGCCTCAACCGTCGATCGAAAAGATCCTGCAAGTGATGCCGGGGGTTGTTTTCTCTTTTCCATTGAGAACTTACAGCAACACCATGCAGTCGATAACAAACGTCTTTCAGAATCGTGGCGAAAAGCTGCATACTGCTGCCGCCCGGAGTGATTCCCTTATTGAACAAGTCACCCTTACGCAGTGGTCCTCCATAGTTTGTCGTATACCGTTGAAAATGCACCCGGCCACCGGTCTCGCCGTCACGCCGACAGATCTCGGCCTTTGTCGGGCAAATCCATGCCGCCCCGTCGGCAAAAAACGCAATCGACTCGAACAGACCCTTTGCGGCCGACCAAGTCGGCACGGGGTAGCTCGTCGGAGTTCCTCCCGTATCAGGCCGCGCAAACATCGCCGCAGGTCCAGCTATTTCAAAAGAAACTTCATATTCACTCATATGCCAACCTCCATCGAATATTCCTCAAGACTCGTCGCATACGGAGAGGATGCCACCGTACTCTACACCGATATCTAAAGACGGACTCCATCTCGCCAGCCATGCTCCACCGTCTTTGTTTCGACTCCAATTCTTCGCTACGGCTTGACCGCCGGGGCCAGCAGTTGCCGGATGGTATGGAAGATTCCTTTGACATTCCGATCTGGAATCTCAAAGACTTTGCTTTTGGAATTGCCCTGTTTTCGTGGACACGACTGGTGCCGAAAGACACTGGACTCCCGCTTTCGCGGGAGTGACACAGAGAGATTGCCACGGCCCTGCGGGCCTCGCATGACAGGAGCAAAAGCAAAAATCGCCGCGGTTTTCGTACTTCGCGATGACAACGCGTGAACAGGACCGGCCATTGACGGTGCCTCGGCAGGTTATGGTTGGATGAAAACGAATGACGTACAGACAGGTGTAGAAAGGACTAGAAATTGATTAAATCTTTCGGTGGGAGCTGTCAAGAGTTTTCCCGATGGAACGCGGTCGAAATGTCTTGGAGAAATCTGTCTGCTCTCGCAAAAGGACGAGATTGCCGCGTCGCTAACGCTCCTCGCAATGACTACAGGCAGGCGAGATTGCCACGGCCCCTCCGGGCATCGCATGACAAACAGAAACAGATCCTGGACTCCCGCTTTCGCGGGAGTGACACGGTGAGGCGAAGAGATCGCTACGTCGGCCTTTCGGCCTCCTCGCGATGACAGAGGAAAATCCGGCTTCCCGCCTGCGCGGAAACGACCGGATCGGCCATGAAAATCTCTTGACAGACCGGCCGCATCTGTCGGACGGTACGGCAGCCCCGGCGCCGGGATGCATCCATCCGGCGGCGGCTTTGAACTATGACAAAACGAACGTCCGCATCCCCGCAGGAAATCGACCTGAATCCCCAGTTCCGGAGGGCCTTGGAGCTGATGGAGGAAACGGACCGGAACGTCTTCGTCACGGGACGGGCGGGGACGGGGAAATCCACGCTGCTCGGCCATTTCCGCCGGACCACGAAAAAAACCGCCGTCGTCCTGGCCCCGACGGGCGTCGCCGCCGTCAACATCGGCGGGCAGACGATCCATTCCTTCTTCGGCTTCAAGCCCGACGTCACGCCCGCCGGGATTCGCAAGAAGATCAGGAACGATGCACAAAACCTCTACCGGAAATTGCGGACGATCGTCATCGACGAAATTTCGATGGTGCGAGCGGACCTGCTGGATTCCGTCGACCGCTTTCTGCGGCTCAACGGCCCCGACGGGAAACTGCCCTTCGGCGGCGTCCAGATGATTCTCATCGGCGACCTCTACCAGCTCCCTCCGGTCGTGACGGGTACCGAGCGGGAGATCTTCCGCAGCCGTTACGCGAGCCCCTACTTCTTCAGCGCCGAGTCCTTCCCGGGCCTGGATGCGGCCTTCGTCGAACTGGAAAAGGTCTACAGGCAGAAAGACGGCGAGTTCGTCCGCCTGCTCAACGCCATCCGCAACCGCACCGCGACGGAAGCGGATCTCGCGCTCCTCAACAGCCGCTGCGAGCCGAGCTTCGCGCCGCCTGAGCAGGGCTGCTACATCCATCTGACGAGCACGAACGCCATGGCCGACGCCGTCAACGAGGAACGGCTGGCCCGCCTGCCCGGACGCTTCCGGACGTCCCGGGGCCTGGTCGAGGGCGACTTCGGACCCGAGTATCTTCCGACGGCGCTGGAGCTGAAGCTGAAAAAGGGCGCGCAGATCATGCTCCTGAACAATGACGCCGCCGGACGCTGGATCAACGGCACCATCGGGATCCTGAAAGGGTTCTCCCGCGATGAAGAGGGCCGCGATCTGGTCAAGGCGAAACTCGACACGGGGGAGACGGTGGAGATCGAGCCTTACACCTGGCGGATCTACCGCTTTTTCCTGAAGGACGGGGAGATCGCATCCGAGGCGGTCGGGTCCTTTACGCAGTTTCCGATCCGCCCGGCCTTTGCCGTCACGATCCACAAGAGCCAGGGAAAGACCTTCGAGCGGGTCGTCGTTGATGTCGGCCGGGGGACCTTCGCCCACGGCCAGATGTACGTCGCCCTCTCCCGCTGCACGACGCTGGAGGGCATCGTCCTGAAGAAGCCTCTCGAATTGAGCCACGTCCTCATGGACTGGCGGGTGGTGAAATTCCTGACCGGCTTCCAGTACCGCGAGGCGGAAGCGGCCTGCCCGAGGGAGGAACGGCTGCGCCTCCTCGATGAAGCCGTCCGCAACGGGCGGACCGTCGAGATCCTCTACCTCAAGTCACGCGACGAAAAGAGCCGGCGCGTCGTCCGCCCGCTGGCCGTCGGGCAGATGGAATTCAAGGGCCATCCCTTCCTGGGCCTTTCCGCCTTCTGCACGGAGCGCCGCGACAAACGCGTCTTCAACGTGGACAAGATCCTCGAAATCAGGGAAATTCCGTAACCGCCGCAGCGAGTTCGCTTCCGACAGCAGATGGTTTCGTTCCGCTCGCAAGAACAACGATCATGTCACGCGTCATCCCCGCCTGCGCGGGGACCCAACGGCAAGAAACTCCGTCTGCTTTTCGATTGCCTTGTCGTCCCCTCTATGTTGAAAAGCACGTTGGACCTGCGTAGGCGGGGACCCGGCTCTCTGCTCAGCACGTAAGTCACGGAACAAACTCAGGGCACTGGATTCCCGCATGCGCGGGAATGACTGCAAGAATCAATAAGCGGTCATTGCGGGGAGCCCTCGTCGGGGCTCAGGATGAACTCCACGACGCGGCAATCCAGTCCTTAAATGCAGATTGCCGCGCTTTGCTCGCATGACAAACAGGCGGCCGTTGATGTATCCGGCCGGGGGCGATTCTCCCCGCTGCCGGGGGTGAGGCGCCCCCTGTCCCGCCTGAAACGCCCTCTCTTATTCCCTTGAGTTCCGTCATATCAACAGGTTGCATTTGTGGTATCGCGTTTGCTTTTTCGCTGGGCAAGCCTGCGTGCAGGCATATCTCATCGTGAACGAAGGAGGGCCCTCATGGGGAACCAACCCTGCAACATCTACGATCCCCGCCCCGTTTCCATCGCCCGGACGCTGCCCCAGATCGCAGACCACCGTCTCTTCCAGCTCAAGCTTGAAGACGGAACCTCCTGGGACCAGTTCGGCCATCAGCCGGGGCAATTCATCGAAGTCTCCCTCTTCGGCAAGGGCGAGGCGCCGATCAGCATTTCGTCGCCGCCCACCCGGCCGGAAGCCCTTGAGATCTGTGTCCGCCGGGCCGGGAAACTCACCAACGGCCTTTTCGAACTGGGCAAGGGATCGGCCCTGCATATCCGGGGCCCCTACGGGCGCGGCTTTCCCGTGGAAACCTTCAAGGGGAAGAAACTCCTCCTGGTCGCCGGCGGGCTGGGCCTGGCGCCGCTGCGCTCGCTCCTTCTGTACGTCCTCGACCGGCGCAAGGAGTTCGACGAGCTGATCCTCATGTACGGGACCAACAACCCCGACAACGTCCTCTTCAAATACGAGCTCCTGAGCTTTTTCGACCGCAACGACATCCAGTACCTCTACAGCGTGGACCGCGACGAGGAAGGCATCTGGAAACAGTATGTGGGCGTGGTGACCGGCCTCTTCGACCGGGCGTCGCTCTCGCCGGCCGATACCTACGCCGTTCTCTGCGGTCCGCCCATCATGTACCGCTTCGTCCTGAAGCGTCTGCTCGAGCTGGGCTTCGCCAAGGACCACATCTATATGTCGCTGGAGCGGATGATGAAGTGCGGCGTCGGCAAGTGCGGCCACTGCGCGATCGGCGACAAGTACTGCTGCGTCGACGGGCCGGTCTTCTGCTACCCCGAACTCGAATCCATCAAGGAGGCGATCTGACCATGGCCAGAACCCTTACCGTATGCCCCTTCTGCGGCTGCGGCTGCAACTTCTACCTCGTGACCGACGGGAACCGCATCGTCGGCGTGGAACCGTCACCGGGAAATCCGGTCAACCGCGGCACGCTCTGCGTCAAAGGATGGAACGCCCACGAATTCGTGTCCTCCCCCGACCGCCTGACAACGCCGCTCGTCAGGAAGGACGGCAAGCTGACGGAAGCCACCTGGGACGAGGCGCTGGATACCGTCGCCGCGCGGCTTCGGGAAATCCGCAACGCCTCGGGACCGCGGTCGGTCGCGTTCCTGTCCTCGGCGAAGGTCTCCAATGAAGAGAATTATCTGCTCATGAAGCTGGCGCGGGCGGCCCTCAAGACGAACAGCGTCGACCACTGCGCGCGCCTCTGACACAGCTCCACTGTGGTCGGTCTGGCCGCAACATTCGGGTCCGGCGCCATGACGAATTCCATCGGCGAATTCGAGGAGGCGGACCTCTTCTTCATCACGGGATCGAACACGACCGCTCAGCACCCGCTCATCGGCACGCGCATCCTCAACGCGAAGGAGCGCGGGGCGAAGATCGTTCTTCTGGACCCGCGCGCCATCCAGCTGGCGCGTTTCGCCGATCTCCATCTGCGCCAGAACATCGGCACGGACGTGGCCGTTCTCAACGCGATGATGAACGTCATCATCGCCGAGGAGCTCTACGACAAGGCTTTCGTCGAAACGAGAACCGAGGGCTTCGACAAACTCAAGGCCGTCGTCGCCCGCTACAGCCCCCGGGTGGCTGAAACGATTTCGGGAATTCCGGCGAAGGACATCGAGGAGGCGGCGCGCCTCTATGCCAAGTCCGACAAGGCGATGATCGTCTACGCGATGGGCATCACCCAGCACACGACGGGCGTGGACAACGTCAAGACGCTGGCGAATCTGGCCATGCTGACGGGACACGTGGGAAGACCCTCCACCGGCGTGAACCCGCTCCGCGGCCAGAACAACG
>DIWJ01000061.1:7787-64113 GCA_002428445.1 Syntrophaceae bacterium UBA6109
AAGAAGTTCGAGGAGGCCTGGGGCGTCGAGGGCCTGGACGACAAGCCCGGAATGACGATCGGCGACATGATGACCGCCGCCCGCGACGGGAGTCTCAAGGCCCTGTATGTCATGGGGGAAAACCCCATGCTGAGCGATCCGGATACCTCGCACATCGAGCTTTCGCTCTCGAATCTCGAATTCCTCGTCGTCCAGGACATCTTCCTCACCGAGACGGCCCGGCTGGCGGACGTCGTGTTTCCGGCTGCATCCTTTGCGGAGTCCGAAGGCACCTATACCAATACCGAACGGCGCGTTCAGTACTCGGCAAAGGCCGTAGCGCCCCCGGGACAGGCGCGTCCAGACTGGCGCATTCTCACCGAACTGTCAAAGCGCCTCGGCTACCCGATGAACTACGCCGGGCCCGCGGACGTGATGGCAGAAATCAACCGCCTCACCCCGTCCTACGCGGGCATCACCTACGCGCGGCTTCGCAGCGGCTGCGGCATCCCCTGGCCCTGCCCCAACACGGAACACCCGGGCACCGTCTATCTCCACCGGGACCGTTTCTCGAAGGGCCTGGGCTCCTTCCTCCCCTGCGAATTCAAGCCGCCGGCGGAGCTGCCCGACGAGGAATACGGCTTCACGCTGACGACGGGCCGCGTCTATTATCAGTACCATACGGGCACGATGTCGCGCCGGACCAGCACGCTGGACCGAGAGGCTCCGGAAGCCTTCGTGGAAGTGAACCCCGAGGACGCCAAGCGCCTCGGGATCCGCAGCAACGACATCGTCGAAGTGGCTTCGCGGCGGGGAGCGGTGCGGCTCAAGGCGGAAGTCACGGAGCGCGTTCCAAGGAAGGTTCTCTTTGCCACCTTCCATTTCTCCGAGGCGCCGATCAACCGGCTCACAAATCCGGCTTCGGACCCGATCGCCAAGATCCCCGAATACAAAGGATGCGCCGCAACCATCAGGAGGTGCTCATGAAAGCGCTGCCGAAGGCAAATGTCAAAGAAGTCCTGACCGCATGGTCGAAGGTTTATCGCGTATTCGCCCCGGCCCGGAAAGACCAGGGGGACATCCTTTTTGACCGCTTCGACGCGGCGGCCTTCACTCTGGATTACCGCAAGCCCCCTCTGCCGCCGAAATCCGCCTATCTGCCCCACAACGAGGTCATCTACCAGGTGGATCAGGACGGTTACCGGGAGGTTCTGTCCGGCGAGCCGACGGTGCTGTTCGGCATCCGTGCCTGCGACGCCACGGGGATCGCCCAGTCGACACACTTCATGGGCCGCGACCGCGATGATCTCTATTACCGCAGAAAGGCCGAGCTCACGTTTCGGGTCGTGATGGCCTGCGCCGGTCCCCAGAACGAGACCTGCTTCTGCACGACGATGCGAAGCGGACCCTTCGCAAAAAGCGACTTCGACCTGCAGCTTTACGACGACGGCGAGCGGTTCCTGATCGAGGTGGGAAGCGAGAAGGGCGCCGATCTCCTGGAAGGGCCCCTTTTCGAAGAGATCAACGACGCCCAGGGCGGCAAGAAGATCGCCGCTTTCCGGAAAAAGGCGGCGGACGCCATTCCACCCGCCCCTCAGGTCGTGACAGCCATGGAGCGCCTCAAAGCCGGCGGCGGAAAGGAAGAAGTCTGGGACCGCCTCGGAAACAAGTGCATTACCTGCGGCGGCTGCGCCTTCGTCTGTCCGACCTGCACCTGCTTCAACGTCTACGACCAGGTGCGGTCACCGGGAAGCGGCCTGCGGATGCGGGCATGGGACGCCTGCCTCTACGGCGGCTTCACACGGGAAGCCTCCGGGCACAACCCGCGCGGGACCCAGCCGGCGCGCCTGAAGCGGCGCCACGAACACAAGCTTCTATACTACAACGAATCCGACGTCGGCGAGGCGCTGTGCGGCTGCGTCGGGTGCGGCCGGTGTTCCGATTACTGCCCGGTTCATATCGGCACGCTGGAGGTTACGTCGGCCATCGCGGAGAGCCGATGATGGCAAAATTTCTTCGAGAGACAAAATATTCCAGGGAGGTTCCCATGCCCGACGCAAAGCAGATCCTGATCATTGACGACGACGAAGACTATGCCAACGCCCTGAAAGTCATCCTCGAAAACAACGGCTTCCAGGTGCAGCATGCGCCCAACATCGGCGACGGCCGCACCGCCATCGACAGGAAGAGGCCGGATCTCGTCATTCTGGACGTCATGATGGAAAAATATACCGATGGATTCGATCTCTGCAGGAGCTTGAAAGAGGACGACGCGTGCCGCAGCATCCCGATCCTCATGGTAACGGCCGTAACGGAGAAGACGGGCTTCAAGTTCTCTCCGGCTACGGACGGCGACTATTGTCCGGCCGATGAATATGTTCAGAAACCCATATCGGTTTCCGAACTCCTCAGCAGAGTCAACAGGTTGCTGACCCGAGCCTGCTGACAATGCCCCCTGAGGGGGAGGCTGAGGCCTCCCCCTCCCCCTCTCGTCCGCCCTTTCCCTGCCCCGCGTCAAGAACGGTCTCCCTCCGTCCATGCCGGCCCGCCGTTGTCTTCGCAACGACCGACGGGTTCCCTTCCAAAGGCCCGGAAGCGAATTACTTATCGTTATGTTCTATATGATTATTATTATTTTGACTTATAGATAGCAAGCTTTCAATATATCCGTGCAAAAAGAACGATAAGCAACCGGCGCGGCCATGCGGGCTGCATCCGGTACGCGAGACTCATCCGTGCAAGGAGGTATTTCATGGATATGAAGAATCTGCCCGACAATCCCTATCTTTTGCTGACCCCCGGCCCGCTCTCGACGAGCAAGAGCGTCAAGGCGGCCATGCTGAGGGATTGGTGCACCTGGGACGACGACTACAAGGAACTTGTGCAGGACGTAAGGACGCGGCTCGTAAAACTGGCCACAGACAAGACGGACGCCTATACGGCCGTCCTCATGCAGGGCAGCGGGACGTTCTCCGTCGAAGCGGCGGTCTCCACGGCCATCCCCGCCGATGGGAAGCTCCTCGTCATGACCAACGGCGCATACGGCGACCGCATCGTGACCATCGCCAAGTACCTGAAGATCCAGACCGTCGTCCACGACAGCGGCGAACTGGAACCTCCCGACCTGAAGAAGCTGGCGGACGCCCTGAAAAACGACCCGGCGATTACCCACGTGATGGTGGTCCACTCCGAGACCACGACGGGCATGCTGAATCCGATCGAGAAAATCGCGCCGATCGTCAAGAAGTATAAAAAGATCTTCATCGTCGACGCGATGAGCAGCTTCGGCGGCATTCCCATTGACGTGGCAGGATTGAACATCGATTTCATCATCAGCAGCGCCAACAAGTGCATCCAGGGAGTCCCCGGCTTTGGCTTCATCATCGCCAGGAAAACCGAACTGGCCAAATGCAAGGGCCGCGCGCGGTCGCTTTCCCTGGATCTCTACGACCAGTGGGAAGTCATGGAGAAGGACAAGGGCAAGTGGCGTTTCACCTCGCCGACGCACGTCGTGCGCGCCTTCCATCAGGCCATGAAGGAACTCGACCGGGAAGGCGGTATCGCGAAACGGGCCGAACGATACCGGGAAAATCACCGCGTCCTGGTCGAAGGCATGAGGAAACTGGGTTTCCGGACGATCCTGAAGAACGAATACCAGGGCAGCTTCATTACGTCCTTTTACAGCCCCGAGGAACCGCGTTACGATTTCGTCAAGTTCTATAACCTGCTCAAGAAGAAGGCCTTCGTGATTTACCCGGGAAAAGTCTCGAAGATCAGTGCATTCCGCATCGGAAACATCGGTGACGTCTACCCCAGGGACATGCGCCGGCTCCTGAAGGCGATCAAGGAATCCATGTACTGGAAGAAATAACCGAAGGCGGCTGCAGTCCCGTGCCATATTGGAGGACGACATGATTATCGGAGTTCTGAAAGAAATTAAAACGGAGGAAAACCGCGTCGCCATGACGCCGGCGGGAGTGGAGGTTCTTTCGCACAACCGTCACCAGGTCCTGGTGGAGAAGAATGCTGGCATCGGCAGCGGCATCGACGATAAGGCGTACGCCGCGTCCGGCGCCGAGATGGTGAAGACGGCCAAGGAGATCTACGAGCGGGCCGAGATGGTCATGCACGTCAAGGAACCCCTTCCCGAGGAGTATGACCTCATCCGCGAAGACCAGATCGTCTTCACGTACCTGCATCTGGCGGCGATGAAGAAACTGACGACGGCCCTGATCAAGAGCCGGTCCATTTGCATCGCCTACGAGACAATCCAGAAAGCCGACGGTTCGTTGCCTCTGCTCATGCCGATGAGCGAGGTTGCCGGCCGCATGTCCATCCAGGAGGGTGCGCGATACCTGGAGATGGCATGCGGAGGCGCCGGCGTGCTGCTGGGCGGCGTTCCCGGCGTCGAACCGGCCACGGTGCTTGTTCTGGGCGGCGGCATCGTCGGGACAAACGCGGCGAAGATGGCATGCGGCCTGGGCGCCAAGGTCTACGTGCTGGACGCCAGCCTGCCGAGGCTGCGCTACCTGTCGGACATCATGCCGAGGAACTGCTTTCTCGTCGCCTCCAGCCCGGCCAACATCCGGCGCCTCATCCGCGAGGCCGACGTCGTCATCGGTTCCGTGCTCATCCCGGGCGCCAAGGCGCCGCGGCTCGTGACGCGCGATATGATCAAGACCATGAAAAAGGGTTCGGTCATGGTGGACGTCGCCATCGACCAGGGCGGCTGCTTCGAAACCTCCCGGCCGACGACACACACGAATCCGGTCTATACGATCGACGGTGTCATCCACTACTGTGTCGCAAATATGCCCGGCGCTGTGGCCAGGACCTCGACCCTGGCACTCACGAATGCCACCCTGCCCTATGCGTTGGATATCGCCAACAAGGGATGGAAGCAGGCCATGCGCGAAAACCAGGAGATCAAGAAGGGCGCGAATATCATCAAGGGGAAGGTGGTTTACCGCGGCGTGGCGGAGGCGTTTGGGCTGCCGCTGGNNCGGCGTACATCCCAGTACGCCTCACCGGTCCAGGACTTCGGGAGCCTTGCAGACGGGCTTTTTGGCCGGCCTGACAGGAAGTACGGGAACAATTTTTCGTTTTGAGATTGCTTGGTGTTTCTGAAAGGCTGTATTCGTTCACCGTTCGTGTGCTGCGCTTTTCGCCGCTCGTTGCTGAGGTTCCGGTTGTAGCGTCATGAAGTGCGTTGTTCGCTTTTCAATTCTGTCTTTTCTGCTGTTTGCGTTTGTCTTTCAGACATGCCTTCCGGCGGCGGATCTCGTCCTGAATGGCGCGCCGGCTCAGGTCTTCTTCAGCCCGCGGGGAGGCTGCACCCAGGCCATCGTGGGACAAATCGACAAGGCCAGGTCCGAACTCCTTATCCAGGCCTTTTCCTTCACATCCAGGGACATTGCGGCGGCGATCGTCCGCGCCCACAAGCGGGGAGTCCGCGTCGAGATCGTCCTGGACAAGTCGAACCGCTCCGAGAAGTATTCCGCCGCCGACTTCACCGCCCGCGCAGGCGTCCCCACCTATATCGACGCCCGTCACGCCATCGCGCACAACAAGGTCATGATTCTTGACCGGGAAACCGTGATTACCGGCAGTTTCAATTTCACCAAGGCCGCCGAGGGAAATAACGCCGAAAATGTTCTCATCATCCGCTCAGGCGAGCTTGCCAACGTATACCGCCGGAACTGGGAAGAGCATCGGGCCCATTCCGAACCTTACCGCAGTCGATAGCCGGATTGAACCCGGGCAGCTTTACAGCCTGGGGAATCCGCGCTTCAACAGTCCATTCAAAGAAAAAGGCGTCCCGATCGGAACGCCTTTCGTTTTCAAACCTGCAGAGCCGGATTATTTCCTCCTCAGAATGTGCACATTCCGCGGAATTTCCACCTCGACCCCGGAGCCGGGACGGAATTTTTCGGCCTCGCGCGGATTGTACTGGTCGATGATCATCCTCTTATCACCGATGTCGACGGTACATTTCGCGATCGAACCCGCATACATGTAGCTCTTCAGGACGCCCTGACAGGTGTTCGGTCTCTTCCCGTTTCCGGAGATGTTGAGGTTGACGCTCTCGGGCCGGACAACGAGCAGAACCTTCTCGCCTGCCTGCACATCCTGGGTCAGATTGATCTCGAGGTCGCAGACGATCTCGGTGCTCATCACGGCCGTGCTTTTTGCCTTGTCGACGCTCTCGACCTTTGCCTCGAGAAAATTCACGTAGCCGACGAAGCTGGCCACGAATTCATTCGCGGGTTTATCGTAAATCTCGATCGGCGTGCCCACCTGTTCGATCAGTCCGTTTTTCAATACGACCAGCCGGTCGGAAATCGCCATGGCCTCGAACTGATCGTGGGTGACAAAGACCGTCGTGAGCTGAAGCCGCTCCTGCAGTTTGCGGATCTCCTCACGCATCGTCAGCCGCAGGTTCGCATCGAGGTTGGAAAGCGGTTCGTCCAGGAGCAGAACCTTCGGCTCGATCGCCAGCGCCCTGGCCAGGGCGACGCGCTGCTGCTGACCGCCGGAAAGCCGGTCGATCATCCGGTCGCCGAAGCCGGTCAGTTCGACGAGCTTGAGAAGCTCGTCCACGCGGGTCCTGATCTTCTCCTTGTCCCACTTGGCGATCTTGAGGCCGTAGGCGATGTTGTCGGCCACGGTCATGTGCGGGAAGAGGGCGTAATTCTGGAAGCAGATTCTCGTATCGCGCATGTTGGGCGGAAGATCATTGACCCTTTTGCCGTCCAGGACGATATCGCCTGTTGTCGCATCGGTGAATCCGCCGACAATGCGAAGGAGCGTCGTCTTGCCGCAGCCGCTGGGTCCGACGAACGTCACCAGTTCTCCCTTCGGAATCTCCAGCGAGACGCCTTTCAATACCTCGTTCTCGCCGTAGAACTTGTGGATATCCTTCAGAACGAGCATAATCGGTTTTGCTGAATTTCCCATGGATTAAAAAACCCCCTTCTGCGCAACACCGGTTTGCGTTTTTTTCGTAATATAATTCAGCGCCGCCATGCAGAGCATGACGATAAGCACCAGTTTCACCGTCACGGCGGACGCGATGCCGATCTCACCATAGACGGCGGCGTCGAAGATCTTGACGGCTGCAAGGTCGAAGCCGGGGCTGACGAGGAAGACGACCGCGCTCAGGGATACGATGGCCGTCATGAAGGTATAGATGAAGCCTGCCACGAAGGCCGGGAACATGATGGGAAGCACGATTCTCCAGAAGGTGGTCAGGAAGCTCGCTCCGAGATCGGCCGATGCCTCTTCGATTTCGATGTTGATCTGGTGCAGTTTGCTGATCCCCGCCTCGACGCCGACGGCGATGAAGCGGAATACGCAGTTCAGGGCCAGAATCATGAGCGTCCCCGTCAGCTTGAGCGGCGGGGCGCTGAAAGCCAGCAGGTAGCCGATGCCCAGAACCGTTCCGGGCAGGGCGAAGCCGGACAGGGACACCATTTCCAGAAAGGTCCGTCCGAAGAAATTGCCGCGCACGATGACATAGGCCAGGAGAACGCCGATGACCGCGCCGATAAGGGCGGCGACGAAACTCACGCGGATGCTGTTGTAGATCGCGTAGTTGGTCGTGAAGTCGAAGTAATTGGTCAGGACGAGCGAGTTGTCCACGCCCAGGATATTCACGAAGGAGGCCAGGATGACGACGAGGAAGCTCAGCGCAATCGCGCCGCAGGATACCAGGGTCACGAACGTGAAGGGGATCATGATCGCCGGCGTGATCTTACGGGGCTCCGATGCAACCGGCTTGCCGCCGATCGTCGTGAATTTCTTTCCTTCGAGCAGATAATTGTGGATGAAGAAGATGATGATGCAGGGCGCGATCAGCACCACGGAAAGCACGCTCCCCATCTCGAAATCCGATTCGCCGGTGATCATGGTGTAGGTATCGGGCGCGAGGAACGGGGTCCGACCGCCGAGGATCGCCGCGTTGCCGAACTCGGCGATCGTCATGACGAAGATCAGCAGTGCCGCCTTGAGAAGACCCGGCGCCAGGAGCGGGATCGTGATCGTGCGGATGATCGTCGCTTCGCTGGCGCCCATGTCGTAGGCGCTTTCCTCCAGATTCGGATTGAGGGACTGGAGGGTATTTTCGATCATCATGAAGGCCAGGGGAATGAAGGCGAGGCACTGGGAAATCGCGACGCCGTCAAAACCGTAAATCTCCCAGTCCATGCCGAAAAGCTTCGTGCAGAATCCGTTTCTCCCGAAGAGGATGATGAGCGACAGGGCGAAAAGATAAGGCGGCGCGACCAACGGGATGAGCGAGACGATCTTCAGGGGCTTGCGCAGCCACCAGGGACCGCGTGTCGCCATGTAGGCCAGGCAAAAGCCAAAAACGAGGCAGATGGCCGTGTTGACGAGGCCCAGGATCAGGGTATTGTACAGCGACTGGAAATAGTAACTCTTGGTAAAGAAGCTTGTGTAATATTGAAGTGTCCATCCCTGCGGTCCCTTGAAACTCTTAAGGAGGACCGCAATGATGGGATAGAGGAGAAAGAGGGCAAGCAGCAAGAAGAGCGAAAAAGCGAGAATCTTGACGAGGTTCTTGTTGAAAAAATCCTTGACTCTGGCGCCCAATGTCGAGGATTCGTTGTACGTCATGTCTCCCGCCGTCGCCATCTTTCTCCTCCCGTCCCTTGCAGATAAGTCTCCTGCCGCTTACTTGAACTCGGTGCGGAATTTCGTTTTCCAGAGGTCGTTGTTCTTCGGTCTCTCTTCCGCCGCCTTGGCCAGGTCGATCTTGATGTACTTGGGCGGCGTCTTGCCGTACAGCGCGTTCGGCGAGGGCCGCGGCGTCAGGTAGCCGATGCTGCCCAGAAGATTGCTGACTTCCTGAGAGCCGAAGAAGAAGATCACCTTCTTGGCCGTATCCAGTTTCTTGGTGCCCTTCAGGATGAAAGCAAAGGTTCCGTCATATCCGGTCCCTTCCTTGGGAATCGACCAGATCAGGGGATAGCCTTTGTCTATCCTTGCTTTCACGTTCTCATCGGAGGTGATGCCCAGCGTGAATTCGCCGCGCCCGACGAGGTCCGTGGGGGCGTTGCCGCTGCGGGTGTAATGATGGATGTTCTTGTCGAGGGCTTGCATGTATTTCCAGCCTTCCACGTCGCCGTACAGGGCCAGGAAGGTAAACCGCATCATATTGGCCGTGCCCGAGGACAGCGGCGAGGGCATGACGATGTCGCCCTTCCACTTGGGATCCGTGAGATCCTTCCAGCTCGTGGGCATCTTCAGGCCCTTCTTTTTCAGGTTATCCTTGTTGCCGACCAGGACAAAGGAAAAATTCGCGATGTTGAACCAATGTCCTGCGGGATCCGCATAAACGTCGCTGATGCCCTTCCAGCCGGCCGACACAAAGGGAACCGTCCAGCCGTTCTTCTTCGCCATGAAGGCAAGCGGCGAACCGCAGCCGGTAACCATGTCCGCGTTGAAGTTGGGGGCCTCGGATTTCACCTTCGCCTCGATCTCGCCGAAGGACTGGAAGGTCTGGTTGATCTGAATGCCCGTCTTCTCCCGGACCAGATCCACGACCTTCTTGTTGTTTTCCGGAGAAAGCCCCATGTAGGCATTGATTTCTTCCGCCAGGGCCGATCCCGCGATCACCGTCGTAAAGGCTACGGCGATGACAACCGATAACCACACTTTCTTCATACGATCCTCCCCTCCTGACATTTTGGTTTTACAGTTACTGTTCGATTCGAATGGCCGGACGCTCTATCGGTACAACGCTCACCCCCTTTCGGTCACCGCCTGCGCCCGTCAAGGTTCGTCTATAATGCTGGTAACCTTAACAGAACGCGGCAAACATGTCAAAAGTGAGGGGGAAACGCTGTCGTATCGGACGGCTGAGACTTGCACCTCCTGTTCCGGGGGCGTCGAAGGGACGAACAATCGCGCAAGCAGGATGCAGTACATTGGCAACATTAGTCAAAATAATAATAATCATATCATCCATAACGTGGCATAATCGTCCCTGAGCGCCCCTCCCGTCGCGGGAACACGCCCCCGGACAAGTGCGATGAAGCAGGAGTTTTTCCCGACGGCCGTTCAAAAAGGCCTGGATGCAAGCGCCGATGGTTCGACAAGCTCACCATGACAGACTTCTCAGCCTGCCCTGAGCCTGTCGAAGGGCCACAGCGGCGAAGAATGAGAAAACGCCGCAGCCGGGCGTTTTGGCCGACTTCCGACGCACGCCTCGGAAGTCTACGATCCCCAGGGAGGGGGGCTGGGCTGTCATCCGCGCGTCCATTCCGCGGTCGGCCGCGGAATGGCGCTCGCTGTCGGATTCAACAGCCTTCTTTTCATTGCGGACTGTTCAAAAAGGCCTGGATGCAAGGCGCCGACGTTCTGAGGAGAGAGGCGTACTGGGATGTACGCCGCAGCGACGAAGAATGAGGCAACGCCGCAGGCGGGCCTTTTGGCAGACTTCCGGCGCGCGCTTCGGAAGTCTGCGATCCCCGGGGAGGGGGCTGGGCCGTCATTCGCTCGTCCATTCCGCGGCGTGGCGCGGAATGGCGCTCGCTTTCGGATGCAACAGTCCCTCGTTCCCCTAGTAGAGGTCGCCTTTTTCGACGTCGCTAATCGCCTCCTCCAGAACATCAAGCGCCGTATCCATCTGCTCTCTCGTGATGACCAGGGCCGGTCTCAGGGTGATCACGTTGCCCTCAATGGTCTTGAAGGCGACGCCGCGCTCCATGCACTTGAAAAGGATGCTTTCCGCCTCATCGACGGCGCGTTCCCTGGTCCTTCGATCGCGGACGAGATCCACACCCAGATGCAGCCCCGTGCCCTGAACATTTCCGATCAGGGGATGCCGGTCCTTCATCTCGTTCAGCCGTCGGATCGCATGTTCTCCGAGAGCAGCGGCATGCTCCTGCAGCTTGTGCTTCTCGATGTACCCGATCTCGGCGAGCGCCGCCGAACAGGCCAGGGCGTTCTTTTCGTGCGTGTAATGGCCGAGAGAGCGTCCGCGGCAGATATTGTACTCGTCCCTCGTCACAATCCCCGCCCAGGGGACAAGACCGCCCCCGAGCGACTTTCCCAAAACCAGGATATCGGGAACCAGATAGTGTTCGCAGGCGAACATCCTGCCCGTGCGTCCGAATCCCTCAATGATTTCATCGAAGATGAGGAGCGAACCATACTTCCGGCAGAGATCGCGCACCCCCTCCCAGTAACGCTTCGACGGAACAACCGGCGTCGCCGATATCGGTTCACCCAGAATCGCCGACATCTCCGGTTCCCTTTGAAGGATCAACTCGATCTGCCGCAGGCATTCGGCATCGACGTCCTCTTCGCGCTCGAACCCCCAGGGATTACGGTAGTAATTCGGGAACTCGACGTGGAAGGCGCCCGGAAGCAGGGGACCCAGGCCGCCGTGAAAGTGCTCCTCTCCGCCGACGCTCGAGGCGCCGAAGCCCGCCCCGTGAAAGGAGTCCCAGAATGAGATTGTCTTGAAACGGCCCGTAACGTAGCGGGCAAGCTTCAGCGCCATCTCGATGGCATCCGTCCCTCCGGGACAGAAGAGCGATCGGCAAAGATCGCCGGGCGTCATCTCCGCCAGTTTCTGCGCAAGCCTCACGGCGGGGATGTTCGTATAGCGGCGCGGACAGAAGGTGAGTTGCTCGTCGAGCTGGCGGCGGACGGCGGCGATAACGTCGGGATTGTTGAACCCCCCATTGTGCACGCCGTTTCCATGCATGTCGAGGTATCGCCGGCCTTCCAGGTCTTCGATATACGGCCCGTAGGCCTTCGCAACGACATTGAGCACAGGCGTCGAAAGGCTCTGGTGAAGAAAATACTTTGCATCGGCCTCAAACCATCGTCTCGTTTCGCCGCGGAGATTCCGTTGCCAGTACTTTTCCCGGTTCGGAGTGGTGTTGATGTCCCCCTGCTCCCGCTCCAGACGCCTGCCGGTCTGACCGCTGGATTTCATCGTCTTGTCTCCTTTCCGCTGCGAATGAACGCTGTTTCTCCTCCAACGAAGAAAGGCGCAAACCTTTCAGCTTGCGCCTTTCCGTCCGTCTCCATATCAGCTCCGGCTATTCGATGACGGCCAAAATCTGATTCGTATCGACCTTGTCCTTGGCGCCGACCTTGATCTCCTTCACCGTGCCTGCGGACGGCGCGCAGATGGGATTTTCCATCTTCATCGCCTCCAGGATGAGCACCTCGTCGTCTTCCTTTACCTGATCGCCGACGTTCACCAGAATCTCCGTTATCGTTCCCGGCATCGGAGCCACAATATTCACGCTCATGAAAAAGTCCTCCTTGAAAAGAGTAGAATTGCCCATGCGGGGCGTAAGATGCCCCCTCTATCCCATCACCGACGAATTCTCAAGCGGAAAACTTCCCCGCTCTCCGGCCGGCGCCCTTCAACCGCTACCGAAGGAGACGGTGCAAATAGTCCAACTTCCTGGCCAGTTCGGCGTTGTACTCCTTCCCCGACTTCGCATCCTTCATACGCCATTCCGGGGAGAGCGCCGCCAGGGCGTCATTCAGCATCCACTTGTGAACGAAGGACTGCCCCTTCAGATCTTCCAGAGACTTGATCTGCCCGGGCGTGAACCACTGGCCCTTGATCTTCTGGATGCGGGCCGCCGTCACCTTGAGATCGGCGATTTCCGCAGCGGCCATGATGACGTTGCGTTCCCTGCCCGCCTTTTTCATATGGGCCGTCAACTCCCGGTCCAGACCGAAGGCATTGGGAAACGATTGACCCCGGAGTTCCGAAAAGGGGGCGGTCGATATGCCCTGTTTTTCGATCCTCTGCACCGCCTCCGCCGTCAGGGTATACTCGACGGGGGTGAAGGTGCGCTGCTGAAAGACGTTCTGAACGACAAACAGGCTGAAAAAACTGATGACGACCGCGACGATCGGTGTCACCGCCCACGCGCCGACGATCCCTCCCACCATCCGCCAGCGGATCGCCCTTCCCCCCTTGAGGAGGCCGATGCCCAGCACCGACCCGACGATCGCCTGGGAACTGGAGACGGGAACCAACGGGATCGGGGGAATTCCGTGCTGGATCAGGAAGCTCTGCAAATCCTGTGAGGCAAAGAGGAAAAGGACGAGGGCATTGGCCATGACCGCCACCAGCGCCGCGACGGGAAGAAGGTCGGCGATTCCCTCACCGACCGTCAACATGACCTTTTTCCCGTAGGTAAACGTTCCAACGGCAATGGCGACGGCGCCGATGAAGAAGAGCTGCTGCGCCGCCGTCAGCTTGAAGAGACCGAAGACGTTCAGATCCTGAAAGGGCGAAACGGGGATAAAGACGCCCACGACGTTGGCGATGTTGTTGGCGCCGAGCGAATAGGCGCCGGCGATGCCGGCGACGATGAGCCCGTAACGGGTGAGCGCATCGAGCTTGAACATGTGGATACCGGCGCGCATGACGAGCGCGGCGATGATCCTGTAAAGGATGATCGAAAAAATCGCCGCCAGGATAGGACTGACCACCCAGCTGGCGACGATCTCAATCAGCGCGACATAATCGATCAGGGCCCCGGAAAAGAGGTCCCAGCCGATGATCGCCCCGACAATGGCCTGCGTCGTGGAAACGGGATAGCCGAGGGTGGTGAGCCAGTAGACTGTGATGGCCGCAGCGAGGGCGACGACGAACGCCCCGGCGATGGCATTGACCGCGCCAAGATCTCCCAGCGTCTCGGCCGCGCCTGCGCCGCTGATCACGGCGCCCAGAATGACAAAGATGCCGCAAATGATGGCCGCCCTGCGGAAGCTGATCATGCGCGTGCCGACAGCGGTGCCGAAGACGTTGGCCGCATCGTTGGCGCCCAGGGACCAGCCGAGGAACAGGCCGCTCGTGAGAAATACCGCGAACATCTCCCCTCCCTATCCTCTTCTACAGCATCCGCTTGATGACGTATACGTTCAGACGGTCCGTCACATCTTCGGCATCGTCGGCGATCCGGTCGATCTGCTTCACGAAGAAACGAAGGTGCATCTTGTGGCTGAGCCGGATATCGTCCCGGCTGAACACGGCGCGCTGGACGCGCGTCGATACCTTGTCGGATTCCTTCTCCCAGTAGGCGACTTTGTGGATGTGGTCGGCCACGGCATTGAGGTCCTTGAAGAAGGCGCGGCAGGACCGTACGGTCGACTCCACCGCCTCGACGGAACACTGAAGCAGCTCCCGGAAATCGTCGACGAGATCCTGGCAGATCTGCGGCTTTTCGATGTCGAACTGCCACAGCAGGCCGTTGAAACGGCCCAGCAGGGCGTCCATGCTCTCCAGCAGCTCCATGACGTCCCCCCGGGATTCCGGGATCAGCGTCTTGGCGTAGAGGTCGTTCTCCAGGGTCTTGCGGAGCATGTCTCCCCGGTGTTCGGCGTCACGGATCGCCGCCAGGGCCTCGTCGAAGGCCTTGCAGTTGCCCTTCAGATAGGCCTCGACACCGCTCTTGCACAAGAGGCCCGACTCGCTCACCTGATCCATGAAATCGTCAATCTGCGATTCGATCCCGATTTTTTTCAGGATGTTCGGCATGTTCTGGTCCTCCCCTTTTTCGACAAATGCGCCCCGATGATGCCGCCTTGATGCGAGAGCTACTTAATATCCCGATTGCAGGAAAAATCAATTATATAAAATCAATACCCGCATTGATTCTCAGGAAACCCGTCTCTTCGCAAGCCCCGCCCGCCGCCGGAGAAACCGAGGAAAATCCTTGCCGCAGAGGTAATTCTGTGGTTAATATAAGTCAAGCTAATAAATTTCACCGTTTCGATAATAGGATGTCATATCATGAACCTGAATCAATTGAAGATCTTCTACATGGCGGCAAAGTACGGGAGTCTCTCCGCGGCGGCCCAGCAATTGTGCATTACGCAGCCGGCGGTCACGAAAGGGATCCAGCGGCTCCAGGAACACTACGAATTGAAATTTTTCAACCGTTTCGGCAAGAAACTGATCCTCACGGATGCCGGCGAATCCCTCTGCCGGATCGCCGAGTCGATCTTCGAGATGGAGAACCAGGCGGAAGAAAACCTCCGGGACTACCAGCAGCGGAAAAAGGGGTTCATGCGCATTCTCTCCAGCGAGAGCTTCGGCGCCTACTATCTGCCCGCGGCCGTCTGCACGTTCTGCAACGCCCACCCGCAGATCCGCCTCGCCCTGGACATCCTGCCGACCGACCTGATCGCCGAGCGGACGGCCGCCCTCGGCAACGACCTCGGATTCATCTCCTATCCGATCGAGCACAAGAAACTCGTCATGCGGGAAGTCATGGAGGATTCCTACGTCCTCATCGCACCCCCCGGTCATTCGCTGACGCGCAGGAAGGCGATCCAGCCCCAGGACCTGCAGAAGCAGAGCCTGATCGTGCACGAGAGAAACTCGGCGCCGCGGCGCGACACCGACGAGTACCTGCGCAGAAACGAAATCAGCGTTACCATCCCCCTGGAGCTGTCCAACAACGAATCGATGAAATACGCCGTGCAGCAGGGCATCGGGGTCGCCCTCATCAGCCGCAAGGTGGCCAGCGAGGAAATCAAAGACGGCAAGCTCAGCATGATCCCGCTGGCGGACCCGACGATGAAGCGCAAATTCTACCTGATCCACCACAAGGACAAATACATCTCGAAGTCCCTGCAGTCGCTTATTTCCACCGTCGACTCCTGGGCCGCCGACTATATGCGGGCGGCAAAAAAATAGGAGGAGCACCGGAGAAAAGAAAAACCGAAAAAGAGGGTTTGCGGCACGCCCGATCGCCGCAAGCCCTCTTTGTTTTTCAGCAGGCCGTTCAAAAGACGCCTATTTCAGTTTGACGACCTTTTCGTGCATGAAGATATCGCGCTTCTTCAACTCGTCGAAGATGTCCTTCGGATCGAAGGCGAACTCAGGCATGGTGACGCCCTCGCCCATGGCCCTCCCCTTGCCGATCAGCTGCACGCCGATCGACATCGGAATGCCGACATTGCGCGTGTAGGCGCGAAGCTTTTCCCATCCCTTCACCGAACCGTCGGAGGCCGGATGCGTGTGATAGAGGATGATGCGAACCTTCCTGCCTCCCTGGATTCCCGTCACATCCACATGGAGGGAATAACCGTACAGGGTCGTCTCCCGGCCGATCCTGGAGTTCTGGAGATATCTGGAGATGACGTCCAGGACCCCGACTTCGACGCCGGCGATCTTGACCTTCTCATTGCGGAGGATGCCCCAGTCGTACATGGCGCGGACCAGCTGCATGTTCTGGGGAGGCCACGTGCCGCGCACCTCGATGAGATTGGGTTTCTTGCCGACCGCCTTGCAGTAGGCGGCGACGGTCTGCGTCTCCGAATGGGGAATGATGTACTGCGGATGGGTTCCGTACGGGGCCGGCAACTCCACATCGAGGGGTCTCGCAAACGGCGGAACCTGGATGAACTTCCCTTTCTCGTAGACGACGCGGATCGGCAGGGCGGGATCGTATTCATAGCTCGTTGTCTCGGCAATCGACGCCGAAAACGCGATGGGCCGGAACGCCCCATGGCTGATCCGGATCGTGTCCACTTTATCGAGCTTGTCGATGATGTACTTGGCCATCATGTCCGTCGTGCCGGGCGTCATGCCGAAGCCGGGAACGTGAATTCTGCCGTTGGCCTTGAACTTCTTGTCGTACTTGTATTCTTCACCGAAACCGTTCAGGTTGATTCCCGAGGCGCCCGCCTCGGCGATGCACGCCGTTGAACGGTCGTTTAATGAAATGGTCGTGCCGTCCATGACGATGTCGTAGCCCTTCATCGCCTTGACGGTGCCCTTCCTGTCATTGACGATGTCGACCTTGACGAAGTCGACGCGTTTGTCTTTCAGCCATCTGACGACTTTCCTGCCCTCGTCCTCGTTGAAATCCCCGACGGTGATCTTTTCGAAATCCGAGAACCGGACCAGATCCAGCGCTGCCTCGCGGCAGATCTTGCCGGCGCCTCCCAAACAAAACACCTTCATACGTTTCTCCTTTCGCGGCGATTCAGGCCGATGTCTCTCCCCTTTGGAAGTCTTTCCGGATCGTTTTTTGCTTTTCATAGGGGATTCCTGTATATCTGTCCAATCAATTATCCCTATGTTTTGCATATACACAGACTATGGATAAAACCCATCCCAAAGGCGGCGCCTTGTGAACCTGCAGCAGCTCTGGACGTTTTACAACGTCGCCCGGCACGGGGGATTTTCCGCGGCAGCCGCAAAGCTCTGCCTGACGCAGCCGTCGGTGAGCACGCAGATCCGTCTTCTCGAGGAGAACTACGGGATCCGGCTCTTCGAGCGGTTCGGCCGGAGGATCGAATTGACGGAGGCGGGACGCGCCCTCTTCTCCTATGCGGAGCGCATCTTCCGCCTCACCCAGCAGGCCGACAGCGCCATCGAGGACCTGAAGAACACCAAGACGGGAAGGATCCGCATCAGCGCGATTTCGACGCTCGCCGCCTATTACCTGCCCCATATCATCGCCGATTTCCGGCGGCGGCATCCCGGCATCGAGATCCATCTGGATTCGGGTTACACGGAGGACGTGGTCCAGGCCGTCCTCTCCTTCCTGTGCGATATCGGCCTGGTCGGCAAGACCGTCTCCCACGAAAACATCGTCGCCACACCGCTGTGGGAAGAGGAACTGGTCATTATCGTCGATCCCTCCCATCCCTTCGCCCGGCGGAAACGGATCTCCTTCCGGGATCTGCAGGACGAACCGATGATCGTCAGCGAACTGGGCTCCGGCACCAGGGAAATCACGGACGAGCTCTTCCGGCAAAAGGGCGCAAAGCCCGGGATCGTGATGGAACTGGGGGAAAACGAGGCGGTTAAGACGGCGGTGGCAGGAGGATTGGGCGTCTCCATTCTCTCCGCAACGGTCGTGCGCAGGGAAATGGAGGCGGGTTCGATCCGCACCTTGCGGCTCGAGGGCGAGCGGATCGCACGGCAATTCTACCTGATCCATCACAAGGACAAATACTGGTCGCGGATCATCCAGGCCTTTGTGGAACTGGCTTCGTCCTATCCCTTTTCTCCCGGAGAACGGCGGCCGGAGGGAAAGGCGACGGTCCCGGTCCGCTCTGGAGACCGCCCGGGCGGGTCCGTCAAGGGGAAATGATGAGCTGCTCTTTCCGGCGATCCGCGAGCGTCCGGAAGGCGACGGCGGCCCCGACGCCGTAAAAGCAGGCGCTGGTCGTGAAGATGGAGGACAGGGGGAACTCGAACTGCGCAATGCCCCAGCCGATCATCGGCCCGACAGACATGCCCAGATCCATGGCCGTCGCAAAGGAGGCGACCGCCCGGGGGCCGCTTTGCCCGGCTTGGGCGTACAATACGGTGTAAAGGGCCGTCGCGCAGACAAAATACACCGTGATCAACACGATCAGCCAGAGGATGTCTGACTGCAACCCCACCAGGAAAAGAAGAACCGATCCCGCCAGAAAAATCCACCCGATCGCCCGCTCCCGTCCCACCCGGTCCATGACGGCTCCGAAGACCGGCCCGCCGAGACCGTCCATGAACTGGCGCAGCGCCATGACAAAACCCGTAACGGTCGCCGCCCCGACGGCAAAACCGGCCAGGGAGACGGTTCCGCCGAAATTCGTCTTCACGACGAGGCCGAGCGTCGAAAAAATCATGCCTCCGCCCACGAGTCCCATGACGATGCCGAAACAGACGAATGACCAGGTTCCCTTCCGTTCCCTTCCCGCACCCGCGTGCCGATCCGTCCGTTCCGGTCTCTTCTGCGACTGCCTGCCCAGCGGCAGCGACAGGAGCGAAAGAACCCCCAGGCCGATGAAGGTCGCGGCGAATCCCAGGACGTCGTGGCACAGCGCCCCGAGAAAGAGGCCGGAGGTCCTGCAGAGGGCGTTGATGCCTGTGAAATAGCCCATCTGCTCCGCCAGGTCCTTCTCGGAACTGCAGGAGACGACGTTCATGATGCCGGCCTGACGAAGGAGCGAATAGGCGATGCCCCAGCCGATGCGGGCGAGCAGAAACAGGGTGAAGGTCGCGGCGAATCCGTAGACCGTACAGACCACGGACCCCAGAAAGAATGCGCCCAGGAGCCACAGGTCGCTCGGATAGCGACGGTAGCCGTATTCAACGAGATGATTCGTCCCCAGCCGGATCCAGCGGTTGACCGAAAGAAGAATACCCACCTGGAAGGGAATCAATCCCAGGTGGGTATAGTACGTGGGAACAATCACATAAAAGAGGGTGTCTCCCAGATTGACCAGAGACATCGCCGTTGCGAAATAGACGATCTGCCGCTGCGGACGCATCATCCCTTTTCGCCGAGAAGCCTTCCCGATTCCTTGTCGAAGAGGCAGACACGCGAAAGATCGCATACGAGCGAGACCACCTCATCGACTTTCGCCTCGGTGCGGGAGTCGACGCAGGCGATCATTTCCGTATCGTTGATTTTCATCCGCAGGTGCGTATTGGATCCCATCGGCTCCACAAGAGACACCGCGGCGCTCAGGATTCTGTCCGGATCGCAGGTCTCCACGAACGCCCTGTCCTCCATATGCTCCGGCCGGATGCCCAGGATGACCTCCCCCTGCGTATAGCCGCTGAGGAGCCCGGAGCCGTTCTCGATCGCTTTCACCGGAAAGGAGCAGGCCGCATTTTCCAGGTACAGGCCCGCAGCCTTTTTTTCGATGCGGCAGGTCATGAGATTCATCGGCGGGTTGCCGATGAAGCCCGCGACGAAGAGGTTGGCCGGCTTTTCGTAGATATGGAGGGGTGTTCCGACCTGTTGCATGGTCCCGTCCTTCATGACGACGACGCGGTCCGCCAGCGTCATGGCCTCCACCTGATCGTGCGTCACGTAGATGGTCGTCGTCTGCAGACGGTTGTGCAGGTTCCGGATCTCGCCGCGCATGCTGGCGCGGAGTTTCGCATCGAGGTTGGAAAGCGGCTCGTCGAACAGGAAGGCCTTCGGCTTCCTCACGATGGCGCGGCCCATCGCCACGCGCTGGCTCTGGCCCCCCGAGAGTTGCCTGGGTTTGCGGTGCAGCAGGTCCTGAAGGCCGAGGATCGCGGCGGCTTCATGGACGCGCTGGTCGATTTCTTCCTTGGATAGATTTCTCAGCTTCAGGGCGAAAGCCATGTTCGTGTAGACGTCCATGTGCGGGTAGAGGGCATAGTTCTGGAAGACCATGGCGATGTTGCGGTCCTTAGGCTCCACGTGGGTGACCAATGCCTCATCGATGTAGATCTGGCCCTCCGTGACCTCCTCGAGACCTGCGATCATGCGAAGAGCCGTCGATTTCCCGCATCCGCTCGGCCCGAGCAGGACGACAAATTCCTTGTCCTCGAAAGTCATGTTCATCCGGTCGACGGCCGTCACGCTGCCGAACCTCTTTGTCACGTTTTCAAACCGAATCTGCGCCATGTTCTCCCGTTCTCCCTTTTGCTCCGAGAATGCTTCGCCTTCCCTTCCGGTCAGGGCCGGGGGAAGCGCTCCTCGCGCTTCCCCCCGGCAGATTGTTTTCCTACTTCTCCTTCAGTTTCGCCGCGACGTCTTTGGCAATCTCATCCAATTCCTTCTTGATGTTGACGTTGGGCTCCGCCTCCAGCTTCTCGATCAGCGAGAGGAAAGGCTTGTAGATGAGATTGTCGCCCCTGCTGGCGGGCATGACCGATACGTAAGGCAGCTGCTCGCCGGCAACGCGCGCGTTCGGATTCTGTTCAAGAAATTTCTGGTGGCTGGGCAGCTTCATGCAGGATTTGCGGGCCGCGACGTATCCCGTTTCCTGGCTCCAATAGGCTGCGCGTTCCGTGTCCGTCATCCAATTGACAAATTCGTAGGCCGCCTTCTCGCGCGCCGGATTGGATTTGAAGATTCCCAGCGCCGTCCCGCCGATGTCCGTGCCCCATTGCTTCTTCTTCGGGAAGAAGGCCGTCTTGTAAACGAAGCGGGTGCCGACGCCTTTTTTCAGCGTCTCCAGGAAGGCGGTGGACTGGTACATCATGCCCGCCGTACCGGCCATGAAGAGTTTGTTGGCTGCCGCATGGGTCAGGGGCGGCATGATCTTGTGCTTATGAACCAGATCGGACCAGAACTGCAGCGCCTCCGCCGTTTCGGGCGAATTGAAGGCGGGATTGCCCTTCTCGTCGAACAGACGGCCGCCGTTCTGGTAGATCATGGCGAACAGAAAGTAGTTGACGGTCGTATGGGTCACAAGGCCCCATTTGTCCGGCTTGCCGTCGCCGTCGGTATCGCGCGTCAGTTTCTTGCCGATGGTCACGACATCGTCCCAGGTCTGGGGCGGCTTCTCAGGATCGAGCCCTGCCTCCTTGAATAGGTCCGCGTTGTAGTACAACAGGCTTGTGCTGACCGCATTCGGGATGGCATAGAGCTTCCCCCCGACGCTGTATCTCGCCAGCGCACCGGCGGGGAAATCTTCTTTGCCGCCCTTGGGCATGAAATCCTCGATGGGCAGAAGCTTGCCGCTCCCCGCAAACTCCAGAATGCCGCGTGACTGGGGCAATTCGGCGACATCGGGCGTCGCGTTGCCTGCAATCGCCGTCGTGATTTTCTGCACCGTCTGCTCGTACCCCCCCTGATAGGTGGCCGTCACCTGGATGTTCGGATGCGTGGCGTTGAACTCCTTCACCATCTTGGCCCAGACCTGGCCGCGAAGCGTGGCTTTCGAATGCCAGACCACCAGTTCCTGCTTTTCGGCTGCGAACGCCGATGCAGAAAGCAGCACGAAGACAACCAGCCCCAGCATCGCTGCCAGGCTCCCGCAAAGTAGCCTTACCCTCTTTTTCTTCTTCATTTCGTTCTCCTTCCTTTCTCGTGAAGACTCTCTTCCTCTTTACGGGAGAGGTGGCAAGCCCCTCGCCCTCATGATCTGCTACCCCTTGAGACCCGTCATGGTGATTCCCCGGACGAACTGCCTCTGGAGAAGGAAAAAGGCCAACAGCACCGGCGCTACCACCATGGTACCCGCCGCCATGACCAATTCCCAGCCGGAGCCGCCCTCCGCGTCCAGATAGTATCTCAAGCCGATCTGCAACGTCCTCATTTCATCGGTGCTCGTGATAACCAAAGGCCAGAAGAAATCATTCCACACGTGATAGAAGGAAAAAATGGTCAAGGCGGAAATGGCGGGTTTCGCCAGGGGAATATACATTCTCCATAGGATTCCGAGCCTGCCGCACCCGTCGATTTTCGCCGCGTCTTCATAGTCCTTGGGTATCCCCATGAAGAACTGACGCAAAAGAAAAATGCCGAAGACGCTGATGGCATGCGGAACAATCAGGCCCTGGTAGGTATTGATCCAACCGAGCCATTTCAAGAGCACAAAGGAAGGGATGAGATTGACGACATGAGGGATCATCATCGTGCCCAAAAAAATCATGAACACGGCTTCGCGGCCGGGAAAGCGGATGCAGACGAAGGCGTAGGCGGTAATGCAGGCAAACACCACATGAGCGCCCGTCGTGAAGAAGGTCACGACGATGCTGTTGATATAATACCGGCCCATGGCCGATGAATTCCAGGCCGCGGCGTAGTTTTCCCAGGCGATGCGGCTGGGCCAGAACTTCGGCGGAAAGATGAAGATCTCGTCCATCGGCGTGAGCGACGTGAGAAGCATCCAGTAGAGCGGGAAGAGAGAGATGACGGCCGCAAGAATGAGAAACAGGTAGAGGACCACCCGCACCGCCTTCTTCTTCATCTGATACCGCTTGCCCTTTTCTTCCATGGAATCCATTGCAGCGAACCCTTCCTGTAAAGGTCGAATGTACATTCTATATTCAGGAGCGGCCGTAGTGCACTTTCTTCGCCCCGACCTTCCATTGGATCACGGTGATCAGAAAGATGATCACGAAGAGGATGTAGGCGACGGCGAAGGCATAGCCCATCTCGAAATGGACAAAAGCCTTTTCATACAGGTAGAACACGATGACGTCCGTCGCCTGCACCGGCCCACCCTTGGTCATGGTGTGAACCATCGAAAAAACCTGGAAACGCTGAATGACGGAGATGATGAGAATGAAGAGCGTTGTCGGACCGAGCAGAGGCCAGGTGATCTTCCAGAACCGCTGCCAGGCATCCGCCCCGTCGATTTTCGCGGCCTCGTAATAGGAATCGGGGATGCTCTGGATGCCGGCCAGGTAGATGATCATGTCGTAACCTGTGTGCTTCCAGATGTCGAAAAGAATGAGTGACGGCATCGCCAATTGCGTATCCGTCAGCCACTTGAGGGGTGCCAGTCCCACGATCTTCAGAAAATAATTGAGGAGACCGTTGATCGGATCATACATCCACAGCCAGACCGCGGACATGGCCACGATGGAAGCCACGACGGGCGCAAAGGTCGCGGTGCGGAAAAAAGCAAGACATTTCAGCTTCTCGTTGATGCAAAGAGCCAGGAGCAGCGCAAAAAACATCGCAAAAGGAATGGAACCGATCATGTAGTACACCGTAACCCACATGACGTGCCAGAACTCGCCGGAGGTAAGCAGGCTGATGTAATTGCCGAAGCCGACCCAGGTCTTCACGGGATTCATAAAGTCCCAGCGGTAAAAACTCACCACGAAGGCATACAGCGTCGGAAGAAAAAAGAAGGCGAGAAGGATGATGGTGGCCGGCGCGATGAAGAGGTACCCGCTGAGGGCCTCGCGAAACGTCTTCCGCCGCATCAGACTGCGATTCAACGTTTCGATGGCCGCTGCATCCAGACCTGCGACGTTCCCGGAAAATTTCCCCGAACTATCGTTGCTCATCATACCTCTCCATAAGATTGTTAAAAAGCATGTGCTGAAGCAGAAAGAGAATGCTCACCATGAGAACGAAGGGCCCGACGCCCGTGACGATCATGATCCCGACGAAAACCAGCGCGGTCACGCCGACGGCGACGGACAGCCCGAAGTTGTCCAGCACCAGAAAGAATGCCTTTCTGACCGCCTTCCCGACCGCCCGCGGCTCCGCAAGAAAAAACGGCAGCAGGTAGATCTGCATGAGCAGCCATGCCAGGAGAAAACACAGGACAAATCCCATGATCAGATAGGCGACCTCCGGATGGCTTTCCCTCATCTTTCCCAGGACGTGCAGATCGGCGAGCAGAATACCCATGACCCCGAGGGCGCAGAACAGGAGAAGCCCGCTGCGGAAATAATGCCGTCCCGCGCTTTCCCACAGCCGCCTCCAGGAAAGCCTTTCCCCCCTGGCGATCGACGACACGGCGGCGCCGAGCATCGGAATCGTCGCCGGCAGCGTCACCAGCGGAAGCGAGGCCAGGACGAAAAGAATATTCGCCGCCATCAGCAGGCCGATATTGTCATAGCCCGTGACCAGCGTTCTTTTCAGGGTCCGCCAATAGAGTGTCTTCATGGTTTGGTCAGCTCAAATCGATCCAACTCGCCTGCGGCGGGTTCGACGGCGTCACCCCGCTCCCGGCCCGCCATGCGGGCCTCCAGGATGAACCTGTCTCCCAGGATCCGCCCGCGAAGATAATGCATCGTTCTTTCCGCAGTTTTCACCGTTCCTTCCATTTTCTTGTCCGCCAGCGGGGAGTAGGTCGGAGCGCCCCCTCCACCGGAGACGACATACATGATGCCGTTCCGGGAGATCCGCTGATAGGCGTGGTGATGTCCCGAAAATACGACGTCGACGCCGTATTTCGCAAACAGCGGTTCGAAGAGCGTGCGGAACGGAGTCTCCTCGCCCCCCGCCGCATTGCTGTAAAGCGGTTGATGGGTGAATACGAACTTCCACTTCTTGTTCCGATATTCCTCCAGGACGAGGTTCAGCAGACGGTTCGTATCGGCAACCTGCTGGATGCTGTTGAAATTGAGATTCAGAAAAACGAAGAGCGCATTCTCCGTAGCGAAGTGATGCCAGTCCGTTCCGTGAAGTCTGCCCGCGACGGGGAAGCCGAAGGCCTCGATAAAAAGGTCCGACCGGTCGTCATGATTTCCCTTCACGGCGAAGAGCGGCATTCTCGCGGAGAGCGGCGCAATCAGACGGAAGAAACCGCTGTACTCCGGCAGATTGCCCGATTCCACCAGGTCTCCGGTATGCACGAGGAAATCGCCCGGGACGGGATCCCCGGCGATCGCTTCGATCGTCATCCGCTGCCTGGACAGCTCCATGTCCAGAGAACCGGGAATTGTCAGGGCCTGCGTATCTCCGACCACAAAGAAGGCCAATTCGCGTCCCTGCCGCGGCAGGCGCAGCCGGCCTTCCATGCCCGCATTTTTCGTGCCCTGGATGCGGTATTCGGCCGCGGCTCCCGGCCGGAGATGCTCGATCAGCACACTGTGCATCTGCACGGGGCTGTCCTCCGCGAACGAGGCCAGTTCGCGCTTGGTGTTCTTTTCGTACAGGGTCAGCCGGTCCTGCGACGGGTCCGCCGTACGCCAGCGGATATGCAGTGAAGTCTCGTCCCGAACCGTCACGTAGGGAGGCCAGTCCGAGGACGCCGCCGGTCCGGCCGTCGGCGCGGCGGCCGACAACGCCAATATCAGCGCCGCCGCAACCGTTCCGATTCGAAGAGATCTCCGCAGCATGTCTTCCCTTTCCTGCTCCGATGCCCCGGTCCGTTCATCCGGCCGGTTGGAGACTATACGTTAGCCCTGCAGGCGTCGCGCTGCAACAGCTTTTCCATGAACGCCTTGCTGCGCAGAACCGAACCTTCCAGATCGCCAAAACCGAGGATCTCGATGCAGAGCATGCCATCGAAGGAGCGGCAAAAGGGTTGAAGCGCGTCCCAGCGAATCGTCCCCGTGCCGAGCTCTCCGTGTCCGCTGGCTTTGCCGTTGTTGTCGTTCAGATGCACGTGAACGACACGGGGGCCGAAGATGCCGAGAGCCTCCTGGACGCCGCCCTCGAGGTTCGCATGTCCCGTATCCAGCGTGATCTGCAGGGCCGGATTGCCGATCTCCGTCACCCATTCCACCAGGTCTTCATATCGCGTCTGGAGACAATTCGGAACGTGGCTGTAATTCTCCAATCCGAGCAGGACGTCCGACCGCTGCGCGCAGATCGCCCCGTCGTCCAGCGATTCCTTGAATCGCGCCAGGGCGTCGGCGCGCAGATGGGCGAGCTGGTATTTCGGATACTGCGTCAGGGGATCTTTCTTGTGGACGCTCATTCGCGGTTCCTGAGCGGGATGGATCACGACGACGCTCCCGCCGATTTCATGGCAGAATTCGATGGTCTTGCGCAGTTTTCTGCGGCTCTCGGCCAGATGGAACTTGTCCACATTGGCCAGATCGTTCCCGCCGGCGAAGTGAACCGAGTAGGAGAGGCCTTTCTTCTTTCCGACGCTGCGGATCGTCTTCTTGTCCTGTTCCGTGGCGCCGTCGGGCGTGAAGACATACGGAGAGGTGTAGATCTCCACTCCTTCAAATCCCTCTCCGGCCGCAAACCTGATGGCGTCCAGCGTCGACATCTTCAGAAACAACGAATACGTGGATACTCCAATACTCGGCATGAAGCCCTCCTCGAATGACAACTCCCGGATTTATCTCTTTTCGTCTGACGACCGGTTGAAAACCCGGGACCGGCTCAAACGGCTGATCGATCACACAGCCTGAACGGCGATCTTCGCGCCAATCCACGAGTCCGGCGCTTCCATTCCCAGGAGAGCGGCGATCGTCGGTGCGACATCGGTGATGCGGACGTCCCCCGAAATCCGGCCGCCCCCGGGAATGTCCGGTGCCCGGATGATGAAAGGAATCGTCATGTCCTCCGGGCAGTCCGAATGGTGCGTCTTGTCATGGCCGCCATGGTCGCTCATGACGATCACGGCCGTGTTCCCGTTGAGAACACCCATCACTTCGCCGATGCAGGCGTCGGCGTTGCCGATCGCCCGGAGATATTTGTCCGACATCCAGCCGTCGCTGTGGCCGGTGCGGTCAGTGTTGTGCATATAGACGAAGGCGAACTGAAACGGATTGTTCGCGAGCCAGCGCACGGCGAGGGAAGCGATCTCGCGGTCGACGCTCCCGTCGTGCTCCTTGCGGTCCTTGAGAAAGAAAGACGCGGCAAGGGCGCCGTCCGGGGAAAGGTTCCGCAGGGGTTCCCAGTTAAAGAAAGACGCCGCAGCCATGCCCTGCTCGTTCAGAAGACCGAAGAGGCTTTTCCCGGGCGTCTTCAGCGGTTTCCAGGCATTGTCCAGGATACCGTGGTCCTGCGGGAGAAGGCTGAAAAAGAGAGACGTGTGGCAGGGAAGCGTCGTCGTCGGCATGACCGTTTGCGCCGTCATCGTCGATGCGCCCGCACCCATGAGACCGTCGATCACGGGCGTGTCGGCCAGCCGGAGTCCGTCCGGGCGCATCCCGTCGATCAGGAAAAGAACCACCGATTCCACAGCGCGCATGCAGCACCTCACAGCCGCCGTCCACGACTTTCCGGAACGGAAGGCAGCAGCAGAATGCGGCAACGGACCGCCGCCGTCCAATACATAATTTCAATAATTTCATTGACCGGTTCCAGCGGACGGGAAACGCAGGCGGAATGCCGCTTTTCCCGCCGCTGTGGAGAAGGTGCGGAAAGAAGGAAGATCTTACTTGGGAAAGGAATAGGATTGGACCGCGGCAAGAAAGTTCTTTACCATCTTGATATTCCTCCGGTCTTTCAGGCAGATCAAGTCGACGGTGATATGAAGGTCATCGAGGATCTCGATCTTGCGGTACTTCTTTTCCTGGATATCCTCATGGATTGCGTAAAGCGGGAAAAAGGCGCCGCCCATGCCCAGGTGCACCATGTGCTTGATCGCCTGGGCGTTCTCGCAATCGATGCAGATGTTCATGGGAATATCGCGACGCCGGAATTCCCCGACGAGGTAATCGCGCGTGGCGGACCCCGCTTCCGGAAGAATGACGGGATAAGAGGCCAGCTGTTCCAGATGGAGCTGTCCGGGCAGCGCCGGATCGTTGGCGATAAAATACAGCTTCGGCTCTGCGATCGGCCGTTTGACGATATTGCCGGGATACTCGATGCGGCTGATCAATCCGACGTGGTATTCGAAATTGGCAACCATCTTGAGGACTTCCTTCGACAATCCCGTATAGAGCTGAACCTTCAGCTTGGGATTGGATTCCTTGAGCGACTGGATGATCCCCGGAAGGATATAATGGGCGAGCGTCGGCGTGGAACCGATCTTGAGGCTGCGCGTGTTGAGATCTTCGATCGAATTCTCCAGGTCGTGCAGGAGCGCAAAAATCGACTGGGCATAGGAGAAAACCAGTTCCCCTTCTTCGGTAAGCTCGAAGGCCTTCTTATACCGCTTGATGAGGGGTATCCCGTACTGTCTTTCCAGTGACTGGACCTGAAGGCTCAGCGTCGGCTGCGAGAGATTGAGCTTCTGAGCGGCCAGCGTGAAGCTCCGGCAATCGGCCACATGATAGAACGCTTTCAGATGGTTGAAGTACATAGCTCACATCCAGCCGCGCACGGGCGGCTCCCCGAAAGTGTTTTGGTCACAAGTGTTTTTTCTTCGATACGAACTGGTGCTCACGAAAACGACAGAATTATAACAGAAATGGCGGCCAATGTCATGGCAAATAGCAGCTTCGCCGTAAGGCGCTCGAGATTCAGCGCGGAGGAAAGGCCTATGGCGACGACGAAACTCAGGTTCGCGACGGGCACGACGACATTTGCCCGTCCCTGCACCAGCGCCGCCGTGAGAAATTCCACGATGGCGAAGATGAGGATGCCCGAGGCCATCGAGTAGGCCGCCTGTCTTCCCTCCAGGCGGCAGCACCCCTCCCTCGCGAAGGAATAGACAAGTCCTCCCGCAATCCAGCTGATGGACGTGATCAGGATCATGGACGGCGGGTCTGCGCCGGCGGAGATACCCGCCTTCGAGACGACGCCGTACAAGGCGCGCAGGATCGACGCCGCCACAGCCAGGCCGAAAAAGCGCAGCTGCGGCAGCCGTTCACCCGCGGCCCTGCCTTTGTTGTCGTACAGGAAGAGGATGCCGGCGACCCCGGCAAGAATGCCCGCCGCCTTGAAGGCATCCAGCGTTTCTCCGAGGATCACAAACGACAGGAGAACCACGCCGACCGTGTTCAAACGATAAATGGTCGATCCCACGCTGACGGCAACGACCGAGAGGCTTTCCAGCAGCAGGAGATTGGACAATACCAGGCACAATCCGACGGCCGCTCCGAACCCCAGGGTAAGGGCGTCCCTGGCCGGGGGCATGCCCCTCAGAAAAAGGAAGAGCAGCTGGAGGCAGGTCCAGGCAACGCCGATGCCGAATACGTATGCGCCGTACGATCCCCTGCCCTGCGTATACTTTTTGAAAACGACGTCGTTGACGCCGGCACAGGCAAGGCTCAGGACGGCGAAGGGAATTCCCGGCGCCACGGCCAAAGCGAAGGGAAAGTCGAACGGGGCCGTCATTTCAGGAGCCGGTCGATCGAAAGCAGGGCATCGAGGCGCGTGATAACCGGCGCGTCCGCATCACCGGCGGGCCAGTTCCGCCGGACGCTTTCGTGTCGCAGCCAGACGGCCCGCATGCCGGCGCCGCGGGCGCCGAGGATGTCGATGCGCCAATCGTCGCCCACGTACACCGCTTCCTCCGGACGCAGGCGCATCCGCTCCAGACAGAGACGGAATGGCACTGGATCGGGCTTCGGCGGCACGCCCCCTTCACCCGCGACGACGATGGCCTCGAAGAAACCGGGCAGTTCCGGGATTTCACGAAGCCGGTGCATGACCGAGGGTCTCTGCCCCTGCGTGTTGGTGATCATGCCGAGGCGGCGGGACGAACGAAGTTCCGATAAGACTTCGATGGTCTCCGGAAAGAGTCTCGTCGCTGCCCGGACCCGATCCCAGTAGCGGTTTTCCCATTGCACGAGGCGCTCCGTTTCCGGCTCCCGCCCGACGGATTGACAGACGCCGCGGAAGAGGTCCTGACGGGAGAAATTGGATTGCCCGTGCAGCTGCCGGCGCAAGTCGCGGTACGACTCCAGGAAGGCGTCCCAGGAGATGCCGTCCAGGAAATCGAACACCGCCTTTTCCGCTTCCTTTTCCGCCGCGCGAAAACCTTCCGCGGAATCGACGAGGGTCTGGCCAAAATCGAACAGGATCGCTCGAATCACGATGTCCTCCAGAGATCATATCGGCGGGGCGTTGCGCAGGAATCCTTCGTCTCCCCCTCAGGCCGCCGCTGCGGATTTCCCCGTCCGTAAAGAAAGGACCTCATCGGCAACCTCGCTGGCGTCGTGGAGGATGCGCCAGGCTCTGTGAAAATCCTGCCCGCGCGTCAATTCGTTGGGCACGACGAGACAGCGCATCCCTGCCGCAGAGGCGGCGAGGAGGCCTCTTTCCGAGTCCTCGACGACGACCGCCTGCTCCGCGTCGAGTCCGACATGCTGCAGCGCCTTGAGGTACGGTTCGGGATCCGGTTTCGCCTCGCGAAAATCCTCGCGCGTCAGGACGAAGTCGAAGTAGTCCAGAAGCTCCGTTCGTTCGTGCATCCGCTGGAAATGCTCGCGGCGGGAACTGGTCACCACCCCGAGCAAGACCCTTCCCCGAAGCTCGCGCAGGGCCGGCTCGACGCCGTCCATGACGCGCACGCCCCGCCCCAGCATGTCTCCGTAGAGCCGGTTCCGGTCTTCGCGAAGCCCCTCCACGGTGTCGGGGGAAACACCCTGCCTTTCGGCGAGATCGAAGACGGACCGCCCCTGTTTCAGGGAAATATCGATGAAGGCCGCGACCGTCAGATCGACGCCGACCCGCCGCAGCACCTCGCGGGTCGACTGATAATAGAGAAGTTCGGTATCGACGAGAACCCCGTCGTTGTCCCAGAAAACGGCTTGAATCATGAAGGTTTCTTTACTCCGATCATCGGGTATCGCAAAACGGGAAACCCCGCCCAAAAAAGCGCGGGGCCCCGTAACCCAAAAGGGGAGATCGCCGATCCCGGGATCAGTCTTTGCCGTACTTCTTCAGGTAGGGCCCGAAGAGGACTTCGTCGGAAGGCTGATAGTTTTCTACGGGAACGGACAGGCGCGTGTACATGAGGAACTGCTTCCAGTTGATGTTTTCACAGCTGATGTTCCCCGCCCAGGTGCCGCAGCCCAGCGTGTCCGTAAAGCCCAGATGGCTGGTCCAGCCGCCGCTGTTGGCCTCGGTGTGGCCCATGTTGCAGACGATCCGGCCCACATTGGCGCGCAGAGCCATTTTCACTCTCCGTTCGTCGATCTCGGTCTGGATGTTCGCCGAATGGCCATCGCCGGAAAATTTCAGGATCTTCTCCAGACGGTCCAGCATCTCGTCGAAGTCCGTCCACTTCCAAACCGTCAGAACCGGGGAAAGCTTCTCGCCGGAGAAACGGTCTTCCTTGCCGATCTTCTCTCCCATGACCATGAGGACGCGCGTGCCTTTCGGAACCTTCAGACCGGCCAGCTCGGCGATGAACATCGCGTTCTTCGCAACGATTTCGCGGTTCAGGGTGTGACCGTCGGGCCACATGGTCTTTCTCAGGATTTCGCGCTCCTCGTTGCTGCAGAGGTAGCCGCCCTCCTCCTTCAACTGCGCGATGACCTTGTCGAACACCTTCTCTTCAATGGCAACTGCATTCTCGGACGAACAGGATGCCGCGTTGTTGGCGGTCTTCGATTTCACGAGCCGCGCGGCCATGGTCCGGATGTCCTTTACCGTCGAATCCACGACGGAGACGACGTTGCCGGCGCCCACGGTCTGTGCGGGAACGCCCGCCGCGTAGACGACCTTCACGAGGGCCGCGCCGCCGGTGGCGACCGCGTAATCGCAATTGGCCATCAGTTCCTGGGTCTTCTCATTGCTGGTGTGCCGGATGCACTGGACCAGGTCGACGGGGGCGCCGACTTTCGCCAGGGCCTTGCGGATGTGCTCCACCGTCGTGTAGGTGGCCAGCTCGGTGCGCGGATGAGGCGAGCAGATGATCGCGTTGCGCGTCTTCAGGGTGCTCAGCGCGATGCAGCACACCGTCGATTCGGGATTCGTGCAGGGCACGACGTTCGCGATGACGCCGATGGGTTTGGCGTACCTGCGGATCCCCTTGACCTTGTCCTCTTCCACGAGACCGCAGGTCTTCACGCCGATCTGATCATAGAGCGTGCCGCGGACCTTCGTCCCGATCTTGTGAACCTTGTCTTCGTAGACGCCGAGGCCGGACTCTACGGCAAGCCGCGCCAGCTCTTCGGCCGTTTCCTTTTTCTGAAGCTCCCAGCCGACGGCCAGGACCATTTCATCGACCTTATCCTGAGGCCAGAACTCGACGGTCTTGAACGCCGCTCTCGCCTTCTCGTACATTTCCTTTACATTGTCTTCAGCCATGATCTTTGTTCCTCCTTGTTCTGCAGCGACCCCTCCCCTCCGGTTCGAAACGGCCGGAGGGGAGGGGCGCAAAAGCTTCCGTCAATTCTCCTTGCGGAAAACGTTCAGATCTTGCGGCTGCCGCGAGGATCTTCAATTGCCTCCTCGATGGCCCAGCCGGAGCCGCTGATCTTCTTCTTCTTGTCGACGCTGTCGCGCCATTCCTGCGGCGTCTTCGCCACCATCGACTTTACGACCGCCTTGCGTTCCTCCAGAGAAGGAACGGGCCGGTCGGGCTCGCCGTCGTAGTCTTCCTTCGGCGTCAGGACCTGTCCCAGTCCGACGAATTCGCCGCGTTCAACCTCTTCGCAGTAATGGGCACCCGAGGCAAAAGCGCGCGTTACGGCCAGAATGGCCCAGGCGGCCTCGGGGGTGAAGCCAAGATCCATCATGGCGGAGCAGGTCGCGCCGAGCAGATCGATATCCACCGGCGTCTTGCTCGCCTTCTGGGCGGCCTTGACGATCTCCTTCTGGAAGGCAATGTACTTGCCGGCAACACCCAGCTTCTCGGCGCGGGCGATCAGCCTCTTGGCCATGGGATCTTTCAGCATCAGGCCGGATACGCCGAGCGCTTCATCCTTCGCATGGTCCTTCACGAGGAGTTCCGCCATCTCGGCTGCGGACTTGCCTTCCTTCTCTCCCTTGGCGAGATACTTCATGAGGCGGTTGCCCATGGCCGAGTACCCGCCGAAGGCGTGGCCGAAGGCGAGGATCGAGGCGCCGGCGGCCTGCGTGAGGTAGGTCTTGCTCTGGGCGACGATGCGGGCGATGTTCGCCGGGTTGGACTGGCCGTCTTCCAGCATGACGACCATGATGTAGTTGAGCATCTTGTCTTCTTCGATCAGCGGGATGCGGGCCTGGAAATCGATGAAGAGCACGTCCGTGAGGCCGTATCCCTCCTCGACCAGTTCCGTGGTGTCATAACCGCGGGACACGATGCGATGAACGTTCTTATAGGCGACTTCGGAAACCCACTGGAAGGGCTGGCGGCTCTTGTCCAGGGGAACGGTGCCGCGTTCGCGGGTCCGATAATTGAACATGAGTCTCGGATCGTCTAGATTACCCATTTCTTGTATTCTCCTTCCTCTTTCTGTTTTTTCGCATAGGCCTGTCTTTCGGACTGCGGAGGCACTTCACGATCCGCCGGACCCACATACTTGATCATGGAAAGATCCAGCATCTGGACCATGGGCTCGCTCTTGGAGGCCGCCCAGGCGCGTCCCTTCTTCATCGTGTACAGGGCGTGCGCAGCGCAGCTGAAGCCGCGGCAGACGCAGCCGATGCACCAGGCCGCATTCGGTGAAAATCCGAGTTCCGCGAGGGCGGTGTTCCCCGCGCCGATCATGTTGACGGCCACGTAGGAGCGGCCTTCCTTCTTGCGGCGCTCATTGAAGCGCTTCTCGATCGCCCATTGGAGGTCCAGATAGACGCCCTTGCAGAGCTGCTCGTGCTTGATATGGGTCGGTTGCGCACGAGGATCGCCGTCCGTATGCTGCGGCTGGCCCATTCCCATGACGGCAAGGCCGTTGTCCATGTACTCGTCCACCAGGACCTTGCCCATTTCCTCGACCGGCTTTCCCTCCACACGGGCGCGTTCGATGTACGTGTGCAGCATGTAGCCGTGCGCCGCCCCCGGACCGTGCGCGCCTCCGAACGTCATCACCGAAGAGGCAACCGCCGCCGGCAGATAAGGCCGGCCGTTGATGACCGCGATGGCCGAAGCCGCCGACGGAGACATCGAGTGCTCCAGGAATTCGCCGGTCTCGTAGCGCAACATGTCCATTTCGGCCTCGGACGGGATCCTGTTCTGGAACAGCACGAACAGGGCGTCATAGAACGTGTATCCCGCTTCCGCGAGATCGCTCAGGTTGAAGCCCCGTAAGACGGTCTTTTCTTCCGTCTTGTAGGAAATTCCCGTTTTCCTACCAAACAAACGATCTCTGTTCATTCAATTCCTCCTAAGATAATTAGAATTCCTTCTTGATCGACGCAGTTATCGACGACTCCTGCCGTTTATTCTCTTTGTGAACTTGCGGTGCCGCGCTTCCGCTCCCCGATGCAGGCGGAACAGTCCGGCCTCCACTATCATGAAATCTCCTATAGGGGATGCCAACTATAAGTCAATTTAATAAATATCATATTTTGCATTACCACTGTTTATCATAAAGAGCCCCTCCCGGGAGTTCATGTCCCGGGAATTCCGAACTCGCCCCGGGGGGAGGGGAAGTGTTTCCCTTGTAAATCAATTTCATTGAAAATACAAATATATGGAATTTATTCTGACATTGAAATGCGGTTCCCGGGCGCGGCGGATGAAGCCGGCTTCTTCAGGAGGACTTCCCTCCCAGGCTTCCCAGATAGGCAAGGGTTTCCTTTTTCAGTTCCGGAACGAGCAGCGCCCCCTTGAAGTTTCTCGGGATTTCGGCGAACCGGAGGATATCCGGCCTGGCCCCTTTCGAGACGCTTTTCCGGGCCTCTCTCAGAAAGGACTCCTCGAGCAGCGGCCGCAGGCGGCGCGCCTCGCCGCCGAGCAGCTCCATGGTGACGCAGCAGGAATCCTCGTGCTCGCTGGCCACCCGAAGCCCCACAACGGCGATGTTGAAGGATCCGCTCGGAAGTCCGTAATGGCGGACGACAAAATCGGCGAGCTGGGCGCTGATCTGATCGTAGGCATAATTTGCGCCGCCGCGGATCAGGAGAGATGAATCGCGGCTGACCCAGAAATAATCGATCCGGCCGTCCCGGGGATTCTCCAAAGCGAAGCAGATGTCCTTCAGTCCCAGATACCATCCGTCTTCAAAGACCTCCCGGGTCGCCTCCGGATTCCCCGCGTAGCCGGTCATCACGTTGCCGCCGCGCGTAATGAGATAGCCGGGGGTCCCGGCTGGCACGTCCAGCATGTACCCTTCGGCGCCGCGGGCGACTTCCCGGACAATCCGGACTTCCGTATGGGGCTCATGGGGGCGGCCGATGTAGTATCCGGACAGGGGTTCCCCGTTGACCCGGTGGGCCCACCCCTTCTCGAATATCTCCAGACGTTCCTTGTCGTCCAGTTTCCGGGGAATGCCCAGGACCTGCAGACAGGTCTCCGTGGAGCCGAAACGGACGGTGGGAATGCGGCCGGCGTACTTCTGCAGACGGCTCACCGTCGTCGGTCCGACGGGGGCGGAACCGATCAGAAAGTCGATCCTCGACATCGCCTCCTTCAGCCGGTCCAGGGGCACCGGGAGGCGGTCCGCCGCCGCCAGTTCCTCCAGAAAGTCGAAGTGCCGCGAAACCGTCGGCGCCAGGATACGGTCGTAGCCCTCCGCGGCGACGCCGGTCAGGATCTCCCAGTACCGTGTCGAGTACTTTTCGATCAGGTGAACATGGCTGCCCGGACGGCGCAGCGCCCAATCCGTTATCGCCGTGGAATTGGTGTGGTGCATGGGGTTCACGACAACCGCCGCAAACCGGTCGGACGGGCGGATTTCGAGCATCTGCTCAAAGGCGGCGCGGTTGTTCCGGTAGCTGCGGTATGCCAGTTGCGCCCCCTTGGGGTCGCCGGTGGTTCCCGAGGTGAAGATGATGATCTTGGTGTCCTCTTCGCCCAGATCCGGCTCGTATGGTTCGGCAGCGCTTTCGCCGCCCTCTTCAAGGCCGTCCGCGTCGAAAAATGGGACATCCGGCAATTTCGCCTTCAGGCCTTCCCTCAGTGCGGGATCGAAAGACGCGCCCGTCACCACCATCGTCGCCTTCGTCCGATGGCATTTGTAAAGAAGACGTTCCAGCGGATCGTCCTGCCAGTTGACCGTGACCGGAACGGTCCCGATCATGGCGCCCGCCAGCCGGAAAGCCAGATCGTGCACGTCATTGGCCCCGAAACAGTGCAGGATCCTGCAGCCCTTGCCCTGGCCGGCGGCCCTAAGGGCTTCCGCCGCCTTCCGCGCGAGGGAGAGAAAGGCGCCGCGTGTCAGCCCCCGCCGGTGGATCCCGCCGCTCTTTTCCAGTCGATAGAAAAAAAGAAACGGTTCTTCCGGTTTCTGAAAAGCCGCCAGATAATCCTGCAATGCCGGGGAGTATCGCTCCTTCATCGCCAACGAGACCGCCTCCTTCTTCTCATACTTTTTTCATGTACAGGCCCTGCGGATCGACCTCTTCCCGCAAGACGCGAAGCTCAAAGTCGCTGGGCGCCTTCAACGCTTCGAGCCGATCCGCAACATCGGGCCGGAAACCCGTCTCCGCGAGGATCTTTTCGACACTGGAGCCGGGCATGACCTTCACAATCTGAAAGCGCCCCGTTGCGGGATTCGTTTCCATGACGCCGAGCCTCGTGATGACCGTGATGGGCGGGTTCGGGCTCGTCGTCAGCCCCGCCTTCACCCTGCCGTCGGCGCCGCCGCCCAGGTATCCCGGGCTCGTGATATAGTTGCACCGTTCCGGGAAGCGTTTCTTTTCATGCTTGGTGATAATGAGGATCCTCTTGGCATGCGACAGGATGTCATTGCCGCCGCCGCTCCCCGGAAAGCGCACCGTCGGCCGGCGGTAGTCGCCGATGACCGTGGAGTTGATGTTCCCGTACTGGTCGATTTCCGCCCCGCCGACGAAACCGACATCCATCATGCCCCGCTGCAGAAGGTTCGCCAGGACCTCTTTCAGGGAGCCGAGACGCAGGGCGCGGTGCTGAAGCCGGGGATCGGACACGGACAGCGGCGTCGGCAGGACGATCGGCGCAATCGGCCCCGTTTCGCAGACGAAGCAGAGATTCGGCGCGTGCGTCTTGATCGCCAGGAGCGTCGTCATGAGGGGAAGACCGGTGCCCGCGAACACGGTCTTGCCGTCTTCAAGATAACGGGAGGCCTCGATCACGGTCAGTTCTTCCAGAGTGCAGTTCATCCCCGTCTCCTCCCTAGCAGGTTGTTGAAAAAGTTGTTAAGAGCAGGCTGTTCAAAAATGTCCGGATGCACGGCTTCTGATGCTTCGACAGGCTCAGCATGACAAGCCGTGGAGCTTGTCCTGAGCTTGCCGAAGGATCGAATGGCGAAGGATGAAGAAAACGCAGCAGCCGGGCGTTTTTCAACAGCCTGCTAGAGCATCGCCTTCATGCGTTTGATCAGCGTGTTCATCATCCGAAATCCCCCTGCCCTGTCCAGGTAGTCGTCGAAGTTCTCCGCATCGAAGACGTATTTCCTCAGATAGTCGTCGTACGCCTTGCCGCCCTCCCGGGCGAATTTCTGATAGAGCTTGACGTGATCGATGTCGTAATCGTAGTACCGGTAGGCGGCCGTGGGATGTGCGCCGAACGGCTGCTCCACCACGGCATCCACGTACAGATAGGGGATGTTCGTGCGTTCCCCGTCCATGCGGATCTTCTCCGTCGGCACGATCTCCTCGCAGCTGACGATCGTATGTTTCGCCGCCCGCACCAATTCCACATCGTGACAGAGGAATCCCTCGATAATCACATTTCCCATCGGATCGCACTTCTGCGCGTGGATAACCGCCACGTCCGGCTGCAGTGCCGGCAGCAGGAGGACTTTTTCGCCGGGATTCCAGGGATTGTCGACCAGCTCATACTTTTTCCCCGTCGATGCCGCCTGCTGCGTCAGCATGTCCGATCCCAGCATGCTCTTCGTGGGCATGAAGGGAAGTCCCATCTCACCCGCCATCAGCCTGCTGAGGACGCCCAGGTGGCTGTAATCCTCCATCTCCATGAGGCCCTGCTCGATGGCGCGGCGGAAACAGAACGTGGTTCCGAAGTATTCCAGATTCCCCGTTCCGCCCTCACAGCGTTTGACCAGGCCCGCTCCCACCAGGACGTCCATGTTGATGGAGAGGTTGCAGCCGACAACCGTGAGGTCCCTGATCTGCCGGCGGATGATCTCGTGGACGATCGCCATGGCGCACCGGCCGACATTCTGCCCGCCAAGCCCCACGACGGCGCCGTCGAATACAAATTTTTCCACGGCCTCCCGGGCCGTCATGACTTTGTTGATCGATGCGGCATTCGCCATCTGTCGCTCCTTCTACTGCGTACCCGCCGTTTTCCTCGGCCGGCCGGGTGCGGCCGTTGCCGCTTCTCGCGGCGTTCCCGGCCCGGTCTCCTTCTCTGCAAGCTGCAACGCGCTTCCCCTCGGGAGGGAGCAGGTTCCTTCAGGAAAATCACGGTTCTTTCAAGAGCAGGCTTCCGATAACGCCTGTTGAATACAGACAAGCATCGGGCAAGTCAAACGGATCCTTTTTATGGACCCGATAAAAGAATCTTATGGGGTGCGGGAGACCGGCGGCGATCCGGGGGCGGGTTCGCTCTTCTGAACGAGGTAATCCTTGAACTTGAGGGCCGGAAGGCTCAAATGCTTCTCGGAACGGAAGACGATATAGAAATCGCGTTTCATGTCGAGGCCTCTGAAGCGAATCTCCCGCAGGAGTCCCTGCTCTGTTTCCAGACGGCAGGCAAGGCGGGATATGATGGAAAAACCCATTTCGCCCATGACTCCGGTCTTGATGGCCTCCGTGCTGCCGAAGACCATCACGGTGCGCAGCGTCTTTCCTTTATGGATGCCCTCCAGAAAGCGGGTGTAGACCTCCCGCGTGCCCGATCCGGGCTCCCGGGCGATGAAGTCCTCGGTGAAGAGTTCGGCCGTCCCGATTTCGCCGGGATCGCACCAGCGGTGTCCCGGATAGACGATGACCGTAAGATGGTCGCGGTAGAAGGGGATCGCCGTCATATCCCGGAAATGGAGAGGTTCGCTGACGACGGCCAGTTCGATGATGCCCTCGCGCAGGTACTGGACGATTTCCTGGCTGTTGGCAACCAGCATGGAGAGGTTTGCGTCGGGATAGTTCTTCCTGAATTCGCCCACCAGGCGGGGAAGATAGTATTTCCCCAGGAGGTGCGTCGCGCCGAAGGGGATCTCGCCGGCCACCTGTCCCGTCCGGTCAAGGATGTCGCGGGTGGCCTTCAGATACAGCTGCTGGATCTCTTCGGCGTATTTCACGAGGATCTGTCCCGGTTCCGTGAGATGGATCCTGTTCCCCATCCGCTTGAAGAGGCTCGTCTTCAGGTGGCTCTCCAGGTTCTTGATCTGGTGCGTCACGGCGGGCTGCGAGATATTCAGGATCTCCGAGGCCTTGGTGAAACTTCCCGTCTTGGCCACAGCAAGAAATACGCGCAGATGGAAATCGATCACGTGCGCCCCCTTTGAACATCGTCCTTTCCATCATTATAGTATCCGCCGCGACGGTTCGTCAATCGACGGTTCCCGGAAGCGCGAAAGTCCGAGGCGTCCGCCGGACCGGCGGATCTACCTGCTCAGGCCGATGAAGACGACCCCGAGGGCGATCATGACGGCTCCCGGCAGCTTCTGGGCCGCGTTTTTCTCCCCGAGCTGCGAGACGCCGAGAAAGGCGGAGAGCACGATGCTGACCTCTCGCACGGCCGACACATAGCTGACCTTCGCCAGCTGCAGGGCAAAGAGAATCATGATGTACGTGAAGATGGCAAGAAACCCGACGATCAGGATGTTGGCGCGGTTGTTCCTCCACTCCTCCCGGATTTCATGACGGCGGCGGGACATCACATAGGGCGTCAGGATGACCCAGCAGATGGCGACGGCGATGTAGAGATAAACGGGCGGATACACCTGCGACACCCCGACCTTGTCGACGATCGAATACCCGGCGATCGACACCCCCGCGCAGAGGGCCCAGGCGGATGCCCCGCCCCGCAGGGCGGCCAGCGGTTCGATGAAGGATTTCACGCGGAATGATTTCAAATGAAGAACGTAGACGCCCAGGACGACCAGCACGATCCCCGCAATGCCCAGGGCGGCAAGCTCCTCCTTCAGGAAGATGACGGCCAGGATCGGGACCAGGAGGGGGCCGGACCCGCGGAAAAGCGGGTACACCAGGGACAGGTCGCCTCTTTCATAGGCGCCCCCCATGAACCAGAAGTACAGAAAGTGGAAGAGGCCCGTACCGGCGATACAGGCCCATCCCAGGGGAGAAATCGGCTGCTCCGGCCAGAAGTAGAGGCAGACCGGGAGATACATGACGATCGCCGCCGTCAGGAAACACCACGTAAAGGCGATCTTGTTCCAGCTCTTTTTGAGGAGAAAGTTCCAGCCGGCGTGCAAAAAGGCGGATGCCAGAACGATGGCCATCGCCAGCCCGCTCACGAGAAGATCTCCCTTCCGGACGCGCCAGGTCTAGGGCTTGACTGCGACACGGATCGTCTTCCCGGACTCGGCGATGCGCAGTCCTTCGTTGATATTGTCAAGTGTCACCGCCTCTCCCACCAGTTCGCGGAAGGGGAAACGATCATGCGTCATGAGGAGAAAATCCACCGCTTTCTGGAGATGCTTCGTATCGTAGTTGTGAATACCCTTCAGCGTCAGACAGCGGAAGATCAGTTCGGAAGCGTCGTACGTGAAGTTCGCCCCGGCCCAGGCGCTGCCGGTCTCCATGTAACGGCCGCCCGTGCGGAGGCATTTCATTCCCAGCGGGATCAACGCCGGGAATCCGGCCAGCTCGATGGCGCAATCGACGCCGAAACCGTTCGTCAGTCCCTTGACGGCCGAGACGATCTCCTCGTCCTTCATCCCCTTGGTGTTGATCGTATCCGTCGCCCCGAAACGCCGGACGAACTCCAGGCGGCTTTCGAGAATATCGGTCACGATGATGCGGCCGCAGCCGTAATGCTTCGCAAGGGCCGCCGCGTAGAATCCGAGCGCTCCGGCGCCCTGGATGAGGACGTTGTCAAAGGGCTGCAGTTCGATCGCGTCCCAGGCCGCAATGACGGTCGCGAGGGCGCAGTTCGCCGGCGCCACCTCCTCGTCCGTCAGTTCGTCGGGCAGCTTGATCACACAGGTCCCCGGCGTGATGTAGCAGTACTCGGCGAACCCGCCGACGAAATGCGGCGCCTCCGCACAGCTGTCGTGGCCGTACTTTTTCAGCGAAGTGCACTTCATCATGAGACCCTTTTCGCGGCAGTAATAGCATTTGCCGCAGTTGTCCATGATCGTCCAGGTAATGCGGTCTCCAACCTTCAGAGGCCGGTTCCCTGAATCGATGGCCACACCCTCCCCCAGCTCGACGATCTTCCCGATGATCTCATGGCCGAGGATGATCGGCGTCGGCGATTTCCGCCGGCCCGTCCAGGTGTGGAGGTCCGATCCGCAGATCGTGCAGCAGGTGATCTTCACGAGAATGCAGCCCTTTTCCACCTTGGGAAGCGGGTATTCCCGGATTTCCAGCGCCTTCTTCGCCTCCGTCATGACGGCGGCTCTACCTGTCTTCACCATATGCATTCCTCGCAACAGCAGAAAAAATTCGGGTTGGCCAGGACTGCGGCCAACCCGAGAGTTTCATTCCATTTCCGATCCGCTTCTTCGTCTCCGCGAAGCGCGTTCTCTCCTCCCGACGAATGCCCGCATCTCCGTCAACCGAACAGCACCTTGGGAAGCCAGGTCGCGATCTCCGGGAATGTAAAGAGAAGGATGACGGCGATTGCCTGCAGGGCCATGAAGGGCATCATCCCCTTGTAGATTTCGCTTAATTCCCACTCCGGTTGGATCGCCTTCAGGTAGTAGGCCGACAACGCCACCGGCGGAGAGATCCAGCAACTCTGCAAGGTGACGGCCAGTACGATGCCGAACCAGATCATATCGGTGTGAATCCCTGTAAGGATCGGAAGGAAGATCGGGATGATGACGACCACGATCGGCACCCATTCCAGGGGCCACCCCAGGATAAAAGCGACGATCAGAATGCCGATCACAAAGACCCAGGGCGGCAGGCTCATGGACAACAAGGTATCGGCGATGAGCTTGGGGGTGCCCATGGAGGAAAAAACCGCCCCCATGAACGTGGAAGCCGCCAGGAGGATCATCACCATGCTGGTCGTTTCGGCGGTCCGATAGGCGGATTCCTTCACGAGTTTGAAAGTGAGCCGCCCGTTGGCCATTGTCACCAGCACCGCGCCCAGGCAACCCAGGGCCGCGCCTTCCGTCGGCGTCGCAACGCCGGTGATAATGGTACCCAGGGTGACCATGATCAGTGTGGCCACCGGCACGAGTCCGACAAAGAACTCGCGCCATACGTAGCTCTTGGGAACGTTAAGTTCCTCGTCGGAGAGCGGCGGACCCAACTCCGGATTCAGCATGACGCGGCCCATCGTGTAGGTGATGTAAAGCACGGCAAGCATGATCCCGGGCATGATCGCGGCCGCATACAGACGCGCGACGGAGACCTGAAACACCGGCCCCATGACGACGAGCATGACGCTGGGAGGAATCAGAATGCCCAGCGTCCCGCCGGCGCAGATCGTCCCGGCCGAAAGCCCCGTGTCGTAACCGCTCTTTTTCATGACCGGGGCGGCCATCAACCCGATGATCGTGACGGAAGCGCCGACGATTCCCGTGGCCGCCGCGAACAGTGTCGCCGTGAAAATGGTCCCCATGTAGAGCGAGCCCCGAAGCCGGCCGGAGATGAGCTGCACGGCATGGAACAGCCGCTCCATGAGTCCCGCGCTCTCCAGGACGCAGCCCATGAAGGTAAAGAGGGCCACCGCCGCCAGGACCGTGTCCATCATCGTTCCGAAGAACGAATAGGTCATCAGGTGAAACACCTTGGGTCCGAGACCGATATAACCGAATATCGCGCCGAGGGTGATCAGCGTAAAGGATATGGGGAAACCGATACAGATGAAGAAGAAGAGGCCGATCAGCAGAATCAGGCCGTATATTTCCAAACTCATTTATGCCTCCTGCACGACAACATCGTGCATTCTATTTCCATACTCCGATCCCGGAGGTCATGCCGCACAAGGGGAAGGTCCGGTTCAGGTGATTTCGCGGGGACCTTCCGCCGACCTGTAGCGGTGATCCACTCCCGTCTTCAGTGTCTGGATACATTTGATCAGCTCGGAGATCCCCTGGAGAACAATCAGAAAAGCGCTCACGGGGATGACGAGTTTGTACGGGTAGGCCGGCGGCCTCCAGGTCGTCATCAGTTCTTCCCTCAAATCCCAGGATTCATAGAAGAAGTCCCAGCTCAACCAGGCGAAGAGGACCATCCCGGGGAGGAAGAGGAAAAGGTAGCAGATCGAGTCCACCCAGCATTGCGTCTTCATGGACCAGTTCCCGTAGAAGAAATCGGTCCGGATATGTTTCCCCAGATAGAGAGTCATGGCCCCGGCGATGAAAAAATGGGTGCCATAGAAAATGGTCGCCATATCCACCGCCCAGAGCGTGGGCCTGTAGGTATAGCGGATGAACACCTCCCAGACGAGCACTGCCGCCATCGGGACGATCAGCCAGGATATCGCCTTACCCGACCAGAGGCTGATCTGGTCAATTCCTTTGGTAATACGATCGAGATAATTCATATCAAACCGCTCCAGAATATTCTTCAGTAAGAAGTTTTTTCCACCGTATCCGGGTTGAGGCTCCCGCCTCTCAACACCGCAGGCTTCTTCCGCCTGCATGATGCCCGACCGGCCGGTCCTCCCGAAGTGGAGTCGAGGACCGGCCGGTCAAGAACAACACATTTCCATTCAGCGCCGCCGAACGGGATTCTCGCCGGCGCGCTTCCGTTTAGTGAACCTCCGCGGCCCCGGAGATCAGTTGCATCAGCTTGTTGGTCTCTTTCGTGAAGGGAACCACCAGCTGGGCATACTTGCGCTGTGAATCGAGGACTCTCTTGAAGAAGGGATCCTTCGCCTCGAATTTGGCGAGCACCTTCTTCGACGATTTGATGAAGGCGTCCGAGTAACCGGCCGGCGCGTCGAACAGCTTGACGCCCTTTTCCTTGGTCAGGATGTTCAGGGCCTTGGCGTTTTCTTCCACAAAGTACATCATGCCCTCGAGAATCGACTGCGTGCATGCGGTTGCGACAATCGCCTGGAGATCCGCAGGCAGTGCTCGCCATGCCTTGCCATTGATCATGATATCCATGATGCCGATGGCCTGGTGGAGGCCCTGGAGGGAGTAGTTCTTGGCAACGTCGTAGAGACCCAGCTTCAGATCGCTCGCCGTGTTGATCCACTCGCCGCCGTCGATGACGCCGCGCTCCAATGCGGGGATGAGTTCCTGGCCCGCCACATTCACCGGGATGCCGCCCATGTCCTTCAAAACGTCCGACGAAAGGCCGGAGGACATGCGGTACCTCATTTTCAGGTAATCCTGAAGCGTCTTGGGCGCCTTCTTGGCCCACCCGAATCCTTCCGGTCCGTCCGGCGCGATCAGGAAGGGCATGACGTCGGCCTTGAGGATCTTCTGGTAATATTCAATGTAGAGCTCCCGTCCTCCGCCGTTCATGTACCAGGAAAGGTGGTTCATCAGGTCCAGACCGCTTCCGGCACCGCCGAGCGGGGAGCTGAAGAGACTGCCGCTGGGATTTTTCCCCATCGAGTAATGTGTCCACCACTGGCCGCATTCGATGATGCCCTTGTTGACGCCGTCGAGGATCTCAAAGGGGTTCACGATGGCGCCGCTCGCGAGGACCTCGATCTTCAGTCTTCCAGCCGACATCTTGTCGATGTTCTGGGCCATTTTGTTCAATAATTCGATCTGAGGGGCCCCTGCGGGGTTCGCGCTCTGCAGCTTCCACTTGAACTGCGCAGGCGCCGCCGCCTGTGCCACATCCGCTGTCACGCCTCCCACCATGAAGGCCGCAGCCACCAGCAATCCGACCAAAATTCTCATAGCACTACCTCCCTCTCCTTCTGTTTTTTCTCGGTTAACGATCACGATACCGAACACCAATGCCGACCGCGGAAAAAACAACGGGAAAATCAGAGGGGTTTATCCCGCTCACACAAGGGGATCCGGATGAAGCAGGTAAACGGTTGCCTGTTTCATCCGGGACACGCTCTGAAATTGCCGACGTCCTTCCCGGGACGGCACAACTCCATGGCCACGCTTATTTCATTGCCCCTCGGCACTGTCAAATATAATTAAGTAATACGCCTATTATGCTGGGTAATACATCCGCAATATTAAAAAGTTATCGCGCCGCACCTCCCGCGGTGCGGCACCTCCGGACGATCGCTCCGGTGCCGAGCGGCAGATCCCTTCCCGGGCGGATGACGGTTTGCGGTACAGGGCGGAGAACGCCGGTTACGACATCCCTCTGGTCGGGTGGCTGTGGAAGTCAAAATTCTTGAATACGTCCACAAAACTGCGGACGGACCGCGATTTGCGTTTGTCCTTCAGGTAGATGAGGTCATAGGTGACGGAGACCGGATCCAGAATCTCCACCATGTTGTACTTACCGCGGCCGACGTCATCGCGGATGTCAAAGAGGGGGAAAAAGGCGCCGCCCATGCCTAGATGGACCATATGCTTGATCGCCGGCGGACTCTCGCATTCGATGAACTGGTCCAGCGGGATATTGCGCTCCTTGAAGCCCTGGATCAGGTGATCCCGCGTTGCCGATCCCTTTTCCGGCAGGATGAATGAGGAGCCCGAAAGCTCCCGGAGGAAAACCTTTTCGTTCAGGGAATCCCGGGTGATGAAATACAGGGGCAGTTTCATGATTTCCCGGTAGATGATCTCATCGGGATAGGGGACTCTCCCGATGACGGCGACGTGGCAGTCGCCGTTGACGACCATCTCCATGATCTCCGTGGAGAGTCCCGTGTAGATCTGAAATTTCAGGTCGGGGTGGCCCTCCTTGAGGGCGTTGAGGACATCGGGCATGACGTAGTTGACGATGTAGGGCGTCGAGCCGATCTTCAGGTTCTGTTCGTCCCCCTGGATCAGGACGTCCTTCAAATCGTCGAGCAATGCGAATACCTGTTTGGCGTACGCGAAGGCGATCTTTCCTTCTTCGGTCAGTTCGAAGGCTTTCTTGTTGCGCCGGATCAGGATGACGTTGTAGGTCTTTTCGAGTTTCTTGACCTCGATGCTCAGCACCGGCTGGGAAACGTTGAGTTCCCGGGCGGCCAGTGTGAAGCTCTTGTACTTTGCGACCGTGTAAAAAGCGAGGAGATGTTTGCAATTCATGCTTACCTTCCGGAAACAACAGGATTTCCAAGCGGCCTTACTTTAGCAGACCCCGCCACGGTAGACAACAGGAAAACAAATGGCTCCGCAAAGATCTTGGATTGATCGGCCGCGCCCGATGATGATATAGGATACAAGACCTATTGGCAAACATCGCGGGGACGGATGAAGGCGACGGGACCGAAATCACGGGAGCGCGAGAAGACAGGATGAACGTCATCGAGCACGCACTGAGCAGGCTGTTCACCGTCAATCTCAAAACCCGGCTGGTTCTCGGCTTCCTCATCGCCACCTGCCTCACGGGCGTCGTCGCCACACTCGTGGGCATCCGCATTATCAACAAGACCACCATCGACGAAGCCCAGAACAAGGTCAGCGAAAACATCAATACGGCGCGGCTGATCTACAACTACAACCTCGAGAGGCTGGCCGCCCAGATCCAATTCATCGTCGTCACGTCTCACCTGCACAAGCCGATCGCAACGAAGGATATCCGGGCGATGGAAAACCTCCGGCGCGTCATCCGGTTCGGCTACATCCCGGAGATGAGCGGCCGGCAGCCCTATCTCGACATGCTGACGGTGGCGGACGCCGAGGGAACCGTCATCTACCGCACCGCCAATCCCGCGGCCGCGGGGGACAGCCTGCTGTGGGATCCCGTCGTGAAAAGATGCATCGAAAAGAAATCCCCGCAGTCCGCGACGCAACTCCTGTCGCTCGCCCGCATCGAGCGGGAAAACCCGCGCCTCTCCGACCGGGTGAAGATCCCGATCATCAGGACGCCCATGTCTTTCGAGATCCGGGATACCCATCTGAGCGAAGGGATGGTCCTGAGAGCGGCCTATCCGATCCTCGACGAACATCAGCAGCTGCTGGGTATTCTCGTCGGCGGCATTCTCCTCAACGGCGATTACGGGATCGTCGATGAAATCAAGGGAACCGTCTATCACGACGAGAAATACGCCGGCCGCGACATGGGCGTAGCGACGATTTTTCAGCGCGGCGTACGGATCTCCACGAACGTGATGACCGAGAGCAACCGCCGCGCCGTCGGCACGCCGATCTCCAAGGAGGTCTACGAAAAGGTCCTCGGCCTGGGCGAAGACTGGATCGGCAGGGCCTTCGTCGTCAACGACTGGTATATCACGACCTACAGCCCCATCCGCGACATCGACAACGAGATCATCGGGATCCTTTACACGGGAATCCTGGAAGCGAAGTACACGGATATCAAGCGCCGGACCATGTGGACGTTCCTGTTGGTCACCCTCGCGGGAATGGTCGTCGCCTTCGGCATTTCCTATTACCTGGGCAACACGATCCTGCGCCGGATCCGCATCCTGAAAAAAGCCGCCGAGGCCATCTCCTCCGGCAATCTGGATTACCGTCTCACGCAGGATCAGTATTCGGGCTTCGGCATTCTCGATGAGGCCTTCAACAATATGACCCTCTCTCTCCGGGACCGGGATGAACGCCTGCAGAAGGCCTTTCAACGGCTGACGGCATCGGAGCGCATGGCGGCCCTGGGCCAGATGGCCGCCGGCGTCGCCCACGAGATCAACAATCCCCTGGGCGGAATTCTTCTCTACAGCAATCTCGTCCTGGAAGACCTGCCCGAAGGTCACCCCGCGCGCCAGAACCTGGAAAAGATCATCTACCAGACGAACCGCAGCAAACGGATCGTCCAGAACCTTCTCGACTTCGCCCGGACGCCGGCTGGCAACACGACGCCCCTCTCGGTCGTCGACGTCATCATGAGCGCGATCAATCTTGTCAAAGATCAACCGATGTTCCTGGGGATCGATATCGACATGCGCCTGACGGAGGACCTTCCCCCCGTCCTCGGCGATTATTCGCGGCTGGAGGAGGTTTTCCTGAATCTGTTCGTCAATGCCGCCGATGCCATGGCAGGCAAGGGCATCCTGAGAATCACCACTCGTCTCAATACGGTCAACACCATCCGCATCGGCATTTCCGACACCGGCAAGGGAATCGAGCGGTCCTATCTCCAGCATATTTTCGAGCCGTTCTTCACGACCAAGGAACCCGGGCAGGGGACGGGGCTCGGACTGTCCATCGCCTACGGAATCGTCCGGGAACACAACGGCACCATCGACGTGGAAAGCGAACCGGGACGGGGAACGACGTTCGTCATCACACTTCCCGCCTGCCTGGGAAATGCGCGGGAACGGAAAGAAGGCCTATGAAAAAGACAGCGAAGCGATCTCCGCGGGTCCTCATCATCGACGACGAGGATACGATCCGCGACGGCTGCAGCCAGACCCTGACGCGGATGGGCTGCACCGTCGAGACGTCGGGAGACGCCCTGGAGGGATTGCGTCTCGCGGCGCGGGATGTCTATGATGTCGTACTGCTGGACATCCGCATGCCGAAGATGGAAGGGATCGAATTGCTCAAGCGGCTCAAACAGGACTCCGGCATCCGCGGAAAGATCATCATCATCACGGGATTCGGCACGATTTCCCTGTCCGTCGAGGCCATGCGCCTGGGCGCATTCAACTTCCTGACCAAGCCCTTCGACGGGGCGGCTCTCCGCCGCGCCGTCGAAGAGGCCGTCGAGCCGGACAGCAACCAGGACGCGGACCATCCGCTCGCCATGCTGATTGGCGGCAGCGACTATATGCAGGAGCTTCGCGGAACCCTCCGGAAAATCGCCCAGACAGACAGCTCCGTTCTGATCATGGGGGAAAGCGGCACCGGGAAGGAGCTCGTCGCCCGCACCCTCCATGGCCTGAGCAGGCGCGGCGGCCGTCCCTTCGTCGCCGTCGACTGCAGTTCCCTCGTAGAGAACCTGATGGAGAGTGAATTGTTCGGCCATCTGAAAGGGGCTTTCAGCGGGGCGACGGAAACCCGCGACGGCCGATTTCAGATGGCTCACGAAGGGTCCCTTTTCCTGGATGAAATCGGCAACCTCAGCCTGCAGGTCCAAGTGAAGCTGCTGCGGGCGCTTCAGGAACGGGAAGTGCCGCGGGTCGGAAGTTCGACGCCCGAGAAGGTGGATGTGCGGCTCATCACGGCGACCAATCGGGATATCCGCGCCGAGGTCGACGCGGGCCGCTTCCGCGAGGACCTGTTCTACCGGATCTCCGTCATTCCTCTCGAAATACGGCCTCTCCGCGAACACCGGGCCGATATCCTGCCCATCGCCCAGCATTATCTCGAGATCTTCCGGACCCGGCATACAAGCAACGTCCGGCAATTCTCCGAAGAGGTGAAGAAATCGCTGCAGTCCTACAACTGGCCCGGAAATATCCGGGAGTTGAAGAACACGATCGAGCGCCTCTGTGTTCTGTGCGACCGTGAAACGGTGCAGCCCTCCGATGTCCTCTACTACGGCCAGAGTCAGGATTCCAGGGCCCCCGTTGTCGATGCCTTCTCCGGCCGCATGACGCTGGTCGATGTCGAAAAAGAACACATCGAAAAGGCCCTGCGGCATTTTCACGGCCAGATCAACAAGACGGCTCAATTCCTCGGCATTGACCGGAAGACGCTGCGGCTGCGCATCCGCAGCTACGGAATCAAGACGGAAGAGCTTTGAGCGGCCGAATATTCTTCAGTTCCGGAGGGGTTGTTTTCCTCACGTTCCGGGGCGCTTTGCCCCCCCTGCGGTTACCCGCAATCGCGATTCTAATTATTCCACAATAAATACAAATCGTTGCATAGTGGCACTCCGTTTGCTTTCCTCTCCATCAAAACCGACAAGGAGGGCTCGATCATGACAACGAAAAAGAAAATACTTCTGATCGACGACGACAGCGATTTTCTACTGGCGACAAAACTGATCCTGGAAAGCGGCGGCTATGAAGTGTTCATTGCCGAGGACGGGAAGTCCGGCGTCGATATGGCAAAATCCGTGCGTCCGGATCTGGCCATTGTCGATATGATGATGGAAACCTGGGGCGAGGGTTTCAACGTCGTCTCCAAGCTCCGCTCCTCCGAGGGGGGCAAAAACATGCCGTTGATCATGCTCAGCGCCGTCGACCTGCAGGGACCCTTTCAGTCCTTTGAACCGCCGGATGAGTCCCAGACCGTCAACATGGTCCTGCATAAGCCGATCATGGCCGAGGACCTGCTGAAGAAGGTCGAAAACCTGCTTCGCTACGCTTGAAGGATGGCGCCTTTGCCTTCCTTCCACGGGTGCAGGAGCATCGCATGGAGGAGTCTGTTCGCAGCGATTTCATCCTCGTCATCGACGACGAGGAACCCATCCGGGACGGCTGCCGTCAAACCCTCGAAAAGTCGGGCTATGCCGTGCTCACGGCCGACGACGGTCCCGAAGGCATCCGCATCGCCCGGCTGAACAAGCCAACCCTGGTCTTTGTGGACCTCAAGATGCCGGGCATGTCAGGGATGGAGATCATCGAAATCCTGGCCAAGGATATCCCCGACATCGTGCTGATCGTCATCACCGGCTACGCCTCGATCGTTTCGGCGGTGGAGGCCATGCACAAGGGCGCCTACGACTATCTCCCCAAGCCCTTTTCACCGGACCAGCTCCGGGCCGTGACAAAGCGCGGCATCGAGCATCGCAGTCTGCGGATCGAGGCGAGGATTCTGCGGGAAGAAAAAGAGCGCATGGAAAAAAACTTCATTACCTTCGTGAGTCATGAGATGCGCTCGCCGCTCGTCACCATCCAGCAGTACATGGAGTCGCTCAAGGCCCTGGGCGGCGGACGCCTCGAGCAGGGATTTCTCGATGTCCTCAACCGCTGCAATGAACGGATCCGGGGCCTGACGGAGATGATCGAGCGCTGGCTTGATTTGAGCCGGATCGAGAGCGGGCTTCTGGCCACGGACAAGAAGCCGCTTCGCCTGGCGGACGTCGTCCGCCGCAGCGTTGAAGAGATGTCACCGGCCTGCGAGCGGGCGCAGATCAGCATCGAAGTCAAAACGGACGGGCCGGAGCCCTCCCTCGTCGGCGACGAGGAGAGCCTGGTGCGCGTTTTTACCAACCTCATCGGCAATGCCGTGAAATATACTCCGGCCGGCGGGAAGATTTCCCTTCAAACCGGCTTCGACGATCACTATATCCGCGCGAGCGTTGCCGATACCGGTACCGGCATCCCCGCAGACAAGCTTCCCTTCATCTTCGAGCCGTTCTACCGGGTCCGCGGGAAGGCCGAGCGGACGAAGGGTTCGGGACTGGGACTCACCTTCTGCAGGAAGATCGTCGCAGCCCACGGCGGCACGATTGAGGCCGGATCCGCTGAAGGCAAGGGAACGACATTTCTTCTGAAATTTCCGCGCGTCTGAAATCGTTCGTGAGGACGAAGACTGTTCGTTTCAACTACGGCGTCAAGAGGGGGGAGTGGACGGATGAATTACGAGGATGAAAAATGCTACGAATTTCACGAGAAAGATTGTGCCGATCGCTGCTTTCTTTGTTCCGCCGAAAATTCGAAGCTCTTCGTCGTCCGTCACATTAAGACCGCGAAGATGGCCCATCTCTGCCGCGAGTGCATGTGCCGGAGTTTTTCCGAGTACATGCTCGATAATACGCGGCCCTGGCGCGGAGTTCGTCCCGGCGGTCCGAAAGGCAACGCGGAACGGGACTGAGGGCGGGCGCGGAAACGCCCAGGTCGGTGGACTTTCCAGCGCATGGGCCGGCTGCTCCGCCGCCGGATCGTTTCGTCGGGCAATCACGGTTCCGAGACGAGCTCCTCCGAGTTCGGGCCGGATATCCGATCTGCCCGGATATCCGGCCCTCACAGAACGATTCCGCCTCGGATTGCGCCGCTATCTGACGGTCGTCGAGGCCGGCTCCGCCGCCTTCTGCGGCGTCTTCGATTTGTCCATGGCGTCGTCCATGCAACCCGAAACGAGCGCCGCAGCCATCAGGGCCGCCGCGATGGCAATCAACAGTTCCTTTTTCATGATCCCTCCTCAAACACCCTTTTCTATGATCCCTGCTTTGTTTCCTTCGTAAGGCCGGTAAAGGTCAAACCTTCCCCGTCTCCCTGATCTGAACTTCCTTCGTCTTCTTGTTGAACGTTCCCTCGTAGAGGATCAGATCGCGACGATCATCCAGGGTTGAGAAATCCTTGACGGCGATTTTCGCCATCGAGGCCTGGCGCGGATCAAAGACGCGCACGTCCTGCGTCCCGTTCCCTCCGGCGCGAAAGCAGACCTTCAGCCTCCAAACCCAATCAGGATCCTTTTTCAGAGCGGTAACAAGCTGAAATCCGATCTGCGGGGGCAAATCCTTCGGTCCCTGCAGTTTCACGGTGCCGTCTTCTTTCTTTTCCCAGAATTTCCAGTTCATTTTTGGTTCCTTTCTTGCGTTCTTTCCGCAAATATAAGAGATGTCGTCCCGAATAATCCGCTGTCCCGATCCGGCACAGACTGCCTGCTGCGTCCGATATCGGTGGATTCCTCTTCGACGAAATGGTCTCGATTTCCCAGCCAATCCTCCTTGGAGGGCCTGCGGCGCCTTCGCCGTTCAAGCGGGACGGCACAGCAGGACCACGCGTTGCTTCCGCCGGGAAGAAGAGCTTCCCTGGCAGAAGGTTCAGCCGGAAATGGCAACTCCGAAGATGCCGTGATGCCGGCATCTCTCTTCTAAGAAATCAGGATGAAGATGAACGATACTTCAGGAAAGGAGAGACGATGGGGGCGCCCTGAAATAATGGGCAATGCGAATGATTTCGTGAGGGCGAAAAACCGTTTCGGTGGAATAGTCCCCGGACACCGCCCGCTGCATATCCGGGCGGATGTCCCTGAGGGTAAAGAGCTCCGATGAGGTTTGTTTGATTTTGTAGAGCGGCTGTACGGAAGCGTCAAGCCCGCTTCCCGCCGTTGCCGCCCTGAGCTTGAAATCCTCCTGCATGCGAAGCTCATGGGACGGCTGATAGTAGGAACTGACCGGCGTGATGCTGAAGACGACGGCTGACAGGAGGAGAATCACTTGAGAAATCAATTTTCGGCGGGCAGGCATCTTTTTCCCTTCCTCTGTCTTCCAGGTTGTGAAGTATAAGAAAGGCTTCCCGGTAATGCAAGCCAATTCTGGATCCATGTTCAATTCCGGATCTTCACCGCCGCGAAAACATCACCCGCCGTCTACCGGAGATTAGGGCGGAGGTCCGGGCGGATTGCGAAATGGCAAAATCAATGGTAAAAGATGCGCACGCCGGGGACGACATTGCCGGAGACGCATCCGCACCGTCGCGTTCACCGCGAAACTCATCGGTACCGTCTCCGCGATCCCCGGGCCCAGGGGTCATCCTATACCATCGATCCGACGTTGAGGGCGGCTTTTGCGCCCGCGCTTTTCGCAATCGGCGTCTTCAGAGACACGGCGGAGTGGACTTTCATGGCAAGACTGGTCAGACTATTCCGATCCCGAAACTTCATCTTCCTCCTCTCTCTGATCCTGGGATTGGCGGCGCCGGAAGGTTCGCAATGGACCCGGTACCTGATGCTTCCCGCGCTCGGCCTTGCCATGACGCTGTCCGCCATGAACATCTCCATGGACCTGTTCCGTTCCCCCCGGTCCCTTTTCTTCCCCGCCCTGGTCGGCATCCTGATGAGCTATGTCGTTCTGGCCAATGTCCTGATCGGACTCGGCGCCGTGCTGATCAGCGACGAGGCCCTTTGGACGGGACTCGTCATCATCGCCGCCGTACCGCCGGCGGTGGCCGTCGTACCCTTCGCCGATTTGCTCGAGGGGAACCATGGTTACGCCCTGGTTGCGACAATGGGCGCCTATATCGGCGCCCTGGTCATCATGCCGCTCGTCTCCATCGGCCTCCTGGGCGCCAATTTCATGGATCCGTGGGGATTGCTGTCCATCCTGCTGGAACTGGTCATCCTGCCGCTTTTTATTTCGCGCCTTCTGATCCACCGCTCCTGGCACGTCCGCCTGGCGCCGCTGCAGGGCACGGCGACCGACTGGAGTTTCTTTGTCGTCATGTACACGATCGTCGGACTGAACCGGGACCTGTTGCTCGCAAATCCCTCTTCGCTCCTTCCGATCGGCCTGATCCTGTTTTCCAGCATGTTTCTCCTGGGACTGCTGATTGAGTGGGTCGGCTCCCTGCTGCACATCGCCCGGGACAATATCGTGAGCCTCGTCCTGCTGGGGACGCTCAAGAATTACGGGCTCGCCGCCGGCGTTGCCGTCACCCTGTTCAGCGTCGAGGCCTCCGTTCCCATGGCCGTGGCGACTTTCTTTCTGATCCCCTACGTCCTCTGGCTCGACTTCCGGAAGCGCCACCGCTGGCATTTCCGATGAACAAAAAAAACGAAAGGAGGTGACCTCCGCCCAGGCATCCTCTCGAGGCGCGTCTTCGTGTGACGGAAACCGACCAACCTTTGCGGGGATCGGATTCGCATCGGCCCGCAAGAGAGCGAGGAAGACCACCATGATGGATTACCCCCTGCTGCTGAGGACGTTTCTGCTGCGAGCGGCCAAGTACTTCCCCAAAAAAGAAATCGTATCGGTCTATCCGAACGAGGTGTTTCGTTACACCTACGGCGACTATTTCAAGCGGACGTGCCGGCTGGCCAATGCCCTGAAGTCCCTCGGCATCAAGCGCGGGGACCGGGTCGCAAGCGTGGCCCTCAACACCCACCGCCACCTCGAGTTGTATTTCGGCGTTCCCTGCATGGGCGCCACCCTCCATACGGCGAACTTTCGTCTCCCCTCGCACCATCTCGCCTATGTCCTCAACCACGCCGAGGATCGCGTCCTGTTCATCGAAGAGGACCTGCTCTTTTTCGTCGAGGCCATCAAGGATCAGCTCAAGACGGTAGAGCATTTCGTCGTTCTCTCGCAGAGCGGGAAGATGCCCGCCACCTCCCTTTCGCCGATCGTGCTGTACGACGACTGGATTTCCGCCTTCCCCGATTCCTACGATTTCCCCGACGACCTGAGCGAAGAGGACCCGGCACTCCTCTGCTACACCTCGGCCACGACGGGGGATCCCAAGGGCGTCCTTTACAGCCATCGCGGTATCGTCCTGCACTCCTACGCCGTAGCCGTAACCCTGCGCGTCGCCGAGCAGGACTGTGTGCTGCACATCGTCCCCATGTTTCACGCCAATGCGTGGGGCGCCCCGTTCGGCGCCGTGGCGCTGGGCTGCAAGCAGGTACTGCCCGGCCGCGAGGTCATCAATATGGAGGCCCTGTGCCGCATCATCGCCCAGGAAAAGGTGTCCTTCACAGCGGGGGTGCCGACGATCTGGCTCCTGCTGCTCCAGTATCTGGAGAACGGCGGGGCGCATGATTTTTCATCTCTGAAATCCATCTTCTCCGGCGGCGCCCCCTGCCCGCGCCAGCTCATGGAGACGCTCAACGACAAGTACGGCTTCCCGATCCTGCAGGCCTACGGCATGACGGAAACGTCGCCGCTGGCGCTGGCGGCGATTCCCAAGAGCACCATGGCCGATTGGCCGCGGGAGCGGCTCTATGACGTCCGGACGACGGCCGGACTGCTGGCGCCCGGCCTCGAGATGAAGATCGTCGACGAACGCGGGCAGGAAGTGAAACCCGACGGCGTCCAGATGGGCGAGATCCTGCTGCGGGGACCCTGGATCGCCAACGAATATTACAAAGAACCGGACCGCTCTCAGCCGTTCTTCGCCGGCGGCTGGCTGCACACGGGCGACGTCGCGACGATCGACGACGAGGGATACGTCCGGCTCGTGGACCGGACCAAGGACCTCGTCAAAAGCGGCGGTGAATGGATTTCTTCCGTTGACCTGGAGAACGCGATCATGGACCATCCCGGGGTCCTGGAAGCGGCCGTCATCGGCATCCCCCACCCCAAATGGCAGGAGCGGCCGCTGGGATGCGTCGTGGCAAAACCCGGCGTCACGCTTTCGGAAGACGAGCTGAAGACTTTCCTGCAGGGCAGGGTCAAGGCCGGATGGTGGATCCCCGACCGCTTCGTTTTCCTGGATGCTCTTCCCAAGACCAGCGCCGGAAAATTCAGCAAAAAGGAACTGCGCGAGATGGTGGCCTCGGGCAGGATCCCCGCATGACGGGGGTAACGTCAAGATGTTTGTGTCA
>DIWJ01000036.1 GCA_002428445.1 Syntrophaceae bacterium UBA6109
TATTTTTTAACAACTGTAGAAGATGTGCTTAAGCCATGCAAGAGCAGGTTCCCGCCAATTTTTGGCTATATTTCATTTAAATTTTAAATAAAGTATGATAAATTGATTGCATCGATTGCGAGTGTCGAATAGAATGGTATTTAAATTCAACGATACGGGACGAAAGGACTATGGGCAAAAAAACAGCAGTGACCCTGAAGCAAATAGCGGAGGTTACGGGATTTTCGCAAGCTTCAATCTCGATGATCCTGAACAAGCGCCCAGACGTATCGTTCTCAGAGGATACAGTGAGACTCGTGCATTCGACGGCGAAGAAGCTGGGATATGAAAAAAAAGCCGACGCGAACCGCAACAAACGATCCTTCGGAGACAATCTCGTAGCAGTGCTGTGCCCCAACATATCCAATCCCTATTACTCGACCCTTGTCCAGTCCATAGAACAGGTGGCCATCGAAAAAGATTTCAGGGTTATGACCTTGAACACATACCGCTCCACCGACCTGGAAGCCAAATATCTATCGCTCCTGGAGGGGCTGGGGGTAGACGGCATCATTTTCACCATAGCCCCGCGCGATTCGGCGATACTCGCCTCGGTAGTCAAAAGCGTTCCCTCGGTGGTCATTGGAGACAAAGGCGGCCCCCTCAACATAGACACGGTGGAGACGGACAACTACAGCGCCAGTGTGCTCATAGCCCGCCACCTCATCAGCCTTGGACACAAACACGTAGCGTACGTGTCCACGACCCTGGACCCGAGCAACGGCATGCGGCTCAGGCGCCTCCAAGGCTTGGAGGATACCTTCCGCTTGGAATGCCCGAACGGAAAAGTCCTCGTGAGGTCCCGGAACGTAAGCTCCAACGAAGAACGCCAAGACATGTTCATCGAACATAAAGTCGGTTGGGAACTGACCAAAGAATGCCTTGCAGACAAAGACATAACGGCCATCGTGGCCGTCAACGACATGGTGGCATACGGGGCCATCGACGCCATCGTTGAGGCAGGACTATCGGTCCCGAAAGACTACAGCGTCTGCGGCTTCGACAACATATTCCCGTCGCGGCTGTCCCCCATCTCCCTTACGACAGTAGACAATTACATCGTAGACAAAGGGCATAACGCCTTTTCCATGTTGTATTCCCGCATAGACAGCGGCGCCAGAACCGACAACGCAGTTCCCAACGTCATAACGAGAGTCGAATATCCCCCCCACCTGGTCGTCAGAAGCTCGACGGCACGCGCAAGGGATAGCGTCAACGCCTTGCGTTGACGGCAACTAAATATTTGCCAATTTTTTATTAAAAATGTTTGACTTTTAATATCCACCCCTTTATTATTGTGCTGAAGGTTACCAATGCTCTTCTAAAAACCCAGATGGAGACCAAGTGAAGGCCAAAAATACCTAATCTGAATAAGGAGGTCTTTGATGAAGAACATACGGTTCAGTGTGATTTCGACAATGGTTGTGCTCTTGATATCCCTCTGTTTGGCCCCCGCCGGTTTCGCCGCGGGACAGGCCACTTGTTACAACTGTCCGCCGGAATGGGCTGACTGGGCCAGTCAACTTAAGGCCATCAAGGATGTGTTGGGTATCGATGTGCCCCATGACAACAAAAACTCCGGCCAGACCCTTTCCCAGATTATCGCGGAAAAGAACAATCCCGTAGCGGATGTGGCTTACTTTGGCGTCACCTTCGCCATCCTGGCCAAGGAGGCCGGTGTGGTGGCCCCCTACAAACCGGCAAAATGGGAAGATATTCCGGCGGGTCTCAAAGACAAGGACGGTTACTGGTTCACCATCCATTCCGGAACGTTGGGACTGTTCGTGAACAAAGATGCCCTGGGAGGAAAAGCGGTTCCGAAATCCTGGGCCGATCTTCTGAAGCCGGACTACAAGGGGATGGTGGGCTACCTGGATCCCACATCGGCTGCCGTGGGCTACACTGCGGCAATGGCCATCAACATCGCCCTGGGAGGCACACTGGATAATTTCAACCCGGCCATCGAATATTTCAAGAAGCTCAAGAACAACAAACCCATCGTGCCCAAGCAAACCTCCTATGCCCGTGTCATCTCCGGCGAAATCCCGATTCTCATGGATTACGATTTCAACGCCTACCGGGGAAAGTATAAGGACAAGGCCAATGTGGAATTTGTTATTCCCGCTGAAGGAACCATCATGGCCCCCTATGCCATGTCCATGGTGAAAAATTCGCCTTCTCCCGCCAATGCCAAAAAAATTCTGGATTTCACCCTGTCTGACAAGGGGCAGGCCCTCTGGGCCAATGCCTTCCTGAGGCCGGTCCGGCCCAGTGCCATGTCGCCCGAGGCGGCGGCCAAATTCCTGCCCGCCTCCGAATATGCGCGCGCCAAATTCGTTGATTACAAAAAAATGGCGGACGTGCAGAAGGCCTTCAACGACCGTTACCAGAACGAAGTGCGATAACCTCTCTTTCCCCTCTTTCCCCGGCGTGCTCCAGCAGGCGGAGCGCGCCGGGGAGAACGGAACCCGGCAGAAATCCACTGAGGAGAATCCGTGCATCGCAGTCGCATCAATTTCTATCTCATTTTGCTGATCAGCCCGGCCCTGGCCGTCTTTACGGCTTTCTTTCTCTTCCCCCTGGCCCGGCTGGCCATCTCCTCGGCAGAAGGCCCGATGGGTCTGAAAATCTATCTCCTGGCCTTGACCCATCCGCGCTATTTTACAACGCTGGTGAGCACCATCCTCCTCTCCCTGGCCGTCACCATCGCGACGCTGCTCATCTCCGGTTTTTCCGGCGTCTTTCTCACCCGGAACGATTTTCCCGGGAAAAGCCTTGTCCTGTCCATGCTGACCTTTCCCCTGGCCTTTCCCGGCGTGGTCGTCGGCTTCATGATCATTCTGCTGGCCGGCCGTCAGGGATTGATCGGGGATATCACCAATGCACTTTTCGGCGGGAAACTGGTTCTGGCCTATTCCATGGTGGGCCTCTTCCTGGGTTATCTCTACTTTTCCATCCCCCGGGTCATCACCACCATCATGGCGGTGGCGGAAAAGATCGACCCCAGCCTCGAGGAAGCGGCCCGCTCCCTGGGCGCCTCTCCCTGGCTCGTCATCAAGGATGTGCTGATCCCGGCCCTCGTCCCGGGCCTGATCTCTTCGGGCGCAATCTGCTTCGCCACCTCCATGGGCGCATTCGGCACCGCCTTCACCCTGGCGACGGACATCGATGTGCTGCCCATTGTGATCTACACCGAATTCACCCTGATGGCTCAGATTGCGACGGCCGCCGCCCTGTCCATCGTGCTGGGCATCATCACCTGGATCGCCCTGTTCGTTGCCCGCGGCGCCGCGGGCAACAATGTGGCCGCGGCGGGGTGACCATGCAGAAAAAATCGAAACTCTTCTACCTTCAGCTTTTCTTCACCCTTTCCGTCTGCGCCTTTCTGATGGTTCCCGTCATCCAGTCCGTCATCGCCGGCCTCACGGTCAATTACATCCTGGGCCTCAAGAGCGGAATCACGCTGCAGTGGTTCGTGAAGGTCTGGGATCTTTACCGGGATACGATCTACCGGTCGATCATGATCGGCCTGGCCTGTCTGGGATGCACGCTGGCGTTGGGCATTCCCGCCGCCTATACGATGGTGAAGCGGCAGAGCCGCCTTACCCGCATCCTGGAGGAGTTGCTGGTGACGCCTCTTGCCGTCCCGGGCCTGGCCACGGCGCTGGCGCTCATCATCAGCTACGGCGGCTTCACCGACTTCCGCACGAGCTGGGTTTTCATCCTGGTCGGCCATGTGATCTACACGCTGCCCTTCATGATCCGTTCGGTGGTCGCGGTCATGAGCTCCATCAACCTGAACCTGTTCGAGGAGGGGGCCGCCAGCCTCGGCGCGGGTTTCTGGAACCGTTTTTTCCATATCGCCATCCCCAATGCCATGCCCGGCATTCTGGCCGGTTCGCTGATGGTTTTCACGCTCTCCATCGGTGAATTCAACCTGACCTGGATGCTCCACACACCCCTAACCAAAACGCTCCCGGTGGGGCTGGCGGACAGCTATGCCTCCATGCGCCTGGAAATCGGTTCGGCCTATACCATCGTATTTTTTCTGATGATCATCCCCTTGCTGATCGCCATGCAGTGGGTGGCGAAGCCCCGGCAGCACAGGATCGTTCCGGAGAAAATCGCCTCTCTGCAAAACAACTGCTCAAAGGAAGCAACCATGGACAAAACCCCCTCCCCCCCTCTTGCGGAAACGACCGTCGCCGACGCCTCCACCGTGACGGGAACAGCTCTGCGCCTGGAAAACTGCGCCAAGACCTTCGCCGACGGAACCAAGGCGCTCAAACCCTTTGGCCTGACCGTCAACGCCGGAGAAACCGTCGTGATTCTTGGACCGTCCGGGTGCGGAAAGACGACGCTGCTGCGCATCATCGCCGGTCTGGAGACACCGGACGCCCCGGGCAAGGTGTTCTTCGGCGAGGACGATGTAACCGACGTGCCCATCGAAAAGCGCAATGTGGGAATGGTTTTTCAGAATTATGCCCTCTTTCCCAACATGAGCGTCGAAGAGAATATCGCTTACGGCCTGAAGGTGCACGGCGTCAACGAGGCGGACCGGATGCGCCGGGTCGGAGAAATGCTCGACATGATGAAGATCACGGAATTGAGAAGCCGGCAGATCGATCAGCTTTCGGGAGGACAGAAGCAACGGGTCGCCCTGGCCAGGGCCATCGCCGTCCGGCCGCGGCTCCTCCTCCTGGATGAGCCGCTGACGGCCCTGGACGCTAAGCTCCGGGATGCCCTGCGGGTGGAAATCGACTCCCTGCTCCGGTCGCTGGGGATCACGGCCATCTATGTGACCCACGACCAGGCCGAGGCCATGGCACTGGGGGACCGCATCGTTGTCATGGAGATCGCCGAGGTCGCCCAGATCGGCAGCCCCCGGGAGATCTACTTCAAACCTCAGAGCCGCTTCGTGGCCGATTTCATCGGAACCATTAACCGTATCCAGTGCCGGGTTCAAGAAAACAGGCTTGTTTTCCCGAACGGAAGCATTCCCCTGGCGCTCGCCCCCCAGATCGGCACCCGCGGCAACAATGAGGAACTGGAAATCTTTTTCCGGCCGGAGCATGCGGAGGTGGTGGAGGTGGGTTCGGGAGAGGGGCATTTTCAGGTCCCGGTGGCCGCTTCCTTTTTCATGGGTGACCACACCCGGCTGCTGCTGAACTGGACGGGCGACTCCTATCTCACGATCGAGGCCAAGGGAAATCAGTCTTTTCGCAAGGGGGAGGCGGTTGCCATCCGCCTCGAGGCGGAGTCCCTGCTCGCCCTGAAGGGTTAAGCCATGCTTATCGCCCAGATCTCCGATTTTCATCTCAAACCGGAAGGCGAACTGGCCTACGCTGTGGCCGACACGGCCACCTTCCTGAAACGGGCCGTGGCTCACCTGAACCGCCTGCGGCCATCGCCCGACCTGATCCTGATCACAGGGGACCTGGTCGATGAAGGTGCCCGGGAATCATACTCCCTATCGCGGCGGCTTCTGTCGCCGCTGAAGATCCCTTTCTACATGGTGCCGGGCAACCATGACCACAAGAAAAGTCTTCAGGAAACCTTCCCGGATCATCTCTATCTCCACGGGGGCATCGAAGAGCAGGGGAAGCCCTGCCTCTGCTTTGTCCTGGAATCGCATCCCCTGCGCCTGGTCGGCCTGGATACCGTGATGCCGGGAGAGCACGGCGGCGGCCTTGGCGCAGCGCAACTTGTATGGCTGGAACGGACACTGGCGGCGCGGCCTGACGTGCCGACGCTCCTGTTCATGCACCATCCGCCTTTTGCCTCCGCGATCGGCCATATGGACGGGGAGGTCTTTCGGGGCTGGCGGGATTTTCAGTCCCTGATCGCCGGGCAGCCCCAGGTCGAACGGATTCTCTGCGGCCACCTCCACCGTCCCATTGTCCGCCGCTATGGCGGGACCGTCGCCTCCTGCTGCCCCGCCACCGGCATGCAGCTCACGCTGGACCTGACCGAGCAGGCGCCGTCAACCTTCACCCTGGAGCCACAATCCATCATGCTCCACCTCTGGACCGAACTCTGGGGCGAAAAGACCTTGCTGTCACACCTTTCCATTGTCGAGGAATATCCGGGGCAGTACAGCGGACCCCACCCCTTCTTCGGTGTTGTCTCGCCTGAATGACAGCCTCTCGCGGATGCCGTGACTTCGTGGACGAATTTACAAAAACTTGACTTTCCATTGTCTGGCCGCCATTACCATCAGAAATGAAAGCCACTATTGCAGATAGTTTGATCAATTCAAAAGATGATCAACTCAAAATACGCATAAACCGGATGAACCGGAAAATTCTCAGCATGCTTTTCGCCTGTGGAAAGGTCTCCGGGGAGCCAATTCCGTTGTTGGGGTTTTCAGGGCGGGTATGATATCATTTGCTTTACGCGTTTCGTCGTCATCGGCAGAAGGCAGGTCATGAAAACGGCAATCAAAGCCGCACTGTTGTCGGCCCTGGTTTTTCCGGGCATGGGAGAGATCTACCTCAAGCGTTACGTGCGGGGGCTGATCCCGATGGTTCTCAGCCTGCTCGGCCTGGGCGTATGGATTACGCAAGCGACGGTCGGCGCCCTTCAGGAGTTCGAGAAAATACAGATCCAGGGCGGGCTTGTGGACCTGAACGCCGTTGCCAATCGTGCGGCGGCTTCTTCTGCATCCGGTGACTGGTATTCCCCCCTCATCATGCCGATGATCGTCGGTTGCTGGCTCTTTTCCGTGATCGACGCCTATCGGCTGGGAAAAGGGAAAAAGCCGCCCACAGTCCTGGATCTGGCGAAGGGAGAGTGATAAAGATACGGGAATGGACGAGAGAAGCTGCGGGGGTCGCGATTTGCATCCCTATTGTTGGCGAGACATATATCCATAAGAGTCAAGCAGGCATAGGAGGAAAATCATGGAATTCAATGTCCTGATCGGCGGAGAGGGAGGGCAAGGGGCCTTTTCCGTGGAAATGGAACTGACGGAAACCTTGACCAGGCTTCATTATCATTTCTTCGCCACAAAGCACTACATGTCCCGCATCCGGGGCGGGCACAACTTCCACATGGTCCGGATAGCCGACCACCCGGTTCATGCGCTGAACGGGGGAAAATGGGATATGATCGCCGCTCTTGACGACGAAACGGAGCCGCTCCACAAGCCGGACCTCCGCGACGGCGGCATCTTCCTCTCCCATGCCATGGCGAAGGAGATCGGAGCGGAGAGCAAGAAACTCTTCGGGGACATCCGATCCGCCAATACGGTCTTGGTCGGCTGCATCCTGGCGGCAATCGGCGTGACGCCGGATCAAACAGCGGAGGCGGCCGAGCCGGGGAAGGCGGAATACCTTCGGAAGGGGGTTGATTTTGCCGCAAAGTGGAAGATTGCCGGCGCATTCCCCATCTCCGCGGCTGCGGCCTGCCCCGTCAAATTCGATGGGAACCAGGCCCTCGCCTTCGGGGCGCTCCTGGGCGGCTGCCGATTCATGGCCGGCTACCCCATGACGCCCGGAACCTCGATCCTGCACTACTTCTCCGAGGCTGCGCTGAACCTTCCCGTCCATTTCGAGCAGGCCGAGGATGAGATCGCCGCGATCAATATGATCCTGGGCGCATCCTATGCCGGCGTCCGTTCGATGGCGGCCACTTCCGGCGGCGGTTTCGCGCTTATGCAGGAAGGGGTGTCGCTCGCGGGGATGACGGAAACGCCGATCGTGATCGCTGTCGCCCAGCGGCCCGGTCCGGCCACCGGTCTTCCCACCCGGACCGAACAGGGGGACCTGAACTTCATCCTCCACGCCGGCCACGGGGAATTCCCCCGGGTCCTCTTTGCCCCCGGCGCCATTGCCGAGACGATCGAACTGGCAAAAAAGGCATTTGAGCTGGCCGACCGGTTCCAGATTCCCGTCTTTCTGCTGACGGACCAGTACTTCGCCGACTCGGTCCAAGTGGTCGAGGAGGGGGAAATCCCTTTGGATGTAATTACCCGCGAGTACCCGGTCTTCGACGCAACCTACAAGCGATACCGCCTGACGGAGGACGGCATTTCTCCGCTGACCTTTCCGGGGCTCTCTGATGCGCTGGTCAAGATCGACTCGGATGAACACGACGAGGAGGGGAAGATCACGGAAGATCCGGTTCTGCGAAAGCGGATGATGGACAAGCGCCTGGGGAAACTTGATCTTCTGAAGAAGGAGGTCGTGCCGCCGACGTTTTACGGCTCGCTGGACGCCGCCGTCGTCGTCCTCTGCTGGGGTTCGAACCGGCTGATTGTGCAGGAGGCCGCGGAGAAACTCAATGCCGACGGTCTTTCGGTTTGCTCGCTCCACTTCGGTCAGGTCTATCCGCTGACGCCCGAGATGATCGAACCTTACCGCCTGGAGACGAAGAAGCGGATCTGTGTGGAAAACAACGCAATGGGTCAGTTCGCCGGATTGCTGAAACGCGAGCTCGGCATCGCCGTCGATCACAACGTACTCAAATACGACGGCGACTGCTTCACCGTCGACGAGCTCTATCAAAGACTGAAAGGCCTTCTGGCATAAGGAGGACGAAATGGAACCGAAAATCGAAACGGGCTGGTGTCCCGGCTGCGGCAATTTTGCCATCCGCGATGTGCTGGAGAAGGTGATTCGGGAGCTTCCCGTCCCGAAGAACCGGATCGTCCTCACATCGGGAATCGGCCAAGCCGCGAAGATGCCCCATTATTTGGACGTGAACTATTTCAACGGCCTCCACGGTCGTTCCCTGCCGCTTGCCGTCGGGATCAAGCTCGCCCGGCCCGACCTGACCGTCATTGCCTATTCCGGCGACGGCTGCATGTACGGCGAAGGGGGAAACCACTTCATTCAAACGATCCGCCGGCGTCTGGACATCACGATCCTGGTTTCCGAAAACCAGGTCTATGCGTTGACGAAGGGGCAGAGCTCGCCCACGACGGCCCTCGCCGTGAAAAACGACCTGACCCCCGGCGGCAACCCGAACCTCCCGCTCAATCCCCTCGCCCTCGCCGTCACGATGGGCGCCCCCTTCGTGGCCCGCGGTTTCGCCGGCGACAGGGAACATCTCGCGGCGCTCATCCGGGAGGCAATCCTGTTCAAGGGCACGGCCGTCGTGGACATCCTCCAACCCTGCGTCAGCTTCAACAAACTTAACACCTACGCCTGGTACCGGGAACGGGTATTCAAGCTGGAGACGCCTCTGACCGACCGCTACGAGGCCATCAGGACGGCCGACCTCTGGGGAGAGAAAATCCCGATCGGTGTGATCTACCGCAACAACGACGCCCCGCGCCGGCAGATCAAAGAGGTCTTCCGGGTCTCGTTGACGAAGGCGGACGCGGTCTCCCGCCTCAACATGCGCTGCGCGATGATGCGTTGATTCCGCTCCTGGCGTGTTCCGCCCGGAGCGAGAACCGCCTTCCGGCGACGGTCCGCATGCCGGCGACAACGTCACTCCCGCAAAGTATGCCGCGGAGGAAGACACTGCATTGTCTTCCTCTTGACAAAACCACGGCCTTTCTCCTATACTTTTGCCGTCGCGAGACCGAATCCCTGGATTACATGGGGGCGCGGATTGCGGCGCGTTCTGTTTGCACTGCGTCCCTCGGACCGGGAGAACAATAGTCACTTTTTCAGAAATTTTTTAACCCCGCTTTTCGATCCTAAAGGAGGCCATCGATGGCAAAAATCGACGCTTTTTTCCAGTTGATGCACGATCAGGGCGCATCGGACCTGCATCTCGTCACGGGACAGCAACCGGCCCTTCGGCTCCGAGGAGACATGGAACGGATCAAATTTGACATCCTGACCAATGACGGCCTGAAGGCAATGCTCTACGAGATCGCCCCCGAGCACAAAATCAAGCATTTCGAAGAGACCGGGGACGTCGATTTCGCCTATGAGATTCCGGGGCTCGCCCGCTACCGCGCGAATTTCTTCCAGCAGCAATTCGGCTGCGCGGCGGTCTTCCGCGAGATCCCGAGCAAGATCGTTTCCGCGCAGGATCTGGGTCTTCCGGCGGTCGTCTCCAAGTTGGCCTCCCTCCCGCGAGGGCTGGTCCTCGTCACCGGACCAACCGGAAGCGGCAAGTCAACGACGCTCGCGGCAATCATCGATGAGGCGAACAGAACCAGGAAGGATCACATCATTACGATCGAGGACCCGGTTGAATTCGTTCACCAGAGCAAGAGCTGCATCGTGAACCACCGGGAGGTCGGACGACACACAAAATCATTCACGGCGGCGCTGCGCGGTGCGCTCCGCGAGGATCCGGACATCATTCTCGTTGGTGAACTTCGAGACCTGGAGACGATCTCGCTCGCCGTCGAGGCGGCCTCCACCGGCCATCTCGTCTTCGGCACCCTCCACACGACAAGCGCCGCCAAAACCGTTGACCGGGTCATCGAGGTATTCCCCTCCAGCGAGCAGATGCAAATCCGCTCCACACTGGCCGACGGCATCCGGGCGGTCATCGCCCAGGTCCTCTTCAAACGGATCGACAAAAAAGGGCGCTGCGCCGCGCTGGAGATCCTGATCGCCAACTCCGCAGTGCGGAACCTGATCCGCGAGTCGAAGACCTTCCAGATCCCCTCCATGATCCAGACCGGGAAAAAGTACGGGATGCAGCTTCTGGACGACGCGATCCTGGAGCTCCTGACCAAGGGATGGATCAGCGGCGACGAGGCATACCTGAAAGCGAACGACAAGCAACGGTTCCGGCCGTTCCTGAAGAACCCGCCGACGGACTTCACCGAGGCGTAAGCAACCGTTCCCTGGCCATTTAGAGGAGAAGAACCATGAGAAAACAGGAGACCGATTATATCCTGGGCAAAATGCTCGATTCCAACAAGAATGTGTCGGATCTGAACATCACGGTGGGGAAGTTCTTTCAGGTCGAGAGCTCGGGACAACTGATCGGCGTGGAGATGAACCCGCCCTTCCGGAAACTGACCCCTTTCCAGACGGAAATCTTCGCCCTGAACCTGATCAACCAGGACCGGCGGCTGACGGAAATTCTGCTTTCCCAAGGGTCGTGCGACTCCTCGTACGAACTCCCGGGAAAGGCGCGGTTCCGCGTGAACATCTTCTCCCAGCGGGGGAACTACTCCGTCATCCTGCGAAAGCTCGAGACCAGGATTCCGACCTTCCAGGACATGAACCTCCCGGAGGCCTTTCACAAGATGGCCGAGGAGAAGAACGGAATCATCCTCGTAACCGGCGCGACGGGAAGCGGAAAATCGACCTCCCTCGCGGCGCTGCTCAATGAAATCAACGAGCAGAAATCGGTCCACATTGTGACGCTCGAGGATCCTGTGGAATTCTCCCATCCGCACAAGAAGGCCACCTTCAACCAGCGGGAGATGGGAAACGATTTCGACACCTTTGCAAGCGGTCTGCGGGCCGCGCTCCGTCAGGCGCCGAAGGTGATTCTCGTGGGGGAAATGCGGGACCGCGAGACGGTGGAGATCGGCCTGTCCGCCGCGGAAACAGGCCATCTGGTCCTGAGCACCCTGCATACGGTCGATGCCGGGCAGACGATCAACCGCGTCCTCGGCATGTTTTCCTCCGAAGAGGAGACGCAGGTCCGGATCAGGCTGGCCGATACGGTCCGCTGGATCGTCTGCCAGCGGCTTCTTCCCAAGGAGGGGGGCGGCCGGGTCGCTGCCTTCGAGATCATGGGGTCCAATCTGCGAGTAAAGGACACGATCCTCCACGGCGAATCGGAGGGGAAAACCTACTACGAAATCATCCAGGCGGGGAAGGCCTTCGGAATGATCACCTTCGATGACTACATCGTCGATCTTTTCAGCCAGGGACTGATCAGCGAGGAGACCGGGAAAGCCTATGCCTCCAACAAAGGGATCGTCGGACGCGGCATCGATACGGTGAAGAGTTCGCGCGGACAGTCCACGACCGACATCGGCAAACTCGAGGTGGATAAAAATTACGGGAAACCGGAGAGAAAATTTTAACGGCTTCGTCTACGTAACTTTAAGGAGAGAGGACAGGTCATGGAAGAGCAGAAGGCCCTTTTGAATGAGGTGGCGGCGGAAGGCTACGACGCCGCGGATCGGCCGTTCGACTTCGTAGGAGAAGGGGGCGCGACCGCCCTGGTCTGCGAACCCGACCCGGCCATCCGGGAAAAGATCGGCAGCGCCATGAAGGATCTGGGCTACCAGATTACGACGCCGGTTTCGGCCAAGGACGCCCTCAAGGCGATGCGGTTTCACCTCTTCGATGTCGTGATCATCAACGAGCTCTTCGATGCGGCGAATCCGGATGCGAATGACGTCCTCCAGTATCTTGAAAACCTGAACATGACGACAAGGCGGAGGATCTTCGTCGCCTTGGTTGGTGACAAATACCGAACAATGGACAACATGGCCGCCTTCAACCGGAGCGTCAATATCGTCATCAATCTCAAGAGCCTCGAGGATGTCGGAAAGATCCTCAAGCAGGGCGTGGCCGACAACAGGGCCTTCTACCACATCTTTCAGGAGACGCTGCTGAAGATGGGCAAAGGCTGAAAGATTTTCCCATGGTAAGGTTCGGACTGCTCTCTGCAGCCCTCATTCTGATATTATTCCCTACATGCTTGGTCACCCCTTTGTCCGCCGCCGAATCGGTCGAGGTCGTCGTGGAAGGCCTTGAGGGCGATGTCCTGAAAAACGTCAAGGATGCGCTCGGGCTCCCCCCCGGACTGGTTCGCGAAGAAACGGTGGATCGGCTCTGGCTTGAACGTTTCGGGAAGCAGGCGAATGAAAAAATCCGGACGGCGATGGAGCCCTTCGGCTATTACAACGCCCGGATTGCCGTCACGATCGAGGAGAGAGGACCCGGGGCGTATCGCCTAAGGGTCAATGTGGAACCGGGAGATCCGGTGCGCGTCACCGAGGCGACGATCGCCCTGCATGGTCCGGGAGCGGATGAGGAGCCGCTGAAGGAACAGGCGGCCTCCTTCCCCCTGAAAAAGGGCGGCATCCTCCTGCAGCAGAGATATGAGGAAGCCAAGGGGGAACTCCTCTATCGAGCGCAGGAACTTGGGTACCTCGATGCCGTATTTGCCGTGCACGAAATCCGCATCGCGAAGTCGACATCCACCGCAGATATCCGGCTGGAGCTGGAAACGGGCCGCCGGTATTTCTTCAATGGGACAATAATCGAGGGGGCGTCCGATTATCCCGATGCATTCGTGCGGCGTTATCTGGCGTTCAAACCCGGAGAGGCATTTTCTTACGCCCGGCTCGGCGAGACACAGCTCAACTTCACGAACTCCGAGCGTTTCCGGGAGGTCAATGTCGTCCCGGAAAAAGCAGAGGCCCGGGGCTTCAACGTTCCGGTCCTCGTGCAGTTAAAACCGGCTCCCAGCAAGAGCCTCCGCCTGGGAATCGGATACGGCACGGACACGGGAGGAAGATTCAATGTCCGTTACCGCGACCTCAACGTGCTGCAGCGCGGCCATGAATTCTATTCGAATCTTTACATCTCGGAGCGTCTCCAGGGGGTAGCGGCCGGTTACATCCTGCCGGACGCGATGGACATCAGGAGTTCCACAGTATTGCAGTTGAACCTCCAGCAGGAGGATGGTACCACCTACGCGAGCCGGCTGGTCGCACTCGAGCTGGACAGGAACCGGAGCTTCGGCAAGAGGGAGATGGGGACCGCGTACCTCAAGCTGCAGCGGGAAGAGTATACCGTCGGCGCCCAAGACTCGAGTGCGCGGCTGGTATTGCCCGGGTTCCGTCTGTCCGGGGATCATTATGACAACCCGGCCCGTCCCACCCGGGGATTCCGCTATGCCTTCGACCTAAGGGGAACGCACCGGTTCCTCGGCTCGGACACGGAACTGCTCCAGCTCGTCTCCGCGGGGGGGGTGATTTTGCCGCTGCCGTGGCGTCTTTCCCTCCAGATGCGGGCCAAGGCGGGAATCACGCTCCTGAGCGATCAGCTCAGCGATCTGCCCCCGTCGCTCCGTTTCTTTGCCGGCGGGGATCAGAGCGTGCGCGGCTACTCCTACCAGTCGCTCGGCCCGACCAATGCCGCCGGCCAGGTGGTGGGAGGAAAGCATCTCTTCACCGGGAGCGTTGAGCTCGAACGGGCTCTTTTCAGCGACTGGGGAGTCTCGGTGTTTTACAACGCCGGCAATGCCTTTGATTCCTTCACCGGGGTCCGCCTGTTCGAGGGTGCGGGGATCGGCGTTCACTACTACACCCCGGTAGGCGCCTTGAATCTCTCGTTGGCCCGGCAGATCGGGGTGGAGGACCCGGGTTATCGCATTCACTTCACGGTGGGGTTCGAGTTTTGAAACGAGCGGCAAAACAGGGCCTGATCACCGTTCTGACGGCGGTTCTGATCGGAGCGGGTGCATGGGGCGCAGCCTGGCTCGCCGGCACGACGGGCGGAGCCCGCTGGTTTCTGGACACGATTTCCCGCCATACCCCGCTTGCGATCTCCACCCGGACAATCGAGGGGAGGCTTTTCGACCATCTGCAACTGGGGGGCGTTCGCCTGGTCCTGACACCGGTTGAGATGTCCATCGAAAGCATAGACTTCCGCTGGCAGCCCCTCCTCCTTCTCTCGGGTAATATTGCCGTGAAAGAGCTTACCCTGGCCGGAGTGGTGATCCGCGACAACACCCCCGGAGAAACACCGCCCGATCTTTCCTGGCCCCGGGTTTCGGGAATTGCGGGATTTTTCGATGGGAAGATCGCGCGACTGCAAGTGAACGGCTTGACCTACCGCCGTATCGACGGGCAGTCGGTGAGCGTGACCGCCCTCACCTCTTCAGCGGCTTGGCGGAACGCGCTCCTTTCTCTCTCCGACTTTGCCGTCGTTGCGCCGACCGGACGCGTCGCGGGAAGCATCGCTGCCGGCTTCTCCCGGCCATCGCTCCGGTTCGACCTTGCCGCAACCCCCACCGAGCCCGTTGCAGGGATGGATGCGCTCACCCTTCAGGCCCGACTACTTCCCGGGCGGAACCCCGAGCAACTCGCGGGGGGGTTCACCGTAACCGGCGCATCGGGCATGGTGAAACACTGGGAGCTGGCGGGAGAGGCGGGGATGACCCGGCAGGCCTTCAACCTGAGGCAGCTCCGCCTGACCGGGCCGGGCCGCCGCGGGACGGTCACGGGAGGGGGAACCATCACACTGACCGCACGGGAGCCGCTCGTGGAGCTGCAGATCAAGGCCGCCGGCCTCGATCTGACCCCTGAAATCAAGGTGTCGACCGATCTCTCCGGAACCCTGACACTCACGGGAACCCCGGAACGGTACCGGGGCGAGTTCACGATTGTCAATACGGGAAAGGGGTGGCGATCGGCGCGTCTCTCCGGGGTATACCAGGGGAACGGCACGGGAGTGAATCTGGCCCCATTGACCGGCGCACTGCTCGCCGGGTCCGTGCAGGGGAGCCTTGCTGTCAACTGGCGCGAGGAGTTTTTTCTGGAGGGAACGATCCGCGGGCGAAATCTCAACCCCTCCGGGATTGACCCCGACTGGGCGGGGGTGGTCAACTTCGATCTGACGGGGAGCGGTGCGTGGCCGAGGCAGGCCCTGTTCCGGGGGGAGATGAGCGGGAATCTTCTGGAGAGCCGCCTGCACGGGCAGGCTCTGAGCGGCGAACTCCGTGCAAACCATGAGAACGGCGAGTTACGTGTCGGCCGACTGCTCCTGCGCGGAAAGGGGTTCAACATCAGCGGGGCGGGAAACCTCAGCAAACGGCTGGCGTTTGACGCCCAGATCGGCGATTTGGGCCGGCTGATCCCCCAAACGGCCGGTCAGCTTCGGGCCGATGGGTGGGTCCGCTGGGATGACGGGCGCCTGGATGGATCCATGACCGGTCAGGGGAAAAACCTTGCCGCCGTCGGGATGCGGGTCGGCTCCGCAAATCTGACCGCACGGCTTGGGGACGGGAAAGGATACCCCCTGCACGTCATCGCAACCCTCCACAAGGCGGCGTATAAAGAATTTCAGTTCGAATCGGCAACCCTGGAGGCGGATGGTACGGTTCTCCGGCATACCGTGAATGCAGTGCTCCGTTCGGCAAGCGACGAGACCCGAATCGCCCTCTCCGGGGCCTACGACCGGAGATCCTGGCAGGGCGAAATCGTCCGCTTCTCGGGCCGGGACCGTTTCGGGCCGTGGAACCTTGCCGCTCCCGCCGCGCTGCGTGTCGCTGCCGGGCGCGTCACCCTTGCCCCCCTTGTCGTGACGGGTGCAGCACAGGAGCGGATCGAAATCGCCGGCGAGCTGATCGGAGAGCCGCTGAGCGGTTCCGTCCGGGCGACGTGGAACGGGGTCAATCTGGCCAGGGCAAATCCCTGGCTCTCGGAAGTGAGCGTCACGGGAACCAGCGCCGGAAACATACAATTGCGCCTTGCGGCAGGCATGCGGCCTGCCCTCTCAGGGAGTATCGGCGCGCAGGGAGCGGCGACAGCGAAGAGGTACGGCGTCACCATAGAGCGGGGTTCGCTCAGCCTCGACGGGGGTGACCAGGGAATGCGCGCCGGGATGGAGTTCCACCTGGCCGGCGGGGGAGTGCTGAAAGGAGACCTGTCGTCTCCGGCACCCTCCCGGCTGGCCATCCCGGAAACTATGGAAGGAACGGCTGAATGGACGGGAATTGATTTGGCGCTGCTCCGCCGCTGGCTGCCCGGCGATGTCAACCTCGATGGGCGACTCGCGGGGCGTATCGCGGGGAAAATCCTCTCCGGAGAACGGCTCGATCTTTCGGGCAGGATTTTCCTCCCCCAGGGGAGCATCCTCTGGAAAAAGGATCGCGAGGCGCTCGATTTCAACATCCTCACGGCGGAACTCACATGGGGCTGGCAGGGGGCGCTCCCCGCCTCAGTCAAGGAAATCGGCGCCGGACGGCTGGTCATAGCGGGACAGGCCGGGGCCGCGGGCGTTGTGACCCTGGACGGGCGCCCCATCGGCCTGGAGCGGGCGTCGTTCAGCATTGACGGAAACGAAAGCGACACGCACGCCAACATCGACCTTTCCCTCGCGGGAGGGGGGAGCCTGAAGGGGCGCTTCGCCTCGGCAAAGCCTCCGGAACTGGCCATTCCCGGCGAGGGAGAAGTGAATCTGGAATGGGCCGGCATCGACTTGTTGCTCTTCCATCCCTGGCTGCCCCGTACCGTCAACCTGGAAGGGCGTCTTGCAGGCCGGGCAGCGGGAAATCTTCTCCCGGAACAGCGGTTCGCAATGAAGGGAGACGCCGCCCTTTCCGGGGGAAAGATCAGATGGCTCAGGCCCGAAGGGGAGATGAACGCCGGTCTTCGCTCCGCTACCGTTTCATGGGAGTGGCAGGGAAATGCGATTCGCGGCGCTGCTGCCCTGGCGCTGGCAGAGTATGGACAGGTCCGGGGGAATTTCCATCTGCCTCTCCCGGCACACTTCCCCACCGCCCTCGACCGCAAGGGATTTCTCCAGGCATCGTTGACCGGGCAGGTCCGGGAGAATGGGCTTCTCCCTTCGATCTTTCCGGGATTCATCCAGGAGAGCCGAGGGGAACTCGACGCCGACCTGCGGATCAACGGGACGTGGGAAGAGCCGAAGATCGAGGGAAGTCTGAAGCTGGCCGGGGCGGGAGCATATCTGCCCACGGCGGGCATCCATGTCAAGGATATCGGGTTTGCGATGCACCTGGAAAAAGAGCTCATCCGCATCGACTCCTTCCGAGCCGTGTCCGGCTCCGGCCATATCGAAGGCACGGCCCTGATCCGGCTCAAGGGGTGGCAGGTATCCCACTACCGGGGAAGCATCAACGGCGAGCGGTTCCAGACAGTCTACCTCCCCGAACTGCAGATCGTGAGTACGCCAAGTCTCACGTTCGAAGGCACGCCGGAAAAAATGGCCATCCGCGGCGAGGTGCGCCTGCCGGAACTTCTCATCTCCGGCCCGCCGACCCGGGCGGTCGTCCTCCCCAGCCGGGATGTGATTCTGGAGGGGACGCCGAAACCCGCCGAAAAGACCTTTCCCCTGGCCCTGGATGTCCGGGTCCGCCTGACCCTCGGCAAGAAGATCCTGGTGAAGGCGGAGGGAATCGACGCCCAATTGGGCGGAGGAATCGACCTGACGCTGCAAAGCCTCGACAAAATCACGAGCAGCGGCGAAATCAGGGTAACCAAGGGGCGCTACCGGGCCTTCGGCACGAACCTGGAGATCGTCCGCGGGCGCCTGTTTTACGCCGAAGGGCCTATCAACCAGCCGACCCTGGATATCCTGGCGCTTCGAACCATCGGCGACGTGCGTGCGGGAATCACGGCCGGGGGGCTCCTCCGGGCGCCGATCATCAAGCTCTACTCCGAACCCGTCATGCCGGATGTGGATGTCCTGGCATACATCCTGTTCGGCCATCCGCTCGGCACGAGCAGCAGCCTCGAACAGGCGGGCATGATGACGCAGATGGCCGCTTCTCTCCTCTCACGGGGGGAATCGGTTTCCCTGCAGGAGCGGATCAAGGATCGCCTGGGGCTCAGCACCCTGGAGATTCAGTCGGGCGAAACCCCGGGCCGCACGGGGTACAAGCCGATCCAGGCAACGCCTCCCGGCATCGCTCCGGTAAATCCGGAGAGCGGCGTCTCCCAGACGATGCTGACCGTGGGGAAATATCTGACGCCTCGGCTCTATTTCAGTTACGGACGGTCGCTCTTCACCGGAGGCAACCTGTTTCGCCTCCGTTACGACATCTTCAAGCAGTGGCAGGTCGAAACGCAGACGGGGAGCGAAAGCGGCGTCGATCTCTTTTACAAAATCGATTTTAATTGATGCGGATGCCTGCCGGGAAATGGCGCAACGATTCCTGACTTGTGGCGCCTCCTCAACGATGTCCTATGCAATATTGGTCAGTTTCTCCACCCGGCGGAGCACTGCGCCGGCGAGGTCGATCAATCCCCGGGCTTCGTAGGACGCAGCCAGACGCAGCAAATAGCGGGGATTTTCCGGTTCGGCCGCTACGGCTTTGGCGACTGCTTCTGTAGCCGGCGTGTGGAGACCTTTCTTAGCGAGGAGATCGCCCAGACGGTACCAGCATGTCCCCGCGGAAGAGGGATTGAGGAACGCCGCACGGGCGTAAACGTCCGCTGCCGCATCCGGTTTCCCTCTGTGGATGAGGATGTTGCCGAGATCCATGAGATAAAGCAGGTCGTCGGGTTTTAGCGTCAGGCACCGTTCAACGGCCGCCTGCGCCCTTTCCGGATAGCCCGCGCGGAGGAGGCCGTCGGCCAGACGGTTGAAGAAAACGGCTGCATGCGAAGGGTCCATCTCAGCGGCCTTCCCGTAAGCCGCTTCGGCCTCATCGAGGTTTCCGGCAGCGAGACGAGCAGTGCCCAGAGCACACCAGTGCTCCGAGGCTTCCGGTTCGAGGGAAATCAGCGTTTCGCAGACGTGCAGGGCGTCGACGGCTCGATCCGCCATGAGATAGGCCTCGCCCAGGGTTTGAAGGATGCCGACATCCCCGGGTTGCACCGCTGCGGTCCGCTCGCAGACCGAGACCAACGCATCCCCATTCTTCCCTTCCCGGTAGATCCGGACAAGCTCGTCGTAGGCAAAACCGGTGAAGAGTCCGCGTGCAAGCTCCTTCCGGAACAGTCGCTCGAAACAGGCAACGGCCTCGTCCATTTTTCCGCTGTCATGGAGCGCCCAGGCCAGCGCAAGGAGGTGCGAATCCTCTTCCGGATATGTTTCGACCAGTGTGCGATAGAGGGGAACCGCGTCGGCGGGACGTCCCGATTTCATCAGATCGTCGGCGCGGTTTCGGTCAGGGGAGATGGAATCATCGCGGATCATGGAATGCAAAGAAGAAAAAGCCCCGGGGACGGTTCCGTTCCCCGGGGCAGTATTCGTTAGCAACTGGTGCAGGAGCCGCAGGCGCCTTCCGGCGGTGCCAGACTTGATGTCAACTTGAACCCGCCCCCTCTTGGCGAGGTAATGAATTCAACTGCGATCGGTTTAATCTTTTCAAAAAGGTCCTTTTCGACCAGGTAGGTTACCCCCCGGTCCTCGAACACTTCGTCGTTCTGTTTTGACTCATCCAGAGCCATGCCCAAAGAGGGCCCCGATCAGCCGCCCTCCTGCATGAGGACCCGAATGGAGGGGGACTCCGTTCGATTCTTAAGGAATTCCTTAATCATCTCGCTCGCTTTTTCAGATACGGAAAACATGGTTATCTCCTTTTTTGGGACCCGTTCTCGGTCCATCAGAATTTTGCTTAAACTAATGATTATTTTCCTTTTGTCAAACGGTTTTTTTGCACGAACGGTTTCCGCCTCCCGGAGAAATGAATAATCGTTGACACGAATCATGCGGTTCTCTATCATAATTCCAAATTAAAACCGTTTTCAGGAGGCAATAAAAAATGTCATCATCCGCGCTGTTTTCAGAGGTTCCCTGTCGGTATTTTCCAAAGGCCGGTCCCGCCAATACGGAGGCTGTCCTCGAGGCCGTCGGACGACGGGCAGAGGCGCTGTCCATCAAACGGATCATCGTGGCGACTTGCAGCGGCCGGACGGCTTTTGAGGCGCTCAAGCGTTTCAACCCTGCCCTGAAGATCGTCGCCGTTACGCATGTGACGGGATTTAACGAGCCAAACGTTCAGGAATTGAGTGAGAAAGACAGACAAGCACTCCAAGCGCAGGGCGTGGAGGTTCTCACCTGCGCCCATGCCTTCGGCGGCGTTGGCCGCGGGGTGCGGAACAAGGTCGGCACATATCAGGTCGACGAGGTTATGGCTTTCACCCTCCGGATCTTCGGCCAAGGGACGAAGGTGGCCGTCGAAATCGCCCTGATGGCCGCCGATGCCGGTCTCGTCCGGACAGACGAACACGTGATCTCCGTCGGTGGCACGGGGAAAGGGGCGGATACGGCCCTCGTCCTCCGGCCTGCGATCAGCTCCCATCTGTTCGATCTTCGGGTCCGGGAGGTGATCTGCAAACCGTCGAATCCGTAAGATGCCGGGAACCCGATGTCCCGCATTCGGATTCCCGGCAATCGTATCTTACGGTGGGTCAGGAAATCACTTCTTTGCCTTGGCCGGTTTCTTCGCTGCCGGCTTTGCCTTGGCGGCAGGCTTTGCTTTGGCAGGCGCCTTTGCAACCGCTTTTGCCGGAGCTTTTGGTTTAACAGCGGCTTTCGTCACGGCCTTGGCCGGCGCCTTCGGTTTGGCAACGGCCTTCGCCGGCGCTTTTGCCAAAGCCTTCGCGGGGGTCTTTGCCGCGGCCTTCGCGGGTTTTGCGGGCGCCTTCTTCACTGCGACCTTTTTCACGTCCTTTTTCACATTTGCCATGCGCGTTTCCCTCCCTCTCGTTAAATATGCGATTCCGCTTCACCGGGCTCCGGCCCGACCGTGCCCTCCTGCGGGCGAAATCGTTGATTCGTCAAGATGGCCTCTTGTAAAGCTCCCCGCCCCCAAGGCGGTTTTTACGGGTTGCGCTCCCGGTCGATGATGATCGTTCCGGGGACCTCCTTTTGCATTCGGAGATGTTCATTACGCCTATTTTCCCTCTCTTTCGATTCCATTCCATGGCCCCTCTTCGCGCATCGCCGACCCCGCCAGCAGCGGACAGAAAAAATTTCGGACGAGGCGTGTCACCTCCCGGGGTTTTTCCATGGGAATCAGATGGCCGGCGCCGCCGACCAGATGGTGGTCGCAATTCTGGATGAGGGACCGGACCCGGTTTTGATCAATGAACTCCCTATTGGGGCTCTTTTCACCTTCCAGGATGAGAACCGGACAGGAGACCCGGGAAAGGAGCGGCCAGGGGTCGTAATGGATTCCCCCCATGAAGAGGGCCGCCTCGCGAAGCGGGCTGCACGTCAGCCGGAGTCCCCCGTTTTCCCCAGATATGCCGTGGCGGAGATAAAGCTCCAGCATCTCCTCATCCCAATCCTGGAACAGAGAACGGGAGTGGAGGTAGGTCCGGGCTTCGTCCCGGTCTCGCCAGAAATTCTTTCGCCGGATCGACTTCGAGGCGAACGGGTGCTGCTCCACGTTGATGTGAACCTTATAGAGTTCCGGCGGAAGGAGGATGGGCTCAATGAGGACCATGCCTGCCGAGGTGAGACCTCCGAGGGCATTGGCCATCACGGACACCGTCGCCCCCATGGAATGGCCGACCAGAAAAGGCTTTTCCAGATTCAGGCCCTCGCAGAAACGGAAGAGGTCATCCGCGAGGGTTGTCCAACTGAGCCCCCCGTTTTCCGGATCGGTTTCCCGGTAATCGCAGAAATAGGGGGCATAAATTCGATAGCTTCCGGCGAGTTCCCGCGCAAGGGGATGCCAGAGCCAGGGGAGAAAACCGGTGGCGTGAAGAAAGATCAGCGGCGGGCCGCTCCCCTCGTAGAAGAGATAAGAGATTTCCGCGTCCGCAATCTTCTGCGTGCGGGTCTGTGGTGTATGGTTGCTGGCCGCTTTCAGGCTCATTTGAACCAGAGGGTGAATTCGTCCGGGTTCACCCTTTCCCGTGTAAACTGATTGACCGGCGCCTCCGCATCCGGATAGCCCAGTGCGGCGCCGATAATGATGGCCCGGGTATCCGGAATCGGGATGATCTCCCGGATCAGCGCCGGATAGCTGACCGATGCCGCCAGGATGCAACTCCCCAGCCCCCGGGCATGGGCGAGCAGGCAGACGGTCTGCAGGATCGTGCCTATGTCCAGCATCGCATATTCCCGGAAGAGACTTTTGTCCACGCAGAACAAAAGCAGGCAGGGGGCATCGAAGAAGGCGAACATCTCGCCGCTATAGCGAAGGCGACCCTCCTGGTCTCCGCGGGGAATCGAAAGCGACGTCAGGACCTTTTTCCCAATTTCCTGGTACCTCTGCTTCTGCAGTTCCGGCCATGCCCCGGGCATCGGGGTGTCCGGCTCGGGGATAACCTTGTCCAGAAGCCGCTGGCGATTTGCCTTCCGGAGACGCTCCAGGGGTTCGCCCGCGACAACTGCGATTTCCCAGTTCTGCGTATTTCCCCAGGAAGGGGACCAGCGGGCTGCACCCAGGATCTCCCGGAGCAACGCCTCCGGAATGGGGTCCGGCCTGAACCGCCGGATACTCCTTCTTTCCTTAACAGCCTGAAAGATCTCCATCGCTCTCCCTCGTTCTCCTTTCATGCCGGCCGGTTATCCGAATCCTCCGGCTCTGCCGTGAAAATGATCCGTCGAAAAAAACCCGCGGCGTCAACCCCGTCAGAAGATGAAGACTGCCGCTGCGAGAACCGTTGTGAAGCCGTTGTTCCTGACGATGGTCGATTGGGTAACATTTCGCGTTCGGACGATTTTCCCGCTGATCTTGAAGATCTCCTTCTTTTCGTCCCAGCTTTCATCGACGTTGAAATCGATCCCCAGTGTGGAGGCCAGCATGGCCGCGGCCATGTCCTCCGCATAATCCCCCGCCTGCTTTTCCGTCTGGCCGAAGGCGTGGTGCTCGCTGATGTAGCCGTAGGATCGCTGATCGGCCGGGATTGCGCAGCCCACCGACGCGGCCAGAAGTCGCTTCGGCTCGTTGCTGCAGCAGCGGCTCATGACGCAGAAAGTGATCGCCCCCGCAACCAGTTCTTTGAGCCCCTGCTTTTTTGAGACCATTCTGCACTCGGGGGGGAAGATGCTCGATACCTGCACCAGGTTGCACCGTTCGATCCCCGCATCGCGAAGCGCCCGCTCGAAGGAGTGCAGTTCGTCCTTGTGGGTGCCGACACCCTTGGTAAAAAAAATTTTCCCTGGAACGAGCCTCTCCATCGTTTCTTTCTCCTTCGCTATCCTCCCGCCGTCTGGGTAAAGGCAGTGTTGGCGTAGAGGTATTCCATCTTCTCTTTATGCTTGAGCTCCTCTGCCGCCATGCGCAGCAGCATCTCCCGGACGTCGCCCGCCGGGTGGAGCTCGGCCAGACCCTTGTAGAAATTGTGGGCGTTGAGCTCGCGATTGGCCGCGATGAGATAGACATCCTTGCTGTGAATGTCCTTCTGGATATCCGGTTTCACCAGGTTCTCCGCAACCTTGTAGTCGATCACAGGCCGTGACGGACCGGAAAAACCGGATTGGCGGTATTTGAGCAGATATTCCTTGTGCCCCTTTTCTTCCCGGGCCAGAAACAGAAGCGTGTCCTTCGCTTCCTTGTCCTCGATTTTTCGGGAGAGATCCAAATAAAATTCATAGGCCTCTTCCTCGTTCTTGATCGCCCTCTCGATAATGGATTCCGAATCCTTCATGTTATCATCCTTCATGCTACAAGCCTCCATGTTACAACACCTCCAAGGTTATTGTTTATCCGCAAGCAGGTCAGTATTCGGTCAATGTCGACAACCCGCGTTCGCCGACCAGGATGATCCGCGTGTGGGTAAGGCGGTTGGCGATGACCCGGGCGGTGGCCTTCATGATCCGGTATCCGAGACAGGTATCCTCATCCATGAGTTTTCTCAGCCCGGGCGCATCGAGACAGACCAGCTTCGTCCGGTCGATGCAGAGCGCCCCCAACGTGTAGATGTAGGGTTCCACGACAGCCGACCAACCCATCGACTCCCCCTTCGTGACAATATCCACCGTCACCTGCATTGGGGGCCTCTGGGGTCCCAAGTAGCTGTCCACGACCATGACGACCTTGCCTTCCTGAACCAGGAAAAGCCCCCGTGCCGGATCCCCGTTTTTGTACATCTGGGTCCCGGCGTCATAGGTTTCTTCAGAAGCGATCGTGGCCAGTTTTTCCAGTTCCTGATCGCTGAATCCCTTGAAAAATGGAAATTCTTTTAAGTGATTTGCCGAGACCATGCGCTATTTCCTCCTTCTCGTCTGGATGGTTCGCCCAAGATCCGTTCCGGCCCGGCGATCCGGCCGGAGAAATACTTCGTAAGAAATATACCAAGCTTCGCAGGCGAATGCCATAAAAAATTCGTGCCGCAATGAAGATTTTCTGCGGCAACAGTATTCCGCTCGTGTCATCTGAGACCGTCCCTGGGATGAAATCCCGGGGCGCCGAATACAAGCGGGATGGACGACGTCCTTCCGGTACGGGAATCCGCTGTCAATCGTCCAGCAAAAAATGGCCGAGTGCGGCAAAGATCAGGATCAGGACACCTGTGATCAGTTGGGAATGGAAGAGGTGCCCCCTCCTTTTCAGGAACGCCGGGACAATCCGCGTTTTCAACACCAACCCCCAGAAGCCCTGCCAGGCGAGAAGCGCCAGGACGAGTCGCAGCGGCAGGAGGTTGTAAAAACGGGAGACAAAGTAACAGTGAAAATAGACGACGGCAATGGCCGAAATCCCGAGATAGGGGTGACTTTTGTTCAGATAAAATAAAATTTTTCCCGAAACTGTTTTGACCATCGCGTAATCGATGTTGAACGGTTCGAGGCGCGTCCAGAAAGAGTCCTTGCGGATCAGCAGTTTGAATGCCGTCCGCGCATAGACAAAAACCAGCAGGTAGAGGCCGAGCAGCCCCAGCCCTTCACCCAGTTCCTTGATCAAACCATTATCGCCGAAAGCATCTCCCTGACCCTGCAAATAGACATAAAGGAGAAAGGCGGCAGCGCCAAGCAGAACCGTTCCGGAAAAAATAATGAGCGAAAGGTTTGGTCTGAACCGATTTTCCCGGTTCATAAACAGCCTCCTAAAATAACACCTCGTACGGAGGTGGTAGGTTGAAAAATGGACACCCATGTTCCTGATCCAGGCGCTCGGCATTCCTCCGCCGTGTATGGATAACCATCTTTCTCTTTCCGCTTGTTCATCGATTATCCATTCTTCGCATGATTTTCAAGTTGGATGATCTCCATACGGTGGTTCGTCTCCGGATACACTCCTGAAGGCCCTTCGGTCAGGATCGCAAGATTTCCTTTCAGTGCGTGGCTTGATACCCAGTCCTTCACATAAGAATTCCACTTTTGGGGGTGATCAGGTTCGTATACCGGATAGACCCCCCTGCTGAACAGAAGCCGCTGACAGGTCTCCTTCTGGGAACTTACCGCCACGATCCACACCGGAGGCCTGAAACGGGCGATGAAGCGGGCCGTATGGCCGCTGCGGGTTGGAACAAACACGGCAGCGGGGGAAATACGCTCCAGGGCCGTCTCGACACTTAAAGCGATCAAGTCCTTGACACTGACTGAGCCATCTTCAATTCGGTTCCGAAGATTCTCCGCAAGATCGGGGCGGGAGCGATGCGGCTCCGTCGTCGCGGCAATCTTCGCCAGCATGGCTACCGCTTCCACCGGATATTTTCCCATGGCCGACTCTTCCGAGAGCATGACGCAGTCTGTGCCGTCAATCACGGCATTGGCCACATCGGTTGACTCCGCACGGGTGGGACGCCGGTTATCCACCATGGATTCCAGCATCTGCGTGGCAGTAATGACTGGTTTTCCCGCCCTGTTTGCGTTTTGGATAAGTTGCTTCTGAACGAGGGCAATCTGCTCGATCGGTATTTCTACCCCGAGGTCACCACGGGCGACCATGATGCCGTCCGCCGTCTCGAGAATCTCATCGATGTGTTCCAAGGCTCGGGAGCGTTCAATTTTTGCAATGATGAACGGGTTGTACCCCCGTGCCGCCGAGGCATCCCGCACGGCAATGATATCCGCCGCGCTCTCCACGAAGGACTGGCTGATCGCGTCTACCCCCTGCTCCAAGGCAAATTTGAGGCATTCACGGTCGTGCTCGGTGAAGGCTCCGATTCCGAGAGCGATACCGGGGAGGTTGAGCCCTTTTTGGGAGCGCAGTTCTCCGCCGACGATGATCCGGCAGGTGACCTCCTGCCCTTCAACTTTTACGGTTTCGAGCTGGATGAGGCCGTCGTTTAAAAACAGGGTATCGCCGGGCCTAAGTGCTTGGGGGAGGTGCATAAAGCTTACCGAGACGCGATTCGCGTCCCCGACAATCTCCCGGGTGGTCAGTGTGAACAAGGCGCTCGGCTCCAACTCGACAGGTTCTTGAGCCAGCCTGCCGATCCTCATCTTTGGACCGGGGAGATCCGCCATGATGGCTATTCGACGTTCCAACGAATGGGCGGCAGCGCGGAGTCTACCGATCACCCGTTTATGGCTTTCGAGATCACCGTGCGCTAAATTGATCCGCGCGATATTCATCCCGGCCCTGATCATTGCTTCCATGACGTCCTGAGATTCGGATACCGGTCCGATGGTAGCGACAATTTTTGTTTTTTGATCCGGAAGCATCATGACGGGCCCTCTCCTTCCCAGAGGTAATCCATCCGCTGTGATTGATTGATACCTGAAGATACCCTTGTCTTGAACGGCCGGGGCAGCGTGCTATCCGTCTCGTGGAAAAGTCCGGCAGACATTTTCGCGCGGCCCTGAAAATAGTTTGATTTGATAAGAGCTTGCTTTCCGAGAGATGGATTATAGGGAAGCCACGCTCATATGTCAAAGCAATACTGGTTACCAAAATTTGGGGGTATGGTGTCGATGACGAAGACTTCAGTTTGCCGTGCTGCAAAGCAAGGCTTGCCTGCACCGGAATTTTCGGCAAGCCTTCCTCTTCCATGTTATGATACTTGCAAGCATCCAAAGTATTGAACGGAATTTTCCGTGAAAAGGAGATCGCCATGTCCGCATTCATCGCACCCCCGACTCGAATTCCCCTGCTCCTGAAGGCAGGGATCTGGATTTCAGAGAAAATCACCGGCAAGCCCATGCTCCCTGCACGGTTGCTGGCATGGTATCCCAAAGCGGCGCTCGGTTCCGCTGCGCTGGAAGGGCTGGTCGCCCATCAAGACGGCAAGCTCGACAAACGGATGCTGAAGCTCGTTCGCCTGTCCGCGTCGTTTGCGGCCGCCTGCCCCTTCTGCATAGATATGAATTCAACCATATACAGGGAAACGGGAATCACGGACGCCGAATTTCTGGCGCTGCAAAATCAAACGGACCTCGACACCGTCTCGACGCTTTCCATACGCGAAAAGCTGGCCGTGCGTTATGCGCAGTTGATCTCGACCACACCCCTCCAATTTCCTCCCGAATTCATTGCCGAGATCACGGCCCACTTTACGGAACGGGAGATTGTTGTCCTGGCAAGCACCGCCGCGCAGGTCAATTACTGGGCGCGGCTGATCCAGGCGCTCGGCATTCCGCCGGCCGGACTTTCAGATGGGTGTCCCATAAAGCCGTATCGTCAAGTCCCGGAAGATCACTGACACGTGAAGATGGCGTCCATCGCCGCGTGCCATCCATTCACGGCTCCAATGCCCCGATGCATTTCGGGTATCGCTCTTTTGCGGTCGGTTCACCGCCGCCACGCGATGATCGGTCAGTCCCCCTCCGCAAGTTCGCCAAGCGCCTCCCGATCCTGAATCCGGATCGACCGGCCGTCCGGCGCCGGCACCCCGGCGTTACTCAATTTCCTCAGCGCCCGCGAAAGGGCCTCCATGATCGGCGCGGAAATCAAGAGGATGCCGCTCTCTACAGCGTGTATTCGTAAGATGAGGAACGGAGAATGTTTAACACGGGGAGCGAAGGGAAAAAATACGAAATTGTGCCCGCTGGAATTTCTTCTGGAAAAGTTGGGCGTTCCGCGGGATAATGGATCGTAAGGGGGTGTTTCCGCCGGTCAATGCGAAATGTCCCTATCCAGCAGAAACAAACCAACCACCCCATGGGCAGCGAGGGGGAGGGTTGGCAGGTGATGGCTTTCCTCCGCTGGGAACTTTTTGACGGCGCCAAAACGAGGCATGAAAAAATCAAGCCGGCTACCAGGCCTCGGAAGCGGAAGAGTATCACATATCGACATGGCCTGATCAGGAAAAAGGAGATGCGAGATGAAAAAAATAGTGAACCTGAACCGCCGCCGATTCCTGAAGACAGCGACAGCGTCTGCGGTGATTGGAACAACAGCGTGGTTGAATGTTCCGCAAAAGGCATGGGCGGGAGAGGGGAAGTTTGCCACCCTCATCGACCTCACCCGATGCGACGGATGCCGGGACCGGGCGATCCCCGCTTGCGTCTCCGCCTGTAAAAAGATTAAAGTGGGAAGCATCCCCGAACCTGTCGATCCGATCCCGATCCCATTCCCCACCCGCAGGGTCGAAGACTGGTCGAAAAAGAAGGAGGTGTCCGACCGGCTTACCCCCTACAACCTGATCTACGTCCAAAAAACGGAGGTGGAAAGCGGCGGCCGAAAACATACCGTCTTCATTCCCCGAAGATGCATGCACTGCGACAACCCCGCCTGTGCCACAATCTGTCCCTTCGCCTCGAACCATAAATTCAAGAACGGGGCCGTCGTCATCGATTCGGAAACCTGTTTCGGCGGTGCCAAGTGCAAGACGGTCTGCCCCTGGGAAATCCCGCAGCGGCAGTCGGGTATTGGAATCTATCTGAAGGTCCTGCCGAACCTCATGGGCAACGGGATCATGGTCAAATGCGATCTTTGCAGCAACCTGCTCAAGGAGGGGGGAATACCGGCTTGTATCGAGGCCTGTCCGAGAGACGCAATGGCCATCGGACCTCGCAAGGAGATCTTCGCCGGGGCGGAGGAACTTGCAAAAAAGATCGGAGGCCATCTCTACGGAAAGACCGAAAATGGAGGGACCTCCACCTTGTACGTTTCCCCCTTCTCTTTCGAGACCCTCGACGCCGCACTCAAACCGGGTCCCGGCCGGCCGGGTATCCGGACGGTTGAACGGCGGATGGCGGAAACGGACGGCCTGGGGAAGGCGGTCCTCGCGGCGCCCGCGCTCGGTGTCGCCGCAGGCTTGGCGGGCGCCTTCGCCTTCATCTCCAAACGAAAAAACGGTTCGGGAAAGGGGGAATAACACATGTTGCCGCAACTCCATGAAGAAAAGAACCGGGTGGTCCGCCACGGCGTTCTGGAACTGGCCGAACATTGGACGATCGCCGTGTCCGGACTCGTTCTCCTCCTGTCCGGCCTCTTCGAGCTGCCGATGGCTGCCCGCTATAAGATCACGACCATCCCGGGTTTTGGATGGTCGGGTGACTTCATCACCTCCCTCTCCGTCCATTACGCGGCGTCGGTCGTTTTCATCGCCGCTTCGGTTTTTCACCTTCTTTACCACGGCCTCGTCTGCGAACGAGAACTGCTTCCCCAAAAGGGCGATCTGAAGACTTCAATCGTCGTCATTAAGACCTTCTTCGGCAAGGGTGAGGAACCGCCATTCGGGAAATACCTACCGGAACAACGTCTCGCCTATCTCGGGATGGCCGTCATCATCGCCGTTCTGATCCTCTCCGGTTTGATCAAGACCTACAAAAACGTCTTCGCGCCCGACATGTCGCACACGCTCGTGCTCTGGGCGACCTGGCTCCACAATATCTTCTTCGTCCTGTTCGTCCTGGCATTCATCGCCCACATCGGCGCAATCCTGCTCAAACCAAACCGACCACTGGCGCGGGGCATTTTCACCGGCGCCGTGCGTCTCGACTATGCGCGTCACCGTCACCCCCTCTGGTTGGCCGGGATGGGACCACAAACGTCCCTTCCATCAACTGAAATCAAAGGAGATGAGGCACCCCCGAAAGAGCCAACGTTTACGGAAACGGCCGCACCGCCGGCGGACTCAGTTGAAACGCCTCCTCCGGATGCGGACACCGAAGAAATTATGGGAACGAATCAACAGGAAACACCGAATGATGAGGCAGCGATATCGTCCCCGGAGGAATCAAAAAATGGATAAAAAAATCGCTGCAGGCATATGGCCGAGGTTCATCATTCTCATTGCGGCGGTCATTCTGCTCTCCCTGTTGACCACTTCTTTGTGGCAGGGGAAACCGGAGAAGAAGGAGAATGACATCCCGCTGGTATTCCGCGACGGAATGACCATCGCCGAATTCGGCACGGAGAATGGATTGCCCAGCGATGTTTTGAAGAAGGCCTTTCTGTTGCAAAGTAAAGCGGATTTGCAGAAAACGCTGGAGAGCTTGAACATTCCCCGCAATGAGGTTGCCGACAGGGTGAGTAAAGAGCGGGCGCTGGAAACGGAATACGAATCGAAAAACTGGGTGAAGATTCCTCTGAAGTTCGGCCTGTGGGTTCTCTTTCTTGTCGGCGTCTTTGTCCTGATGCGCCGCAGAAAGATCTCCCCTGGGCTGCGTCGCAGTCTCTATCTTGCAGCCGCTGCACTTTTTGGGGTCATCCTCGGATCGGATCCCGGCCCCATGGGAACGGTCAAGGATGCCATCGTCCTTTTCGGAACCAAGAGGGTTATCTTCCCGCCCCGGATGATCGCCCTGACAGTCTTTCTTCTCTTAATCTTCCTCGCCAATAAATTCATCTGCTCCTGGGGATGCCAGATGGGAACGCTCCAGGACCTGATCTTCCGCCTGAACCGGAATCACAGCGACACGGAAGGAATCATGAGGCAGTACCGTCCGCCGTTCCTCTGGACCAATGCGGTCCGGGTCGCCTTTTTTCTGATCTTTACCCTGGCCGCTTTTCTCTGGGCGACCGATCTGATCGAGCCGATCGATCCCTTCAAGATCTACAAACCGGCGGCAATCGGCCTTGTAGGGGTGATCTTCCTCGGCCTTCTTCTGCCCGCCGCACTCTTCGTTTACCGTCCCTGGTGCCAGTTCTTCTGCCCATTCGGACTCGTTGGCTGGTTCATAGAGAAAGTCAGTCTGTTCAGGATCATCGTAAACCATCAGACCTGCATCGGCTGTCGCTCCTGTGAAAAGGCCTGTCCATCAACGGTAATGGGGGCGATTCTCAAACGGGACAGGATGATTCCGGACTGCTTCGCCTGCGGAACCTGCATCGAGGTCTGTCCGACAGAGTCGATCCAACTGGCCGCCGGCAAACGCGGCCGGCCGCCGGAGGGAAGGTTCCGCCCGGAATAACCGAGGTAGCTGACCGCCCTTCTTAATGTTTTTCCTCTTTTGATTTTTCTTTTCTGCCCCGGACCGAGCAGCCCTGGCGCATTCAGGTCGAAATGCCCAGTTTGGGCAACAGCCACCCCTGGACGAAAAACCACACCGCGACCACAATTACTAATATCATTATATCGTTCATTCTTGTCCTCTTTATTCTCCCGTTTTGCAGCGGGCGGTTCACCATGACTTTTTACGGAACCGACTTTTTGACTGGGCTTCAAGGATGACGGGGAATCAAATGCTCCGGCACCTGGATCGCGACAACCTCCCCGCGGGCGCAAATTTTCCCGTCGGCGGAAAGAGTCGATTCCACGATCACCTTGCGCCCCTTGACCTCCTTTACCCTGCCGCGGATTTCCAGAGGGACGCCGAGGGGCGTCGGGAGCAAATAGTCGACGTGGAGAGACGCCGTGAGGAAGCGCAGGGGCGGGTCCGTATCCATCTCCCTGCCCTCGGAGCGGTACTTGGCCGCGGCGGCCGTACCCGTACCGTGGCAGTCGATGAGAGAGGCGATCAGACCTCCGTAAACAAAGCCCGGGATGGCCATGTGGTAGGGCCTTGGTTCATGGATACAGACGGATTCCTCTCCATCCCAGTAGCTTTTAATCTTCAGACCCGCTTCGTTCAGGCGACCGCAACCGTAGCAGTGGCTTAAATAATCGGGGTAGTAGTCCTGAAAGGCCTTTTTCGACATGTTCTCTCCTTTTATGTAAGTTGTCGTCACGGCTGAGTGGGGAAATACTGCGCCGCGTGCAAAATCCGTTGAAGAACGATCTTAAAAACCCACCGGCGTGTCGTTTCAGGGATTCTCGCAGGATCCCTCAGGCTTCATGGCATCCGTGCTCATGAAGTTCGCAGGCGATACCCGAATCTTTCAGACCGCCCGCGAGCCACTGCTCGGCAACCCTTTTCACCTCGCCCTTGCAACCCCGTAATACCTTGATTCCGTAACCGTCCAATACATTTACGGCCCCCTGCCCCATGTTGCCGGCCAGCATCATCTTGACGCCCATTTGCGACAGCGTCTCGGCGATGTTCGATTTGCAGCCGCATCCCGCGGGAGAGGAAACCGTTTCCTCCGCCATGATTTTGTGATCGTCATTGATGGTGAATACCGTAAAGTATTCGCAGTGACCAAAGTGTTCGTCCACCTGATTCCGGCATGCCGGTAAAGCGATTTTCATCGTGTTCTCCTTTTTAAAAAATGTGTTTCTCCGCTTGCTTTCTGCAATACGGGCATATTATCGCTTCCATCGTTTCACAACAGAGACTGAACGTCTGCCGGCAATGGCAACACCGGATCTGCTTCGTCTCTTCCGTGGAAACATCTCCTCCTTCGATCTTCAGGGCCTTTCCGTTCACGAGGACATCGGCGACCTTCCGATGCGCCGATTCGATAATCCTGCCGAACGTCTGCCGCGAGATGTTCATCATGACCGCCGCCTGCTCCTGATATAATCCATCAAGGTCGGCCAGCCGGATCGCTTCATACTCGTCGAGGCTCAAAAGCACTTCTTCCAGGGATGAAGCTGTTATTCCCTGCGGCCTGAAACAGGTCTTGTCCGGCCGGGCGGCGACATGTCTGCAACATTTTGGTCTCGGCATGATCCCCCTTGGTTCCTTGAATTATAAGCATATGCTCATAATATGTCAAGTCCCGTTTTTGGGAAGGGGTGTTTCATCGCAGACGGCAAGTGTGTCTCTCCGGCCGACGACCGAACTTCCCAAACGTAGCGGCGATGTTCATCAAAACTGATAGGTCATCATCATTCCGCCGCCGAAATCGGGGCTTGCGTCCGTAAAGCCGGCGGATCCATAGATTTCCCACGAGATCCGACGCGATTGCATGAAGTTAAGTTTGAGCCTTCCCTCGGCCTGGGCCTCTGCCCCGTCGGAGCGTGCAGACGAACCTTTGGCCAGCGCGGAGAGAAACAGCTGGTCCGTCGCCTGGATACCTGCGCCGCCGAGATAGTTGACATAGTTGCGGCCGGGATAATCGGATTTACTATTCTGGCAGATATAGGCCCCCTCCCCGAACAGTTGGATGCTGCCCAGCCACTTCGAGACCGAAAGACCGGGCCCCGCCTCAAAGGTGCCCGTCCCCAATCCCCGGTCCAGGTCTCCTGAGGGGACCTTCACGTAGAAGGTGGGACGAACTTTTAAGGTCCCCTCCCCATCCTGCAACAAGGTCCAGCCGGTGGTCATGTTGATATCCCCCACGCCTGACTCTTGTTCCGTTTTCGAACCGTCTGCCCGCGCCGCCCCTGATCTATTGGCGCCTCGACCCCGTCCGGCGCCGCCGGAGCTTGTCGCGACCACACCGCTGTCGGATTTGCGGGAAAAGTAAAGAAGAGGGACTTCGAGGGTGATATCCAGTTTGTTTACCGGATGCAAAAAAACGGACAGCGGCAATGTAACCAGTGTGGCATCGGCGTTTACGCCGTAATCACCGTGTGAGACCTCAAACCCAATACCGACGGCGGCGGATGCCGTGCTGTCGAAACGAGGCTCGCCATCGCGCGCAAAGACCTGCGACGAGTGCGCAAACAGTGCCAAACAGAGAAGCACCCCTACTTTATTTCGTATGCTCGGAGTCATTGTTCATTATTTCCTTCCGTTGATCCCGGACGAAACATTTCAACTGCCCTGCCCGGGATGATATTATCGTCCGCGGCGTCCACTCGCGCCACCGCCGCGCTGAATCTGCCCTCCGGAGCCCCCGCCCTGTTGCCCTCCACGGAGACCGCCGGACCAGGAGGGACTTCCATTTTCACCGCGCAGTTCGATTGTCGCACCGCCCGGGGTGCTGACCCGCTGCGAAAGCAGATAGGTCTGTCCGTTCTTCCCCTGGGCAAGCGATCCCCGCACGGTCACCTGGTCCCCAATCTTCCAGTCCAGGTTGTCATCCTGAAGATACCAGGCGGGTCCAAGAACCACGACAATCTGTTCGCCCGAGAGGTTCAGATCGAAGGCGATCAGGCCGCCGGCAAGCGGGCGGGGGGGAACCGCAACAGGCCCGCTGATCTTCACGACCGTGTTGCGGTCATACCCCGTTTCCAGGTCCAGACCGCTTTTATCCGCCCCCCGAGTGTCGCCAAACCCCCAGAAGGCATCGGCCGTTCCTCCCAACACGAGCAGAAGGGCTGTGGCCGCGATCAAGGTATAAAAGCGCTGGATGCCTTTCATTTCAGATTACCCGCGTTTAGGGAGTCGTGCTTACGGGATGATTTATCCCTGTGCCGTCCATCACCCCGCGCCCATTGCTGGGCCGAGTGGTGGAACCGTTTGCCGTGGTTCCGGTGCTCAGGAACGACCCGTCACGGCGCTGGGAACCCTCCGGCCGAATCTGATTTGTCGACTGATTCATGGACCGGGTCTGCGACTGGGTGCTTGTCTGAACCCCCTGCCCGCGGCCGCTACCCGCACCCGCACCTGCTCCCCCTCCACGGGCAAAGGATTCGCCCCCGAAAGCCAGCGCGGATACCACCAATACAGCCATCACCATCGTTTGTTTTGCTTTCATCTTCGTATCTCCTTATGGTTGTAATCGGGAATTATTCCCGTTGCCACAGGATAGAGCAGATACCGTGCCAAGCGTATCGTTAAGCGTATCTTACTATAATAACTTATGTTAATACCATGAATCCAAAGAACACCCGGTTGGCAACGGTGCAAATATTGCACTATGCGGTGCCGATTCTGCACCGCCGCTCAACCTTTTGCTGCGCCATACTCCCTGAGCCGGTATTGCAAAGTGCGCTTCGAGATTCCCAATCGCTCCGCCGCCAGACGGCGGTTCCCGCCGCACTGTGTCAGCACCTCCAAGATGGCTTCCCGCTCTCGATCCTGCAGGCTGCCGTCCGTTGTGACCGACGGTTGCTTGACCGGCCGGCGGATCAGCTCCGGAAGATCGTTCAGCGTGATCCTCCCGCTGCTCAATATCACGGCCCGCTCGATGACGTTCTGCAACTCCCGGATATTGCCCGGCCAGTTATAGTCGGCGAAGGCGGCATGCACCTCCGGTTCGACAAGAGAAATCGCCTTTCCGATCTGCCGAGCCGCCCGTAATACCAGGTACTCGGTCAGGATCGGCAGCCCGTCACGCCTTTCCCGCAGTGGGGGCAGATGGATGGGAAAGACGTTCAAGCGGTAGAAGAGGTCTTCCCGGAAGCATTTTTCACGGATTTCGGCCCCCAGGTCCCGGTTGGTTGCCGCAACAATCCTCACATCGGCCCGGATCTCCCGGCGTCCACCCAGGCGTTCAAAGGTTCTCTCCTGCAAGACACGCAGCAGTTTTGCCTGTAATGCCAAAGGCAACTCGCCGATCTCGTCCAGAAACAGGGTGCCGCCGGCCGCCAGCTCGAATTTACCGGGACGGGCCTGCGTAGCTCCGGTAAAGGCTCCCTTCTCATGACCGAACAACTCACTCTCCATCAGATTTTCCGGGATTGCCGCACAGTTTATGGCGACAAAGCCGGCGTCATGGCGCTGGCTTGCAAGATGGATCATCCGGGCAACCAATTCCTTGCCGGTACCGGACTCACCGCTGATCAGGACCGAGGCAGGGGTGTTCGCCACATTCCCGATCAGGCGGCGC
>DIWJ01000025.1 GCA_002428445.1 Syntrophaceae bacterium UBA6109
GGCGACGGGAAGAACCACATCCTGGCGGGGATGGGCGCGGACACGGTGACGGCTGCGGACGGTACGGACGTGATCCTGGGCGATAACGGGACGGTGACGTACGCGGGCGTGGCGGGCTCGCTGGAGCTGCGTTCGATCGTCTCGACGGTGCCCTCGCGAGGCGGGGACGACGTCATCTCGACGGGCGACGGGACGAAGCACATCGTGGGCGGATTCGGTTCGGATACGGTGACGGCGCTCGTAGGCGACCACAACGTGATCGGCGACAACGGACAGATCGATTACGACAGCGACGGCGCCGTGAAGGTGCTGGCGACGACGGACACGGTCGACCATCCCGAGTATGGCGACACCGACACGATTACGGTGGGCGACGGGAAGAACCACATCCTGGCGGGGATGGGCGCGGACGTCGTCATCGAAGGAACCGGGACCGGGATCATCATCGGCGACAACGGCACGATCACCTACGCAGGGGCGACGGGAGCTCTGGCCATCAAGGAGATTCTCTCGACGCTGCCGGAGAGCGGCGGCGACGATCGGATGGTTTCAGCAGACGGAAACAAGTACGTGATCGGCGGCGCCGGAAGCGACCAGATCACGACGGGGAGCGGCAACGACGTCGCCTTCGGCGACAACGGCACGCTTCAGTTCACTTCCGGCGGAATCCTCGACATCCTGTTCAGCACCTCCGCCTCGATCGGCACCGATGACGTGATGCGGGCCGGCGAGGGAAGCAACATCCTCATCGGCGGCACCGGCGCGGACAGGATGTTCAGCGGCTCCGGCAAAGACATCCTCATCGGCGACGGGGGCCAGGTTACGCTGATCGACGGCGAATGGCGTTACGCCGAGACCATCGATCTTCACATCGGGGGCGACGATTGGCTCGATGGCGGCGACGGCGAGGACATCATGTTCGGCTGTACCGGCAAGAACACCTTCGTGGGAACCCTTGCCGACGATACGATGATCGGCACCTACGGGCGCGTCACCGTGCAGAAGGGCGACGTCCAGACGGTGGTTAGACTCGACTCGATCGACATCGTGACGAACACGATGACCGACCTGGAAAGCGGTCGGAACGCCGTATCCGGGGAGATGGAAGCGGCGGTGCAGACGGGCGCGGGACAGGGAACCGGTGTTGCCGGCGGGACGGAATTCGCAGGCTTCGCCGTCAGGAGCCAGGGATATGAAAGTACGGGGACGGGCGGAATTGCCAGTCTCGGTTGGATGGAAAGAGGCACTCCGCTTGTGCTCGCCGCAGACAACAGCGGCCACGGCCAGTACGCCGCCGGGCCGGCGGGAGGTTCCGCCGCGCCGGGAAGCGGCCAGGCGCCGGCAACGACGGAAGGGAGTGCAGCCGACGGAGGGTCGCAGGAATCGCAGCCCGGGGCCGATGCAAGCGGCGACCAGGCCCCCTCTGGCGACGCGCAGCCGGGCGGGCAGCCGGTGGGCAACCAGCAGCCGGGTACCGAACCGTCGGGCACGGCGCCGGGACCGGAGGTGGGCGGCAATCAGCAGCCGGGACAGGAGACATCCGGCACGCAGGGAAATGAAACTCAGAACGATGCAACGCTGGACGCGACCGCCGGAACGGCGGTCGCCGGCCTCGCGGGTTGGCGAGTCATCTCCGGAGCCAGCCCGGGCGCAGGAAGCATCGTCGACACCAAGTCATTCCAGCAACTTGCGCAGAGGCAGGATAACAGACGCTACAAACGCTGGAAGAACGTAGGGTCGTGGAAATAGCGGCCCAGCCGCCCCGCCGAGAACCTCGTTCCGGCGGGGTTTGCTTTTTCCGCACAAGCCGTTGAGGCTGTAGAGGAACAGCGAATTTCTGCCGAGGATCCCATGGCAAGTTTCTATGCAAATATCTTCCGGGCGGAGCAGACGGAAAAGGAGATTGCGCTTCTCTTCGGAGAACGGCTGCCGGGCCCTGCGGGGATAGAGCAAAAGGCCCGGATGATCCGGCGGATGGTCCTCAGCCCGTCATCGGCCAAGCGTCTCCATTTCCTTCTTGACGCCGCCGTGCGGGACTACGAGGGCCGCTACGGACTTTCCGCGGATCCGCAGCGCGCGCGAGGGGTTCGGCGGGAGGTCGCGGTGTCCGCCGGATCGGAACCGTCTCCTACGGTCCGCGGGGAAAAGGCCGACCGTCTTCTCCGCCTTGTCCGCGGCCTTGATGTTCATTACGGCTTCGAGCAGTCTTTCAAGGGCATGCACCGGACATTGCGCGGGAATCGCTTCCTCGTAGGATTCAAGAAGGACACGCTGCGGGCGAATCCCCATGAACGTCTGGCCGGCCTGTGCCGTGCCATCGGCATGCCTGCGGATGATCTTGCGGAGTTCTGCCGCCTCCTCCCCGAGTCCAACATCGTCCTCTTCGGCTATGAGGAGGGTGAAAGCGCCTCGGTGTACAAGGCCTATCTGGAGTTCGGGAATAAATTCGAGACCGTTGTCAGGGAAAGTCCGGAGGAGCCCGCGTCGTTTCTTCTTCATCTCGGGTTCAAATGGGATGCTGCGGACAGCGCCCGGCATACGCGGGCACGGTATATCTGCTATCCTTCCTTCTCCGTCTCGTCCATCCTGGAACGGGTGTCGAAGGTCTTCTATGCCCGCGAACATGGAGAATCCTTCGACATCACCAGGGGGATCGTGGATCTGGCGTTGCGCAGGATGCGCGACGACGAGTTCCTCTACCTCGAGGTTACCGAAGAGGGCAATCCGCGGCGGTCTTTCGATATCAATATGTACAGGGCGAACCTTGCCATGAGGGACCTCTTCCCCTGGCTGGAGAGGATGCGGCAGCACTACGGGATCTCCTCGGAGGCCTTTTCCGCCCTCTACGACCCGGCGGCATCGCAGATCTTCGGGCATCTCTCCGGGGGCATCGACCGGCAGGGGAGGGATTTTCTGACGGTCTATTTCGGCGTGAAGGGAAGCTCCCGTCAAGGGGATCCATATGCCTCATGAAAGAATCAATCTGCGGAAGTACATCGTCGCCTCCATCTGGTTCGGCTGCAACAACGACTGCAGCATCTGCATGCTGGCCGGGATGAAGGAGAAACTCCCGCCGCTTCGGTACGACCAGTTCCAGCATCTTCTCCGCCGGATTGCGGAGGAAGGGCGCTTCCGGAACCTGATTCTGTCCGGGGCGGAAGTGACGATGCTCGATCGCCTGGACGAGTACGTGCGGTTCGCCGCTTCGCTCCGCTGCTTCGACCGGATTCAGATCCAGACGAACGGCAGGAGGCTGAGCGACAGGCGTTATCTCGAAGGCCTCATCGACTGCGGCGTCAACGAATTCTTCATCAGTATCCATGGGCTCGAGGAAGTGCACGACGGCATCACCCGCCGCCCGGGTGCATTTCGCGAAACCGTCGAAGGGCTGGAGAACCTGAGCGCCTTCGATTCCGTAAGGGTGATCAGCAACACGGTCCTGTCGAAAAAGAACGATCGCGAAATCCCGCCGCTGCTGGCCTTCCTCTCGCGGAAGAAGATCGACGAGATCCATCTCTGGAACTTTTTCCCGCTGGCAGGCGCCGACGACGGCGATCTTTCCGTCAGCATGGAGGACTTTGTCCGCCTGCTCCCGCAGGCCTGCGCCGCCGTAAAGCCGTCAGGCAAGCCGCTGATCCTGAAGAGTTTTCCCGAGTGCATTTCCCGGAAGGAACCGGCATACTTCGACAGCGGTTTCCCCGTGACGGTGCTTCCGGATCTCTTCTGGAGGAAGTTCGGCCAGAGCGGGTTCGGCGCCTGCGTTCACCGGGGGGAATGCCGGGCGAGGGAGTGCTGGGGGCTTTCCGCCGCCCATATCCGAAGACACGGAGACGAAAGGAATCTCCTCCGGCCGCTGTGATTTCAGGACGGCGTCCGACCGGAGGGGAATGAAGCAGGGCCGGCGCAGAGAATCCCTGCGGCGGGGCGCAAGGGGGGGATTCCCGGGGAATTCAGGGGAGGCCGATGGAACGAATGGAGTACACGACGGAGCAGGACCTGTTCTTCAACTACTGCCTGTGGGAGTACCGTCCCGACGTGCCTTTCGCAAACAAGCTGCGATCGTCAAACCTGCTGTACTCCTCCTTCGATTGCGCGGGTGCGGACGAGAGGATGTGCGACATCGTCCGGGCCATCCGCGCTGAGATCGGCGCGGGGCTTGCCGTGTGGGGGGTTAAGCAGGCGGAAGGAAAGATCGGCTGGGAATACTACTTCTACGACTACCGCCGGAGGGAGAGGACGCGTTCGGCAAGCAGGATCCTGAAGGCCATGAACCCGCTGGTCCGCTGCGACCTGACGGTGAACGAAAACCTCCATTACTTCATGTTCTCCATCGACATCCGCGGCGAACTCGTTTCGGGGGCGGCGAGCCTCGACGAGATCCATCTCTACATCGGAAATCCGGGAAGTTCCGTTTCCTCCGGAATCTGCTACTCCCTCTCCCCCGGGGGGGCGCGGCTGGAGAATTTTTACTTCTTCTTCGATCCGCAGCGGCATCGGGACGACATCATCGCCAAGATCCGCTGTTCCGCGCACATCGATGCGGCGGCCGTCGATATCGACCGCATCCTCTGGCCGGAACTGAAGGAATGCAGGACCATCTGCCTCGCGAACAAGCAGCGGAGCGACTGCATCTATTTCTCGGGAATCCGCATCGATCAGCTGATCTTCTTCCTGGAAAGGATGAATTATCCCTCCGGCATCCGCTCCTTTGTGGAAGACCGCCGGCCGGCGCTTGATCACCTGCTCTACGACGTCGGATTCGACTACCGGATGGACGGCGGCGGACTCAGCATCCGGAAGAGCGGCTACTACGGAACGTTCTGAGGGAAAAGGTCCGGGACCTCCCGCCGGATCGCGAACGCTTGAGCGGCAGGGAAGGGGAAGGCGCAGCGTTCAGGGCTTCTGTCCGGATGTCCTGTCCCGGATCCCGGCAAGGGCCTGCTGAACCATGGAGGGAAGATCCCTGCTGCCGTCGACGATAATATCCGCCTTCGCGCGGACCCGTTCCCTCTGGATCCGCAGCAGATCGTGAATGCCGCGGAGATAATTGTCGAGATAGGTATGCATCCAGACGAGGAAGTCTCTGGAATGCCCGGCGTTTTCACCGGCAAGAACCGCGGCCGTGAATTCCCTCATCTTCCGGGCGAGGGCGACATCCAGCGGCACGTCGATCCATATCAGGAGATCGATGAACTCCGCCGTCTGTCTGTGTTCCTTCCCAAAGGGCGTTTCGAAGACGATATGCGTCCCCGGGGTGATTTCCTCGCGGGTCGACGGATCGACGACGGGTTCCCGGCGCTTGAGCGCCGCCAGATCCCGTGCCAGTTCGGGAAGATGAAACCTGTTGACGTCCGCTCCGCTCCGCATCCAGAGGAGCAGGTTGTCCATCGGCTCCCGGGTCACGCGTTCGTAGTGATCGTAGTGGATGACGGCGGCGTCTTTGAGCTGCTGCGCGACGGCCCGGATCAGGGAGGTCTTCCCCGATCCGGCCGGTCCGGCCACGGCAATAACAAGCGGCGTGGTATGTTCCAATGGAGGTCCTCGCGTTCCGGAATTCCGGGTTTCTGGCGTGCCTGACGCGCCGCCGTGATTATATGCCTTCCGCTTTTTCCGTCAAATGATTTTGCGCTGCGCGGCAGGGGCGCCGATACCCGGAAGAACGCCGCCGGCCTTTTGAAACGGCCGGAGTCCTTGCATTTTGCTGAGGCTCGTGTTTATCAGGATCGATGGAGGCGAAAGAACGATGACGGAAAGCGAACCGTCCGCAGCGGATGCGGCGAACGGCAGCGGGAAGAAGAAATCCGCGCATCTCTGCGTGGACGATTTCCTCAAGACGCTGCTCGATGCGCGCTCCCTGTCGACGGCCTTCCGGAAAGGGCTCGTCGATTTTCTCCTGGAGAAGGGCACCGCACCCCGCGATCAACTGGAGAAGCAGTGCGGTGCGGACGGCCGGGGGATGGCCCTCTTGCTCGACCTCCTCGTGGCGAACGGGGTCGTCGAGGGCCGGAACGGCGTCTTCACCCTGTCCGGGAATTTTCTGCAGGCCCTGAAGTATCGGGATCTCCTGGAATTGAAAATCGATTTGTGCCATTTCGGCGCCTGCGACCTCCTGGATCACTTTGACCTGCTGATCTGCGATCCCGGGCGGTTCATGAAAGAGGCTCGTACCTACCGGCTCTTCTCCTACGAGTGCTGCCGAGAAGACACCGAGGAGAACCGCCTGCGGACGGGACGGTGGATGCGGATCACGACGATCCTGACGAAATACGAAGCGCAGGCGTGCTTGGCGCACCACGATTTCGGCAGTTTTCGCCGCCTCCTCGATATCGGCGGCAACAGCGGCGAATTTGCGCTGCAGGTCTGCAGGGTCCATCCGTGCATCACGGCCACGGTCCTGGATCTGCCGGTCGTTTGCAGGATCGGGAGGGAACATGTCCGGGGAACGCCGGAGGCGGCCCGGATCGCGTTTGTCGAAGGCAACGCACTCGTCGATCCCCTGCCGGCCGGCCATGACCTCGTCGTCTTCAAGTCCGTTCTTCACGACTGGCCCGAGCCCGGGGCTGCGGAACTCCTTTCGCGGGTCTACCGCCGCCTGGAACCGGGGGGGACCGTGCTCATTTTTGAAAGGGAACAGGCCGGAATCGGGCCGGCCGGCCCGGCATGCTCCGCCATCCCTTTCCTGCTTTTTCATCACAGTTTCCGTTCACCGGCGTTCTACGCCGATCACCTGGGCATCCTCGGCGCCGAGGAGATCGGCATCCGGAGGGTCGATCTGGAGATGCCCTTCCTTCTCATCACGGCGCGGAAGCCGCTTCCGTGATGGGGCAGGTCTTTGCCCCTCCCGGCACGTCCGTTTGCACAGAACGCCCGGGCGGGCCGCATTCCGTTGACAGCGGGGGTGCGATGGTATATACGATCGCCAGAGATCGCGATGGACATCAGGAGCCGATTCGAACTCGTGTGGAGGAGGAATTCATGGTTCAGAAAAAAGATTCAGATGTCGAGAAAAAGGCCGGCCCCGGGGCGGACGAAGATCCCGATAACCTGAAGGCGACCATCCAGTGGGATGTCTCCAAGATGGAGTCGACGTACGCCAACGTATGCAATGTGTCCTGCACGCGGGAGGAATTCACGCTCCTCTTCGGCATGAACAAGACCTGGGATGCCGGCCAGCGGAAACTCACGGTGGACATGACGGACCGCGTCATCCTCAGTCCTTACGCCGCAAAACGGCTTTCCATACTCCTCGGCAATGTCATCAGCCAGTACCAGAGCCGTTTCGGCGAAATCCATCTGGATGTGGCCGAAAAATCGGGATTGAACGCGTAGCGCCCGGAGCAGGGCCGGACCGCCGCCACGGTGGTCCGGTTCGTCCGGGGCAGTCTTCTGCTGCGGTGGTTTGGAGTCCGGCTTCACGGCGGATGAGTCCGGCTCCTGTTTTTTCCGTCCGCCGGAGCGCCGCGGGCCGTGCCGGAGACAAAGCCTGTGCAGAGATTTGCCGGAACACTCGGCGTCATCGACGCGGCTGCAGCCCGATGCATTTCCCCCCGTTCCCGCCGCTTTCGTTCCTGAGACTTCGATCCGCGAAACGGCATTCCAAGAACTGAAACGATGGCGAATATGGATGCAGCGACGTTGTGGAATGATCTGCAGACCTCTGCGGACCGTGACGAATTCACCGCCGCATGGCTCGCCCTGCAGTGTTCCATGATCCGGGGATGTCTTCAGGGGGTTCTCGTTTTCGGGGATCCGTCGGCGGCGCCGTACGCGCCGGTCGCCTCGTGGCCGGAGAAGGGGCCCGCCGAACGGCTGGCGGATATCCTGAACCGGACGCTTTCCGAAAAGGAGGGGATGCTCGTGGAACTGCCCCCTCCCGAGGGACATCCCGGCGGGACGGAGCGGCGGTATGCGCTTGCCTATCCGATCACGGTCGATGAAACCCTCTTCGGAACCGTCGCCGTCGAGGTGGCGGCGGCTTCGGAGGATTCGCTCCGGGGCGCCATGGAGGGCCTGCAGTGGGGCGCCGTATGGCTGGAGAACATGGTCCGCAGGGAGAGGGGGACCGAAGACCGGAAAACGCTGAAGCGCCTGAAGGCGGCGGTCGACATCCTGGCGGTCGTGCTGGCGGAAGAGACCTTCCAGGCGGCCGCAACGGCCTTTGTCACGGAGGTCGCCACAAGACTGGGCTGCGACCGCGTCAGCCTGGGGCTGGCACGGGGACATTCCGTGCAGGTCCGGGCCATTTCCCATACGGCCATTGTGGGCAGGCAGATGGATCTCGTCCAGTCCATCCGGGCGGCGATGGAAGAGGCCGTCATGCAGCGCAGCGAGATCCTTTTTCCCGCTCCCCCGGGTGCGGCGGCGGCCGTCGTCCGCGACCACGAGCGTATGGCCCAGCGGCACGGCGCCCGGTCGATGCTCACGCTTCCCCTCTATGCGCGGGAGCGGTATTACGGGGTCCTGACACTGGAGAGGCAGGGCGACCGGCAGTTCACGAACGACGATCTCACCTACATGAAGAGCGTGGCGGCGCTGTCCGGCCCGGCGCTGGAGAACAAGTACCACAACGACCGCCCCATCGTCTTCGGCGTCTTCGATGCGCTGAAACGGCAGGCGGTGAGGGCCTTCGGCGCCGGATACGCGGGCCGGAAGATCGCCATCGTTGTGGCGGCGGTCCTGATCGCCTTCTTTTCCCTGGCGAGGGATGAATACCGGCTTGCCGCCGATGCCGTTCTGGAGGGGTCGATCACCCGTTCCGTCGTGATTCCCATCGACGGCTACATCCGGGAGTCTTTCGTCAAGGCGGGCGACGTGGTCCGGAAGAACCAGGTGTTGTGCGGGATGGACGACCGGGACCTGCAGCTGGAGAGACGAAACTGGCTCAGCAGGAAAGGTCAGTATCAGCGGCAGCTTCAGGAGGCCATTGCGAAACACAACCGCGCCGAGGCCAGCATCATCGACGCCCAGCTTGACCAGGCGGAGGCGCAGATCGCCCTCGTGGAAAACAAGCTGGCCCTGATCGCGATCCGGGCGCCGCTCGAAGGGATCATCATCCGCGGCGATCTCAGCCAGCGGCTCGGCAGCGCCGTGACGAAAGGCGAGGAGATCTTTCAGATCGCCCCGCTCGATTCGTACCGCCTGATCCTGAAGGTCGACGAACGGCGCATTGCCGACGTGTCGGAAGGACAGAAGGGCATGCTGGTGCTCTCCTCCCTGTCCGACAAACCCTTTGGTTTTTCGGTGAAAAAGATCACGCCCATCACCACGGCCGAGGAAGGCCGCAATTATTTCCGTGTCGAGGCGGACCTCGATGAGGTCTCTCCCCGGCTGAGGCCGGGCATGGAGGGCGTGGGAAAAATCAGCGTCGACCGCAGACTGGTCATCTCCATCTGGACGCGGGATCTCGTCGACTGGCTCCGCCTCCGCCTCTGGTCCTGGCTGCCGTAGGGTGGATTCATGTCGGAAAAGACCCTGTACAGCAATTCCTGGTATCGCGTGGCGGATCTCCGGCCGTTCGTGAGAAATCATGCGGAAATCCACCGTCACGATTACCGGGGCGAGGTGTGGTACGTCGTCCAGGACCACTCCAGCGGCCGCTTCCACCGCTTCACGGAGAAAGCCTATCTCGTCATCGGCCTCATGAACGGAAAGCGGACGCTGCAGGAAATATGGGAGGCGGCCTGCGAGAAACTCGGCGAAGACATGCCGACCCAGGACGAGGTCATCGCGCTTCTCTCCCAGCTCCATCAGGCGGACATTCTCCAGTCCGACATCTCCCCGGACATGGGGAATCTCAACCGCCGGCAGCAGAAGGACCGGCATTCGCGTTTCTGGAATGCGCTTCGTTCGCCGCTGGCCCTGCGTCTCCCCCTCCTCGATCCCGACCGTTTTCTGGAGAGGACGATGGGAATGGCGCGCCCCTTCCTCAGCCTGCCGGCGGCCCTCGCCGGGCTGGCGATCGTGACATGGGCCGTTGTCCTGGCGTTCACCTTCTGGCGGGACCTGACGGAGAATCTGGCCGACCGCATCCTCCTCCTGGAAAACGTCCTCGCCTTCTGGCTCATCTATCCCGCCGTGAAGGTATTTCATGAATTCGGACACGCCTACGCCGTCAAGCGGTGGGGCGGGGAAGTCCACGAGATGGGCGTGATGTTCATCGTCTTCATGCCCATTCCCTATGTCGATGCATCGGCGGCTTCGGCTTTCCGGAGCCGCTGGAAACGGATCGTCGTCGGGGCCTCGGGCATCGCCGTCGAACTGGTCATCGCCTCCCTGGCGATGATCCTGTGGGTGAATCTCGAAGCTGGCGCCGCCAGGGCGGTTGCCTTCAACACCATGATCATCGCCGGCGTATCGACCCTCTTCTTCAACGGCAACCCCCTGCTGAAATTCGACGCCTATTACGTTCTGTCCGATCTTCTGGAAATCCCCAATCTGGGAACGCGGTCCAACCGGTATCTCGGATATCTCTTCCAGCGTTATCTGATCCGGAGCCGGGAGGCCGAATTCCCGCTCTCGGACCGGGGAGAAGCGGCATGGCTCTTCCTCTACGGCGTTGCCTCTTTTTTCTACCGGATCTACATCACGCTGCAGATCGCCCTTTTTGTGGCCGCCCGGTTCTTCTTCATCGGCATCCTGATCGCCCTCTGGGCCGTGGGCGGTCTTCTGATCCTGCCGCTGGTGCGGGTGATCCGTCTCGTCCTGTCCCAGCGCGAACTGTACCGACTGCGCGGCCGCATCATCGCGCTGGGCCTGGTCGCGGCCGGAGGTCTCGCGTTTCTGGTCGCGGCGATCTCCCTTCCGTCCTTCACGACGGCGGAAGGCATCCTCTGGCCCGGAGACCAGGCGCAGATCCGCACCGGCGCCAAGGGATTTGTCCGGGAAATTCTGGCCGCTCCGGGGAGCAAGGTCCGGCAGGGGCAGCCGCTGATCCGCTGCGAGAACGCCGAGCTCCTCTCCCAGGTGCGCGTACTGGAGGCGGAGCGCCGGGAGAGCGTGGCCCGGCACCGGGTCGCATTCGTCAGGGACCGCAACGAAGAGCGGATATTCCGGGAAGAGATCGCCCGCATCGACGTCGCGCTTGCCAAGGCGAAGGAAGAGCTGGCGGCGCTCACGGTCCGCAGCCCCGGAGAGGGTGTTTTCCTCCTGCCGCAGGCGGAGAATCTGCCCGGACGCTTCCTGAAGAGGGGGGAGGCGCTGGGATTCGTGGTCGATTACGCCAGAGTTCATGTCCGGGTCGTGATCCCGCAGGCCGACGTGGACCGGGTGCGGAGCAACGTACGCTCCGTGCGGTTGCGCCTTGCCGAGGCCCTTTCCGCGGAAGTCCCTTCGGAAGTGGTCCGGGAAGTCCCTGCCGCCTCGAGCGATCTCCCCAGCCTCGCCCTTTCGCTGCAGGGCGGAGGCTCCATCGCCCTCGATCCCAGGGGGGGGAAGTCGCAGTCTTTCGAGAATTTCTTTCACTTCGACCTGCTGGCGCCGGCGGCGGCGGGAGCGCGGATCGGCGAGCGGGTCTATGTCCGTTTCGAGCATGACCCGGAATCCCTGGCGCGCCGGTGGTACAGAACGATCCGGCATCTTTTCCTGCGGACATTCGATGTCTGAGCGCGCCGATGGGAAACGGGATTTGAGAAGAAGAGATTGCCTATGACGCGAGATGTCTCGGCCTGGCCGCCGGCGGACTATTTTGTCCGTCCGGAGCGGCGGCAGCGGCGGCGGACGGTTGTCGACCGCATGGTTCGGGAATTGTCCGGCGGCGCGGTCCGGGCGACGCGCCTTCTTCTCAGCAGCCCGAAGGGCATCGTGGAAGGCGTCAGGCGGCGGGAGAAGGGGCTACAGGACGCAACGGACGCGGCCATCCGGGAAAGGGCGGACTCCTTGAAACGGAGTCTCCGGGCGGAAGGGTTCCGGCCGAATCTCGTGGCGGAGGCCTTTGCGCTCGTAAGAGAAATTGCGGGCCGGACGCTGGGAATGAGGCATTTCGACTGCCAGCTGATCGGCGGTGTCGCCCTGCTGCACGGGTTCCTCGTGGAAATGGATACGGGCGAAGGAAAGACGCTGGTGGCGACGCTGCCCGCCGCGGCTGCCGCGCTGGCCGGCCTGCCCGTCCACGTCGTCACGGTCAATGACTACCTTGCCGGGCGCGACGCGGAATGGATGGGCGCGGTCTACCGCTTTCTGGGATTGACCGTCGGCTGCGTGGTCCACGGGAAGGCGCCGGCCCAGCGTCGCGAGGCATACCGCTGCGACATCACCTACTGTACGAACAAGGAGATCGTCTTCGATTACCTGCGGGACCGGCTGGTCCTCGGCGAGTCCTCCGATCCGCTGCGCCTGTACGGGGAGCACCTTTACGAAAGCCGGGGGAAAAATGACAGACTTCTCCTCCGGGGTCTGCATTACGCGATCGTCGACGAAGCGGACAGCGTCCTCGTCGATGAGGCCCGGACGCCGCTCATCCTGTCGAGAAGGGAGACGTCAGAGGAAGAGCGGACCGTCGCCGGGCAGGCGCTGGCGGCCGCCGGTGGCCTCGCCGAAGGGGTCGACTACCGGGTGGAGTATGAAGCGGATCACGGTCTGAAACGCATCGTTATCACGGATGCCGGGAGGAACCACATCCGCCGGATCACGGAAACCCTGGGCGCGGCGTGGCGCGGCGCTGTCCGCAGGGAGGAACTGGTGAAGAAGGCGCTCGCGGCCGTCCGGCTCTTTCACCGTGATGAACACTATCTGGTTCGCGGCGGCAAGGTGCAGATCATCGACGAGTTTACGGGCCGGGTGATGCCGGACCGCTCGTGGGAGGGCGGGCTCCATCAGCTCATCGAAGCGAAAGAGGGATGCGAGATCACCGGGCAGCAGGAAACGGCGGCTCGCATCAGCTATCAGCGCTTCTTTATGAAGTACCTGCGGCTCAGCGGGATGACGGGGACGGCCCGCGAGGTGAAGGGAGAGCTATGGTCCATCTACGCCCTGCCGTTCATGAGAATCCCGACGAACCGGCCGGTGCGGCGGCACCCCTTTCCCGACCGCCTCTTTGCGTCGGCGGACGACAAATGGCATGCGGTGGTGCACAGGATCGGGGAAATCCACGGTAGCGGGAGGCCCATCCTTGTGGGGACGCGGACCGTGGCGGCTTCCGAACATCTGGGCGCGCTGCTCTCGGCGGCCGGGCTCCCCTATCAGATTCTCAACGCGAAGCAGGATGAGGAAGAGGCCCGGATCGTGGCGCAGGCGGGCGAAGCCGGCCGGATCACGATTGCCACCAACATGGCCGGAAGGGGCACGGATATCAAGCTCGCCCCCGACGTTATCGAAAAGGGAGGGCTGCACGTCCTGATGACGGAGCGCCATGAAGCGGGGCGGATCGACCGGCAGCTTGCGGGCAGGTGCGGACGTCAGGGGGACCCGGGAAGCTACGAAGCCTTCCTGTCGCTCGAGGACCCGCTTCTGGAAAACGCCGCCTCCGGCTTCTGGAGCCTGGCGACGAAGTGGTCGAAAGGATTCGGCTATGGTATATGGAAGAAGTCGGGACGGCGGATGATGTTCCGTGCTCAAGAGAAGCTGGAGAAGGCGCATGCCGGAGCGCGGAAACGACTCCTGAACTTCGATGACGAACTGGGAGATACGCTGTCCTTTTCAGGGAGGAACTCTTAGAAGACGATGCGAACCGCCATTCGAATTCCCCATGTTTTCCTGCTGTGCCTGGTCCTCCCGTGCCTCGGGGCCGCGCCGTCCGATTCTCTGAGAGGCCTGCTCGAACCGAGCGAAATCGTCGAACTGAGCAGCCAGGTGCCGGGCATCATCGAGGAAGTCCTTGCCGATCGCGGGGACCGGGTGAAGAAGGGACAGGTACTGGTCAGACTGCAGGCGGGGGTGGAGAAAGCGGCCGTGGATCTGGCAGTCGCCCGCCTCGAGTTCGGGAAGCGCAAGGTCCAAAGGAACGAAGAACTGTACCAGAAGCAGCTGATTTCCATCCACGACAAAGACGAGATGGAGACGGAGGTGCGGCTCACGGAACTGCAGCTGCGGGATGCGACGGAGAAACTGAGGATGCGCACCATCGCCAGCCCGGTCGACGGCGTGGTTGTGAAACGGAAGCTGTCCCCCGGGGAATACGTCGGCGAAGGGTCCATCATGACCATCGCCCGCGTGCACCCGATCAACGCCGAGATCGTCGTCCCCGTGGCGATGTACCGGAAGATCCGCACGGGGATGCTGGCGGAAGTGCGGCCCGAGGCGCCGGCGGGCGGCGTATACCGGGGCAAAGTCGTGGTCGTCGACGAGGTGATCGATGCGGCCAGCGGCACCTTCGGCGTCCGCGTCGAGCTGCCGAATCCCGATCATCGGATCAGCGCCGGGCTGAACTGCACGGTCCGTTTCCTTTTGCAGTGACGCCGCGGCGGCCCGCTGGAAACCGGCGCCGCAGGGACGCGGCGGACGAATCGTGCCTTGTCTTTTTCCACCTTTTGTATTAAGGAGCCACATGCCCTTTGGGATGGCGTCAGGCCCCGTCGGGGAGCGATCCGCTGTGCCGGGGAAAGCTGCAGATCCGGACAATCGGCGCAGGGCGGCGGCAGTGTGGTCATCGCCGGTCAAGAGGAAGGTGAAACGGGATTTCGGGGAGAAGGGGAGGCATATGAGAAAGATCGCCGCGGCTGTCTTGGTTCTCTTTTTGTTCTGTTCGTGTACGCCCGCCATCGTGAAGAACAATGCGAATCTGATGAAGCTGAAAGTCGGGATGGCGCAGGACGAAGTCGCCACGATCATGGGCGTTCCCGTCCTGAGCGAGTCTTATGAAGCGTCCGGGGGAGAGCGGGTCACGATTCTTTACTACCGGACGGAGGAGAAGAAGACAACCGTGCTGTCCGCGAAGGACGAATGCACCCCCGTCGTATTCGTCAACGGGAAACTGGCGGGATGGGGCGACAGGCTGACGGTTTCCGATATCCATCTGCTCAAGGTCAAATCGAGGTAGGCCCCTGAGGGATCGCGCTGGCGTTTTCCCCTCAGCCGCAGGACAGCAGCTGATCGGCGTAGGTGAGCCGCTCGATCAGGAGCCGGATGAAGACGCTGTTGAAGCGCGCCCGTAGGAAGGCCGACGAATTGGCCAGGGACTCCGGCTCGATGCGGATGAGCGTCACGGGCGTCACCGAGGAGACCGTCGCCGTCCGGGGCGCCTCGTGCGGATTCAGGAACGCCATTTCCCCGATGCTTGAGCCTGCCAGGATCGCGCTCAAGGGCCGTCCCTTCTTCGTTACCTGGACCTTCCCTTCCACCAGGATATAGAAGAACTTGTCGCGTTTTCCCTTCCCCTCCGCAAGGATGGTCCTGCCTGCCGGCAGCTTGATCCACTTGCTGATTCTCAGGGTTTCCCACAGCTCGACGTCGCTGAAGTCCATGAAGAAGGAGAGGGGCTTGAGCAGGTTGAACTTCTCCGTTTCCGTGATGCTCCCCTGCGCCTTCCCCAGGTGCTTGAACGTCATGACCAGGTCCGTGGCGAAGGTGCTCCAGTCGGAATAGCGGCGCGAACACTCCTTCTCCAAGGCGCGGTGGACGATGTTCTCCAGCTCGGCGGGGATCTCCCGCCTCAGCGTGCGCAGGGGCGGATGAGCGTCGTGGATGATCTTGTAGACGAGGGAGAAGTCGTTGTCCGCCTTGAAGGGCAGGTGCCCCGTCAGGAGCTGGTAGAGGACGACGCCCAGAGAAAAGATGTCCGTCTGCAGCGTCAGGGGCGCGCAGCCCAGTTGCTCCGGGGACATGTAGGCGGGGGAGCCGACCATGCCGATCAATTGCGTGATTTCCGATTGCATGACGAGCGCGGCCCCGAAGTCCGTCAGCTTGATTGTACCTTCCCGGGTCATCAGGATGTTGGCCGGCTTGATGTCCCGATGGATCAGGCCGCAGTGGTTCGCATACTCCAGCGCCAGGCAGCACTTGAAAGCGATCTCCACCACTTCCCGGATCGGCAGGAGGTTGTCCGCCTTCGTATAGGGCTGGAGGGTCGAGCCGTCGACGTATTCCATGATGATGAAGGCCTGACGGTCATTGTCGAATGCGTCGTAAACCCCCACGATGTGGGGATGATCCAGGCGCCCCACGAGGCTCGCCTCGTTCTTCCACATGTGACGGTAGCGCGCACCCTGGTCGGGATCGTTGAAGATCTCCCGGTTGGCGAGCTTGATGGCGATCTGGCGCCCCGTAAAGGGATCGGCCGCCAGGTAAACGACGCCGCTGCTGCCGTGGCCGAGTTCCCGGATGATCTCGTATTTGCCGATCTTCTTGGGGGTGGCGTTCTTCATGAAGGCTGCCGTAAAGACGAACCTGTATTTCCGCCGGCGGAAACAGATACCTTGAGGGTGCGGAGAATCCGCACCCGGCGAGATTGAAACAACCGTTCCGGGCCTTCCCCGGGGCAGGGGACCCCGGCGGGAGCGGCGTGAAAACGGATCACTTGCCCTTCTTTTCCCGCTTCGCCTGCCTCTTTTCCTTGGCCGACTTCTGCGGCGCCTTTTTCTGTTCCTTCCGAATGTCGCTTGACTTTGCCATGGGGTATTCCTCCTTCAATCTGTTACCGGCACTGCGGCTGACTATTTACCCGGATTTCTCGTACAATGCAATAGCCATGTCTCCGGACGGGGACGGGACCGGCCGGCATGCGGGTTTTCACGTGGGGAGCCACCGCGGAGGTTGTTTTTTTTCGTGCAATGCAGAGTGGACGGGTGCCCCCGAAATCAGTACAGCTCCCCGAATTTCTTTTCGTCGATCTTCCCGCCCAGGAATGCATCGAGGGTCTTGGAGCGCCGGGAGGATCTGATCTCATCCAGCGCCTTGCTCAACTGCTCGGGCGTGATGGAGCCCCGTTCAAAAGCGGATTTCAGATTTGCCCTGGCGATATCGATATCCATCACCCGGGCCCGCTCCCAGTTCTTGGCCACGGCGACGTTCCCGACGCCGATGAGCTGCGGCGTCTGATCCTGGTTTTTCAACCGCCGCGCCGCCTGCAGCACATGGGTCTTCACATAGGTCGACAGCTCTCCCACGTTGATCCAGGCGTCTGCATCGCCGTCCGCCGCCCCGCGGAGGCCCTCCAGGAGGAAGTGGCTGAAGATCCCGCCCTTGATTTCCCCGTCGTCTTCCCAGGATTGCTGATTTGCCGCTGAAGAGGTGAGAATCGCCATGCGCGAACCCTTCGGCCTGAGCAGTCCCTCCGTTGTCAGCATGCCGACAAGCGGCTTGCCGCCCTTCGGGATGATCGACTTGCCGCCGCCGGTGAAACAGGCATCCAGGGCCAAAACAATTCCTTTCGCCGTGCCGCCCTCCATGAGATCTTCAATTTCCGAAATCCGGATCCCCGTGTCATCCAGGGCCTCGGGACTGGTGATGTCCGCGTCGAACGGCACCAGAAAGGCATCTACGAATTTTTCGCCCCTCGTCTTCGGCGCCCCGTGACCGGAGTAATAGACGTAGATGTATCCAGTCTCGTTCCGGATCCTTCTCAGCGCGCTCTTCATGCCGTTCCTGGTGGCCTTGTCGTTCAGCAGCAGGACCGCGTTTTCTTTCGGAACGCCGCCGTAGCGGGCATCCGTCAGCACTTCATACACCTTGCGGGCGTCCGCCGCCGCATATTGCAGGACCGGGATATCCGTCCTTCCCGCGTAATCGATCCCGATCACCAGCGCATGCGCGTCGGCACGCAGGGGAGGGAGATTTTCCGTCTTCGCAGGGCCTTCCGCCGAGAATTTCGCCATCTGCACATCCCCGGCGCCTTTTCTTTTCCGCAGCAGGAGTTCCACGCGGTGATCGGCCTCCATCAGCGGCTCGGCGGAGGCGGCTTGAAGACTGATCACCCGCTCCGTGCCTTCCCGCAAAATCGTCACTCTGGACGCCTCGCCGGGGATCAATTTTTTTGCCGCCGCCATGAAATCGTCGACTTTTCTTATATCCATTCCATCCATCCGGATCACTACGTCGCCGGCCAGAAGGCGCGCTTTTTCGGCAGGCCCTCCCGGTGTCGTTTTGACTACCTCGGCGCCGCTGACCGTTCCCCGGTTGTAGGTCTTGACCTCCATGCCGACCATGCCGCGCCCGCCGCGGTACTGCCATGCCCGCTCTTTGTCGCCCAATACGTAGTAGATCGCGGCAAGTTCCGCGTCGCCGCTGTATTGGGGGTTGGATTCCTTCGATTTCTGAATCATCGCCAGGGCCGTTTCGGCGTCGCCGAGTCCCAGGTAAGAGAAAGCCTTGCAGGAGTATGCGCTGATCAAGGTGATCGCATGATCCGGCGATCCGGAATATCCGAAGACACGGTTGGCTTCCCGGATGGCTTCGGTGAATTCCTTCTTGTAATAGTGCGTCCAGCCGATCCATGCGTACAGATGCTGCAGCGAAGCGGCATTTCCGGCGTCGGTGATTTCAACGGTCCGGGTGAAGTCGAACAGGGCCTCGTTGTATTTGGCCAGCATGTAATACGCCTTCGCCCTCCCCAGCAAAGCATCGGACAGGGCGCTCCTGTTGTCCGGCTTTATCTCGTCGACGGCCCGGCTGTAATACTTGATCGATTCACCGTATTTCCCCTGGGACAGGAATATGCTCCCCTTCCACCGCAGGGAATATTCGTGCTTGGGGTTGAGTTCGAGGGATTTGTCGAGAGCCTTCAGGGCCTCGTCATGTTTGCCGGCCCCGCCGTGCGCCGCACCGAGGTTCCCCCATATGACGGCGTCGCCGGGTGCGAACGCCAGGGCGTCCCGGTAGTGCTTGGCCGCCTGATCATATTCCTTCTTTTCCATGGCGGCATTGCCCAGACTGTTCAGGCGCAGGTGCTCGTTCGACGGCGCGGCGGCCTTCGCCACCCTCGGCGATGCGGGACGCGGCGCTACGGGCGCCACTGCGCAGCCCGATATGACCGCCGTCATGAGAAGCATCCATGTCAAAAAATACCGCTGCTTCATGAAGCTTTTCCTCCAGGTATCTCTGCCGGAACGGGATCTCCGTTCGGGGGGAGTGTAGGGACGGGAGGATTGCATTGTCAAGGACAAAGCCGACGGATGCGGCGGCCGGCAAAATCTCTTGACAATAGAACGACGGTTCTATAAGAGCAGCTGTGGATCGCCGCTGCCGGAATGCGGACGATCCGGGCTGAACGCGATCCGGTTTTTCCCCCGTGTCACCGATGGGGGTACCTTCCGAACGCAGACGGCACCGAAAGACCTGGCGCGAGAGGGCAGCACGACCTTGACCGATCCCGTAAAGAGAAGAATCCTGCACATCGACATGGATGCCTTCTTCGCCGCTGTCGAGGAGAAGCGGAATCCCGATCTGAAAGGGAAACCCGTTGTCATCGGCGGCCGGGGAGACCCTTCACAGAGAGGCGTCGTGTCTACGGCGAACTACGAGGCGCGGAAATACGGCATCCACTCCGCCATGCCCTTGCGAACCGCCTGGACACTCTGTCCGAAGGCGGTTTTTCTTCCCGTCGATTACGAGGCCTATGCGGCCGAATCCCGCCGCTTCAAGAATGTGCTCGAGTCGGTCACGACGCTTCTGGAAGATGTCGGCATCGATGAGGCATACCTCGATCTGTCGGATGATCCCGGCGACGACGAAGCCATCGCCGGGAGGATCAAGGCGGGCGTCCTTGAAGCAACGGGGCTGACCTGCTCCATCGGCATAGCCCCCAACAAACTGCTCGCCAAGATCGCCTCCGACATGCAGAAGCCCGACGGCCTGACGGTCCTTACGGAGAACGATATCGAGGGCAGATTATGGCCCATGCCCGTCCGGAAATTGTACGGGATAGGGGCGAAGACGGAAGAGCACCTGAAGAAGATCGGCGTCGAAACGATCGGACAGCTTGCCGCATTGTCCCTTGAGAAGCTGATCGGGCATTTCGGCCCCTCCTATGGCGAATATCTTTATGCAGCGGCAAGGGGCAGAGACGACAGTCCTCTCGTCACCCACTGGGAGCTGAAGTCGTTCAGCCGGGAGACGACCTTCCAGGTCGACGTGAAAGACTGGCAGGTCATTGCAAGGACGATTGCTGAACTGACCAAAGAAGTTGTGTCCGACCTGACGGAAAGAAATTATCGCGCCCGGACGGTGACCCTCAAGATCCGCTTCGAGGATTTCCGCACCCTTACCAGGGCCGGTACGATGCCGGATTATTCGACTTCGGAAGAGGAGATGCGGAAGGCCGCCTTCGCCTGCTTGAAGAGGATCGATCTGACGAGGAGAGTTCGGCTGGTCGGTGTCCGGCTCACGAACCTCGAGAGAATCCCCGGTGTTGATTTCGCTCCCGGTGCGGTAAAATAGGAGCGCAACGGATTCTTGCCGCAGCGGGAAGGAGCGTCTTCATGACCCTTGAATGGATCGTGATTCTCATCATTCTCATCCCCATCATCATCCTTGCCGCAGTCCGGATGAAGGGAGGATGGAGGATGAACATCAAGCAGGTGCTCTGCCAGATCGCCGGAAACTTTCTCCTCGTTTCCGGGCTCCTGATGTTGTTCCCTTCATTTTACCTGTTGTTCTACGGGAAGGAAGGCGATGCCGGTCCCGGCCTCCTTGCCGTCAGCCTGGTTCTGACAGCCGGCGGGTATTTCCTGACCAATCGAACCGGCAGGAAACCGGATCGTCCGCCGGGGGATTGAACGGTGACGACTGTCGGGAAGAAAAGCGGCGTGACCGGGGGGATGCCGGCGGAGAGAGAATTTCCCTGATGCCGCCGGTCTCAGATGCCTCTGCGGGGAGCTCTTTTCCTATCTGGAATTCACCCGCTTCTGCAGTTCTTTCCCCACCTTGAAGTAGGGCAGCTTCTTGGTGCTCACCTTGACCACGTTCCCCGTCCTCGGATTCCGTCCGGCATGGGCCTTGTACTCCCGTACGGAAAAGCTCCCGAAACCGCGAATCTCGATGCGATTGCCCTGCCGGAGCGCCTTTGTGAATCCGTCGAAGACGATGTCGACAACGTCCTGCGCTTTCGCGTCGGAGAGATCAGCCATTTTCGCCAGCGTGCTTACGAGATCTGATTTTTTCATGGTTTCCCTTCGGATGAACGTATGATCCTGAACGAGGAATCGGCGATTCCCCTAGGCCTCCGTTTGTCGTGCAGATTGGTTCTTTACGGTGTTCGCTTGCTGACGTCCTGTTGCTGCGTGCGAAGAAGCTATCCCGCGTGAGAGTAGTCGTCAAGAAGAATGCAGCGATATGCAAACAGTATCACACGTTTTGTGTTAACAAGACCACACGTCCCTTGCCGGAACGAAAAAGAGATCCGGACGGACGGGCCATGACATGGCGACGTGTCCCCGGCCGGCACATGGCGGAATGCGACGGGACCCCATCAAACTCCTTGCATGATCGACTTTTTCGGGGTACCCAATACCAGTCTCTTGCAACTGTTGGCATATGCATCCGGCTGTTGGACCGTCAACCCTCAGGAGTATGCCATGAAGAAATGAAACCCCGTATCTCGGGCGAGAACGGGGTTCTTCTATTTGCGGATTCATGCAATTCGCTCGACCGCGCGGAGGAAACCATGAAGAGGAGAATAACCTGGGGCCGGATACGGGATGCCGTCTTCCGGAAAGACATATGGATTCCCGTCCTTTCCATTGTCTTGGGAGCCCTGATGTGGTCCGTTTCCATTAATGGCATCCTGGTTCACCATAAGCTCCTGAGCGGGGGCTTTTCAGGTTTGGCCATGGTCGTCTATTACCTGGTTCCCAAACTCTCGATCGGCCTCATGGTCGCACTGATCAACATCCCCATTTTCATTATGGGCTGGACCATGATCTCGGGAAAATTCCTTGCCTTCAGCCTGCTGGGCATGGCCTCCTTCTCCTTTTTCCTGACCGTGACGACCCTGCTTCAGATTCCCGTGGAGAATCCCCTGCTGGCCTGCCTCTTCGCCGGGGTCATATCGGGGGTGGGCTCGGGACTGATTTTTCGGGCCGGCGGATCAGGAGGAGGTACCGGAATCATCGCTCTGGTTTTGAACCGCAGGTTCTCCATCCGCGTGGGTCTTGTCACCTTCCTGCTCAATACCATTCCGCTGCTTCTGGGAGCATTCCTGATTGACCTCAATGCCGCCCTCTATTCCATCATCTATGTCTACACTTCGGGATCGGTCATGGACCGCATTCTCACCAGTTTCAGCGAGCGGAGGAGCGTCTGGATCATTTCTTCTCAATCCGCGGAAATCTGCCGGCAGCTCATGATCAAGCTGAACCGGGGAGCCACCCTGCTCACCGGGAAGGGAGCATACAGCAACTCTCCCGTTGAAGTCGTCTACAGCGTGATCAACCCTTTTGAGCTGGCCAAGTTGAAAGACCTGGTCATCACGATTGATCCCAAGGCTTTCCTGATAATCAATGAAACGAGGGAAGTGATCGGAAAAGGCTTCGATCAGCCGGGATTCTGACGATTCCGGCCCGCCTTGGCCGGGATCGCTTCCGGACGTTGCAGGGAAGCGGCGCAAAGAAGGCGATCGAACTGGAGCGCCTTCCGAAGACAGGAACGGGAGGATACCATGAAGACGGAAGAGAAACGACGCGGTTCGCCAGACAAGACTGCCGCGGTATGCGGTCTTTATTGCCAGGCATGTACGATCTGCATCGCAACGGCGGAAGATCCAGAGCGTCTTAAAAGGCTGGCGGGGCTGTTTCAGGTCACCGAGGACGATATCCGCTGCTGCGGATGCCGTTCCGATAAACGGACCCCGATGTGTGAACAATGCAGGATGTACAATTGCGCCAAGGGGAGGGGAATCGAATTCTGCAGCGAATGCGCGGATTATCCATGCGAAGCGCTGACACAGTTCCAGTCTGCCAGGCCGCATCGACGAGAGCTATGGAACGATCTGGAATACATCAAGTCCCACGGTTGTGAAGCGTGGCTCGAACTCGTCCGGAAACGATATGCCTGTCCCAAGTGCCGGTGCATCAATTCCGCCTATGATCTTCAGTGCCGGAACTGCGGAGAAGAACCGAGTTGCGCATACGTCGCCGAGCACGGGGAGGCGATCAGGAAGTACCTGGCGACTCGATGATGATGCGTTGCGGATCAGCGGATTCCGGGAGCCGGATCGCCGTTCGTGATCCTTGAAGAAGGTCTTGGAGACAAGCGGCATCCGCGTTGGAAAAAGCGGGGACGGTCTCTTTCGAGGTTATGGATTTCGAAGGGAAATTGTGATAGGGCCTTTCATTACCTGCAATGAAAGCCCATCCCTTATGACAATGCCGGAAGAGATATCGGGGCGGATGCCGCAACCCGTTTCTTCTTTGCGTGCGGATCCTGGGGAGGCGTTGTGCGGACTGAGGAAGACATGCAATGAGGTTCAGCTCTGTCGTCGTCAGCTATTTTTTCCAGCGGGAAAGCACCCGGCGAAATATCCGCCAGCTCCTCAAGTTCATCCTGGTCCTCGCAGTCCTGGTGACCGTCTTCAGCGTCATCTTTCATTTTCTCATGGCCCTCGAAGGAAAGCACCATACGTGGATCACCGGTTTCTACTGGACGCTCACGGTGATGTCGACGCTTGGATTCGGGGACATCACCTTCAATTCGGATCTGGGACGGCTCTTTTCCATCGTGGTCCTGCTGTCTGGGATGATCTTCCTGCTGACCCTGCTGCCCTTCATGTTCATCAAATTCTTCTATGCCCCATGGGTCGAGGCGGAGTCGAGAAAACGGGCGCCGCGGGAATTGCCCCCGGAGACCCGCGGGCACGTGATCATCACCAGCTACAACTCGGTCACCATGGCGCTGATCGAGAAGCTGAAGGACCATGGGATCGACTATGTCCTCGTCGTGAGCGACCTCAAGCATGCCCTGGACCTTTACGATACGGGGGTCCGGGTGGCCGTTGGGGATGCCGACGACCCCGCAACCTACCGGAGGCTTCGCGCTGACAGGGCCGCCCTGGTCGTTGCGGCCGACCGCGACGAAATCAACACGAACATCACCTTCACTGTCCGGGAGTTGAGCGAGCAGGTTCCCATCATCGCGACCGCCGATTCACCCTATTCCGAGGATATCCTGCAGATGGCGGGCAGCACGAAGGTGCTGCAACTGTACAGCATCCTGGGACGCTCCCTGGCCGCATGGACCGTGGGCGGTGACTGCCGGGCCAACATCATCAGCCGCTTTGGCGATCTCTGCATTGCGGAGTTCCCCGCCATGTGGACGCCGCTCGTAGGGGAGACTCTGGCCGGGAGCAACCTTCGGGAGAAATTTGGCGTGACCGTCGTCGGACTCTGGGAAAGGGGCAAGTTTGCAGTCCCGAATGCCGACAGCCTCATCCAGCGCAACAGCGTCCTCGTCCTGGCGGGTTCCGAGCAAAACCTGACGGCCTTCGAGGAGATCTATTCTTTTTACCATATCTGCAAACTTGCCACAGACCCCGTGGTAATCGTCGGGAGCGGGCGGGTGGGTGACACCATTGCCGAGCGGTTCAAGGAGCGGGGGAGCCCGTACCTGGTCATCGAGAAGAACCCGAAGAGGCTGCAGGACGAACCGCATTACGTCGTCGGGGATGCCGCCGACATCCGCACGCTCCAGAAGGCCTGGATCGAAAAGGCCCCCGCCGCCCTGATCACCACGCACGACGACGCCACGAACATCTACCTGACGAAATACCTGCGCAGCCTGCGGCCTGACATGCAGATCCTGAGCAGGGCAAATCTCGACCGGAACGTCTCCACCCTCCACCGTGCCGGCGCCGACTTTGTCATGTCCTATGCATCCCTGGGCGCGAACGCGATCTTCAACTTCCTGAGAAAAGAAGACACGTCGATGTTGGCCGAAGGTCTCAACATTTTCCGCCTGAAGGCCCCGGAATCGCTCGTGGGAAAGAACCTGGCCCAATCCGGGATCAGGGAGGCGACGGACTGTTCCGTCGTCGCCATCCGGGACGGCGGATCCCTGTCGGTCAATCCCGATCCGCAGATGCCGATCAAGCCGAATACCGAATTGATCCTCATCGGGACCGAAGAAGGGGAGAAAAAGTTTCTGAAGGTTTTTGAGTCCCCCAAGAACGGCCATTCCAGGCGGTGGTGGGAAACAAAGAAGAATCTTTAGACTCCGGCCGTCCCTTGTCCGGAAGAGACATGTCCGTCAAAAAACCAGAGGTGAATGGTCCGTATTCGCGGAAAGTGACGATGAGGATGTCGGGGGGCAGGCCGGGCGGGAAGAAATAGAGGCAAGAATCGGCGGTTTGTCACCTTTGCGCCGCAGGCTCGCGGGGCGGCGCTGCATCTCATTAAATCTCCATCTCCAGACCATCGTAGGCCAGATGAATTTCCAGGGGCGAGGATGCATCGTAGATCCTCAGATACTCCCGGGTGTCCATCAGAAACTGGTCCAGGGCGTCGTCATCATAGGAATGCTCGCTGTGAAAGAGGCACAGACGGCGGACCCCGGCGCGAACGGCAAGTTCGACGCCCAGGACGTTGCTCGAGTGGCCCCAGTTTTCCTTCGTATCGATGGCATCCTGCAGGTTGTACTGCGCATCGAAGATCAGCAGATCGGCCCCTTTGAAAAATCCGATGAAGGCGTAATCCCTGTTTTCCGCATCCGCCTTGTGCTCCGCGTCGGTGGAGTAAATCACCTTCTTCCCATTCTTGACAAAACAGTAGCCGTAGGAATCCCCGGGATGGTTCTGCATGATGCCGGTCACGTTCATGCCCGCAATGCCGCAGGTCCGGCCCGGTTCAAGGACGTGGAAGGATATGTCCGCCTTCATGGCCTTCAGCGGGACGGGAAAGGACGGCGGGGACTGCTGGCGGACGAAGGCCTGCTCCAGAGCCGGATGGCATCCATAGATGCGGACCTGGTGACCGGGAATATAGGCAGGGGTGAAAAAGGGGAATCCCTGGATGTGGTCCCAATGCAGGTGCGAGATGAAAAGATGAAATACGGTGGAGGAAGGATCCCGCTTCCCGTAGGCCGTCTTCATGAAAGAATTGCCGAAATCCCTGAGCCCCGTTCCGGCGTCGCACAGGACATACTCCTCCTGTCCCCTGATCTCGACACACGCCGTGTTTCCGCCATAGCTTTGCCGGACGGCGAAGGGAAGCCTCCCGATGAACGCCCGGATCGCCGCATCGTCATCGAGGGTCTGCGACCGCGATGCCTTGAGAGCCCGGAATATCTTCTCTTCGATCAGATGGCCCGCGGTTGCAGTCGGCAGGGATCCCCGCGTCCCCCAGAAGTAGATTTTCATGATGCCCCTGTTTGTGAACGAAAATGTTCCCGATCCGTTGAGATCCAGTGCCGGCGGCCTATTCGCGAACCGCTGTATTTCCTTGACAAGGCATTGCTTCAGCAGGGTGGACGCGTGACGTCTTGGTAAGACATCGTTTTCTGGAACAGCAGTATAAGAAGAACGGCCCTGCATGTCAATGAAATCAAGGCCGTGTGTCAAGCCAAAGTAGAAATGTCCTATGTTTGCCAAAATAGAAATGTCCTACTGGACATGATCATGGCGCCGGGGATCGACGGTCTGGAGACCTACCAGCGGATTCTGGAGATCAACCCGGAGCAAAGGGCCATTCTGGTGAGCGGCTTCTCGGAAACCGATCGAGTGAGGGAGGCGCAGCAGCTGGGCGCGGGCGCCTATGTCCGGAAACCCTATGTGAGGGAAAAAATCGGCCTTGCCATAAGGCAGGAACTGGACCGATAATCGGCCATGAAAATCGCCGCCGGTCAGGAACGCCATATTCCTGTCGAACCGGAGTGCTGCATCGAAAGGGGACCCCATGCGTTCTTTCATCGTGTTTGTCGTTTTCTTGTTTGCGATTGTCTCGTTCCTGTTTTCAGGCGCAGCAGGTTTTGCGGCGCAAGCGACAGATGGCGGTATAAAAAAAGCCGGGACTTCGATGAAGATGAAGGCGCCGGCGCCGCCCGATCAACGCGGGAAGAGCAAAGCAAGACCGCCGGATCCGCTCGAAAAGAGCAAGGCCATGCCCGTCGATCCGCTGGAGAAGGGCAGGGCGATGCCGCCCGACGATTTCGGCAAAGGCAAGGCCATGCCGGCCCAATCCCCCCGATGAGGATCGGCGCAATTATTTTTGACTTTTCACCATGCCGGCGTTACATTTTTAGAAAGTCGGATCGTTTCCATCTCTAACAACCCGTCGGGCCGTTGCGAGGGATCCGGAAATGAAGTGGAAAGATTTTGTTGCCCTCCCCCCGAAGAGACTCTTCTCCGCCGGCGTAATTCTCGGCGCCATCCTCGTGGCTGCCATGGTCGGCGGATACCATGCCTCGGGCAGTCCCCTCGTATGCGGGACGTGCCACAGCATGGACCACGTCTATTCACGGTGGAACACCTCCACGCACAAGCAGTTTGCCTGCATGGAGTGTCATCTCCCCGATACCCACCTTGCCGGCAAGCTCGTTTACAAGACCAGGGCCGGCCTCAACGACCTCTACCATGAAACCCTGAAGACCTATCCCGCCGCCATTTCCATATCGGCCGAGGGGAGGCAGATCGCAAACCGCAACTGTCTGCGATGCCATTTCTCGACGGTGCAGAATACGCCTATGGGGGCAGGGGGAGCCGACTGCCTCAAGTGCCATCGTTTCAGCGTCCATCAACGGGGGCTTGAAAAGGGGGGAGGGATCATCCTTGTACAGAAATAAGAAAATCTGGATGACGCTTGCGGGGATCGCCGTGGTGGCGGTCTCCATCATCGGGTTTCAGGTGCTCATGCGGTCACCGAATACGACGATGAAGATTGCCGCGATTCCGGAGGGGGAATACGACCCGGCTGTATGGGGCCGGCACTACCCCCTGGAGTACAAGAGCTACCTGCAGATGAAGGAGATGGCGGCATCGCCGACGGGCTTCGGCGGCGGTGAGAAGGTCCAGAAGTCCCTCAAGGAGCCGGAGATCCTCATCAACTTCAAGGGGATGCCCTTCAGCGTCGACTACACGGAGGACCGGGGGCACGTCTACGCCCTCGAGGATCTGAAGAATACGAAGCGCATCAACGAGACCACGGCCGGCGCCTGCATGACCTGCAAGACGGCGCAGCTGGCCGACATCTTCAAGGAGAAGGGCTGGGCTTACGCAAAGACTCCCCTCCCGGAACTTCTTGCCGTACTGAAGCACCCGATCGTCTGCGCGAATTGTCATGATCCCAAGACGATGAATCTGCGCGTCATCAACCCGGCCTTCATCGAGGCCATGGCGCAGCGCGGCATCGATGTGAAAAAGGCGTCGCGCGAGGACATGCGGACATACGTCTGCGGACAGTGCCACGTGGAGTACTACTTCGCGCCGGCGGACAAGAAAGTCGTTCTCCCCTGGGCCAGGGGCCTTCGTCCCGACCAGATCTACGAATACTATTCCGCGTTGCCCAACGGCTTCACAATGGACTGGAAGCATCCCGACTCCGAGACCCAGATGCTCAAGGCCCAGCACCCCGAGTTCGAGGTATGGAGCGGCGGCGTACATGCGGGCTCCGGTGTTTCCTGCGCCGACTGCCACATGCCTTACATGAAGGTGGACGGGCAGAAGTACACCTCCCACTGGGTTACGAGCCCCATGAAACACGGCAGGGAAGCCTGCCGAACCTGCCATACCCAGGACGATCAGTGGCTGCTCGACCGCGTCAAGACGATCCAGGCAAGCGTCTGGGAAATGCAGCACACGGCGGGGCAGACAGTGGCCAAGGCGCATCAGGCGATCGGGAAGACAACGAAGGCCGCCAAAGTGAACAAGGCCGAGCTCGAGAAGGCCCGGGAGTTTGTCAGAAAGGCCCAGTGGCACTGGGACTTCGTCGCGGCGGAAAACAGCATGGGCTTCCACAACCCGACGATGATCCTGACTACCCTGGGGCGCTCCATCGACTTGGCCCACCAAGCCATCGCCTCGGCCGAGAAGGCCCTCGGCGAGAGATGACGCCATATCCCCGCACGCGGGCGGTAGAGGGAAGACCTCTCTACCGCCTCTTTTTTTCTTTGACTCCTCCGCCCACTTTCGGAAGAAGACAAGGCAGTGAACCGCACTTGCGGGAAGCCGCGCGCCGGCAGAAGTCGAATCCCGTCAAATTTCTTGCATTCCGATACCCTTTCGCGCTATCAAACGCCAGATTATAGAAATTCAGGCACATGTATCCGGCAGTTCAACCCTCAAACTTCAGGAGTCTGCCGTTGAGAAATGGACCCCGTGTCGGATGAGGACGGGGTTTTTTTGTGTTCGGCGTTTGCGGATCGTGCTGTTCCCGAAGTGCTTCAATGAAAACCGAGCGGAGGATCACATACCCGTGACCGAGAAACCAGCCTATGAAGACCTGGAACGAAGGATCAGGGAACTTGAAGAGGAAGCGATTCAGGACAAGCGGGTGAGGGAGTCGCTGCGGGCCATCGCGGGCAAGTACAGGCTTCTTACCGAAAAGATGATGGACATCGTGTGGATTCTGGACATGAATCTGCGCACCGTCTGCGTGAGCCCCTCGATCGAAACCGTCCTCGGATTTACGCCCGAAGAACGCACGGCACAGGCCATCGAAGAGCAGCTGACGCCGGCATCGCTGGCTGTCGCTGCGGATGCGCTGGCGAAGGAACTTGCTCTGGAGCAACAGGGGAACGCGGACCTGAACCGCACGGTCACCATCGAATTGGAATACTATCACAAGGACGGGTCCACCCGCTGGATCGAGAACCTCGTCAGCGGAATCCGCGATGAGAAGGGAGTCGTAACCGGGTTCCACGGGGTCTCGCGCGACATCACCAGGAGGAAGAAGGCGGAAGATGACTTGCGGGACAGCGAAAAGAAGTACAGGGAACTGGTCGATTTCCTGCCAATCTCGGTATTCGAGATCGACCTCCAGGGCAACATCATCTCCGGCAACCCCGCCAACTTCGAAACTTTCGGGTATCAGCAATCCGATCTCGAGAAAGGGCTGAACGCTTTTCAGATGATCGTGCCGGAGGAGCACGAAAGGCTGATGGCGAACGTCCAGCGGCTGGCGCGAAGGGAAAAGAAGGGACCGTCCGAATACACGGGAATCCGGAAGGACGGCAGCACCTTCCCGTTCATGATCTTTCCGGCCGTCATTATCCGCGGGGGCAGGCCGGTGGGATTGAGGGGGGCCATCATCGATCTCACGGAGCGGAAGCAACTGGAGGAGCGCCTGAACCGCGCGGAGAAGATGGAGGCGCTCGGAACGCTCGCCGGCGGCGTTGCCCATGATCTCAACAATGTCCTGGGGATCATGGTGGGATATTCGGAGTTTCTTCTGGAGAAGCTTCCAGAGGAGAGCCCACTGAGAAAGTATGCCGAAAAGATCCTGCGATCGAGCCTGAAAAGCGGGGCGATCATTCAGGACCTCCTGTCCCTGGCAAGGAGAGGCGTGACCGTTTCGGAGGTGGTCGATCTCAATCGGGTGGTTTCCGATTACCTCAGGACGCCGGAATTCGAAAAGCTGAAGGCCTATCATTTGAACGTGGCAATCCGGTCGGATATCGCCAGGGGTTCCCTGAACGTCAAGGGATCGCCGCTTCATCTGGGCAAGGTCCTGATGAACCTCGTCTCCAATGCCGCGGAGGCCATATCCGGTCCCGGCACCGTAACGATACGGACGGAGAGCCGCCGCGTCGATCGCCCCGTCCGCGGATGCGGCGACATGCGGGAGGGAGATTATGCGGTGCTCACCGTGTCCGATACCGGCAGCGGCATTTCCCCGGAAGACCTCGGGAAAATCTTCGAGCCTTTCTATACGAAGAAGGTCATGGGGAGAAGCGGGACGGGGCTGGGATTGACCGTCGTCTGGGGGACCGTGAAGGACCACAACGGCTGCATCGACGTGCAGAGCGAGGAGGGAAAAGGGACCGCGTTCACCCTCCATTTCCCCTTGACCGCCGAAGCGCCGGCGAAGGTCGAAGAGCCAGCGGTTCCTGCCGTCTATCAAGGCAAGGGGGAATCAATTCTCATTGTTGACGATGTGGAGGAGCAGCGGGAACTGGCCGGGGACATGTTCGGGCTGCTCGGGTATCGTATCGACGCCGTCTGCAGCGGAGAAGCTGCGGTCGAATACCTCAAGAACAAGCAGGCCGACCTGGTCATCCTGGACATGATCATGGATCCCGGGATTGACGGCATGGAGACCTACCGGAGAATCCGTGAAATCAACCCGAAGCAGAAAACCATCATCGTCAGCGGTTTTGCGGAAACCGACCGGGTAAAGCAGACGCAGGCCCTGGGCGCCGGCGCCTTTGTCCGGAAGCCTTACATCCTGGAAAAGATCGGTCTTGCGGTCAGGCAGGAACTGGACCGGAGATAGACCGCCCATGTGATTGCGGGAGGCGCGGCGCCGCGGCAGTCTCGCCTTTCGCGCTCTTACGGATTCTTCAATCGGTACAATTCGTAATAACCCTGTCCGCTGGGCGACGGCCCGCTGCCGCGCCGGTCCTGCGCGCTTGTGCCGTAGCGCAAAACCTCGAATATGTCGTCCGCAATGATTCCATTGGCCACGTGGTACGAGTGACCGATGAACGAAAAGTCGTTCGGGCCGATGAAGATCGATTCGATCTCATCCTCCACCAGCACCGGAGGGGCCAGGCCTGCCCGATCTCCCTCTGCCGGGTTCATCAAGCTGCGCGAAATGCCAAGTGCTTTGTCGTGATCGGAAACGTAGAGCGTAGCCTTCCTGTCGAAATATTTCCCAAGCGCTGCCCAGCACTGATGAAGTTTCGCGGCTGCAATGTCCGGTGCCACAAGCACCAGCTGACGGAACCTGGGCGGCTTGGCCGGATAGTTCTTCTGCGCCAGCGCCTCGAGGGCGCCCAGCAGTACCCTCGCCCCCATGCTGTGGACGACGATATCGACATCCGTGACGGTATCGTAATCAAGGCCCAGCCTTTCCAGTACGAGTGCGAGGGTGTTCAAGCTCCGGTCGGCGGTCTGCTGATCGTCACGGTAGGCACCGGGGGTCGATGTCCCGCGCGACGGCCACGCAAGCGCCACGACCGGACGCTTGGCATTCCAGCCGATCCACGCAGCACGGCGCAGCGCATCCTCGAATGAATTCGCGAAGCCGTGCACGTAGATAAGCGGCGCCTTTGCCGGCACGACGCGCGGTGCTTTTGCGAAGCCTTCCGGAAACGGGACGGCGGAAACACTGTTCCAGTTGATCAGGACACCGGCGCCCTTGACGGCGTAGCGCAGCATGCCGATCAATTCGGCCGGCGTATTGACCGGCTCGTCGAAATCGAATTCGATCTCGGCATGTCCGTAGAGAAGGCCTGGGCCGATGTCCCTGGTAAACTCATGATCCGCGGCCGCGCGGTTGGTTGCAAAGAAGACCTTCCAATAGGGCGCAATCGGCTGTCCCTGGGCCTGTGATGCGCCGGCTGTCCTGAGTTCCCGTGACGTGCCGGCGAATACCGATTTCGCGTTTTCCAGCGACGCCTTGCTCAAGCCGGCGGTCCGGAAAGAAAGGCCTGCGCTGTCCGACAGGGCGACGACATTGACGCCTCGCTCCTTCAGCGAGGCGAGATTCGCGTCCCGTGCGGATCGGGCTTCGCGGATCTGATATTCCGTGGCCTGGCGAATCACGCTCTCCAGAAAACCGCGCTGAATCGCTTCAAGCGACCTCAAGGTCTTGGCCGGGACCGTCACCACAATCGGGTCGAAGGAATGATTGCTGAGCAGCACCGACTTCTGGACATCCGTCAGCCCGCGTGCATAAAAGCCGAGCGAAACATCTGCGGCATCGACGAGCCCTCTTCCCAATGCGGCCGCAGCCTCGCCTCCGGGGAGCTTAACCTGAACGCCCCCGTTTTGTTCGATGACGGTCGCGCTCGCAAACGTCGGCGCGCTGAGCACTTTCTTCCCCTTGAAATCGTCTGCCGAAGTGATCACGGTATTGGAGCTGAATACCCGGGTATCGCCGTCCCAGAAGTTCATCACCTGAATGCCCAACTCCTGAAAGCCCTCCGCTACCGCCAGGCCCGTCGCGCCATTGAGTATCTGACGCGCGCCCGCCCAGTCTTTGGCGAGGAATGGAAAATCGAACGCGCCAAGCGCCCGTGCTTCCGGATAGCACCGCCGGTAGGTCGACAGGGTCGAAACGTAAAGGCCGGTTACCGACTCTTTCAGATTGCCGCGGAAATCGGTGAAGGGTACTTTCTGCTCCGCGAACCGCAAGGGCTTCCCTTTCGTATCTTCAGCCCGGGTGATCATGAAATGGACCGCCTGCGCCGCGGGTTCGGTAAGCCCTCCCGTGAATATCGGCAAGGATGTCGTCTGAGCCGGTGCCATTGCCGCCGGGAACGAAAGCGCGACGCCGACCGCGATCATGAGTTTCGTCAGGCTCGTCATAGGATCTCCTGAAACGTTTCATCCCCGAACAGCCATGGGCGGGTCCAGTCGTTCACGATCTGAAGACGGTCCTGGGCCGAGTGTCTTTCTTTACTCTTTTGAGATCGACACCTTCAAGCGGCCCCTCTTATCGTGTTTGCCCAGTCCGACCTCGCATCGGCGCGCAATGGTCGCTTCGTTCAATGGATGCTCCGCCCTGCTGCGGTACGAGATGAGGGCAAGCGAAAGCAGAAGAGGGAGCCGATGAGCAGGAGACCCAGTGTGAAGAGATCGCTCGTTCCTGAAACCGGCCTGCCATAATAGAATCTGCGGGATCCCGTAAAGCCGGAGATCCACAACACGTACCCCATCAGGAGACTGTGGCCCGGGTTGCGATTTGCCATGAGGCCTCAAAATATCCTGTTGACGGCATTCATTCTGCCGCCAGTTTTCGCCCCAGATCGAACGCCTCTTCCATCACCTTCTTGTTGGAGCGGATCTCGCCGGCATCGGTGGCGCTCCCATAAACCATCCCGACGACCGGGACTTCCTTATAGGCGTACGAATCCTGAAAAGTCCTCAGCGCGTTTACGCAACCGGAATCGAAGGGGTCTTCACCGCCATAGGTCATGGCGATGGCGATCTTCTTACCCTTGTACGGATTCTTTCGGTAAGCCGGCAACGCATAGCATCGCTCCATGAAGATCTTTATCTGTGCCGACATGGTAAAACAATATACGGGACTGGCAAGAACCCAGGCGTCCGATTCAAGAAGCTTCGGATAGATCGCCTGCATGTCATCCCGGATGGAACAGCCCCTGCTGTCTTCTCTCCTGCAGCGCATGCATGCTTTGCAGGGCGCAATCTTCCGCCCTTGCAGATAGATCGTTTCGACCCTTGCCTTTGCGGATTTTGCCCCTTTGGCGATCTGATCTGCCAGAATGGCGCTATTTCCTCTTCTTCTCGGACTTCCCAAAAGGACCAGAACTTTTCCTGCCATTGGACACTCTCCCGGCTGACGTTATTGTTGAATGTTTTTCATCTTCATCAATCGCTCGATCCGCTTCTCCATGGGCGGATGGGTGCTGAAAAGATTCATGATCGCTCCGCCCGACAGAGGGTTTACGATAAACATGTGGGCGGTTGACGGGTTTGCATCCATTGGTCTTCCTGCCGCTGACATTGACAATTTTGCCAGAGCGCTGGCCAATGCTTCAGGCTTGCCGGATACCCTTGCCCCTCCCTCATCGGCCTCGTATTCCCTGGATCTGGATATGGCCATTTGAATCAGTGTGGCCGCAATCGGTGCAATGATGGCAACGGCAAGCGTCCTGATCATGCCGCTGTCGTCGCTGCCGGCGAAAAACATGGACCAGCGGGACAGTAAAACCACGGCGCCTGCAATCGTGGCGGCCATGGTGCCGATCAAAATGTCCCTGTGCTTTATATGAGACAATTCGTGGGCGAGGACCCCTTCCAGCTCGTCCCTGTTCAGTATCTTCAGAATTCCCGATGTGACGGCGACCGCTGCATGATCCTCATTCCTGCCCGTTGCAAAAGCGTTCGGAGTGTTTTCCGGTATCACGTAAACCTTCGGAACCGGGATACCGGCTTTGGCTGACAAGGCTTCCACCGCTTCGTACAGGACAGGCGCCTGCGATGCCGAAACCGGCCGGGCATTGTACATCCTCAGGACAATGGTGTCCGAATACCAATAGCTGCCGACATTCATGAGTATGGAAAGGATCAAGGCGATGACAACGCCCTTCTTCTTTCCCAGGAAATAGCCGACAATCATCAAAAGCCCCGAAAGGGATGCAATCAGAAGGACAACCTTGAGAGTATTCATCTGTTTCTTCCCGGATAAAGGAATTTTGTCTTTCGGGTAGTATTCGACGTGCAGGCCTTTTTGTCAATACGGGCGCGGGGTGATCTGCGGCGGCGGCATCGGGTCACAATAAAAAGGGGGCCAACCTTAAACCCATTGACCATTCTGTCTTTGAAATGGTGGCGCTTACAGTCTATTGCGAACAGTCTCTAAAAATCTCGTGAAAAACGAGAAATAAACGAGAAACTTGCAGAGCTCGAATTTCAAGCCGAAGTGGGCATGATTCCCAATGGATACCATCGCGCGATAAAAATAATCCGCGGTAGAAGGTCTTCAAATATGGTCTTATCCGCCGGGAACGCAGTTTTACCTGAGGGTGAATAATCGTTGACAATGTACCATTATTAGTACCGGCTGTTTCCCCTGCAGAATATGCCTGTCATCTCCGTCAGGTTCTTTAGGACCTGATTCCGGAGCTGTGCCCGTCAGAGATTGGCTCAAATACGATCTTTCCGAAGAGGAAAGAAAAGTTGTCGGCCGGGACATAAAGACAATCCAATTCTCGTGGCTGAAGGCATGCCTCTGGTGAGGCCTCTTGGGGAGGGGCTCTGGAGAAAGCTCCGTCCTCGTCCCCGAGAGCGACTTTATAGTGTCCGCCTGAATCCCTCGGGCTGGATGGACGCTAAGCGGCGCGGGTTCTTATGCGGGATTCCAGCTGCGGCCAAGTCGTACGTCTGACGACCCGCAAATCATAATCCGTCTGCAGATTCATCCAGACTTCCGGAGAGACTCCGAAGTATTTCCCCAGGCGGAGAGCGGTATCGGCGGTGACGGCCCGTTTGCCGTTGACAATTTCACTGATCCTCCCGGGCGGCACTTCAATAGCATTGCCCAAGGCGGATTGAAAACATCCTTCAGTAGCCGTACTTCTCCAACTCATCGGGATTCACGAAATTGTCGTCCTGGAATTGGAGCGCATGCATGAATTCGTGACCGACGCATGCCGGGCAGACCACGATCTTTCCGTTGATCCGCTTACCTCTGATACGGATCACCCCGTCGGGATGGGAATAGTTCGCAATGGCGCCCCGGCGGATCGCATCCGGATCGCCCGTCACGATCACTTTCACCGTGATTTCTTTTTCGTAATGAAGGGTGGGATCGGGTGGCAGGGCTTCGAATCCCCGCCACTGCGCGTCGAATCCTTCCATCCTGGCGACGGTCGCAGCGGGGACGCAGCCGCAGAGCAGGGAGGCGGCGAACAGTGCGGCAATGCCCAGCCACTTTACGGCAAATCCGCAACGCGCCTTCGATCCATGGGGTTTGGAAATGTTCCTGCCGCAGCCGGCAGAAGATGCGGAAAAATTCACGGGAATCTGCTTTCAGTACCCTTCATGCCTGGTGTCAACGCCTCACACAGACTTTTTCGGACGCCCGCTGCCGCTTTCGCCGTTTAAAAGGGCACTCTTCGTTCGTAACGGGCGCTGGAAAGATCGCTCGGATTGACATGATAACTTCTTCCATCAGACCATTCAATCAGGGAAGGGACAGTTTCCCGCCTCAAGGAACCTTAAAATGGCCGCGCCGTTTTCCCGGAGCGCATGCCCATCTCGCCGAGGGTAGCCGGCGACTGCAGTCCCGTAAGCTTCCCCCAAAGGTAGACACGTCAGAGGTAATGCCGGTAACTCTATTCTGCAATTGTCCGCTTGATGGGGGAGTTTACGCGTTCATCTTTTTTTTGCGGATAATCCTGCAAGCCTCCCGGCAAGGTCTGCCATACCGGAAAGCATTTTATCTTCCTGTCCTGCAGCACATGTGAGAGAGCCGAGACCCAGCGTTTCCATATCCTGTATATTCGTGAGTTTTGCCTGCAGGAGGGAGGTATTTGCCAATACGGAAAGCCTTCCTGTAACGGCCTGGTCCGCGGCAAGCCATTTTCCAAGCTGCGCGACCTGTTTTTCGTCTATCAGTCCGGATTGCTGCAACTTCAATTCTTCAAGCGCTTGCGACATGTTTTCACGGTTGACCAGCCTGAATCGGCCCAGGATAAAGAGCTCCTCCCGAAGGGCTTCCGTAAGAATCAGCGAAACAACCCGGAGAAGCTCAGTCGAGTCGAAATCGTGAACAACCAGCTTCGCCTTGCCGTCCGAAGGCAATCCGCTCTGCAGGGCCTCCAATTGTTTTTCAAAGTCCCGGCGCTTGTTCTCCCCGGCGGGTGCAGTTCCCTGATCCTCGCCTGTCGCTGTCGAAACAGGCGATGGCAGTGGAGGTTCCGGCGGCGATTTTTGCAGGGGCGGCGGCGCTTCTTTCACTGCATCCGGCGTTTTCAAAACAGGTTTCATTGCAGGCGGCGGTACGGAGACTCTTGACTCCGCGGCTGGCGGCAGGGGTTCCCGCAGATGTTCTTTGCCGGGAGCCGTTTTTTTCTCTTCACCAACGGTAGGGGCAATAGAAGGCTTTTGAGCGGAAGCAAGGGTTGTTTCTTTCGCCGACGGTTTCTTCGTATCTGCCGCCGTGATGAGATGCATCTTGCGCATCGCCGTCTCCAGCAAGTCTTCTTTCGCATCAAAGAAAATCCGTCGATAGGCAATGGGAATGCTGTTCTTTATCGATTCCTTTCTTATTTTTCGGAGCACATGCATGGGAGCGGAAATCAACATCGTGGAATGCTCATATCGGCGGTCCTTCTCCATGCCGATCAAGATCAGGCTCATATATGGCATATCGGGTCCTTTAATGCCCCGAACGATGAGGATCGCATAATCGGCGTGTAATATCCTGGCTGCCTTTTTCACCAGGTCAAAATCGTCCTTCCTCCATTTCCAGAAAGGAATGTCCCGATCCCCCAAAACCGCCTGAATTTCCTTGGGCGCCGTGACTTCGTAAATTGCCGTGTCATTCAGCAGCCTCTCCATTTCAGCGAAGCTTTCTTTTTGAAATTCTTCATCCGTCAGGTCAAAGGTGCCGTATTGCGGCTGAGGCTGGCTCTCAGTGACGGCCAGGGGGAAGATTCTGAGCTTGATTGACGGATTGGGTTGCGGGACAGTGTTCAGACGTATTTCTGCGCATGCGCTAATGAAGAACAGCGAGGACAATATGATCGGGATAAAAACCGGCTTCAATAGAATGCGATTGTTATTCATACGACACCTCTTGATCGAGAGAGGCTGCTTATAACACCGTCGCGGCACGTCGTGGATTATGCTTGCCATTCATCAGGTTGCTTCGAAGTCATAAATCGAGCAGATATTTCCAATCAAGTGAAGAAAGACTACATGTTGCCATCTCAAATCGTGAGTGCCCTGGGACTCGTGTTGACGGCCGCTTCACATCGTCGTACAGCGGATTTTAAGAGAATATACATAATCACTACTGTCCCAAGAAAGTTT
>DIWJ01000058.1 GCA_002428445.1 Syntrophaceae bacterium UBA6109
CAAAAACTTTCTTGGGACAGTAGTGGAAAAAATAACGGGAAACGCTTCCCGGAGAGAATCGGAGGAACATCATGGTTTCATTCGTGCCGCGGGGGATCATCCCCGCGATGGTGACGCCCCTCGACGCGAACGGTCGGGTCGCCGAAAAACCCCTGCGCAAGCTGGTCAACCATCTGATCGCCGGCGGCGTCCACGGGCTTTTCCCCGTCGGCAGCCAGGGGGAGTTCTTCGCCCTCGCCATCGAACAGAAAAAGGAGATTCTCCGGATCGTCCTCGACGAGACGCGCGGGCGCGTGCCGGTCTATGCAGGGACCGGCGCCGTGACGACGCGCGAGGTAATCGAGACGACGAAGATGGCGCGGGATCTCGGCGTCAACGCCGTCTCCGTCTTGACCCCCTATTTCCTCGTCCCCAGCCAGAAAGAGCTCATCGAGCACTACCTGGCGGTGGCCAGGGCCGTGCCGGATCTGCCCATCCTCCTCTATTCGAACCCGGAACGGACCCAGGTTCCTTTTCCGACCTCCACCGTGAAGGAATTGGCTGCCGTGGACAACATCGTCGGGATCAAGGATTCGAGCGGCGACATGTCGCTGAGCGGGGAGTATATCCGCCTCACCCGCGGCATGAATTTCTCCGTGCTCGCCGGCCGCGACACGCTCATCTACGCGACACTCTGTTACGGGGGCACGGGGTCGATTACGGCCACGGCCAACGTGGATCCGCGCGTCCCCGTGGAGATCTACGAGGCCTTTCAGTCCGGCGACCACAAACGCGCCCTGGAGGCCCAGTACCGTCTCGCCCCCCTGCGCATCGCCTTCGGCCTGGGGACCTTCCCCGTCGTCATCAAAGAGGCGCTGAGCATGATCGGCATCGAGGCGGGCCCGGCGATCCCTCCCGTCGGCCCCATGACGGCCGAAAATCGCGACAAGCTGCGCAAGGTCCTCGCCGGGATGGGCCTGCTGAAAGACTGAGGTGACGTTCATGAAGCTCAAGGTGCTGATCGTCCAGCCGATCCACGAACGCGGCGTGCAGGTCTTCGGCGACCGATTCGACGTGCGCGTCGCGACCGATCCGTCCGTGCAGACGGTGAAGAGGGAAATCGCCGGCGTCGCCGGCGCGGTTGTCCGCACCGCACCCTTCAACCGGGAGATCATCGAGGCCGCCGACACCCTCAAGGTCATCGGAAGGCACGGCGTGGGCGTGGACAATATCGACCTGCAGGCGGCGACGGAAAAGGGTATCGTCGTTGTCAACACCCCCCTCGCCAATGCCACTTCCGTGGCGGAGCACACGATCCTCGCCATCGGAGCCCTCGCCAAGCGGATGCGCGTCATGGACAGCGCCGTCCGCGAGGGCCGCTGGGAAGTCCGCAACGAGTACAAGTGCGTCGATCTGGAGGGCAAGGTCCTGGGCCTTGTCGGACTGGGGCGCGTGGGATCGCTCGTGGCAAAAAAGGCGGCGGCGGCTTTCAACATGCAGGTGGTCGCGTACGACCCCTATATTGCGCCGGAGACGGCCCGATCGCTGGGCATCGAGCTTTGCGTAAACGCAGAGGAGATTTTCCGCCGGGCCGACGTCGTTTCGCTGCACACGCCGCTGACGCCCGAAACGAGGGCGCTCGTGAACGCAAACCGCCTCCGGATGATGAAACCCGGGGCCTTTCTGGTCAACTTTTCCCGCGGTGAAGTCGTCGACGAAAAGGCCCTGTACGAGGCCCTGAAGAACGGCACCATCGCCGGGGCCGCCCTTGACGTCTTCGATCCCGAACCCCCCGGGAAGAACAACCCGCTCTTCGGCCTGGATTCGGTGCTTCTGTCACCGCACAGCGCCGCCCTGACACAGGAGTGCGTCATCCGGATGGCGACGGGCGCCGCCGAAGGGGTCGTCGATGTCCTCAGCGGCCGGCCCCCCTCCTTTGTTGTGAATCCGGAGGTCTTGAAGAAACTTTCCCTCGCGTAGGGGCGGACGGTGAAAGCCCCGTCCGGTTGCAGGTTTTTCGAATCTCCTTTTTTTGCGCGGATGCGCGGAGATCCCGATGCCTCGCTACATCGTACCCAACGGTCAGCGAAGAATTCCCCTTGACATCCCCGACGCTGTCAAGGTGACGATAGTGAAGAATCGTCCGCTGCACGTCCTGCCTGATCCGGAACGCGCCATTCGCGAGGCGGTCGCTCATCCCATCGCGTCTCTCCCCCTTTCAAAAAAGGTTCGCCGCGGACAGAAGGTGGCCGTCATCGTCACCGACATCACGCGGAAACTTCCCGAAGACCTGATCCTGCCGGTCCTCCTGGAGGAGCTTCAGGCCGGGGGTGTCCCTTCCGCCGACGTCACGATTGTTGTGGCGACGGGGACGCACCGGCCCAATACGCGCGACGAATTGGCCGGCAAGTTCGGAGCCGATCTCGTGGACCGGCTGCGCTTTGTGAATCACAGCGCCTGGGACAGAGGCGGGCTGACGGATCTGGGGAAGACAAGGAACGGGATCCCGGTGGTCGTCAATCGGGAGGTTGCCGAGGCGGATGTGCGGATCTCGACGGGGGTCATCGAGACGCACCTCTTCGCCGGCTACAGCGGCGGCGTGAAGAGCGTCGCCGTCGGCGTCGCCGGAGCGGACACCATCGCCGCCACGCACAATTACGACATGATGAAGCAGACCAGCCTGGGGATGATCGAGCACAATCCCTTCCGGGATTTTCTCACGGAAGCCGCGGCTGCCGTGGGTCTCGATTTCATCGTCAACTGCGTCCAGACGGGTGAAAAGGGCCTGGTGAAGGTCGTCGCCGGAGATCCCGTGCTGGCATTCCAGGAGGGGGTCCGGACGGCCCGCGCCATGTACGAGGTGGAGATCGACGGTCCGGGCGCGATCGTCATCACCGGCGTCCTCTATCCCAAGAACCGCGATCTGTACCAGGCAACCCGGGCGGCCAACACGTCCCTGTTCGGACCCCGGCCGGTCGTGGAAAAAGGCGGGGTGCTGCTGATGCCGGCGAGTTGCGAAGATGGCTTCGGCCATCCGGGGTACGTGGACTGGATGTCCCGGTGCAACAGCGCCGACGAGATCGTCCGGTCGGCGTGCGAGGACGGTTTCGGCCCGGGCGACCAGAAGGCGCTGATCCTGGCGCGGATTCTTCAGCATGCGCGGCTGGTCGTGACGGACTGCCTCATTCCCCCCGCAGAGCTTGCGCGGGTGCATCTGGAATCCGCCGCCACGCTTCAGGGCGCCCTGGACGATGAGCTTCGGCGCCGCCCGGACGCCGGCGTCATCATCATCCCGGATGCGCTTCTTACCCTGCCGATCCTCGGGGATGCGGATGCGCTCAAAGAAGGAGGAAAGGACCGGCCGTGAAGAAACAGGAACGCATTGCCGCGGTGCTCACGTCTCTTGGAGGCGTGATGGTGATGGTTTACGCCTGGCGCCTCCTGAAACTCGGTTCGATCCATGTGCCGGATGCGGGTTTCCTGCCGTTTCTGTGCGGATTGGGTCTGACGATTCTCGGGGTGGTCTGGGGGCTGGCGCTCCGGGCGGGCAAGAGGGGGAGAGAGGGCGAAGCCGCGGAGAAGCGGCGGTGGCAGCGACCCTTTCTGGCCCTGCTTCTCATGGTGATCTACGGTCTGGCGATCGAAAGGATCGGCTACCTCACGTCGACGCTCGCATTCATGATCGCCTGGCAGCAATTCATCGAACACGAGAAAGTGTTCAAGACGATGGTGATCTCTCTTTTCGGGACGCTCGCGATGTACGTCCTGTTCAGCTACCTGCTGAAGGTACCCGTTCCCGCGGAATTCTTTGTCCGCTGAAGGAGACGATTCCATGGACATATTTCATGGCCTGCTGCAGGGCTTCTCCATCGCCCTCACGGGAACGAACATCCTCTTTGCCTTCCTTGGAGCCCTCCTCGGCACGGCGATCGGCGTTCTCCCGGGACTCGGCCCGGCGGCGACCATCGCGCTTCTCCTCCCCGTCACGTACGTAATCGGCTCCCCGGTCACGGCGATCATCATGATGGCGGGAATCTTTTACGGTTCGATGTATGGCGGCTCGACCACCTCCATTCTCCTGAATCTTCCCGGGGAGGCGGCCTCCGTCGTCACCTGCATCGACGGGTATCAGATGGCCAAGAAGGGGCGCGCGGGAGCGGCCCTAGGCATTGCCGCGATCGGATCGTTCGTTGCCGGTACGCTTGCCGTCATCGGCCTGACCCTCTTTGCCCCGCCGCTCGCCGAATTCGCCCTGGCGTTCGGTCCCCCCGAGTATTTCGCCCTGACGACGCTGGGGCTTCTCCTGGCCGTGACGCTCTCGGGCGGATCGATCGTCAAGGGGCTGATCATCCTCTTCGTCGGGTTGCTTCTCGCCATGGTGGGTCTCGACCCGATTTCGGGCAATGTCCGCTTCACCTTCGGGAGTCTCGGTCTCCAGGGCGGGTTTGATTTTGTGACCCTGGCAATGGGGGTCTTCGGCCTCGGCGAGATCCTCTACAATCTCGAATCGCCCCTGAAGACGGAAATCGTCACGACGAAAATCGGCAAGGTCTTTCCGACGCTGAAAGACTGGGCCGAGTGCAAGTGGGCCATCTTCCGGGGATCGGTCATCGGCTTCTTCATCGGGATCATCCCCGGCGGCGGCGCCGTCATCTCGTCGCTCGCCTCCTATGCCGTTGAAAGGAAATGCGCCAAGCAGCCGGAGGAATTCGGCTGCGGCGCCATCTGCGGGGTGGCGGGGCCCGAATCGGCGAACAACGCCGCATCGAGTTCCTCCTTCATTCCGCTGCTCACCCTGGGCATCCCCGGCAACGCCTCGATCGCCATGATCTTCGCGGCCCTGATGATCCAGGGGATCACGCCGGGTCCGTTTCTGGTCAAGGAGCACCCCGACGTCTTCTGGGGCGTCATCGCCTCGATGTATCTGGGAAACGTGATGCTCCTGGTTCTGAATCTCCCGCTCGTCGGCCTCTGGGTGCAGATGCTCCGCGTGCCCTACGGCATTCTCGCCCCGGTGATTGTCCTCTTCACGACCGTCGGCGTCTACAGTGTCCAGAACCAGACCTTCGATATCTTCTCCATGCTGTTCTTCGCCGCACTGGGTTACGGGATGCGGAAACTGAACTTCGATCCGGCCCCCCTGCCCCTTGCCTTTGTCCTGGAACCCATGGTCGAGAATTCGTTGCGGCAGTCTCTCCTGATGTCCGGCGGCACCCCGATGATCTTCCTGAGCCGCCCGATATCGGAGACCCTGCTCGCCATCCTCTTCATCCTGGTCGCCGGACAGGCGGCCTTCTATATCAGAAGGAGGATAAGAGAAAAATGACAAGGGAAGCGGGATCAACGGGGCAAAGGAACGAGGATCGCAACCGATCCCTTGCCCCTGGGAAGAATGCGTTGACGCCATGAGCACCATTAACCCATGAGAAAAGGAGGTATAACATGAGGCAGATCCGCAGAGGTTTCCTGTTCCTGGCCGTGGCGATGATTTCCCTGTCGCTTGCCGGTGGCCTGTGCTTCGGCGCGGAGAAATATCCGACCAAGCCGATCCAGGTCATCGTGCCCTGGGCCGCCGGAGGTTCAACCGATTTGTTGGCCCGCACGATAGAAAAATTCTGGACGAAGTACAGCCCCCAGCCGATGGTTGTCATCAACAAACCGGGCGCAGGCGGCGTCATGGGCGAGGAGTTCGTCATCCGCTCCAAACCGGACGGCTACACCCTCTATTTCGGACAGGGATCCGGCCACGACCTCGTCATGCCGCACCTGAAGAAGATGCCTTTTGACCCGCTCAAGGACATCGCGCCGGTGGCGCGCATCTCCATCCATTCGGTCCTCGTCTGTGTCGGCGGGACGTCCCCGATGAATTCGATGAAGGACCTGGTCGCCTATGCGAATGCCGGGAACAAGGTCACCGCCGCCGTCTCCACGGCGGCCGGTGCCGTGGACATCGTCATGAGGGCGATCTCCAAACGGGCGAATATCACCATTACCACCGTGCCTTTCAGGGGCGGCGCTGAAGCGGTGACCGCGCTTGCGGGCGGGCACCTTACGATCGGCGGCGGCCATCCCTCCGAGGTCATGCCGCACATTGTCGCCGGACGCTTCAAGGCGATCGGCGTGGCCCTGCCTGAGCGCGATTCCGCGCTGCCGAACATCCCGACCTTGAGGGAACAGGGAATCGACGTTTCCACCTGGGGTTCCGTGAAGGGCGTCGCCATGCCGCTCGACACACCGCCGGAGATCATCGCGTACATGTCGTCCACGCTGAAGAAGATCACCGAGGATGCGGAATTCAAGAAGGCCATGGTCGCGCTCTATCAGCCAATCGAGTATCTGGACTCGAAGGAGTGGGCCGCCTTCATGCAGAAGGCGTCCAAGGATTACGGAGACCTGATCAAGGAGCTCGGGATCAAGCTGTAGCCGTTGGAGCGAAAGATGCCGGCGGCGGCCGGTGATTGTCCGACAAGAATGCACATGAACAAGGGGGTCCGCAGGCCTTTCGGCCTGCGGGCTCTCCGGTCTCTGTATTTTAACGGATTGCGATGTCGTTCCGTGCCGGGACGCCTCCCGGAGAAATTCGGTTTCATCTTGACATTATTTTCCGTTCCTGCCTATCTCTACGCAGCCGACAAACTTCCGTCGGCTGCTCTTTTCCTCAAAAAACCAACAGGGTGAACAAGCAGGGGCAACTCGTAAAGAGGATGCACAAGAGGGGGAACTATGATCAGGAAAATCTTTATTTTTCTCTTCGCGGGACTTTGGCTGATGGGCGGCCTGGCGCAGGCGGCGGAGCTGACCGGCCGGCAGATCATGGAGAAGCAGAAAGAAAACCACAAGGTGAAAAGCGAGGTCGGTTCGGAAATCATGCTTCTCGTCGACAAGGACGGTAACCAGGAAAAAAGGCAGGTCAGGCGGTATGCCAAGGAAGTGGAAAAGGATCTGCACCGTTATCTCGTCGTTTTTCTGAGCCCCGGCGATATCAAGGGAACGGCCTTGCTCACCTGGGAACAGAAGGGACGGGAAAATGATCAATGGCTCTACCTGCCGGCGCAGAAGAAGATGCAGCGCATCGCCAAGGGAAGCAAGAAGAACTACTTCATGGGAACCGACTTCACCTATGAAGACATGGAGCCGGAAGATATCGACAACTTTCAGTACACCGTTCTGCGCGCCGAAAAAGTGAACCACGACGGCAAGGATTACGAGTGTCACGTCGTACAGGCCGTTCCCGCAAACGAAGACAAGGCGCGGGAGAGCGGGTACTCCAAGAGGATCATGTGGATCGACAAGGTCAATCTGGTCACCATCAAAGGCGAATTCTACGATCGGCGGGATCGTCTCCAGAAGACGCAGACCAACCATGACATGGAGAACATCGAGGGGACGGTCTGGCGTGCAAAGAAGACGCTGATGAATCATCAGGAGAAGAACCACAAGACCCTGACGGGCGTCACTTCCCGGAAAGTGAACACGTCGATTGACGATTCCGTATTCACGGAACGTTTCATTCTTTCGGGCAGGCATACGGAATAGCTTTACGGCCGGACCGCGCGGAACCGGCTCGCACCGGTCATGCGCGCATAGGGGATCAGAATGCAAAAATTGATGCTCTGGAGCCAGAGGAACCCCTGGCTTGTGCTGGCAATTGTGGCCATCGCCACGGTCTTCAGCCTCTACAGCGCCCGGAATCTCAAGCTGGACGCCTCGACGGAAGGCATGATGATCGAGGGCGATCCCGCCCTCGCCTATTACCACGACACGCTCGCGAAGTTCGGTACGGACAACATCACCGTCGTGTACGTCCGTGACAAGAATCTTTTTACCCCCGAAAAGCTGACCAAGCTGGAAAAGCTGCTTTTCTCCCTTCAGGACATCCCCGGTGTAAGCAAGACGGAAAGCCTGTTCTCCGTCACGAACTTCAAGGACGTCGGCGGTTCCCTGGAGACAGGTCCTCTGATGGACATGCCGCCGGCGACCGGGGAGGAGGCCGGAAAGATCAGAGATGACGCCCTCCGGAATCCCACGCTTGCGAATAACCTGATCTCTCAAGACGGAACCACGACGGCGATCAACCTCTTCGCCGACGTGGATCGAAGCGACCGGGAATTCCACGTCCGCTTCTCCCGGGAGGTGGATTCCGTTCTTGCCAAGTATCGACCGGAGTTCGACGAGGCCTTCCAGTTCGGCATGTCCTATGCGCGCCGTCTGATTTCGGAAAACATCCTCGGCGACCAGATGCGCCTGGTGCCGCTGGCGACACTGGCGCTGCTCCTGACGCTGATCGTGACCATGCGCTCCTTCAGCGGCGCTGCCATGCCCCTCATCACGGCAGGCATCAGCGTCGTCCTGACGGCCGGGTTCATGGGCCTGATGTCGATCCCCATCAACGTCCTTACGGTCATCGTCCCATCGCTGATTATCGTCATCGGTTCCACGGAGGACATCCACATGCTCTCGGAGTATGTGGAAGGCATGCGCGAATCGAAGGGCATCAAAGACGAGGCGATCCGCTATATGGCGGGAAAAGTCGGTATGGCGGTCCTGTTCACCTCCGTCACGACTTTTCTCGGCTTTTTGTCCATCGTCGTCAACCAGATCTCGATTCTCAAGCAGTTCGGCATCGTCGCCGCCTTCGGTCTCTTCGTCAACCCCCTGATCACATTTACCGTCGGTCCCGTGTTTCTTCATTTCTTCGGTCCCCGCAAGGTCAAGGATCCTCAAGAGAGCGGGGAAAAATCCAATCTCGTGGATCGGTTTTTCCATTCTCTGGAGGAGGCGATCCTCAAGATCATTACCAGGCACAAGCGCGCCGCCTTCAGCGTGCTTCTGTGCGGGGCCGTCGTCATCGGTTTTTTCCTGTACCAGGTCCAGGTCGACAACGATTTTCTCGGCTATTTCAAGAAGACGTCCGATATCCGCGGAAGAAGCAACATTCTGCACGATCGGCTGTCAGGAGCGCAGACCTTCTTCATCCGCATCACGAGCGGATTCCCCGACACCTTCAAGAAGCCGGAGAATCTGTCGCAGGTCGCGGCGATCCAGCGGTACATCGCCGAGAAGGGATTTTTTGACAAGACCCAGTCCCTGACGGATCAGATCGCACTGATCCACCGGGAGATGAACGGCGGCAAGGCGGAATTCTACAGGATCCCCGACACGTCCGCCCTCGTTTCCCAGTACCTGCTTCTCCTGCACCGGGACGACATCTCCCGGTACGCCAGCGGCGATTTCAGCGAAGTGAACGTCCTGGTGAGGCATAACCTGAGCTCCTCCCACGAACTTTCGGCCGCACTGAACGATCTGGAGCGGTATCTGCAGAAAAACCTGAACCCCTATCTGAAATTCGGTTTCACCGGAGAGAATATCCTGATCAACAAGGCCGCCGATACGATGGCCCTCGGACAGGTCCAGTCCCTGTCGCTGGTTCTTCTTCTGGTTTTCGTCTGCATGGCCGTCCTGTTCGTCAACATGAAGGCGGGCCTCCTCTCCCTGATCCCGAACATCTTTCCCATCGTGATCAACTTCGGCATCATGGGCCTCTTCGGCATTCCGCTGAACACGGGAACCGCGATGGTGGCGGCCATCGCCATCGGTATCGCGGTGGACGACACCATCCACCTGATGACGCGGTACAACAAGGAGATGCGTCTTCTCCAGGATCAGGGAAAGGCTATCGAGGCTTGCATGCGCGCGGAGATGAGGCCTGTTGTCTCCACCTCCGCCGCCCTGACGCTGGGATTTGTCTTCCTCGGATTTTCCAACTTCGTGCCGGTCATCTACTTCGGCATCCTGTCCGCGGAGGTGATGATCTTCGCCGTTATCGCGGACCTGCTGCTTACGCCGATCCTGCTTTCTTCTACCCAGCTCATCACCCTTTGGGACATGATGGGGCTGCATTTGCAGGAGGCCGTCATCCGGAGCTCGAAATTCTTCGACGGCCTGAGGCCGTGGCAGATCAAGAAAGTGGTCCTGCTGGGGCGGCTTTTGGAGAAAGGCGCCGGCGAACTGGCCGTCAGGGAGGGCGAAAAGGGGTCCAGCATGTATCTCCTCCTCGAAGGACAGGCGGAGGTCATCGGGAAGGAAATGAAAACCGGGAAGGAAATCACGTTTGCTCAATTGAATCCGGGCGATATCTTCGGAGAAATCGCGCTGGTGGAACCGGGGCCGCGCTCTGCCGACGTGCGGGCCTTGCAGCCGATCAAATACCTTGAAATCGACTGGGAAGGCCTGAAGCGCATCCGCCGGATCTATCCGCGCATCGGCGGCAAATTGTTCCTGAATCTTTCGCGGGTCCTGGGGCAGCGCTTGATTCACATGGATAAACTTCTTCTTGGAAAGACGTGAGGGGAGTACGCGTATGGGATGGAAACGACATCTTCTAGCATGGGGCATCGGTCTTTTCTTCGCAGCGGGGGCATGGCCCGGCTTCGCCCAGGGACAGGTGGATCTCCTCAAGGAGCTGGACAAGGAGACCGCACCGCAGCAAAAAGGTCCGGATCTCTTCAAGGATCTCGAAACGGCCGCCGCCGACAAACCGGAAAAGAAGGACAGCCTTGCTGCCCAGGCGGCGAAGCATCTCGCCGGCAGCATCCGCCTCCGGGGGATGTATTACTGGCAGGCCGCACAGGAAAGGGACGGCGCGGATCTCAGTCATGCCGCGGGAGAAGCGCTGCTGAAGTTTTCGGACTGGGTGGGAGGAAAGACGTGGCGGGCGGATCTATCGGGCTGGGCCGAACACGGCACGCAGGAGAACACCTACGCCGGCGTCAATGACGCCTTTCAGGACAGCGACCGCCGCCGCCGGCATCTGGAAATCAATGAACTGTACCTGACGCTGAACCAGCCCGACTACAACGTGACCCTCGGCAAGAAGATCTTCTCCAACGGACTTTCGACCCTCTATTCCCCCGTGGACCGGCTGAAACCCAAGGACGGAAACGATCCTTTGGATCAGAAGGATCTGGGCATCTGGCAGGCGCGCATGGATTACTTTCTCAAGGACTCGTTCACCATCACCGCCGCGGTACTGCCCGTCTTCCAGACGTCCAAGCAGCCGAGCGAGAGTTCCCGTTGGATGGGGAGCAAGAGAGCAGGCGATTCACAGGACTTCGACTTCTTCGGGGATACCTCCAACGACGAGGTCGTCGAGGACCGGGCGCAAGTCAACCTCAACAACACGGGGTATTTCGCCCGCGGCAAGGGAACATACCACGGCTGGGACCTCTTCCTGTCCTTCTACCACGGCCCCAATCCGTTCTTTGTGCTGAGGGAGGAAAACCAGGGCGGCAGGAATGTCCGGATCAAGGAGACCGTGAAGGTGGCCAACTACGCAGCGGGATTTTCCACGACGTACAAAAAATGGGAATTCCACGGCGAGGCTCTCTACAACTACAGTTATGACGGCAAGGACGACAATTACCTCGCCTACCTGGGCGGCTTCACCTATACGGTCGACGATCTGGCCAAGAAGATGCGCCTCGAACAGATCGATCTCACCCTCGAGTACGGCGGTGAAGTCATCACCAACAATCAGAATGCGCCCGGCTATACCAAGAGTTCGCGCAAGACGCGGCTGGGAAAGAATGATCTTTACGCCCGCGCCAACTTCAAATACAGCGAGGATTTCAGCTTCGAATATGTTTCGAACTTCGAACTGGAAGAGGACGAGAGCGGCCGCTATCAGAAATTCGGGACGAAGTATCGCGTGCGGGACGGCCTGATCTGGAAGGTCGCCGTGGAATTCTTCAACGGTTCAGACAACAGCTACTACGGACGGTGGTACCGCAACGACCGGGTCCTAACCGAGCTGGAGTACAGCTTCTGAAGATGAATATGAGCGCAAAGAAAGCCCGCGGAAGGCAACGACCGCGGGCTTTCTTGTTTGCCTTCCGCCTGCCTCACTTCCAGCCGCGCAGGCGGTAATAATCGCTTTTCAGTTTTGCGAAATCGCCGGGATTCATGACGGCGTCCGTTTCGGGAAGGGGTTCCGTGAAGAAACGCCGGGGAAGCGTATCGTCCGCTTCCGTCACGCCCTCCCTCAGGTTGTAGGAGCGGACGAGATCCGCCACATCGGCCGCCAGGCCCTGGAGTTCCTCCCTGGACAGATCGAGGCCGACGGTGACCCGGACGATCGTCCGCAACTCGTCCCAGAGGTAGAAATCGCGGAAGAACCGGCAGAAGATGAGGGTATCGAAGACCGTCGCCCGGTCTTCGAAATCGATCAGCATGGCCGCCTTTCCTTCGATCGCCGCGGGCGGAATCATCCCCGAGAGCTCGGGTTTGTAGAACGTCGTGCGGAGATGGCAGGCGCCGCGGTCGGAGGTGGCATAGGCGAGCCCCATCCCCTTGAGCTGGCGCGGGTCGTACCCGGCCGGTTCGAGACCCTTCACGTGGATGGCGCGGTCCTCCATGCCGAAGGCCCTAGCCGCCTCGCGGATGCCCCCCGCCAGCGGCGCTCCCAGGCCTTCACGGCGGACCATATCCCGGATCAGCCCTGCCGCGGCCTCCGCATCGCCGTAACGGATGCGCTCTGCGATCTTCCCTGTTTCCGAGGCCTCCATCGCCAGCGCGACGAGATTTCCCGCCGAGATCGTATCGATGCCGGACCTGTCGCATTGGTCATTGAGCCAGGCGATTTCCGTGATGTCGCCGATCATGCACAGGCCGCCGAAGGCATAAATCGTTTCGTATTCAGGTCCTTCGAGCTCCAGTCCCTTGTGCTTCCCGTCTCTCACCTTGGAGAGTTTTCCGCAGGCCATGAAGCAATGGGCGCAGGCCCGGGGACGCACGTCCATGCGGCTCTGCATGGCAGCAGCGTTGATCTGGCCGGCCTTTTCAAAGCGTCCCTGCCGCCAGTAGCGCGTCGGGAAAGCACCGGCGCCGTTCAGGAGATCGACCATCATGGGCGTGCCCTTCGTCCTGTAGGCGACCGTCGTGGGATGGTCTTTCCTGGATGCCAGCAGGGACCGCGCGAAACGGCTGAGGCCTTCCGGATCGGCATGCTCCCGCTTCCGGTCGCCGGTGAAGACAATGGCCTTGATCTTCTTGGATCCAAGGACAGCGCCGGCCCCGGCCCGGCCCGAACAGCGCCACAGGTCGTTGCTGACGCCGGCGAAGGGAAGCAGGTTCTCCCCTGCGGGTCCGATCACGAGGATGCCCGCCTTGTTTCCGTATTGGCCGTAAAGGGCCTTCTCGGCGGCATGGCAGTCGACGCCTTTCAGAGGGGTCCCGTCGCGGAAGGCGACCCCGTCCGGCGATATCTCGAGAACGGAGAGCCGCTCGCACCGGCCCGATATCACGACCGCGTCGTAGCCTGTCCGGCCGATCTTCTCGGGGACCTTGCCGCCGCTGTAGCTTCCCAGATAGATGCCGGTCAGGGGCGATTTGGTATAGACGCCGAAACGCGACGACCCGTGGAGGGCGGAATCCGTCGCGGGCCCCGTCGCGACGATAAAAAGATTCTCGGGGGACAGGGGATGGACGCCTTGGGGCTGGTGCTTCAACAGCAACCACGCCGACAGGCCTTTTCCGCCAAGGTATCTCTTCAGGATGTCATCCGGGATCCTTTTGATCGTGCATTCTTTCTTTGTCGCGTCGATCCAGAGATACCGGTTATAGAAGCCCTTCATGGCGAGTCCCTTCCGTTCCGTATGATCCATGTCCGGGAATGTCACACCGCATTCTTTGTCTGATCCATGCAGTTCAGCTCCGCAAAGAGATTTGGCAAGTTGCATGCCACGAAGCGAAAGAATTCCTGTGCCCCTGCGATGCAGCAGAAGGATCGGACGCCTCGGTGCCATCGTCAGCCAATATTCTTGAGAAAAAAACATTGCATGCCGATTCAATGTTGTATATGGGTGAATCATTCCGATTCAATATCGAATCGCTTGCGGCGATCCGGGGGAAAGGTCTTTCCTATGCGCAGCCTCATCACCTACGAACAGATGCTGCAATCCAGCAGCAACGGCATGATTGCCACCGACGGCCGGGGATTCATCGTCTTCCTCAACAGGAAAGCAGAACAGGTCCTAGGCTTTGAAAGCCACAAGGTAAAGGGCGTCTACATCTGCGACGTATTGCCGATGACGGGCCCCCAGGTGATGAAATGCATCGAAACGGGCGAGCCGCAGTTGGGCCATCATATTATCGGGAAAAACATTTCCCTTGTCCTGAACATTGCCACCATACAAAACAAAGGTCGCACCGAGGGGGCCATCTGCTGTTTCCAGGGGATGGCAGAGTTCGAATCGGCGGCCAAGAAGCTCGAATCCTACCGCCTCCAGAACGTACAGTTGAAGGCCATTTTTCAGTCTTCGTCCGACGGCATCTGGATCTGCGATCCGAAGGGGAAGATCATCGATATCAATCCCACTTCCGAGGGGATGAATGGAATCCGTGCGGAGGATTATGTCGGAAAGAACGTCATGGATCTTGTCCGCGACGGATACATCGATCGTTCCGCCACGGCAGAGGCCATCGCACAGAAAAAGCAGGTCAGCATTTCGCAATATGTAAAAAAAACGGAACGATACCTGCTCGTTACCGCCACTCCTGTTTTTGACGAACGGGGAGAGATTTCACTCGTCGTCCTGAACGAGCGGGACATGACCCAACTGAACCTGCTGAAAGAGCAGTTGGAGGAGAACCGGCGGGTGACGGAAAAATACAAGGACGAACTGGCCGAATTGAGCATGCTGGGAAGGCGCGATGAATACGACATCATCACGAAAAACGAGCGCTTCAACCAGACCATCCAGATGGCGCTGAAGGTCGCCCGCATGGACGCGTCGAACATCCTGCTCCTTGGAGAATCGGGAGTGGGGAAGGGCCTGCTGGCCCGGTTCATCCACAAGAGCAGCCAGCGCAGCGACAAGCCGCTGATTCAGATCAATTGCGCGGCCCTCCCGGAAAACCTGCTCGAAGCGGAGCTGTTCGGTTATGAAAAGGGGGCGTTCACCGGCGCGAGCGAGCGCGGCAAAGTGGGGCTGATTGAACTGGCCCATGAAGGGGCCCTCTTTCTCGATGAGATCGCCGAGTTGCCTTTCGGCGTGCAGGCGAAGCTGCTGAAATACCTTGATGACCATGAGGTTCTGCGTCTGGGAGCGACGAAGGCGAAAACGACGGACTGCATGATCATTGCCGCGACGAACCGGGAACTGGAGAGCCTCGTCAAGGCGAAGAAATTCCGCGAGGATCTCTATTATCGCTTGAGCACATTCACGATCTCCATCCCTCCGCTCCGGGAACGCAGAGAAGATATCATTGAATTGATCCACTACTTTCTGCAGAAGTCCAATGCTCGTTACGGTCAGAAGAAACGTTTTTCTCCCGAGGCATTCCGGCTGCTGTTTCAACACGCCTTCCCGGGCAATGTAAGGGAATTGAAGAATATCATCGAACGGGCCGTTGTGATGAGCGACGCGGACGTCGTCGACGAGAAGTATCTGCAGACATACGAGGGCGGATCTACCCCGGTTCTTCAGCAAAAGGTCGAAAAGAACCGAAATCTCGGGGAAGAGGTCAATGTCCTGGAAAGGGATATCTTCGAGAGGGCCATGACGGCCTGCAAGTCGACACGCGAAATGGCACGTTACATGGGAATCAGCCAGCCGACGGTAGTGCGCAAGATGAAGAAACTGGGACTCTCCTGGGCGGCGTCTTCTCCCCGCGGCAATTGAAATCGTTCGCGATGATTTCCCTTCGGCGCCTCAGTCCCCGGACGTGAATCAGCCAGCCGCCGGCTGCGGCCCTGCGAAAATCTTCCCCAAGTTATTGTATTCGCAGCGAATAGCGCGTCATCCTGCCGTTCATTGATTTCATGGCCTGCCTTTTGCACAATCAGGAGCCGTGCACTTCATCAGAACCAACAAAGTATCTTGATTGGAGTAATCCATGGCTATCTCAAATGAATCCATCGCCGCTGTCCGGTCCCGGTTTCTTCCGCCGGGGCATGCCAGCCTGAACCAGGCCTACGTCGAATCCGCCTGCGGCGCTCTGATCCGCGATGTGGACGGGCGGGAGTACATCGATTTTGCAGGCGGGATCGGCGTCATGAACGTGGGGCATTCACATCCCAAAGTCGTTGCGGCCATAAAAGCTCAGGCGGAGAAATTCACGCACACGTGCTTCATGGTGCTTCCTTATGAGCCGGCCGTACTTCTTGCGGAGAAGCTTTGCGCCGCAGCGCCCGTGCCTTCGCCTTCCATGGCCCTCTTCATCAACTCCGGGGCAGAGGCCGTGGAGAACGCCGTGAAGATCGCCCGTTACGCAACCAGACGCCCGGCGGTCATCGCCTTCGACAACGCCTACCACGGGCGTACGCTCCTGACCATGACCCTGACAAGCAAGGTGAAGCCGTACAAGTTCGGGTTCGGTCCCTTCGCGCCGGAAATCTATCGCATCCCCTTTGCCTACTGCTACCGCTGTCCCCTCGGACTCTCCTATCCGGCCTGCGACATCGCCTGCGCCGATTGTCTGAAGCAGTCTTTCGTCACCGGGTCCGCTGCGGAAACGACGGCAGCCGTCATCGCCGAGCCGATCCAGGGTGAAGGCGGGTTCATCACCCCGCCGCCGGAGTATTTTTCGAGGCTTGCAAAAATCTGCCGCGACAACGGCGTCCTGTTCATTGCCGACGAGATCCAGACAGGCATGGGCCGAACGGGCAGGATGTTCGCGATCGAGCACTGGGGCGTGCAGCCGGACCTCATGACCGTGGCGAAGAGCCTTGCCGCGGGAATGCCCCTGAGCGCCGTCGTGGGGAAAAAGGAGATCATGGAAACGGTGCATCCCTCCGGATTGGGAGGGACCTACGGCGCAAATCCCGTCGCCTGCAGCGCGGGCCTGGCCGTCATGGACATTTTTGCCGAAGAAAAGCTTCTGCAGCGCTCCGAGGCACTGGGACGGAAATTGCTCGATCGTTTCCTGTCGCTGCAAAAGGAATTCGAGATCATCGGGGATGTGCGCGGCAAAGGCCCGATGCTGGCGCTGGAATTGGTCAGGGACCGGGAGAGCAAGGCGCCCGCCGCCGACGAAGCGAAGGCCCTCGTCCGCTTTTGCTTCGAACACGGCCTCGTGCTCCTGTCCTGCGGCAATTTCGGCAACGTGATCCGGACGCTCATGCCGCTCGTGATCACCGACGAACAGCTGGACCGGGGAATCTCCATTCTTGCCGACGGCTTGAAGGCCGTCGGGACGAGGGCGTGAACCGAGAGGGTGCAGGTCGCCGATCCTTTCCGCTTGTGATCGGATCGGGCGAGGGGATAATAGATCTTTACAGGAAATCCGCTGGAAAAGGAGAAAAAGTATGGTGAGAAAAAGGATGAAGTCAAGTTGTGCGGTATGGATCGTAGCGGTCTTTGTCGCCGTTTGTATGGGCGCCGGTCATGCGATGGCGGCGGATCCGGTCATCAAATGGCGCTGTCAGGCGGCCATCGCGGTTGCCAGTCCCACTTACGCGGAGAGCGTTGTCCGTGTGGCCAATCTCGTGAAGGAACAAACCAACGGAAGATTGATCATCGAGACCTATCCCGCCGCCGCCCTACTGCCCAATAACGAGATTTTTCCCGCGGTGAAGAGAGGTATGCTGGAGATGGGGTTTGTCGTTCCTTCCTACTGGAAAACGGATATCCCCCTGTCGCAGGTCTGCGCGCTGCCCTACGCCTTCAAGAATTACTGGGAGATCATGTATTTCTACAAGAAGCTCGGCTTTGAGAAGATGCTTTCCGATCAGATCGCCAAGCACGGCGTCCTCTACTGGACCGACCACGGCCTGCCTGTTGAGATCGTCACGAAGACACCCATTAAGTCTCTGGCCGATTTCAAGGGGAAAAAGATCCGGACCTACGGCCAGTTCGCGAAATTCTTCAGCGAACTCGGCGCGCAGCCAGTCAGCGCTCCCGGACCGGAAATCTACACCGGACTTTCGACAGGCGTTTTCCAGGGCGCACACTGGGCAGCCGCAGTCGGCGCCGACAGCCTCGCCCTGTACGAAGTGTGCAAGTTTCACATGAAGCCGAGCATCAGCCTCGGCACGGAAGAGGGTTTCTTCGTCAACAAGAAGGCATTTGACAAGCTCCCCAAGGACATTCAGAACACGTTGAGGGAGATTCTTGACAACCAGTTCTGGATCCGCACCGCTGAGTACGCCTACCACGAGGAAGAGACACTGGGCAGGGTGCAGAAAAAGCACGGCGTGACGGTTGTCACGCTGCCCGAAGAGGACCAGAAAAAGATGGCTCAGATCGCGCAGAAAATCTGGAATGAAGTAGCCAAGGACGGTCCCGAGAATGCAAAAGCCATCGAGATGCTGAAGAATTATCTGAAATCCATAGGAAGGTTATAGCCCTCGCCGGAAATCGGCGATGGGCAAGGCATTCGCTGATAGATGTCCGTTTGCGTTCCGTTTCCGGTCTCCGTGAAGGAGGCCGGAAATGGATGCAGCGGGCGCAGCGGCCGGAGTTTTCACTGTGCCGGCCTTCTCCAGGGTATTACGACGGATTGCAGGGTGAGAGCCGTGAAGAAGATTTTCTCTTGTATCGACTGGATCAACGACCGGGTCGGAAGGCTCTGCTTTCCGTTGATTCTTTTGCTGAGCTTCATCGTCCTTTACGAAATCATGATGAGAAGCCTTTTTCATCCTACGCTGTGGACCTATGAAACCACCCAGTATATTTTCATCATTTGCTCGCTGCTCCCGGCCGGACTCCTCCAGAAGGAGAATCAGCATATTGACGTGGACATCATAACCTCTCACCTGTCTCAAAAAACGCGTGTGATACTCAAAATCGCGGTCTTTCCTTTTTTCCTTCTCTATATCGGCGCCATGGCCTATTTCGGATTTGATATCTTCTTCGAGTCGGCGAGAACTCTGGAGACGTCCGGTTCCGCGTGGGATCCCTATACCTTTCCCGTAAAATTCATGGTGCCCTTTGGCGCTTTCCTGCTTCTCCTGCAGGGAATCGCAAATCTGGCGCGCGACATTGAAAAGACATTTTTTCTCAAGACGGCCGTCAATGCGTCTGCAAAATCAAAAGAGGATCTGGGATCCTATTGACCGAATTTTCCTGATGCGGCGAAACGGAGTCGATACATGGCCATAGAAGTCTGGACGATCCTTATCTTTGTCTGTCTCTTTTCTTTGATCTTTCTCGGATTGCCGATCAGTTTCGCCCTGGGCGGAACGGGGATGCTCTTCACCCTCATCTTCTGGGGGCCGGAAGCCCTCTACATGGCGGCGGTTCAGGCATGGGGGGCCAGCGGCCAGTTTGTCCTGGTGGCCATACCGCTTTTCGTTTTCATGGCCATGATCTTGGAGAAATCCGGGATTGCCGAAAAGATGTACGACATGATGTACATCTGGTTCGGACCCATCCGCGGCGGCCTGGCGATCGGCACAATCATCATTTGCACGATCTTCGCCGCGATGTGCGGCATCAGCGGGACAGCGACGATTACCATGGCTGCCATCGCCCTGCCTTCCATGCTCAAGCGCGGTTACCATAAGAACCTGGCCATCGGATGCGTCAATTCGGGCGGCGGCTGGGGCATTCTCATGCCGCCCAGCGTCGATATGGTCATCTATTCCCTCATCGCGGGGGAGTCCGTCGGACGGATGTTCGCCGGCGGCGTCCTGCCGACGATCCTGCTGCTGACCCTCGACACCGTTTATATCCTGGTCCGCTCCTATTTCCAGCCTTCGATCGCACCGGCGCTGCCCAAGGCGGAAAGAGGAACCTGGAACGACAAATTCCGGTCGCTCAAAGCGGTTGTCCTCCCGATCGTCATCATCCTGTCCGTTCTTGGTTCCATCCTGACGGGCATCGCCTCGCCGACGGAGGCGGCCGCCATCGGCGTTCTGGCCAGTATCCTTGCCGCGCTGAACAAGCTGACTTGGGCGATGATCACGGACGCGGCTGCAAAAGCCTGCAAGATCTCAGCGATGATCATGTGGGTCATTTTCGGGGCGTATTGCCTGAGCGCCATCTTTCAGGGGATGGGATCCATACAGGTCGTTCAAAACCTCATGCAGTACATGCCCGGCGGCCGCTGGGGAGTCATGATCTTCTTCCAGGTGATTATCTTCATGTTCGCCATGGTGATGAGCTCCTCCGGCATCATGCTGATCACCATTCCGATCATGCTTCCCATCGTGAAGGCGCTCGGGTTCGATCCCCTGTGGTTCGGCGTGCTCTTCATCGTGCAGATGGAGATCGGATACATGACGCCGCCCTTCGGCTACAACCTCTTCTACATCAAGGCTGTCGCGCCGGAGGGGGTAACCATGGCCGATATTTACAGATCGGTCATTGCGTTCGTCTGCGTCGAAACGACGGGCTTGATCCTGATGATGATCTACCCGGAGATCATTCTCTGGTTGCCGAACAAATTGCTGCCCCTCGGCTGACGATAAGCGTCGATGAGGGCGGAAATATCCTTAGACAAAGCTCGCAGGGCGAGACAGGAGGGAAGAAATGAGAATCACGATAATGGGAGCGGCAGGTGTGCAGGCGCAGGGCGTCATCCGGGATCTTTGCTCGTCGCCGGAGGTCACGGAAGTGGTCCTGGCCGATCTCGAAAAACTGAAGGATGTGCTGGCGTTTCGACAGAAAGAGTGGGGCGAGGGCAAGGCAAAGGTGCAGTTCACCGATGCGACGAACCCCGAGAGCCTGAAGGCCGCTGTCCGCGGCAGCAAGGTCACGGCCAACTGCATCGGCCACGACTTCAACCTGCGCGTTATGGACGCGTGCATTGCGGAAGGCTCCCATTATCTCGATATGGGGGGTCTCTTCCACGTCGCCCGGAAGCAGATGCTTCGGGACGCCGAATGGAAAGCCAAGGGGCTGACCGCTATCCTGGGCATGGGCAGCGCCCCGGGAATCGTCAGCGTCATGGCCGGCTACTGCGCGGCACGCCTCGACAAGATTGAATACATCTATCTGCGGGACGGCATCGCCAATTACGCGAAATCCGATTTTCCCATCACGATTCCCTACGCGGCCCAGACGCTCCTGCAGGAATTCACGGATCCGGCCTACATCTTTGAAAACGGCGACTGGAAAGAAGTTCAGCCTTTTACCTTGGGCGAGGTGATCGATTTCCCCCAGCCGGTCGGCACGATGACGGTCTACCCGACCATTCATTCGGAAGTGGCGACCGTGCCGGTCGCCTTCAAGGCCAAGGGGATTCAGCACATGTCCTTCAAGCTGGGCCTGCCCGCGGATTTCGAACAGAAGATGCGGTTCCTGTCGGGGATCGGTTTCGGTTCCACCAAGCCCTTGAAAGTAAAGGGCGCCGAGATTTCGCCGCGGGATTTCTTTGTGGCCCTCGCGGAGACCTTCCCCAAGCCGACGGGAAAGCCGGCCGACTATAAGTGCCTGCGTGTCGACGCCAAGGGAACGAAAGGCGGCGAGGAAATAGAGATCCGGACGGAGATGATGTGCTCCCCCTATGAACCCTGGAACATGAAGACGGGTCCCTTCACGGTAGGTGGCCCTGTGGGGATTACGGCGCGATTGCTCGGTTCCGGTATCATCACAGAGAGAGGCTGCGTAGGACCGGAGATCGGCGTCCCGCCGGAGAAGTTCTTCGAATATTGCGCGAAGCGCAATCTGCATACCAAGGTGACGATCACCAGGCCCATCGCATGAGCATGCTCAGGATGTGCGGGGATACGGTTCGACGGTAGTTTGTTCAGCGGCCCGCCGGAGTTTATTTCCGGCGGGCCGTGTGGTATTGAAACAGAAATTCACTTTTTGGGGACGAAAGTTCGACAAGGAGAGGACCGATGGGCGGGATGCGCAGGCTGAAGTACTGTGTGAACAACGAGTGGAAGGAATCGGCGACGAAGAAGTACATGCCGGTGACGGATTCGAGCACGGGAGCGGTGATGGCGGAAGCGCCGTGCTGCACGGTGGAAGAAGTGGAGAGCGCGGTGGCGGCGGCGAGGGCAGCGTTTCCGGGCTGGTCGTCGACGCCGGTGCAGAACCGTACGGCGGTGATGTTCCGTTTCCGGGCGCTTCTGGAGGAGCACCTGGAGGAATTGACGCTGTCGGTATCGAAGGAACTGGGGAAAAACCTCGACGAGGCGCGCGGGGATATTCTCAAGAGCATCGAAGTGGTGGAACTGGCCTGCGGGGCGCCGATCCTGATGCAGGGGGACGCGCTGATGAACGTGTCCACCGGACACGACACGGTGATGTACCGGGAGCCGGTCGGGGTATTTGCCGGGATCGTGCCTTTCAATTTTCCGTCCATGATTCCGTTCGGGTGGATGATTCCCCTGTGCATTACGCTGGGGAACACTTTTATTTTAAAGTCTGCGAGCCTGACGCCCATGACCTCGATGCGAGTGCTGGAGCTTCTGATCGAGGCGGGGATGCCGCCGGGGGTGGTGAACCTGGTGACGTGCAGCCGGAACGAGGCGGAGCTGCTGTTGAAGCATCCGGATGTTCGGGGGATCTCGTACGTGGGATCGACGTCGGTGGGTCTGCACATCTATTCGACGGCGGCGGCGCACGGGAAGAGGGTTCAGGCTCTCTGCGAGGCAAAGAACCATGCGCTGGTCCTGCGCGATGCAGCCTTGGAACGCTCCGCGATCGGGATCATCAACTCGACGTTCGGTTGTGCGGGGATGCGCTGCATGGCGCTGCCGTCCCTGTGCGTGGAGGAGGTGTGCGCAGACGAATTTGTAGGCTATCTGATCAAGTATGCCAAGCTGCGGAAGGTGGGATGCGCCTACGATCCGGCGACGGAGCTGGGTCCGGTCGTGTCGGCGGAGCACAAGCAGTCGGTGATCAACTGGATCAACAAGGGCGTCGAGGAAGGGGCCAAGCTGGTTCTGGACGGCCGGGGTATCGTGGTGCCGGGATTCGAGAACGGCTACTTCATCGGGCCGACGATCTTCGATCACGTGAAGCCGGGGATGAGTGTCGGGGACTGCGAGATCTTCGGACCCGTGACGACGGTCAAGCGCGTGAAGGATTTCGAGGATGGGCTGGCGCTCATGAACGCCAACCGGTTCGCCAACGGGTCGGCCATCTTCACGCAGAACGGTTACTATGCCCGCGAATTCACCCGGCGGACGCACGCGGGCATGGTCGGCGTGAACGTGGGGATTCCGGTGCCGATTTCCTATTTCCCCTTTGCCGGTCACAAGGACTCGTTCTTCGGGGACCTGCACGTGATGGGCCGGGACGGGGTAGCCTTCTACACGGAATCGAAGTGCGTGACGACCCGCTGGTTCGGCGAAGAGGAGAAGAAGGAAAAGAAGATCAGCACCTGGGAGGGAACGATTACCAGAAAGTAACGGAAGAACCGAGCGCTTCCGGGTCCGTCTCTGGAACACGGGATCTGGCCCGGTCGAAGGGCGGCCCTTTGCGGCCGCCCTTTTTCGTCACCGGCGATCGTAGCCGTTCCGTTCCATATCCGCGGACGTCGGGATGCCCGTGCGTCCTCCCGGATACAGGCTGACGCGCGATGCGGACCAGGCGCCGAAATCCAGGCTTCGTTCCGGGGTCCATTTTTTCAGGCAGCCGTAGATGAAGCCGGCATGGAAGACGTCTCCGCAGCCCGTCGTGTCCACGGCCGGAACGGGATAGGCAGGTCCCTCGATGAAACGCCCCTCGGTCAGGGCCACGTATCCCCTCGCGCCGAGCGTCACGCCGACGACGCGGGGCCCCATCGCGGCGAGCCTTCGGCAGGCCTCCTGCGGCCTGTCCCCGCCGGCCAGATCCTGCGCGAAGGTTTCCGCGGCGATGAAATAATCAGCCAGTCCCGCCAGTTCGAGCATGCCCTCGTGAAGCGTCCCCGCGTCGACCGATACGGGGACTCCCGCCTTCCTCGCCTCCCGGGCTGCGGCAATCGCCGTCTCGATGAAGAGGCCGTCCGTATGGAAGATCCGGGTGGAGCGCAACCTGGCCAGATCAACTTCATCGATCCGCGGCGGCGCCCCCGTGGGGCGCTGCCAGAAGATCGTGCGCCTCGCCTTTCTCGGTTCGGCGGCGATGAATGCAAATTGAGACATGCAGCCTTCCCGGACGACCAATCCGCCCGTATCGACGCCTTCGGAATCCAGGGATTCCCGGATTCTGCGTCCGAAATCGTCATCCCCGATCACGCCGCAGAAGGAGCAGGAGCATCCCCAGCGCGCCAGGGCGACAAGCGCCGTCGCCACGGGTCCTCCGCCCTGGATTGTCAGCCCCAGGACCTCATGCTTCATGTCGGGTTCGGGATCGTGGTCGAGGAGGCCGATGTGGTCCAGCGCGCACTTGCCCAGTCCGAAAACGTCGATTCCGTCTGACGCCATAGATGCCTCCTCCCGGGAGGATGGCCGAAAGCGTACAGGCGGCTTCCGGACCTGTCAAGAACCTGTTCGTAGCCGGCCGGCCATGATTTCCTGTGCCGGAGACGAAGTTTCCCGTTGAGTTCTGCGGGCCGTGCCGCTATGATGGCGCCATGGAACTCAAGGGCATACATCGGAAATATCTCCGCGGGCTGGCCCACGGATTGAAGCCGCTCGTGCTGGTGGGGAAGAGCGGCGTCACGGCGGGGCTGCTGGTATCCGTCAATCAGGCCCTGGACGACCACGAACTCATCAAGGTCCGTTTCGTCGATCACAAGGACAGCAGGAACGAACTCGCCCTTCGCATCGCGGGCGAAGCGAAATGCGATCTTGCCGGCCTGATCGGGAACGTCGCCGTCTTCTATCGTCAGCAGACGGATCCGGAAAGAAGGAAGATTGTCCTGCCGAAGGCGGGGAAAGAGGCGGAGGAGGGGAAATCATGATCCACGTTGTTGCTACGCTCGAACTTCAACCGGGGAAACGGAAGGAGTTCCTCTCCGCATTTCATGCACGTGCGGCTGAGGTGCGGAAGGAGAACGGCTGTATCGAATACGGCATCGCGGCGGACGTGCCGAGCGGGATCGGCGCCCAGGCCCCGGTGCGCGAGCATGCCGTGGTCATTATCGAAAAATGGGCCGATCTCGAGGCCCTCAAGGCACACCTGGCCGCTCCCGCCATGAAGGCCTACCGCGAGCAGACGAAAGATTTCGTCGCCGGCCGGGACCTCCGCATCCTTCAGCCGGCCTGAAGTACAGGACCGTTCCGTCTTTATTGCCGGGCCGGCAAGTCCGCGCCGGGGATGCGCCGCATTTCAGGCCGCTCCCCCGTTTCGCACTGCCGGCCGCGCGATGATCTTTTTCAGGATCTTCAGACCCATTTCTTCCAGCGAGACGATCTCGAATCCAGCGTCGGCGATGTTCTGCACGGTCCGCCGGTTGATGTTGGGGCCGATCGCCGAACGGACGAGCGGATTGAGCAGGTCCATCAGTTTTCCCAGGAAGGGATTTGCGCTCCGGACGTGCTCCAGAAAGAAGGCCTCGCCGCCGGGCTTGAGGACGCGCCGGACTTCCTTCAAGCCGGCAACCGGATCGGGAACGGAACAGAAGACGAAGGTGGAAACGACGACGTCAAAGGTCGCGTCCGGAAAGGTCATCCGTTCGGCGTCCATGACGATCAGCTCGCAGGAGATCCCGAGGGACGCGGCCCGGCGCTTCGCCCGGTCGAGCATCCGGGGACTGATATCGATGCCCGTCAAAGCGATGTCCCGCGGATAGTAGGGGAGATTCTTGCCTGTGCCGATCCCGACCTCCAGGACCCGGCCGTGAACCCCGGACAGGAGGGCCTGCCGCCAGGGTCCCGCCGAGATCATCTCCATGGGGGACTCCATCGCATCATACATCCAGGCGATCCGGTCGAAGCGCCTGCGTGTCTTTTCCGTCTCCGTTTTCATGTCGGCCGTCCTCCGGAAATCAATATAAGGCCTTTGCGCCGGAACGGCAAGGTAAGGTAGAATCCGGATATGGAATTCCGCTACGGGCTCGATGATCGTCCCCCCTGGTGGCAGCGCTGGCTGTACGGCCTGCAGTGGTTCGCCGTCACGGTGCCCATCATCGTGATCATCGGCCGCGTCACAAGCGGCCTGCACTTCACCTCGCCCGCCGATCAGGTCCTGTACCTCCAGAAGATGTCCTTCGTGATGGCCGTGGCGCTTCTCCTGCAGGTCCTGGCCGGTCACCGTCTCCCGTTGATTACGGGCCCTTCGACGGTTCTTCTCATCGGCGCCATCGCCAGCCGCGGCTATGCTCCGCAGACGGTTTACACGGCAATCCTCTGCGGAGGACTGCTGCTGACCCTGCTGAGCATCGCCGGCCTTTTCGGCCATCTCCGGAGGCTCTTCACGGCGCGCGTCGTCGCCGTCGTGCTCCTGCTGATCGCCTTCACCCTCACGCCGACAATCCTGCAACTCATGACCGGTCCTCCCGGCGCCGCGAATCTCGCCTTCGGGCTTGCGCTCGTCCTTGCCATGTTCGCCATGCATCGGCTGCTCAAAGGCGTCTGGAAGGCGACGCTGATCGTCTGGACGATGGCGGGAGGCGCCATGATCGCGCATCTCCTCTTCCCCGCCGCAGAGATCCCCGTTCCTTCCGCCGCGCTTTTCGCCGGGTTCTTCCGGGGTCTTTCCGTGGACCTGGTCTTCGATGCCGGCATCCTTGCATCGTTTCTGTTCTGTTATGCGGCGCTCGCGGTCAACGACCTCGGCTCCATGCAATCCATGAACGAACTGCTCAAGCCCGCCGGGATGGACCGGAGGATTCGAAACGGCGTGATGCTCACGGGCCTGACGAATGCCGCATCGGGGATCCTGGGCGTGATCGGGCCGGTCAATTACTCGCTCAGTCTCGGGGTGATCGCCTCGACGGGCTGCGCATCGCGGTTCACGCTGCCGCCGACGGCGCTGATGCTCCTGGTGCTGTCCTTCTCCCCCGCCCTGATCGCCTTTATCGGCGACGTCCCGTCCGTCGTCATCGGCGCCGTTCTCCTGTATATCGTCTGCACGCAGATCGCCGCCGGGCTCGTCGTCGCCTTCGAGGCGCGTCGCGAGTTCCGCATGGAAGACGGTCTGGTCATCGGCCTGCCGATCCTGCTGGGGACGCTCATCGCCTTCCTGCCGCAGGATGTGTTGTCCGCCTTCCCCGCCAGGCTGCGTCCGGTGCTCGGCAACGGCTTTGCCGTAGGTGTGACCGCGGCGCTTCTCATGGAACATCTGGTTTTTGCCGATAAGGAGAGAAGATCGTCCTGAAACAGAGGCGAGTTCCGGACAAAAGGAGGAAGGCTTCATGAAAATCGCCGTACTCAACGGCAGTCCGAAGGGGCCGCTCAGCGTTACCATGCAATACGTGCAGTATCTCCGGCAGACGTTTTCCGGCCATGTCTTCCGGATCCATCACGTCGCCCAGCAGATCAAGAAGCTCGAAAAGAACGAGCCCGCCTTCGAGGAGATCCTCGACGACATCCGCGCCTCGGACGCCGTCCTCTGGGCTTTTCCGCTGTATTACTGCCTCGTGTCTTCCCAGTACAAACGTTTCATCGAGCTGATCTGGGAGCGGGGCGCCGCCGATGCCTTCCGCGGCCGTTATGCCGCCGCCCTGTCCACCTCCATTCATTTCTTCGACCATACGGCCCATGCCTATATCCGGGCCGTCTGCGACGATCTGGAGATGCGTTCCGTATCGTTCTTCTCGGCGTCGATGTACGATCTGCTGCACCGTCGGGAACGGGAACAGTTCCGCCTTTTCGCCGAGGATTTTCTGGATGCCGTCGAACGGAGGACGCCGACGGCGCGCATCTACCCGCCCGCCGCGCCTTCGGCCTTCCGCTACGAGCCGGGAGAGTCAAACGGCAGGACGGACGCCGGCGGCAGGAACATTCTCATTCTTACGGACGGCGGAGGCGCGGGGTCGAATCTCGGCGCCATGGTCGGGCGTTTCCGGCGCGCCTTCACCGGCTCGGTCGAGGTCGTCAACATCCGCGAGCTCGATATCCGGGGCGGCTGCCTCGGCTGCATCCGCTGCGGTTACGACAACACCTGCGCCTACAAGGGGCAGGACGGCTACATCGACTTTTACAACAAGAAGGTGAAGACGGCGGACATCCTCGTCATCGCCGGGGAGATCCGGGACCGATACCTCTCCGCCGCCTGGAAGCAGTTCTTCGACCGTTCCTTCTTCAACACCCACACGCCGACATGGCAGGGCAAGCAGGTTTGTTTCCTGGTGTCCGGCCCGTTGTCGGCCAATCCTCATCTGCGGGAGATCTTTCAGGGCAATGTGGAATTTCAGAGGGCGAATCTGACGGACATCGTCACGGACGAAGTCGCTGATTCCGCGAAGCTCGATGCGCTTCTCGACGGACTGGCGGAACGGGCTGTCCGCTGCGCCGAGCGGGGCTCTTTCCGGCCGGCTCTTTTTCCCGGCATTGCCGGGGCGAAGCTCTTCCGCGACGAGATATGGGGCGGCCTGCGCTTCCCCTTCGTCGCCGACCACCGCTACTACCGAAGACAGGGCCTTTATGATTTTCCGCAAAAGAACCTGGGCTCCCAGCTGCGGAACCTGCTCCTGATGGGCATGTGCCTGATCCCCTCCATCCGGCGCGACATCTATGAGCGGCGGCTGAAGGAAGAAATGGTCAAACCCTTCCGGAGGCTCTTCAAGGCGGGCTGATCGCCCCGATCTTCAGGGTTGTCGTCAGATTTGTTTTGAGGTCGACGACGCGGACGGCGGCGTTGTTCCGGTCGGCGACATAGAGCCTCCCTGCAGCGGCGGAAAGGCCGGCGGGCTCGTCGAAGAGCGGGTCGGCGCCGTCGCGAAAGCCCGCTGCGGATGCCCCGCAGAGCGTCGCCACGGTTCCTTCCGCAAGCGCCAGCCGCCGGATCCGGGAGTTGTACGTATCGGCGATGAAGAGGACTCCGTCCAGTTCGGCGATCCCCAGCGGATGCTGGAAGCGCGCTGCGGACCCCTTCCCGTCGGTGTCTCCGAAGTCGAAGAGGTCTCCGCCAGCCAGCGTCGATACGGTCCCGGCGGGATCGGGATCGACGCTGCGTATCGAACTGCTCTCGCTGTCGGCGGCGTAGATTTTCTTCCCGTCCGTGGCGATGCCCGAAGGCTGGGCGAAAAGGGCCTCCGGGAGGGGACCGTCCTTCCGTCCTTCTTCGACCGCCCCCGCATGCGGGGAGACATAGGACTTGGCGAGATCCATCTTCCAGATCTGATGGGCGCCGGCCATGGCGATAAACAGGAAGCCGCCGCACACCGCCAGGTCCCATGGCGAGTTCAGGGGCGTCCGGCCGCCCGGGCCGGAGATATTGAACATCCGCGCCTGCCTCCCCGTACCCGCCGCGGTCGAGACGGTTTTCCCCGCCAGATCCACCTTGCGGATCGCATGGTTGTCCGCGTCGGCAACGTAGAGAACCTCTCCGTCCAAGGCCATGCCCTGCGGATTGCGGAAACGGGCCTCCGCGAAGGGGCCGTCCTGGAAACCGGCTTCTCCGCTTCCGATGACCGCATCCGGGGCTTTGCCGGAAAGGTCATGGACGACGATGCGGTGATGCCCGGAATCGGCGATGAAGAGCCTCGGCGCCTGCGGGTCGGCGAGGACCTTGCCGGGGAAGGACAGAAACGACGAATCGGAGGGCGCCTCTCTGCGCATCGGGAGGGGGCGCCGGTCAATAAGCCCCTGCGGGTCCAGGGCCGCGAGGATCTCGCCGATCAACCGGTCGAAGGTTTCGAAAATGGCCTCTCCGGACAGGGCGCCGACCACCTTGCCGAGCGGATCGATCAGGACAAGGGTGGGCCAGGCCGGGATGCCGTAGAGACTCCAGAGGGCCAGATCCCGGTCGTTGACCACGGGATGCCCTATGCCGTTGCGGAGGACGGCCCGGCGGACGGTTCCTGTCGCCCGCTCGGCGGCGTACTTGGCCGAGTGCACGGAAACGACGGCGAGTTCCGCGCCGTACTTGTTCTCCAACCGCTTCAGGTCGGAGAGGACGTGCATGCAGTTGATGCAGCAGGAGGCCCAGAAATCCAGGACAACGATCTTGCCCCTCAGGTCCGCGAGCGAAAGCGGCCGTTCGACGTTGAGCCAGTCCAATCCTTCGGGGAACCCGGGCGCATCGGGTCGCGGCGCCGCTTCCGTCATAGTCCCCCCTTGTAGGGCTTGTTGAAGACTTCCCGGACCATCGCCTCGACGGTCTTGCCATCGGCGATGTTGTAGAATCCGCCGCGGCGGATCGTCGTGACGCCTTTCCGGACGGTCGCCTCGGGCGAGCCGAAAGCCACATGGTCCGTCTTCTTCGGACCGATCATCCACTCGACTTCGCCGACGTCTTCCTGGCGGTAGCTCTGGACGATCCTGCGCCCGGCCGTATGGATGATCAGGCAGCGGCGGTCCGTGAGCGCGTAGATCGTCCTGCGTGCATTGCGGTAAGCGATCCAAGGGGTGTAGCACAGGCCCAGACCGACCATCAGGACCAGGAACGCGGCCGCCTCGATGATCCGGAGCTTCATCGATTGCGAAAGGTCCGGAATCCCGTAGTCTGCGGCGGCAAGCATCCACCAGAGCCCAAAGATCGCGATCACCGCGCCGATGAAGACGATGCGGGCGTTGTGGAAAGCCGCGGCCTTCGGATCCGGATGCCCGTGCCAAAGCAGGCGCTCGCCTTCCTCCAGCTCGGCCCGCACGATCTCCCCGCTTTCCTCATGTGTAAAGGTCTTCAAGGCCGCTCCCTATGGATTACCGAGAATTTTCTTCAGCGACCCGTCGACGGAACGGCACTGGATGCAGAGGATCTTGCCCTTCCCGTCAATCAGCACCAGCGAAGGAACGCCGCGGATGCCGTAGGACTCCGCCACGTCGCCTGATTCGTCGATCAGGACGCGGTAGGGGAGCTTGTATTTTTCCGCAAATTTGGCGACCTTGTCGCGGGGTTCCTGGCTGTCGACATTCACGACGACGAGACCATTTTTGGCATAGGTGTTGTAGATCTCTTTGAACCTGGGGATCTCCGTGCGGCAGTAGGGGCACCAGGTGGTGCTGAAGATGATGAGAACGGGTTTCCCCTTGTGGTCGGCAAGCGTAAATTTCTTGCCGGCGAGGTCCGGTAGCGTAAATCCAGGCGCGTCCATATCGGGTGTCTGGGCGAAGAGCGGTGTGCCGGAGACAGATCCCAGGAGCATCCAGACGGCCGCGGCCGCAATGGCGAAAGATCTTTTCATAAGGTTCCTTTCTTTCAAAGCCTTTCAAAATGGGAGTCCTGCGATGAACTCAAGACACCGCAGATGGGCGTTTTTTAACAGCCGGCCTATATCCACATGCTCCCGGCCATAATCAGGAAATACTCCCCCATCCCCAGCAGAACCCAGCCGAAGAGCTTGTTGATCCTCTCCATCCACTCCCCCGACCGGGGCAGGCGGGCCAGGAGTCCCGCGAAGGTTCCCGCGATGAGGAGAAGCGTTCCCATCCCGAAGGAGAAGACGAACAGCAGCGTCGCGCCGAAAACCGGACTCTGCCGGCTTGCCACGTACCCCAGGAGGACCGCCAGGACCGGCGCCGTGCAGGGGCCCATGACCATCCCCGCCATCGCGCCGACCAGGAAACCGCCGGCGATGCCGCCCTTCTTCCCGGCGCCGACTTTCATGACGAACGCGGGGGTCCGGACGGGCAGGACAAAGACGCCGAGCATGGAGAGGCCCATCAGGATGCAGAGATTGGCGACGACAAAAAGGGTCCAGAAATTTGTCTGTACCAGCCCGAACATGGAACCGGTGAGGGCTGCCAGCAATCCCAGGAGCGAATAGGTGACCGACATTCCCAGGACATAAACCAGCGACAGGACGAAGGCCCATGCCCGCGACGAGCTGCCGCGGGCGCCGATATAGGCGATCGTCAGCGGCAGCACTGGATAGCTGCAGGCAGAGAAGCTGATCAGCACGCCCGCCAGGTAGGCCGAAATCAATGCCATCCCCAGGGAACCCTGAAGGTAGACATTCATGCTGTCGGCGAAGGTCTCAATCATTCCCGTTTCCTTAATTTTCTGTTCAGCAGTGCTTCGCGGCCTCTTCCCGTGAAGGGAAGAGCCGCATCTCCGATGTCAGGTCGGCGAGGTCAAAAATCTTTTTTACATTACTGTTGACACCGTAGCAACAGATCTTTCCCGACAGGCCCTGGATCTTGAAAATGGCCTCGAAAAAGACGCGGAGCCCGGCGCTGCTCACATAGTCCAGGCCGGAACAGTCGACCAGAATCCTGTGTTCCCCGCCTTCGATCACGGCGAACACTTTTTCCCGGAAGGATGGAGAGGAGAGGGCGTCCAGCTTTCCCTTCAAGGCGAGGATGCGGCATCCTTCATCTGTCTTTGATTCGAAAAACTCCATGGGTCCTTCCCTCCGTTAATTCCGGCCTGGGTCCGAAGAGGCCGGCCTGCCGGCATGCCTTCTCATCCGCAGGATATCTCAAATCATCCCGCCGCTCGCCGCATCCATCGGCGACGCGCCATATAACCTGCATATTGCCATAATACTTTCCTGCGGGCAACACGGATATCGATCAGGACATGCTTTGGAAGTCCGGCCCCGGCGGCAACGCGTTCCGCCGGGGCGGAGGCGTAGAGAGAGTCTGCCGCTGCCTGCGCAGGATCAGCCCGCCGGGTTTTCCGCCTGCGGCGACAGAGCCGGTCCGGTCCGCCGGATGCAGAGTACGGCCATATCGTCGGACTGGGAGGTCTCACTGCTGAAGGCGTTGACCGTCCTGAACATCGCATCCACGACGGCCTCTGCGCTGCCCGGTCTTCCCTCCTTCCGGTGCATCGACGTCAGGCGTTCTTCGCCGAACAGGCGCCCATCGCGGTCCATCGCCTCCGTGATGCCGTCGGTATACATCACCAGGGCATCGTCGGGATCAACAACGATCCGCCGTTCGGCGTACCCGGCATGGGGAGAAATGCCCAGGGGGCGGCCCGGCGGCAGCTCCAGGGTCCTGCACGATCCGTCGGCTGCGAGCAGAAGCGGCGGGAGATGGCCGGCGTTGCTGAAGACAAGTTCTCCCGTCCGGACGTTCAGGATCCCGAGGAAGACGGTGATGAACATCATGAGGTCGTTATCCTCCGCCAGTTCCCCGTTGACGGTTTCCAGGATCTCCTGCGGCGACGCCTTGTCGTTCAGGGCGGCGTGGTGGAGAAGGGCCTTGCTGCGCGCCATGAAGAGGGCGGCGGGCACCCCCTTGTCGGAAACGTCCCCGATGAGAAGACAAATACGCTCGCCGTCGATGAAGAAGAAATCGTAGAGGTCTCCTCCCACGTTCCTGGCGGGCTCGAGACGAGCCGCGAGGTCGATGTCCTTCCGTCCGGCAAGCACGGGATCGACCCTCGGCAGCATGCTCATCTGGATTTCGCGGGCGATGCGCAGTTCGCTCTCCAGGCGTTCCCTTGCCGCCGTCGTCTCTCTGATGTTCTGCAGGTATTCGTCGAGGCGCCGTTCCATGTTCCACATCGTCCCGGAAAGCCGGGCGACCTCATAGGGATACCGGATGGAGAGCAGCTCCTGTTTGGTCGCTTCCGGGAGGGAAAAATCCGCTTTCTGCAGCAGCTTCGCGTGCTCGGCGAGGCGCGCCAGGGGCCGGGTGACGAGCGAGACCAGCATGTAGCTTCCCATGATGCACAGGAGCACCACCACGGCGACAAAGAGCATCTGCCTGCGGATGATGCTCTGCGCCGGCCGTTTCATCTCGTCCTCGTATACGGACGATGAGATGTACCAGTCGAAGGGCTTGAAGTGCTCCACATGAGAGTATTTGGTGAAGCGGTATTGGCCGGGGGAATTCGGCTTGTCCCAGAAGTATTTCAGCGGGACGGCGGGATTTTTCGCAGCCGCAATCAGCCGTCCGAAATGGTCCGTTCCCGAAACGGCGCCCTGCAGTGCGGATACTTCCGTCCCGGAGAGGAGGGGGTGGATGAGGATCTTCTTTTCGCCCGTGAACAGGGTAAAATATCCGGTCTCCGCAACGCGCACCTGGTCGAACGTCTTGGTCAGCATTTGCATGACCTGGGTCATCTGTCCTTCCACGTCGGCGTCGATGTCGTCGATGTACAGGCCCGTCCCGATGAGCCAGTCCCAGGGTTCATAGCGGAAGAAATAGAGCAGCTTGGGCACGGGCTTCGTCTCGCCCAGCCTCGTCCACCAAAGCGTGCAGAAACCATCCCCCTTTTGTTTCGTCATGTCCTGCATCGTCTTCAATACGTAACGCCCATGGATATCCTTGAAGTTCGACAGATCCCTGCCGCGTGTGTTCGGATCGGGGTGGGAGACGGCGATGTTCCTGCGGTCATAGATGAAGAAGTAGTCGTTCTTTCCGTAGCGCGTGCTCTCGACCGCCTCCAGCGCGGCGCGGCGGGCCTGATCCTCGGACAGGAGGCCCTTCCGGTAGAGGCCGTGGTAGTAGTCCACCTGGGAGACGACGACGGAAACGAGATTCCGAAGCTGGTCCTCGTACCGCTTCCGGGCGTAGCCCTTGAAGAAATCGATGTTTCCGTGCAGTTCCTCCATGTTGAGCATGATGACGCGCAGCACGTTGCGGGCGTTCTCATCGCCCGCCCCCAGCATGGCCGACGTCACCTCCTTCTGGGTGAACGCCATGAAGGCCACGGCCGTGACGAGCAGCGCGCAGATCACCATGAGCGTCATGAGCGCGTGAATGCGGCTCAGCGGCCGGATCAGTGATTGAAATGCAGATCGATGGAACATGTCTCGCCGTCCTGCGTTACGCTTACATTGTCGGCATACTGGCGGACGAGGTATCCGGCCAGTCGGACAACGGCCTGCGGATCGGAACGAAGTTCGGTCTTGTCCGGGCGCTCCGTCGGAAATTCAAAGGGGGCGCCCCGGTGGCTGATCCGGACGTCCAGGCTGAATTCGTCGAAGTTGACGGCCATGGAAATCTTCTGACCGTCCAGGCCGCGGAGGGCCGCCGCCTCCATGAACTCGTTCATTGCCGTGATGGCATTGTAGATTACTTCCTTGCGGGCGCCCCATGCGGCGCCCTGATTTTCCATGAAGAGGAAGATCTTCTGCGAGGAATCCGTGCCCGGCGTCAGCTCCAGCACCGCCTTCCGGGAAATGCCGATCCGCATGATCAGGTTGAGGACAATGGCGAATACGGTGGCCACGGCAAGGGAGGAGCTGAAGACGAATTGCAGGGCGGCGGGAAAGTTCCGGTAGAGCCCCGGGAAGATATCGACGCTGATCCCGAACATCAGCGAGACGGCGATGACGAACGTCCGGCGGATGTCGATCATGCGGGACGTCATGATCTGGATGCCGGAGATGACCATGAAGCAGACCATGAATACGAGCGTGCCGCCCATGACCGGTTTGGGCATGACGCTGAAGAAGGCGGCCAGTTTGGGGAGGAAGGCCAGCGCGATGTAGATCCCGCCCGTATAAAAGGCGATGACCCGGCTCGTCGTTCCGGTGGCGACCGAAAGGCCGACGCTGCTGGCATACAGGGACTTGCCCATGGCGCCCATGAGGCCGCCGAAGACGCAGGCGAGCCCGTCCGCCAGGGTCCCCCGGCCGATGTTCTTCAGATCGGGGCGCGTCCAGTCGGCATCGTTGATCTTCTGGCACATCGTCAGCGTCGCCACGGATTTCAGCGTCGATGCGAGGGTGACGACGACAATCGGCACGAGGAGCCTGATGTCGAAGGACCAGCCGATGTAGCTGATGTCGGGCAGGGACATCCAGGGGGCGTCGAGAAGATACCGGAAATCCGCCGCCTTGAATACCCCGGCGAAGAAAGATGCCGAATAGCCGACCAGCATCCCGATGATGACGGAGTAGAGTCTCAGCTGGCCCTTGCTCCAGACGTTGGTACCGACCATGGCGGCCAGGGTGATGAGGGCGACGCAGACATTGGCCGGATCGAGGGGCTCCTGGGCGTTCTTGAGGCCGAAAAAGTCGAGGATCATGATGGGAACGAGATTGAGCCCGACCATGGTCAGGACGACGCCGGTGACTTCCGGCGGCAGGAGGACGCGCAGCCGGTGCATGATCCTCGCCAGGAAGCACTCGATCAAGCCGGAGACGACGGTCATGCCGAAAACCAGCGACAGCCCGCCCGTGGCGCCCGCGAGGACCGACACGGAGATGAAGGACGGATCCGTTCCCTCCGCGCAGAGGTAGCCGCTGCCGACGGGCCCCTTCTTGAGGGCCTGCAGGATGGTCGCCAGGCCGCCGGCGATCATGGACATGGAAAGGACGCTCTGGATCAGCGCCGCCGGATAGCCGAGTTCGTGCATGATGACGCTGACGATGATCAGGCCGCCGGTGAGAAAGAAGATGTGCTGGACGGCCATCACGATGCAGATGCGGACGGGCGGGATATCATCCACGCCGTAGAGGAGATTGGCGGGTTTTGTCGGCATGCGGTTCGGTCCCTCCTTTGCCCCGTCGAACTGGTTTTGCGCACTATAGTTTATTATGCCCTCAGCAGCAAGAACAGCACGGGGATCGTGCCCATGCTGGCCAGCGTTGTCAGCGACACGATGGCGTTGCTGAAGACGGGGTCGGCCTCGTATTTCACGGAAAAGACCGTGACGAGGACGGCGGCCGGGGATGCGGTCTGCAGGACGCAGACCGCCAGCGAATCGCGATGGAGGCCGAGCGCGAGCGCGACGGCCCAGGCGACGGCCGGCGCTGCCGCGAGCTTGACTGCCGCGGCGCAGGCTGCGTGGATCATCTTCCGCCTCTCCAGGAAGAAGCGGAGGCTGAGGCCGCCGCCGACGACGATCATCGAGAGCGGGAACGTGCCCTGGTTGATGAGCGAGAGCGTATGGGCGGCAATTCCCGGCATGGGAATGCCGAGGGCGACCCAGAGGAGCCCCACCGCCGTTGCGATCACGAGCGGATTCTTGAAGAAGGCCGACGGCGACACGCGGCCGGTCATGATGTAGATGCCGACCCCGTAGAGGAAGAGGTAGCCGCCCACCAGGTAGAACAGCGCCAGCACCGCTCCCCGCTCTCCCAGGAAGGCGTAGCAGACGGGAAACCCCAGGAAGGCGTGGTTCCCGTACGTCGCCCCCAGCAGGAACGTCTTGCGGAAGCCGCCCTGCAAGCGGCAGAGCTTCGCGATGCCGGCGGCGAAGAGACAGACGAGAAGAAGCGACAGGAATCCCGCCGCGGCCAGCTGCAGGAACTCGCCCAGGGGGATGTGCGAAAGGCCGCTGATCGCGTGGAAAACGGTGACGGGGAGAAAGAAGTGAAAGACGAGGTCGTTGACGGCGGCGACGGGAAAAGGCGTCAGCTTCATGAGGGCATAGGCTGCCATCATGATCACGAACATCCCGAACACGTTTTGCAGCGCCTCTCCCATGGCCGGGAAGCATACGGGTTTCCCCGGACGACTGCAAGCGCCAATCGTCGGACACATAGTGCTTGACTCGCCGGGTTCGCTCATATATGGGTTTTCTTCACGCAGCACCGCGGCGCGGCGGGCAACCGTTCGTGATTCCAGCGATATTCCTGAAGATGCCGCGGGCCGCGCCAAGACTTTCTATCCGGGAAGGAGGAAACACCATGCGTTCGGACATGATGAAAAAAGGGTTGGAGAGGGCGCCGCACCGTTCCCTTTTCAAGGCCCTGGGGCTGACGGACAAGGAAATCGAGCGGCCGATGATCGGCATCGCCAATTCGGCCAACGAGGTCATCCCCGGCCACATCCACCTGCACACGATCTCCGAGGCGGTCAAGGCCGGCATCCGCATGGCCGGCGGCACACCGCTGGAGTTCAGCACGATCGGGATCTGTGACGGCATCGCCATGGGCCACGAGGGCATGAAATACTCCCTGAGTTCGCGGGAACTGGTCGCCGATTCCGTCGAGTCGATGGGGATGGCCTATCCCTTCGACGGGATGGTCATGATTCCCAACTGCGACAAGATCATCCCCGGGATGATGATGGCGATGGCGAGGCTCGACATCCCCTCGATCCTGATCAGCGGCGGGCCGATGCTTTCTTTTGCGCACAAAGGCCGTGAAGTCGACCTCATCACCGTGTTCGAGGCCGTTGGCAAGGTCAAGACGGGCGCGATGACGACCGACGAACTCTGCGAAATGGAAGGCTGCGCCTGTCCGGGCGCCGGCTCCTGCTCGGGGATGTTCACCGCGAACTCGATGAACTGCCTGTCCGAGGCGCTGGGACTGGCGCTTCCCTACAACGGGACGATTCCCGCCGTCCACGCGGCGCGCGTCCGCCTGGCCAAGGAAGCCGGGATGCAGATCATGAACCTGGTAAAGCTGAACCTGCGGCCTTCCCAGATCCTGACGAAGAAAGCCTTCGAGAACGCGATTGCCGTGGACATGGCCTTCGGCGGCTCGACGAACACCTCGCTCCATCTGCCGGCCATCGCCAAAGAGGCGGGCCTGAAGCTGCCGCTGGACCTCTTCAACAAGATCAGCGACCGGACGCCGCACCTGTGCAGCATGTCGCCCGGCGGTCCCCATCACCTGCAGGACCTCGATGCCGCGGGCGGCATCCCGGCGCTCATGGCCGAGCTGGCCCGGAAAAACATGATCGCAACGAACGTCCTGACCGTCACCGGGCAGAGCGTGAAAAAGAACATCAAGGGAAAGAAGGTCCTCGATCCGAACGTGATCCGGCCCCTGGAAAAACCGTACCATGCGACGGGCGGCCTGTCGTTCCTCTTCGGAAACCTCGCGCCCGGCGGGGCCGTCGTGAAGAAGTCCGCCGTCGACGAGGCGATGCTTCAGCACAAGGGGCCGGCGCGCGTCTTCGATTCCGAGGAAAAGGGCATCCGGGCGATCCTGGACGGCAAGCTCAAGAAGGGAGACGTGGTGGTCATCCGCTATGAAGGCCCGAAGGGCGGTCCGGGGATGCGGGAGATGCTGGGGCCGACGTCGGCCGTCGCCGGGATCGGGCGGGACCGCGACGTGGCCCTGCTGACGGACGGGCGGTTTTCCGGCGGGAGCCGGGGCGCCGCCATCGGCCACATCTCGCCGGAAGCCGCCGAGGGCGGACCGATCGGCGTCGTACGCGACGGAGACATGATCGAAATCGATATTCCGAACCGGCGGTTGAACGTGCTGATTTCCGAAGCGGAGCTGAAGAAACGCCTCGCGGCATGGAAGCCCCAGAAGCGCGAGCTGAAGGGCTATCTCCGGCGCTACGCGCGGCTCGTCCAGTCCGCCAACACCGGCGCGACCTTCGAAGACTGAAAGATCGTCAAGGGTGGATAAAAGGCGGCGTTTCCCTACGCGGGGGAACGCCGCTTTCTTTTTTCGATGGCTTCGACGAGCAGGGGAAGAAAGGTTGCCAGGTCCTCGACGGCGCCGTAATCGGCGATGCGGAAGATCGGGGCCTGGGGATCGCGGTTGACGGCGGCGATGCAGAGGGAGCCGCGCATGCCCGCGACGTGCTGGGCGGCGCCGGAGATGCCGCAGGCGATATAGAGTTTCGGCGCGACGGTCTTTCCCGTCTGCCCCACCTGGAGGCGACCGTCCAGCCAGCCGGCGTCACAGGCTGCCCGCGAGCCGGCGACGGCGGAATGCGGAAAGAGCCTCGCCAGGTCCTCGACCAGGGTTAGATTCTCCGGCGACCCGAGACCCTTCCCGGCGGCGACGATAACGTCGGCCTCGGAAAGGCGGGTCCCGCCGGTCTCCGCCTCGATCGTTCCCAGCGGCGCGATCCTGCCGGCGGGCGAAGCTCCGGCGTCGATTTCTTCCACTTCCGTTCCGGTGCGTCCCTTCCGCGGCGGCGCAATCGCCTTCACCGCGCCGGGCAGAACCGTGACGACGGCCGGAAGGGTCTGCGGTTCCACATCCATGCGGAGCTTGCCGTTCCAGGCCGGCCGGGAAAAGACGGCGGCGCCGCCTTCCAGCCGGAAGGCCTCGACGGCCGTGATGCAGGCGCCGTCCAGGCGCATCGCGAGACCCGGCGCAAAGTCCGCCCCGCGCGAACTGTGGGCGAGGACGATGAACGCCGCCTTCCCGGCTTTGAGAACGGGGGCCAGCGACGCCACCCAGGTTTCGGAGCAGTACCGTGCCATTGCCGTGCCCGTGACAACGGTCACGGGCAGACCGGCGGCGTCCGCCTCCATGCGGTTACGGTCGCCGGCGCCGGGCAGGACGAGGCGAACGGGGAGGCGGAGAGCCTCTCCCAGCTGCCCGGCGAAGGCGGCGGCTTCAAACGATGCGGGGGTCACGCCACCCTGATCGATTTCAGCGATGACGATGATCGTTCCTTCCATCTCCCTCCTACAAGAGCCCGCGCTGGTGCAGCGCGCGGGCAAGTCGCTCGGCCTTTTCGGACGGCGTCCCCGTGAGGATCGCTCCCTTGGGAGCTGCGTCCGGAGCGCAGAGGCGGAGAAGCCGCTCCCGCGGCGCCGTCCGCGGCAGGTCTTCGGCGCGGATCGTGACGAGGGGCTGTGAACGGGCGCGCAGGACGTGGGAAAGCGCGGGGTAACGGGGCCGGTTGATGCCGGACTGCACGGAGACGAGCGCCGGCAGGAGGATCGAGAATGCTTCCCTCGCCCCGCCCTCAAGCTCCCTCTCCACGCGGATCCGGTTTTCCGCGAGCTGCAGCGCCATGGCGGACGTGGCGCAGGGAACATCCAGAAGTGAGGCGACGAGGGGCCCCACCTGGCCGAAGAGATCATCCTCCGCCACGGTCCCGGCGAGGATCAGGTCAAAGCGCCGGTCCCGTGCCCAACACGCGATCAGGCCGGCCGTCTCGAGCGGCGGGCGCATCCGGCCGTCGTCCGTTGCGTGGTCCGTCGCGACATGGATGCCCTCGTCGGCGCCGAGTTCCAGTGCCCGCTTCAGGACTTGGGCGACGCGGCCGGGGCCGACGGAGAGCGCGGAGATCGTCGTGCCGGGCCGGGCTTCGCGGATCCTCAGGGCCTCCTCCATGGCGTACTCGTCGTAGCGGTTCATCCGCCAGGAGGGCCGGCCGCCGACCTTCGCGCCGAGGCCGGATTCGTCCGGCGCGACCGGTGCGTCCATGTCGGGGACCTGCTTGATGCAGACGAGGATTCTCAGACAGGACGTATTGTTCTTCGCCATAGGCACATCGTCCATGAAGCCAAAGCATACAGGCCTGATATCCCCCGCGCTATGGAAACGGGACCCACGGCCCGGGATGGACATTGTTCTCCCATGTCCAGAAATGAAAAAATCCGGCGGCAATCCTGAAGACCACGATGGTCGGAGAGTCGGGAGCCCCTGTTCCGATCTCTTTCAGCCATGGAAATTTCTCGTACAGCTTCTTGCGGATGCCCATGTCTTTTACGAGTTCAACCTTGCCCGCAATACGCAGGATCGTGCCGATATCCTCGCCCTGGTTTGTGCCCGGACGATGGAAGGCGATTTCCACGTTGGGATTGGCCAGGAGTTGAGAGGCAAGCGGCTTCACGATCGAGGTATACAGATAGATCCCGCTTCCGTCTGCAAGCCAGGCGGTCATGGGCCGCACATGCGGCTTCTCGCCTTCCGCCGTTGCGAGATAGCCGTTGGGATTTTCGTCGATAAAGCGAATGCAATCTTCAAGAGTCATACCGACCATACCCTCCTCAGGATTCAGGGATCGCGGGTCAGGACTGCGGTAAGACACCGCGCCGAGCTCCCGTACTCGATGGTGGTGTTGAGAGGGATCGCGATCACCTCCATGCCCCGCTTTCGATAGGCATCGGCGATTCTCCCATACTGCTCTGCAACGATAATCGTATGGGGATCGATGGAAAGATTGTTGGCCCCCGCGCTCTCGTCGGGCGCCACTTCGATTTTGTCCCAGCTCTTGAGGGGTTTCGGCAAGCCATCCAGAAGCGCTGCGGGGCAATACGTGAGGAGCCCGGGTCGATTGAGGCTCAGGACCCAATCCAAATGGAATCGTTCAGGGGCCAGACGGATGACGTGGATCTTGTACTCGGGACCCAGAAACTGCTTCAGCCACTCCACCCCGCGGGGACTCGACGCATTTCCCGAAATGCCCACATACACGTTCGAGCCGTCAGCCATGATATCCCCGTTTTCGAGATAGAGATCGTCATCAGCATAGTGGGGGGAAGGCGGCGGCGAGGCGGCATAGGTGACGTCCGCGCCCTTGATCAACTCCTCCAGGACGGGGCGTACCGCCCAAACCTGTTTGCGGCGGAAAGGGTATCGGAATGAGTTGAGGAGGATCACCTTCGTTCCGACGACCCGGAAGAAATCGGCGCCGCCGAAGAGCATCGTTCCTCTCTGGATTTCGGTCAGGAAGCCCTGCTCCTCGGGGTGTGCCAGGGGCCTTGTGCGGTGAACTGCGACGCCGTGGTCCTGCAGCACCTTCACGTGTCGCTCGATCTGTTCTCTGAGACGGGCGAGAATCTCCGGCCCGAAGTCGGCCGTTTTCTTTCCCGCAGCTTGCTTCAAGAGATCCACCTCCCATTTGGGCAGCCATTTCATCGCCGGGAAGTAGTCCATTTCAACGGTATCATCCACAATCCCGACGACGGTCTCTCTCAGACGTCCCCATTCGTTATAGACGCCTATTTTTCTTGCCGTCTTCACTCCTGCGGATCCCCCATTACCGGCGATTGCCGGTTTGAAAGATGCGGACACTGTTGCCGCTTCTGCCCCCAGGACAGGACCCGGGAAAGTTCTGCGATCCATGCTCTTCTTACTCCCCTCCCCAAAAAACGTTCATGGAAAGAATTCCTACATCATCCCGTACCTGCGGAGCTTCATGTGCAGCGTGCGGCGCGTGATGCCGAGCCGCCGCGCCGCTTCGCTCTTGTTGCCGCCCGCGGCTTCGAGCGTCTTCAGGATCGCCGCCTTCTCCACCCCTTCCAGCATGGTATCGCCCGCGGCGGTCTCCGGGGCGGAATCCGCAACGGGCGCTTTCGCCGGCAGGACGAGTGCAAGTTCCTCCTCACCCAGGTACTCGGAACGGGACAGGACGACGCCGCGCTCGACGGCGTTCATCAGTTCGCGGACGTTTCCCGCCCAGGGGTGGCGGAGGAGGCGGTCCATCGCCTGCGGCGAAAAACCCCGGACCTTCTTCCGGTTCCGCTCGGCAAAGAGCGCCAGGTAGTGCTGGGCGATGAGCGGGATGTCCTCGGGGCGCTCGCGCAGGGGGGGGACATGCAGCGTCACGACGTTGAGACGGTAGAAGAGGTCCTCGCGGAATCTTCCGGCGGCGATCTCGTCGAGGAGATTGCGGTTTGTGGCGGCGATGATGCGGACATCGATGCGGATCGCCTCTTCGCCGCCGACCCGGACGACCTCGCGTTCCTGAAGAACCCGGAGGAGCTTCACCTGCATGGCGAGCGACATTTCGCTTACCTCGTCCAGGAGGATCGTTCCTCCTTCGGCCTGGCGGAACTTGCCCTCCTTGCGACGGTCGGCTCCCGTGAAGGCGCCCTTCTCGTGGCCGAAGAGCTCGGACTCCAGCAGGGTCTCCGCGATGGCGGCGCAGTTGATCTTGACGAAGGGGCCGTCCTTGCGGAAACTGTTGAAGTGGATCGCGCCGGCGATCATCTCCTTGCCCGTGCCGGATTCGCCGGTGATGAGCACCGTCGCCTCCGAGGGGGCCACCTGGGCGACGGTTTCCAGGAGGTGCTCCATGGCCGCCGACCGGGCGATGAGATTGCGCCGGTCGAAGCGGGTGCCGAGGCTCTCCCGGAGGAGGCGGTTTTCCTCGCGGAGCTTCAGGTGGTCCATGGCGCGCTCAATGGCCATGCGCAGCTCGTCGAAATCGAGCGGCTTCGTGAGGTAATCATAGGCCCCTTTCTTGAGGGCCTCGACGGCGGTTTCCACGGATGCGTAGGCCGTCATGACGATCACGGGAATCGCCGGATTGAGGGCCTTGATTCCGGACATCGCCTCGATGCCCGACATCCGGATCATCCGGACATCCATGAGGATGAGGTCGAATGGTCCGTCCTTCACGGCCTCGACGGCCGCCTCCCCGCTGCCGGCCTCGCGGATATCGTAGCCCCAGCCGGAAAGCAGCGCCCGCAGCATCGTGCGATGGGCGACGTCGTCGTCGACGACGAGGATCGATCTTTTCCCCTTCATAGATTCCTTTCCCCCAGCGGTAGAAAGACCAGCACCTTCGTTCCCCGGCCGGGTGTGCTCTCCAGGCGGATCTCCCCGCCGTGCGCCTCGACGATCCTCTGCACAATGGCCATGCCCAGACCCGTCCCCGTGGGCCGGGTCGTGAAGTAGGGATCGAAGATGCGCTCCATGTCTTCGGGGGCGATGCCCTTGCCCGTGTCGGAGACGGCGATGCGCACGCGGCTGCCACCCTCCGGCGCCGCGCCCACCGTCAGCGTGCCGCCGCCCTCCATGGCCTGGATGGCATTGAGAAGCAGATTCAGAAGGACCTGGTGAAACCGGTCGGGATCGATCCGGACCGCGGGAAGGTCCGGATCGAATTCCATCCCGATCTCGACGCCGGCCTTTGCGGCATCGGGTTCGATCACCTTGAGGGCGTGGCGGATGAGCTCGGGCAGGGCCGTATCCCGGCGCTGCACGTTCACGGGGCGGGAGAATTCCAGCAACTGCCCGATGACGCGGTTCAGGCGCTCCACTTCGTTGACCATGACGTCGGCGATGCGGCCGTCTTCGGCGTTTTGACGGTAGCGCTCCTTGAAATAGGTGGCGAACCCCTTGATCGAACTCAAGGGGTTGCGGATCTCGTGGGCGACCCCCGCGGCGAGGCTTCCCAGGGAGGCCAGGCGGCGGTTCCTCTCGACCTCCTCCTGGAGGCGGCGGATTTCCGAGGTGTCGCGGAAGAGGAGGATCTTGCCCTGCGAATCTCCCGAATCCTCCCGCAGGGTGGCGGCGATGATCTCCATCGGGATCGTCTTGTCCCCGATCGGTACATCCGCCTCTTTTTCGATCACCGCCGGATGCTGTTTCAACCGTTCGAGCAATTCGAGAAAGGCGTCCGGCAGATGCGCGGCCGCCGGCTTTCCCGGCAGATTTCCGGATGCGCAGCCGAGGATCGCCTCGGCCTGGTCGTTGCAGGAACTGATGACGCCCGCATCGTCCACGACGGCGAGGGCGATCGGCATGTGGCGGACGAGGCTGTCGGAAAAGGCGCGGACCCGGGAAAGCGACGAACGCGCCGCGCGGTAGCCGGCGGCGAGGTACAGGGAAACGACGCCGGAGAATCCGATGAGGAGGAGGATCGCGGCCATCCAGAGGCTCTGCGCCAGATCCTTCTTGCGGGCGGCCTCGATAGGTCCCATATCCAGGCCGACGAAGATGACGAGGCCGCGCGGCGGGGCCGGCGGCTCTTGGCGGGGGGAAGGCCAGAAACCGGGGGGACCGCGGCGGTGGAAATCAGGCGGGCCGTCGGTGCCTGGAGCGAAGCGGCGATACACTTCAAAGGTATCGGCTTCGCCCGGATTGGAAATCTGGCGCCACTGCGGCCGATCCTCGGCGGCGATCTTCCCGAGATCGAGATCGGCCCCGTAGGTTTCTCCGATCATCGAGGGGTCGCTGTCGGCAAGAATCCGGCCCCGGTCGTCGGTCACGATGAAATAGTCGATGTCCGGCTGCTGGGCGGTTTCCATGAGGAGTTTCTGGAGCTGGAAGAGACCCCAGTCCATCCCCAGGCCCGTCCGGGCCCCCGCTTCAAAAGAGCGGATCAGCACCGCCCCTTTTTCGACAAGGAGTCTGGTTGTCTGCTCGCGCTGCCTGCCGATGTCCTGAAGGGCAATGAAGACGAACAGCGGCAGGAGCACCGCCGCCGCGCCGAGGATGAGCCAGGGCGAAACGCCGGCCCAGAATCTTTTTTTGCGGAAAGGCCTTTCCTGTTCCGTCATAACCCTCTCACGTGGATACTTTGTAGTCATCTGGATACCATAATCGGATATTTGATATCCATTTTTTCTGGCCTCAGGAAAGAACGCGAAAGCCCTCTCCCGCCCAGCTAAGTAGAATCATTTGTCGATACAACAGGTTGGATGAATAATCCGCCTTGGCACGGGCCTTGCTCATATCCAAGGCAAAAGCAAAAATAATTCCCAAGGAGCATGAAATATGAAGAAATTCACAACGATTTTCACAGCGGCAATCTTTGTCGTCCTCGTCGCCGCGTCGGCTTTTGCCTACGGTCCGGGCGGCGGAAGAGGGGCCTGCGCCGGCGGCGCCTGCCTCGGCGGCGATCCCGTCCAGGCGGCGGAGAAACTGGGCCTCACGGCGGAACAGACGGCCAAGATCAAGGAACTGCGCGAGCAGCATCTGAAGGACATCAAGCCTCTTCAGGACAAGATCTTCAGCAAGCGCGGCGATCTTCGCCTCCTGTGGCTGGAGAAGAACCCCAACCAGGAGAAGATCCTGGCCCTCCAGAAGGAGCTCCGCGATGTCCGCGGTCAGCTCCAGGAAAAGTCGACGACGCTGCGTCTGACGGTATACAACCTGCTGACTCCCGAACAGAAGGACAAGGTCAAGACCGCCTTTACGGGAAGAGGCATGGGCCATGGCCCGCGGTACGGCATGGCGGCAGGCCGCGGCGGCAAGAGTTTCGGTCCCGACGGTTGTCCGGGACGCGGCATGAGAGGCAACTGGTAAACCCCTTCACTAACCTTCCTCCTTTCTCCGGCCGGGAAGTCTCTTCGAATTCCCGGCCTTTTTTTGCCCGTTTTTTCCTCCCGCCTGCCTTCGAGATTGTTGCGAAGCGTCCCCGGTGTGCTATAGTTTCAACGTGGCGTGACAGTTTTCACGGAGGCTGTTGCGCGCGCATGCCGCGGGAATGGAAGCGGAGGAGGAGACGATGCAAACCGAACGGTATCCCCTCGAATCTCTTTTCGAAAAGATCCTCAGCCCCTTCGAGAGATTCCTCCGTCAGACGACGGCGGGCGGCGTCATCCTCATGGCCGCGACCGTCCTCACCCTTGTGGTCGCCAATTCCCCATGGGGGGCCGGTTTCCGGCAATTCTGGGAGCAGGCGTTTCGGCTGGAGTTCGGCGTCCATTCTCTCGAAATGCCGATGCGGCACTGGATCAACGAAGGGCTCATGGCCTTCTTCTTCCTGCTCGTCGGCCTTGAACTCAAGCGCGAGGTCATGGTGGGGGAACTGTCTTCCCGGAAAGACGCGATTCTTCCCGTCGCCGGGGCCCTCGGCGGCATGATCGTCCCGGCCGCCATTTATGTCCTGCTGAATCCAGCCGGGCCTGCGGCTGCGGGCTGGGGCATCCCCATGGCGACGGACATCGCCTTTGCCATCGGCATCCTGGTCCTCCTGTCCTGGCGCATTCCACGCAGCCTGATCGTTTTTCTTGTGGCGCTGGCCATCGCCGACGACATCGGCGCGGTCCTGATCATCGCTTTCTTCTACACAACCTCCCTGAACATGGCCGCGCTGGGCGCCGCCGGCGTTCTCTTCGCGCTCCTGGTTCTGCTGAACCGGGGCGGCGTCCGGAGATCCCTGCCCTACGCGATCCTGGGCATTCTGCTCTGGATCAGTATGCTGAAATCGGGTGTCCATGCGACGATCGCCGGCATTCTCCTGGCCTTCACCATTCCCGCCCGCCCCGTTTTCTCCCCCGGCCAGTTCGATTTCTGCCTGACGAAGCTTCAGGGCGCCCTCCACGGGCACACGGCAGACCTGGAAATGCAGGACCTTCCCCTCAGCGATCCGCGCATGTCCGTCATCGCCCAGAATGTGGAGTCTGTGGCGAGGGCCGTGCAATCGCCCCAGCAGCTCATGGAGCTCGCTATCGGGAACTGGGTGACATTTTTCATCATCCCCCTGTTTGCCTTTGCCAACGCCGGCATCGACTTTGCGGAAATCCGCCTCGGCGAGGCCCTGGCCCATCCTGTCGCGCTCGGGATTGTTCTCGGCCTGGTCCTCGGCAAGTTCATCGGAATTTCAGGCGCGGCCTGGCTTGCGGCGAAGACGGGCATCGCCCAGCTGCCCAGCGGGGTAAAGTGGAGGCAGTTCTGCGGCGTCGCCTGGCTGGGCGGCATCGGATTTACGATGTCGCTCTTCATCGGCGAGCTCGCCTTTCAACGGGACCCGCTGTTCATGGAGGAGGCCAAAATCGGCATCCTGTTTTCATCGGTCCTGGCGGCCGCGATCGGCCTGACGTGGCTCCTCCTGAGCAGCCCGCGGCGGAAGGAGTGAGAGCCTGTTCCCTATGTCACGATTACTGAACGGTATGCCCCTCGATTGATCGGAGCGTGCGGTTGTGGGACCTTCGAAGGGTGGCAGCCATTTGCTTCGTTCGAGCGGCTCTCCACAAATTTTCCTGCTTTGCCGCCGGATGGGCAAAGGCCTGGGAAAAAACTCGAAATCAGAAAAACGATCTATATAAGACGACCAACTCACTTATTATAAGCGGTTTACGAACAACGGTGCGCTCCCAGCGGACAGCATCAAGCGTTTTAGAAACATCTATTCCTAATGGATTCAACACTGCGGAGCGGTGGTGCTTCCAAACCATTGCCTAAGTACCGTCTTCAGTTTTAAAAAGGAAAGATCTGTGCACCTATCTATACTCACTCGCTCTGCGAGCTTTTTGTAAAGTGCTGCTGAATCCGGCTTTCCGGAAATACGAAGTGCCGCCTTCAATGCCTCTTTGGGATGGTTTGGCTTTGCCTCTCCCGACTGCATCCATCCTTTCTGAAGAAGCCATTTTCTCAAAGAAGGGTGCCGGGCGGACCATCCGGTGACCGCATCAACATGCGGCGAATCGCTCCAAACCCAACTTTCCACTTCCGGTTCGATGACTATTGCGGCGGCGCGATTCTCCCAACCGCCGCAGTGCAAGCGGTACTCCAAATCTTCTTCCATTTCAGTTCTGATTTTCCGCCCTTCCTGGCCTGATCCTTCGTAGTCCATGACGATCAAAGCGTATCGCGCCCGATGGACGGCAAAACGGAGAAAGTCCGGCCCATCCAGAAAACATCCCGGATCGTGTTCCGGATGCGTATGAGGATCTTCCAGAGATATGGGACGAATGCCGATGGCTTGCGGGCGCGATAAAATGCCTATGAGTGCATACTCAATCTTTCTGTCTGCGGAAAGAACAATCAAGTCCTTTACCTGATTTGCAGGTGTCATCCCAAGACCCCTCCGGCAAAAAGAACCGAAAGATTAGGTGTGCCTTGCCAGTCTTTCAATTTTGGATGCCTGTCGCCAGCGACGATATCCGTTGCACCCCCATCAGTCTTGGCGAAGCAGAGCACATCCTTTGGGTCAACCTTGCTGAGGATCACAGGGGAGTGAGTCGCCAAAAGCATTTGTGCATCGTACACCGAAGACAGCGACTGTAAGGCAGCTTCAACGGCCCTCGGGTGTATACCGTTTTCTGGCTCTTCTATCACGTAGCATCCACGGAAGTCCGAAAGATAAGCGGGCAATGTCAAGGCCAGCAAGCGAAGCGTTCCGTCGGATGCCAACCACGAAGGCACTTCAAGATTGTTACGATATCGCAGAATCATGTAACGATGCTTGATGTCGACAAGTTCCTGAATTCGAATCCCCTCGAAATCCGGCAACGCCGTTTGCAGGTGGTCGATCCAATCTTGAAATCTCGGCAAATTCGTCTGCATCAGCTTCTCGATGACCCAAGGCAGATTCGAGCCGTCCGGTTTGAATCCTTTGACCTGCCCAGGTGGACTTGCCTTTCGAATCAACAGACTGTTGAGAATCAATTGTTGGATTCCATCGGACAAAAATGTTTTTAGCCACGTCGAGACAGGAAAGCTTGTTTCGTCAGCCGGAAGATTTGCCAAGGCTGACCGGCGAGGATTAGTACGGTACGATGGATTGTAGCCTTTGATCGTTTCAGCGTAGTAGTTATCGTTTCCACCTGCCTCCTTGCTGACTACGATCGCCTGAACTTTTCTTGGTTTGCCCTTCTTGGAGAGAATACTTGTAGGAGGTATGCGTAATTCCGGAAAGAGTAATCGCTCGGGCTCCTCGTAGCTGTTATCTGTTTTCAGGACCACACGTTCCACACGCAAACCGATACCCTGATTATCCACATCCATTCCCACAGCCACTTCATAGCGGACGCGATCGAAGGCGGGATTTGCCAGTGTCTCCCGCAAGTTTTCAGGTATAGCAGCTTCGATGGCCAACTCGAACGCCTCTCCCTGCCGGCGCCACATCAGATCTTCGGGATTGCTCGCGCGGTCACCGATTGCTTCTTCCACACCCCGGCGTACGACATCTCCGAGGAAGCCAATGACATCAAGAAATGTCGTCTTGCCGGTGGCGTTCGGGCCTACGAGTACCTGAAATGGCTTCAGCGGTTGTCTGATGTAGTGAAGACATCGGTAGTTCAGCGCCTCAATCAGCGTAATCATTTATTTCCCTCCACGACGGCCCACGTTTTTTCTTAAAGTAATGTGTGTCATTTGCGACGCCGATGAAGAATTCATCTTGGCAAAACGGCAACCGCCGTTGGCGTCCATGACAGGGTAGATCGCGCCTATTAGGCTACAAAATTTGCCATGTCCCTGAAGTCCGATCACCGCCATAATACCGAGTCGTAAAGACGGAACATCGAATAGATCTTTCCAGCTAAACACGTGCAATGTTGCACAGATATCATTGGTCGTCAAATGGAATATCCGATGATGCAGACTTTGGGCGGCGTAGCGTGGATGTCCCCGGCGATCTGCTCGATTGGCGTTCAGCTAGGCGGGACCTCTTTCAGCGCGCGGGCGCGCGATCGTCAAGGATGGGGATGCAGTCGCCGGCGTAGGGGATGCAGAGGATGGAAGGGTGGGCATAGCCCGCGAGGGCGATTTCCGCGGCCTCCGGGAGCGACCGGAAGCCCGTCATGAACATCTGCGTGAGTTCATCGGGATCGATGCCGGAAGACACGACGAAAACGCGGTGGTCCTTGCAGCACCTTGCGAACAGGTAGGCCTTGGAGCTGTTGTCCGCCGAAAATCCCTGCCGGTTGAAGTCTTCGATGACCTGCTCCACGCTCTGCGCTTCTTTCAGCACCTTGCCGAACTTGCCGATGCCGTTCCGGCATTCGGCGATAAGGACGATCGCGCCGCCGGGCCTTGTCACCTGCTCAGCGACGACCATTCCCTTCTGCGCCTGGTGCAGGTCGATGTCCTTCGGATAACGCCCGGGGCTGACGAATACGACGTCATAGGCCTTCGGCACCCTTCGCACCCATGCCTTTTCGCAGATCCCGACGCCGCGCAGATGCGCCGCTTCGAGTTCGCCCGCCACGATTTCGACCACCTCGCCGCGGTAGTTCTTCACCGCGTTGACGATGAAGTCCGCCCCCGCCAGGCGCGCCGCCGCGACTGCTTCCTCGTGGAAGGTATTGCCCCGGATGATCCCGAGTACCGGCCCCGACGGGCGTATGGGATAGGAATGATGGGTCTTGATCGTTGCAAGGCCCGCGATGCCCGGCACGACGGACTTCCTGCCGCCGCCGAATCCCGCCGACTGGTGCGGTGCGACGATTCCCGTCAGGATCTTCAGGGAGGCCTCCGCGTAATGGCGGTTGACGTGCACGGGCAGGCCCCTCTTCGTCGTGCCGAGATAGGTCAGCATACCCGGGTCCTGGCAGTCGTGGGAGATGACGCGAAGCCGGGAACGCCATGGGCCCAACATCTTGTTCAGATCCGCTTCGGTGGGCGGCTCGTGATTTCCCGTCGCCACGATGACCGTGATCCGCTCGGGGCCGATGCCGGCCTCCGCCAGTTCTTCGACAAGAGCGGTCAGCATGATCTCGGTAGGTGCGGGACGCGTGATGTCGTTGATGACGATGGCGACGGAGGTTTTCCCCCGGGCGAGCGCGGCCAGACGCTCGCATCCGATCGGCTGCGCGAGGGCCCGGCGGACAGCCGCCAGCGGATCCGGTGCGGCGGGGATCAGCTCCGGCAGAAGGACGTCCGCTTCCTGCGTCAATTTCAGATCGACGAATTGTTCTCCAAAAGGAAAGGTGACCGTCTGCATGTCTCTACCCCACCATCCAATTTCTCAACAAATGAAATTGAAGCTCTCCGGAGCAAGCTCCGGAGAATCTTCGATCCCCAAGGAAGAGGCCAGTTCTCATCCGCTCGCTTATCCCGCCGCTTCGCCGCAGGACTGCACTCGCTGCCGGATTCAAGAGCCTGTTATTCCCAAACGTTTTTGGACATACCTCGCCAACCCGCCGCCGTCCAATATCTCCTGCAGAAACGGCGGAATGGGTTTGAAGGAATATGTCCGGTTCCTGGTCACATTCCGGATCTCCCCCTTGGGGGCATCGATTTCCAGGAGATCGCCGTCCACGATGTCGCCCGCCGCCTCGGGCGACTCCAGGGGGAGAAGCCCCACGTTGACGGCGTTGCGGTAGAAGATGCGGGCGAAGGATTCCGCGATGACCACCTTGACCCCCGTCATCCGGATGGCCGTCGGGGCACTTTCGCGGGACGAGCCGCAACCGAAGTTCCTTCCCGCGGCGACGATATCGCCGGGATGCACCTCGGCGGCGAACTCAGGACGCGCGTCGGCGAAGCAATGATCCTTCAACTGTTCGGGGTGCTTGTTCCAGTTCGTGAGGAATCTGCCGGGGATGATGGCGTCCGTATCCACGTCATTCCCGAATTTCCAGGCCCTGTCCGCCACGTCAATTCACCTCCGTAGGATCGAGAATATATCCGGCCACGGCAGAAGCCGCGGCTGTGTAAGGGGATGCCAAGTACACCCTGCTGTTCTTGTGGCCCATCCGGCCGGCGAAATTGCGGTTGGTCGTTGAGATCGCCGTTTCGCCGTCTGCGAGGATGCCCATGTGTCCGCCGAGGCAGGGCCCGCAGATCGGCGGCGCAACGGTGGCGCCCGCCTCCAGGAAGGTTTCCAGAAGGCCTTCCCTGGCCGCCTGCAGGCTGACGGCCTGCGTCGCGGGAAAGACGAGCAGCCGGACGCCGCGGGCAACCTTCCGGCCCTTGAGAATCTCCGCCGCCGCGCGGAGGTCGTCCATCCGTCCGTTCGTGCAGGAGCCGATGACCGCCTGGTCGATCTGGACGTCCTTGACGTCCGCGGCGGGTGCAACGTTCGCCGGCGAATGCGGCAGGGCGACAAGCGGCCTTATCTGCGACGCATCCCAGCGGTATTGCCTTTCGTATGAAGCGTCCGCATCGCTGCGGAATATCGAAAAAGGTTCCCGGGTCCGCTCCTTGAGATAGTCGATCGTCACGTCGTCGGGCTCGATGATCCCGCTCTTTGCCCCGGCCTCGATCGCCATGTTGCACATGGTGAAGCGGCCGTCGATGGGCAGGCTGCGGACGGCGTCGCCCGCAAATTCCATGGCCCGGTAGAGGGCGCCGTCCACGCCGATCTGCCCGATGGCGTGCAGGATGAGATCCTTGGCCGTCACCATCTTTCCTAGGGCGCCGTCGAAGACGAATTTCATCGACGCAGGGACCCGGAGCCAGACCTCGCCCAAAGCCATTGCGGCGGCGATATCCGTGACCCCCAGGCCCGTCGCAAAGGCCCCCAGGGCGCCATAGGTGCAGGTGTGGGAATCGCCTCCCACGATGGTCTCGCCAGACCGGATCAGTCCCTGCTCGGGGAAAAGGGCGTGACAGATGCCGCCGCGCCCCTGTTCGAACCAGTTCGTGATCCCGTACCGGTCGATGAACACGGCCAGGTCCCTGAGCTGGGCGGCGGCCTCCAGCGTCGGGCTGGGAACGAAGTGGTCGGCCGTGATAAAAATCTTTTTCCGGTCGAAGACAGCGGCGACCTTCATCTTTTCAAGTTCCCGGAAGGTAGCCGTGCCGCTGATGTCATGGGCGATAACGGCGTCGAGCCGGGCGTTGATAATTTCTCCCGGAGCCGCTTTTTCCTGCCCGGCGGCCCTTGCCAGGATTTTTTCGGTAATGGTTGATCCCAAAGCGAAACCAGCTCCTTCCTCGCTGTTTATTCAAACATGTTCTTTATCTGCCGCGCCGTCAGGCGGTGCGATGCGGAAAACTCATAGTTCCGCGTGACATTCCGGATGCGGACGACGGAGGACTTGAGAAGGCTCCTCGTGTCGGCGACAAGCAGTTCGTCGCCGTTTTCCAGCCTGCCGTAATCCTTCTCGTCCTCGAACATCAGCGGCAAGATGCCGAAATTCGCCAGGTTGGCCATGTGGATGCGTTCGATGCCCTTGGCGACGACGAGGCGCACGCCCACATACATCGGGCACAGCGCCGCATGTTCGCGGGACGATCCCTGGCCGTAGCTGACGCCCGCGACAATGGCCGACGCGATACCCTCCGCCCGATGGTCCCTGCAGCGCCCGAGAAATCGGGGCTCGACATCCCGGAAAAGGTATTCGCTCGACTTGGCCACATTGGAGCGGTACTTGCCCACTGGCCCGGACGGCAGGATATGGTCGGTCGTGATCTTGTCGCCCACCTTTGCGGCGACCCTGACCCTCAGCGCTCCCGGCAGCGGTGTTCTCTTCACGGGCTCGCCGATGTTGGGGCCGCGGAAGACCGGTCCGGCGGCGTCCGCCGGCTGGATGATCATGTCGTCGTTCACATAGAACGCCTGCGGGACCGCGATCTCCGGATATTCCATGCCGAGATCCCGGGGGTCCGTAAGCCTGCCGGTCAGGGCGGAGGCGGCGGCCGTCTCCGGACTCGCCAGGTACACCTGTGCATCTTTTGTTCCGCTTCGTCCCTCGAAATTCCGGTTGCTGGTGCGGATCGAAACGGCGCCGCTTCGGGGGGACTGGCCGAATCCGACGCAGAACCCGCAGGCCGTCTCGAGGATGCGTCCCCCCGCATCGATCAGGTCTTTCAGGGCGCCGTTGTCGGCGATCATCCGGAACACCTGCCGGGAACCCGCGGCGACACCGAGGCTGACGTCTGGATGCACCCGCTTCCCCTTGAGCATTGCCGCAACGGTCATCAGGTCTTGGAAGGATGAATTCGTGCAGCTTCCGATGAGGACCTGATCGACGGGGATTCCGGCGGCATCCCGAACCCGGCGGACGTTGTCCGGCGAATGGGGAAGGGCGACATTCGGCTCTATTGCGCCGAGGTCGATGTCCATTGCCGCGTCGTAGGCGGCATCGGGATCGGCCTGCAGTTCCATCCAGTCATCGCCGCGTCCCTGGGCTGCGAAGAATTGCCGTGTGACCTCATCGCTGGGGAATATCGAGGTCGTGACGCCGAGTTCGGCCCCCATGTTGGCGATCGTTGCCCGCTCGGGTACGGTGAGGGCAGCGAGTCCGGGACCGCCGTATTCAATGGCCTTGCCGACATTGCCCTTTGTCGTCAGTTTCTTCAACAACTCCAGGATGACATCCTTGGCCGTCGACCACGGCCGCAGACGCCCGTGCAGGTTGATGCGCATCAGCTGCGGATAGATGAAATAGAAGGCCCCGCCCGCCATCGCCGTGGCGACGTCAAGGCCCCCTGCGCCGATGGCGAGCATGCCGGCGGCGCCGCAGGTGGGGGTGTGGCTGTCGCTGCCGATCAGCGTCCATCCCGGCCGGCTGAAGCGTTCCAGATGCACCTGATGGCAGATGCCGTTGCCGGGTTTCGAGAAGAGAATGCCGTATCTGGCCGCGACGGTCTGGAGGTAGCGATGGTCGTCGGCATTCTCGAAGCCTTCCTGCAGGGTCAGGTGGTCGGCGTAGGAGACCGAGAGTTTCGTCCGGACCCTGGGAACACCCATCGCCTCGAACTGCAGATAGGCCATCGTCCCGAGTGCGTCCTGTGTCAGGGTCGAATCGATGCGGATGCCGACCTCGACGCCGGCCTTCGCCTCGCCGGACACCAGGTGGGACTTCGTCAGTTTTTCAAAAAGATTGTCGCCCATATTGCTTTCCCCCGTCTTGCCGGCAGGCCGGGTCCTTCACGACCGGGAGACGGCCGGCGAGGACCTGCCGCTCCTGAGCATGGGCACGGCGTAGGGGCCTTCGCGGATGAAGGCCGTGCTCGGCCGTTCGCTGTTCCGACGCTGGCGGTCGTAGGCGAAGAGAAAGGCATTCTGGACCATCTCGGTCGCCTTCTTCAGATCGGACGCGGAAGGCGAATCCGCCCCGCACAGGAAGTCCAGACCGCAGCGTCCGGGCAGCATGCAGTACTGCTCGCGCGGGATGGCCGGCGCGCAGTAGATCAGCCCCTCCTCGCCGACCTTGCGGATCACCTTGCCCCACTCTTCCGGCCCCCACTGGTCCTTCGTGAAGGCCCACGAGGGGCTTTGCAGTATCCGCAGATATCCGTCGGCGCCCTGCAGCTTCAGGAGATGAAGGAGGCTCCTGTATTCGAGACCGCCGATCGGATCGGCGTCGCGGTTGTCGGCGGCGATGATGATCGTCCCCGTCTTCTTCACGATGGGCAGCGCGTGGCAGGCGGCCTTCTCGGTCTGGTAGTGGTTCATGCCGACGTAGCCGCCGTGGGTCAGCACAACGTCGAACGCCTCGTCCACCTCGATCGCGGCGTAGCCGCGCACGAACTCGTAGGCCTCCCGGTGCGCGGCGACGAGGTCTCCGGCCACGACCTTCAGGAGGCGCATGTCCCGGTCGAGGTTGACGTTGACGATGAAGTCCACCCCCACGGTCAGGGCGATTTCCAGCGACTCCTCGTGGCAGGGATTGCCTTCCAGGATGAGGTTGTCGGAGAGCGGGGATTCGAGAAAGGCCGGACTGTGAAATTTCTGGATGGTCCGGCGGTCGACGAGCCCCGGACAGATCGACTTCCGCCCGCCGGAGACGCCGGCCATGAAATGGCTTTCCACGAGTCCCGTGGCAATGCGGATGTCGGCCCGGTAAAAGACGGCGTTGACGTAAACATCGCCGCCGGTGCGGGTCTTTCCCACGTAGGCCAGCGAATCCTGGTCCTCGCAATCGTGGTCGACGATTCGATAGTCCCTGCAGACCTCTTCCCCGAGCATGTCCAGCTTTTCCTGTTTCGTGCTGGGCCGGTGCATACCCGTGCCGACGACGATCGTGATGTTCGACCGCCGGATTCCAGCCGCGGCGAGCTCCTGCAGGAGCGGGGTCATGATCCCGTTCTCCCCCTTGTAGGGAACCGGCCGCGTGATGTCGGAGACCGTAATCGCGACGGTGACATCCCCCGGAGGCTTCGCCTTCCGTCCCACGATCTCGGCAAGAGGAGGACTTGAAATCGGTTCGGCCAGCGCGGCCCGGATCGCGGCGGGAGGGTCCGCGATGACGGGCATTTCCTTCATGGTCAGGACCTGGCAATCCGGCGGCACGGAAATCCCGAGACAATTCTTCCCGTATTCGACTTCCACCCTCTTCCAACCGGACAGATCCACCGCGCCGGCAATTCTTTTCATTTCCTGTTTCATGGAACAAAACGTACCTCTAGCGAGCAACTGAGCTTTTATCAGGCTGCTCAAAAATGTCCGGATGCAAGGCACCCGAAATCCTGAGCCGTGAGGCGTACTGGGATGTACGTCGAACGGCGAAGGATGAGGGTCCTTCGATAGACTCAGGACACAGCAGACGGGTGTTTTTCAGCAGCCCGTCAGATGACCGGGCCGATCATATAAATATCCATCGCCCTCGTATAGCCGCAGATCTCGGCCTTGGTCATCCTTCCGGAGGCCACCTCCAGAATCTCGCTGTAGATCCGCCGGCCCTCGGCCGCGTAGGACGATGTTCCCCTCATCAGGGCGCTCAGGTCAAGGTCGATGTGGTCGCGGAGCTTTTCCCAGGTCACGGCGTTCCCCGTGATCTTGATGACCGGAACGAAGGGGAAGCCCTGCGGCGCGCCGCGTCCGGTAGAAAAGGCGATGATGTTGCAGCCCGCGGCCGCGAGGCCCGTCAGGATCTCGGGCTCGCGCCCCGGCGAATCCATGACCACAAGCCCCTTGACTTCGGGCGGCTGTCCGTATTCATACACGGCTTCGATGGGGGCCGTTCCCGCCTTCGCGATGGCGCCCAGGGATTTCTCCTCGATCGTCGTCAGGCCGCCCTTGATGTTTCCCCCGGTGGGTTGTCCTCCCCGCATGTCGCAGCCGACCGACTTGGCCCGGTCCTCCATCCGTTTGACGAGGGCGAGGATCTTGTCGCCGATCTCCTTGTTCCGGGCATGCCGGATCAGCAGGTGCTCGGCGCCGATGAACTCCGTGACCTCGCCGAGGATGGACGTCCCTCCGCCCTGGATGATAAGATCCGAGGCAACACCCAGGGCCGGATTCGCTGCGATGCCCTGCGTCGTGTCCGAGCTGCCGCACTTGAGCCCCAGAACGATATCGCTCGCCGGGCAGCTTGTCCGCTGTTGGACCGAGGCCTGCCGGACCATCTCCTGGGCGATCAGCGCTCCCTCGGCGACGGACCGGCCGGCACCGCCGATTTCCTGGATGACGATGGTCTTCACTTCCTTCCCCGTTGCGGCAATCGCCTTGGCCACCCCTTCGACATCCGTGCTTTCGCAGCCGAGGCTTACGAGGATCACGGAAGCCAGGTTGGGATTGTGGCCCAGGCCGGTCAGAACGCTGTTGACGCGTGAAATATCGACCGGCGTCTGGCAGCAGCCCTGGTGGTGCAGAAAGGGAACGGTCCCGGCAACCCGGGCGGCGATCCCTTCGGCCACTTCGTTGGCGCAGACGACGGTGGAGAGCAGTCCGACGTAATTCCTCGTCCCCGCACGTCCCACTTCCCGACGGTATCCCATGAAAGTCATGATGCAGTACCCTCCTTTTCCCAGTCTCCCCGGCCGCGGAGGCTTTCGATGTTCTGGACATGCGCATGGGCGCCGGCTTCGATATCCCGCGTGGCGCGGCCGATGACCTCTCCGTACTTGAGGATGTTCTCGCCCTTGTCGATCTTCCTGACGGCGAATTTGTGTCCGAAGGGGATGGGCTCTGCAACGAGCACTTTCTTTTCCCCCTGCCCCAGGCGAACAGCCGCTTCTCGTTTGGCTTCGAGGTCGTGGAGGGCCGTCGCCACGTTGTCTTCTTCCTTGATGAGAATCGCGTCGGCAGGCATGATTTAACGCTCCTTCCTTTGATGGGGATTCTTTCTGTTTCGTGGTTCTTCCGCCGCCGGCGGCAGGGCCGGCAATCCCGCGAGCCACGTATCCATGCGTTCGAAACCGGGGAGAAGATCGCCGCGGCTCCAGACGGCGTCCAGCGTCTCCGGGTTCCAGACCGATCCCGCCAGCGCACGGAACTTGTCCCGTATTTCTTCGCGCGAAAGCGGATCCTGCGGATCTCCGCGGCGGCAGGACGCCTCCGTCACGACTTTCCGCCCATCCTTTGTGGCCGCTTCGATCCGCGCGGGGCGTCCGCTGTCGAACCCCCGGTCGAAAACCTCGTCCACCTGAAGGCGGATCCTGCCCATGAGGGCTCGGATCCTCGGATCGCCCATGGCTTCGGCGCCGAACTCCCGCTGGGTCACCTGTCCGAAGACAAGGGCGGCGGCCGCGCAGTAGGGCATGGAGAACTTCGCCTGGTATTCCGATCCGGGATTTGAAGAGCCCGCGACCCGCAGGGCCGTCGAATTCGTGAAGATGGTGACGTCCTCCAGCGAGTCCGGAGCGACTTCCTTTCTCAAGAGCAGCGCCGCCTCGACGGGCGTCATGGCGTGTCCGCAGATCGGATAGGCCTTGATCGTGGTTTCCAGGATGCGCCACCTCCGGCCGAAGTCCTTGAGGAGCTCTTCCGTCTTGGGGGCGTCCGGAACCATCGCCCGGAAAAACCCTCTGGCTCCTTCCAGAATTGCGGGCGGTCCCTCGATCTTTCTCTTGGCCAGGAGCGCCGCGAGGAGGCCGTTCTGGGCCGCCTTTCCCGGGTGGAGATTCTTGGCCGAGGGGGCGTGCGGCAGGACCTCCCAGAGGCCGGCGGCCTGGGTTCCCGCGAGGCCAAGGGCGTTTGCGGCGGCCGTCGGATCGAGGTTCGCCGTGCGGCAGGCGGCAATGGCGGCCCCGAACGTCCCGATGGTGCCCGTGGTGTGCCACAGCCGGTAATGGGAGGGGTTGACGCAGGCGGCCAGTCTCATGGAAACCTCATAACCTGCGAGGACACCCGCGAGGAAGTCGTTTCCGCTGGTTCTTCCGTCCTCCGCCATGGCAAGCGCGGCCGAGATGACCGGGCTTCCCGGGTGGAAGAGCGTGGGGGCATGGGTGTCGTCGAACTCCAGCGAGTGGGAGCAGCCGGCGTTGACCAGTGCCGCCGTCAGGGGATCGACGACGGAAAAATTCGCGACCAGATGGGCGGCGCCGCGTCCTCCGTAGCAGGCTGCCATGTCGGTCAGCGCGCGCCCGATCGGCGACCGGACGCCCGCTGCCGCATTGCCCAGCCAGTCGAGAACGAGCTCGACGGCGCGGCGGACCGCCTCGGGGGGGACGTTTTCCATCCGGATACTGCAGGCTGCGTCCGCGATTTGCTCGGTGTAGGTTGCCATGGCGCTCTCTCTTCTTCGTCCTGTCCAGTCTGGCATCAGCCCTTGCCCAGCTTCGCCTCGACGTTTCGCTTCACGAGGGCGACGGTTTCGGCGGAGAGGCCCGTATAGTTTGCCGCGTTCATCGCCGCGGAGATCTTCTCCGGATCGCAGAGCTTCTTCACCTCCGGGTCTTGAAGGAGTTCGTCCAGGAGATTCGTCTCTTTTTCAAAGGCCCTCATCGAGGCCTCGTACACCCTTTCGTGCGCCTCCGGGAGCGGCATGGCGCCGGCGAGGACGAACATGACCGCTTCCGACAAGAGCAACCCCTTCAGGAGGTGTGTGTTTTTTTCCATCCGGGCCTTGCGGACGACGAGGCCGGAAAAAATGCTCTGGAGATGCTGAAGGATTGCAGAGGCCATCACGAAGGATTCCGGCACGATGATCCATTCGGTCTTCCACGCCGAGGCATCCCGCTCGTTTTCCTGGACCATGACCTCCATGGCCTGGGCGGCGTTGGCGCGCAGCGAACGGGCGAGGACGATGATCCACTCGCTGTGGATCGGATTCCGCTTATGCGGCATCGTGCTGCTGCCCACCTGGCCTTTGCCGATGGGCTCTTCCAGTTCGCCGAATTCTGTTTTTGAGAGGTTGTAGACCTCCGTGGCGATTCTCGCGGCGGTGCCGCCGAGAAGTCCGAGCAGCGTCATCAGTTCGGCGACGCGATCGCGGGAAGAGTGCCAACAGGTATCCGGCGTGCCCAGACCGAGGATGTCCATGGTCCGGGATTGAATTTCCATGCCCTTATTGCCCCAGGAGGCAAAGGTGCCGACGGCACCGGTCATGTTTCCCACCAGGTCCCTTTTCTTTGCCTCCAGCAGCCTGTCCCGCTGGCGGCTCAACTCGTCCAGCCAGATCGCCATCTTGAATCCCAGGGTGATGGGCAGGGCCTGTTGTCCGTGCGTTCTGCCGACCATCAGGGTCCGGCTGTGTTCGTCCATCAGCGCCATGAGGGACTGCATGGCCGCGGTCAACTGATCTTCTATGACCGCGACGGCGTTCTTGGCGCAGATCATCTGTCCGGAATCGATGATGTCCTGCGTGGTCGCCCCGAAATGGATGAAACCCGCGGCTTCCCCGCCGACCACGGTCCGGAGTTCTCCCAGCAGGCCCATGAGGCTGTGGCCCGTGACCTTGCCCCGCGCCTTGATCGCCTGAAGATCCAGGAGATCGATCTTCGCGCAATCGTTGATCCTCTGCGCCGCTTCCTTGGGAACGATTCCCAGATCCGCCTGGGCGCGGGCCAGGGCCGCCTCTACATCGATCCATGCCTGGAGGCGCGCCGTCTCTTCAAAGACGGTCCTCATCCTGGGTGTGGAGGCGGAATCACCGAAGAGCACTGAATCCAACAAATATACCGACATCGTCTATTTCCAGTCCTTTCTGCCTTCCGATGGGTTTGCCCATTCTTCTTCGCCCTCAGGCGAACAGGAAGGCGTCGCTTTTCAACAGTCTTTCATCGAGGTCCTTGAGGTTCTCCATGGAAATCTCTCTGGCCGCTACGGCGGTTTCCGCCAGGATGCAGTTGAGCAGGCTCAGGACGGCGACATAGGAGTTGCGGAAACCCAGTCCCTCCACCGCGATGACAAAGTTCTTGTCGCTGTAGGGCGTCAGCGGGGAAATGATCCTGTCCGTGAAGACCAGCGCGACGGCGCCCTGTTCCTTGGCCATCCGTACAATCTGCGTCGTCTCTTTGGTAAAGCGCGAGAAACTGAAGGCAAAAATGAGATCTCCGGGTTGAATCGCCACCATGGACTCGATGTAATCGGCCGCGCCGAGGTTGATCATGCTGCTTTTCCGGAGAATCTTGTGAAGATTGTAGGAAAGATCCCGGGCCAGGATGTGCGAGCCGCGCATGCCGACGGTCCAGATCCAGCGGCTTTGAACAATCATCTCTACGACTTCCCGGAGTTCTTCCGCGTTGATCTTTTCGAACGTCTTCTGGATGTTCAGGATGTCATGCTCGCCGTAGCGGCGGATCTTGTCGCGGATCTCTCCATTGAGTTTGGCGCGTTCCATCAGCCGTGTGGTCGGTTTCAGGCGGCTCTTGACCCGTCCCTGAAGATCTTTCTGGAACGAGGAGAAACTTGCGTAGCCCAGTTCGTGGGCAAAACGGGTGATCGTCGCCGTGCTCACGCCGACGGCGGCCGCCAGTTGCGGGATGGACATGAACACCACCTGCTCGGAGTGTTCGAGGAAGTAGGCGGCCACGAGACGCTGGCTGCGGGTGCTGGCGCCCAGGATCTGCCGAATTTGCGCGAACAGGGTATCGAGCCCGTCGTTTCCGTTCGTTGCCGGGCGATGTCCTGTTTCTGCCGTCTTTTTCTTCTTGGAGAGCGTCATTGCATCCACCATGGACCGCGCCTTAAACCGACGTTGCCGCTTTCTTTTTCTGCCAGAGTCTTGAAAATACCGGCAGGAGGAACGATGCCACGGCCGCGATCAAGAGAATCGCGGAAAGCGGGGACTGGAAAAAGATCGAGGGATCGTTCTTGGAGATTGACAATGCCTGGCGCAGGCTCTGCTCGGCGCGGTCGCCGAGAATCAGGCCCAGCACGACAGGCGCCTGCGGGAAATCGTACTTTTTCATCAAATAGCCGATCAGGGCGAAGACCAGCATCACGACGACGTCCAGGATGGTATTGCGGAAACTGTACACGCCCACGATCGCCAGGATCATCACGACCAGGCGCATGTAAGGCTTGATCACGTCCATCATCCGTACGATCAGGGGGATGAAGCCGATGTTGATGACCAGGAGCGCCACGTTCCCGATGTACATGCTCGCGATGAGTCCCCAGACCACGTCAGGTGCGTCCCGGAAGAGAGACGGTCCGGGCTGCAGGCCGAACATGAGGAAGGCGCCCAGGAGGACAGCCGTGGTTCCCGAACCGGGGATGCCCAGACTCAGCATGGGAATAAAAGCGCCGCCCGTCGAGGCGTTGTTGGCCGTTTCCGGTCCGGCGACGCCTTCGATCGCGCCCTTTCCGAACTGCTCGGGGGTCTTGGATACTCTCTGCTCCAGTCCGTAGGAGAGGAAGGAGGCGATCGTCGCGCCGGCCCCGGGAAGGATGCCGGTGAAAAATCCGAGAACCGTGCCGCGCAGCATCGCGCCGATGGACTTCACGAAATCGGCGACGGATGGCAGGACCTTGCGGAATCCAAACTCGCTCTTGAGGACTTCGAATCCCCCCTTCTGGAGGACGCTCTCAATCATCTCGCTGAAGCCGAAAAGTCCTACGGCGACGGGGAGAAACTGGATGCCGTCGAGCAGCCCGTTGATTCCGAAGGTCAGCCGCGGATCGCCGCTGATCACGTCGTCGCCCACGGTGCCCAGCAGGAGGCCGAAGATCGTGGCGATGAGGCCGCGCACCAGGGATTTTCCGGTGAAGGCCGTGATGAGGCTCAGGGCCAGGACCATCAAGCCGAAATACTCCGCCGGACCGAAGGCCAGGGCGTAGTTTGCCAGGACCGGACCGAGGAACATGAGCCCGACGATGCTCAGCGTCCCGCCGACAAATGATCCGATGGCGGCGATGCCCAGGGCGACCCCGGCGCGTCCCTGTTTGGCCATCTCATAGCCGTCGAAGGTCGTGACCACCGAAGCCGATTCCCCGGGAACGCGCATGAGCACCGATGTAATGGTCCCGCCGTACTGGGTGCCGTAGTAGATTCCCGCGAGAAGGATCAAGGCGCCGGCGGGGCCCAGTGAGTAGGATGCCGGCAGGAGGATGGCCACGGCGCCGGTGGGTCCGATCCCGGGCAGTGCGCCCACCAGCGTTCCGACCACGATCCCGACCATGCAGAGGAGGAGATTGCCGACACTCAGCGCGGTCTGGAAACCAAGCAGCAGGGATTGAAAATTTTCGATCATGGCGATCCTCCCGATCAGGGGATTTCCTTTTCGATCCGGGACCTCAGGACATGAAACCGAGAAGAATTCCCATCGGCAGATTGAGCCCCAGGGCCTTTGTAAACACAAGCCAGACGCCCGCGGTGAACAGCACCGAAAGCCCGATCACTTTTTTCCAGGGGTAGTCTTCCACCCAGCGCAATTCCGTCACGCAGAAGATGAGCAGGACGGGAAAGGCGCCCAGCTTCTCCCAGGCGTATGCGGCGCCGAGTGAAAGAAATATGAGCAGGGACATCTTGAAGATATCCCTTTTTTCGCCCTCAAAGAGTCCGACACCCTCCTGCTTGCGCGATTGAAACAGGTACAGAACGGACAAGGCGACGAGGAAGACGGCCAGGGCGGAGGGAAATGCCCGAGGACCGACCGCTCCTTTTTCCGCTAGGGGAAGGGAGGAGAGGCCGAAAAGGACAAGCGCCGCCAGGCAAATCCAAAAGCAACCGGCCAGCAATTGGGACAGGGGAAGGGATCCGAGTTTTTTGTCGCCTAACATGACGAACCTCCCGGCATGTCGAGGGCGATGGGCAAAACCAGACGCCCATCGCCCTCGACGGGAAAGCGAACTATTTGATCTTCGCCAGAATATCTTTCACGTACGTGAAGTCTTCCTGTGCGAATTTTTTGAACTTGTCCGCATCCTTGAAGGTGATGGGGTATCCGCCTGCTTCCATCTTCTTCTTCGTCTCGGGCGACTGAATTGCCTTGGTGAAGGCGTTGATCAGGGTCGCCCTTACTTCCGGCTGCAGGCCCTTGGGGGCTGCGATCCCTCTCCACGATCCGTAGGTGACGTTGAACCCGGCCTCGGCAAAGGTTGGCACGTTGGGAAGTTCGGGATAGCGCTCTTCGTCCATGATGGCGATCGCGCGGAGTTTCCCCTGCTGGATCAGCGGCCGCACTTCGCCCCAGGCCCAGCAACCGCCCTGAACGTGACCGCCTGCGATCATGGGTACGCCCTCGGAAGCGCCCTTCGTGTGGACGTAGTTGAACTTGGCGCCGGTTTTCATCTCGATGATCATGCCCGCAACGTGCTTGGAGTTGGCCTTCCCCGGGGTGGAGTAGGAGAAGGTCTTCTGTTTGCTGGCTGCGACCACTTCGGCAACCGTCTTGTAGGGAAGATCCGCATTGATGACGAAGATGAGCGGATCGAAGCAGTACATCAACAGGGGATCATAGGAATCCAGCGTGTAATCGACCTTCTTGGTGAGGATGTTGGTGACGACCGACGAGGTCATCGCCAGCAGTGTGTACCCGTCGGGCGCGGCATTGGCTACATGCCGCTGACCTTCGACGGAGCCCCCCGCCGGCTTGTTCAGGACGACGATTTTCTGCCCGAGAATCTTCTCCGCGTCTGCGCCGATCATCCGGATGGTGTTGTCCACCGCTCCTCCGGGAGCAAACGGCACCACCACTTCGATAAAGCGCGTGGGAAACTTCTTCTCGGCCGCATAGGCGCCGCCAATGGCGAGCAGTGATACGACGAAACAAAGCAGAATCATGATGGGATACCGTTTGGACCAATAACGCAAATCGGACATATGCTGAACCCTCCTTATTTTTTGGTTGGGCGGCTTCCCTATCGGGGCGGGCCGCCGGTTAAAAGATTTTTCTGGAGCCATTTTGTCAAGAACTTTACATGCAAAATCGTAAATGTCAAGAACTTATTATTTTCATTTTCCGTCGGGTTCCCGTCATCGGCGAGGGCCATTTTCGGCTGAGCGAAGATCCCGGAGAGGCGCCTGCCGGGTCAGCGATCGCCGATTTTTCAAAAAAATGCTTGACATCCGCGCGCGGCGGGTTTAGATAGCGGTCACTTTCGGAAAGGTTCTGGTCGGCGACAGGTATGGAACAGGCGATCTTGATTCAGAGCAATATCCTCCTCCTCTTGGGCCTCGCTCTGCTTAGCCTGTACAGGCGTCCCTGCCCGTCGGTTTTAGGCGTCCGGTAACCGGAAGAACAGAACGAACCTAAAGGCCATGGGCGGAAAAAGCCCATGGCCTTTTTATTTTGTGAAAAAGCGGTGCGAAAGGAGATTTCGATGGATACGAAAAAGGAAAGGATCATCATCTTCGACACGACACTCCGGGACGGGGAACAGTCGCCCGGCGCCAGCATGAATCCCGACGAGAAGCTTCGGATCGCGCGGCAGCTGGACCGGATGGGCGTCGACGTCATTGAGGCGGGTTTCCCGATCGCCTCCGAAGGGGATTTCGAGTCGGTCCGGCAGATCGCGCGGGAGATCAGGAATTCCCAGGTAGCGGGCCTGGCGAGGGCGAACTTCCTCGACATCGACCGGGCCTGGGAGGCCGTCCGCGAGGCGGCCCATCCCCGGATTCACACCTTCATCTCTTCCTCCGACATCCACCTGCAGTATCAGCTCAAGAAGAGCCGCGAACAGGTCCTGAAAGAAGCGCGCGCGGCGGTGCGGCGGGCGCGGGGCTTTACGGAGAACGTGGAATTCTCGCCGATGGACGCGACGCGTTCGGACTGGGACTATCTGTGCGAGATGGTGGAGGCGACGATCGAGGAGGGCGCGACGACGATCAATATCCCCGACACCGTCGGGTATGCCGTCCCCGAGGAATTCGGAAACCTCATCTCCTACCTTTTCGCGAAAGTGCGAAACATCCGGCAGGCCGTGATTTCCGTGCACTGCCACAACGACCTGGGTCTGGCGGTAGCGAATTCGCTGGCCGCCGTCAAGGCCGGCGCCCGGCAGATCGAATGCACCATCAACGGCATCGGGGAGCGGGCCGGCAACACCGCCATGGAGGAGGTCGTCATGGCCCTGGCGACGCGCAAGGACTTCTTCCACCTGCAGACCCGGATCAAGACCAAGCACATCTACCAGACCTCGCGTCTCCTCACGCAGATCACCGGCATCGCCGTCCAGCCGAACAAGGCGATCGTCGGTGCGAATGCCTTCGCCCACGAATCGGGTATCCACCAGGACGGCCTCATCAAGGAGAAGATCACCTACGAGATCATGACGCCCCAGTCCGTGGGCATTTCCGACAGCCACATGGTTCTGGGCAAGCACTCCGGGCGGCACGCGGTGTCCGAGCACTTGAAGAAGATGGGACATCAACTGACCGCCGAGGAATTGAACAAGGTATTCGTCCGTTTCAAGGAGATCGCCGACGCCAAGAAGGAAGTCTTCGACGAAGACCTCGAGGCGATCATCTTCGAGGAGCTCTATCGCCTGAAGGACAAGTACAAGCTCCTGTATCTTAATGTGGTCAGCGGCAATGTGGCCATTCCCACGGCGACGATGCAGATGCTGGTGGACGGACAGACCGTCCAGGACGCGGGCTTCGGCAACGGTCCCGTGGACGCGACGATCGCCGCCATCCGCAAGATCACCGGGACGAATTACGATCTCGTCCGTTACGCCGTGACGGCAATCACGGGAGGCACGGATGCCCTGGGCGAGGTGACGGCTCAGCTCAAGTTCGACGGCAAGACGGTCACCGGGCGCGGCGCGCATCCCGACGTCATCGTCGCCTCCGCGACGGCCTACATCAACGCGCTGAACCGCCTGGAGTGGATGAAGGGCGACAGGAAGAAGATTCAGGTTGAAGAGTAGGGATAGAATCGTGTAAGGGAACCGTATGACTTTGAGGGGGTAGAAACGCTATGGGCATGACCATCACCGAAAAGATTCTTTGCAGCCACACGAAGCACCGGGAAGTTCGACCGGGAATGATCATCAATGCGAAGGTGGACATTGCGCTGGGCAACGACATCACGGCGCCCATCGCCATCAGCGAGTTCCGGAAGGCCGGGGGAAAGAAGGTATTCAACCGCAGCAGGGTGGTCCTGGTGGCGGATCATTTCACCCCGAACAAGGACATCAGTTCGGCCATGCAGACGAAGACCGTGCGGGATTTTGCGCGCGAGCAGCGCCTCGAACATTATTACGAGGGCGGCGAAGTCGGCGTGGAGCATGCTCTGCTCCCCGAAAAGGGTATCGTCCTGCCGGGGGATCTCGTGATCGGGGCAGACAGCCATACCTGCACCTATGGCGCACTGGGGGCCTTTTCCACGGGCGTGGGAAGCACGGACCTGGCTGCCGCGATGATGGCCGGCGAGGCGTGGCTCCGTGTTCCGGAGACCATGAAAGTCGTTCTGCACGGAAAGCTGCAGAAATGGGTTTCCGGAAAGGACCTGATCCTCTATCTCATCGGACGAATCGGCGTCTACGGCGCCCTCTACAAAGCGCTGGAATTCACGGGAAACACCGTCGCGAAGCTGACCATGGCCGACCGCCTGACGATGTCCAACATGGCCATCGAGGCGGGAGGGAAGAACGGTATCTTTCCACCCGATGAGGTCACGCGGGCCTACGTCGAGGGGAGGGCGAAACGGAAGTACGCTTTTTACAAGTCCGACCCCGATGCGCAGTACGCCGAGGTCATCGATATCGATGTTGCGAAGGTCGAACCTCAGGTTTCCTTCCCGTCCCTGCCTTCCAACGCGCGGGCGATCAGCAAGGTCGGAAAGGTGAAGATCGACCAGGTGGTCATCGGGTCATGCACCAACGGGCGCATCGAGGATCTCCGCGTGGCCGCGAAAATCCTGAAGGGGAAGAAGGCGGCGCCGGACGTGCGGCTCATTATCATCCCGGCGACGCCGCTCATCTACAGAATGGCCATGGAAGAGGGGCTTTTCGATATCTTCCTCAAGGCGAACGGACTGATCAGTCCGCCGACGTGCGGTCCATGCCTCGGCGGTCATATGGGAATTCTCGCCGAAGGCGAGCGGGCCGTGGCGACGACGAACCGCAATTTCGTCGGCCGCATGGGGCATACGGGCAGCGAGGTATACCTGGCGAGTCCCGCCGTGGCGGCGGCCTCCGCCGTGCTGGGAAGAGTCGGCGGCCCGGCCGAACTGAAATAAAGAAGATCTTGCGATCACCGGACAATGGAGGTGAACATGAAATATCGCGGCAATGTATGGAAATTCGGAGACAACATCGACACGGACGCGATCATTCCCGCCCGCTATCTGAACACGTCGGATCCGAAGGCGCTGGCCGAACAGTGCATGAAGGATGCGGATCCTGACTTTGCGAAGAAGATGAAGGTGGGCGATATCATCGTCGCCGGCGCGAACTTCGGGTGCGGATCATCCCGGGAACATGCGCCGATCGCCATCAAGACCGTGGGGCTTTCCTGCGTCGTGGCCAGGACCTTCGCGCGGATCTTCTTCCGCAACGCCTTCAACATGGGCCTGCCGATTTTCGAATCGGACGAATTGTGGGCGAAAGTCAAGAACGGCGACGAGATCGAAATCGACACGGACAAGGGCGAGATCCGGATTCTGAGCCGCGGGGGCAAGCCGGTCACATTCCGGCCCGTGGCGCCCTTTCTTCAGCAGCTTGTGGCCAACGGCGGATTGATGGCCGACCTGAAAGCGAAGAAGGCGCGAGCGAAGAAATCGTCCCGCGCCTGACCGCTGGAAACGCAAAAGAAAGGGCGCCCGCCGTTTTCAACCGGCGGGCGCCCTTTTTCTGTTTCATCTCCCCTGTCCTCGGTGTTTCCCGAATGTCAGATCTGCTGTCCCGGCGAGGACTCCTTCGTCTGCGGCGCCAATCCTGATTTGAGCAGGACCCCGTACTGGAGACCCAGCAGGATGAAGCCGACCGGGAGAAAAAGATACGGGATGAACATGGGCGTGCCCAATGACGTGGACATGCGGTCATTGTGCTGCCATGCCTGCCAGGTCATGACGGAACCCTTCCAGGTCATGGCGGCGCAGAAAAGAATCCCCGCCAGCCCGCGCAGGATGGGCAGGCGGTCGACAAATCTCCGCGGCAGCCGCTCCGTAAGGAACGTGACGCGGATGTGCACGTTGGAAGCAAGGACGTCCGCCGTAGGAATCGTGCAGAGGAAGAGGAGGAGGAAGGTGTTCACCTCCAGCGCCCAGTGGGTAGGGGCGGCGAAGAGATAGCGCATCATCACGTCGTAGAAGATGCTCACGACCATGAAGACCATCGCCGCCTGGCCCAGGATTCCTCCTGCCAGCGACATTCTGGGAATAAACCCCGGTGCACTCATATCCTGATCAGCCTTTTCCCAATGCGAGGTTGATGGCCTTCTGTCCCACTTCCTCGCCGATCTGCTTCTTCCACCAGGCCCACACGGGCTGGCTCTTCTCCTGAAAATCCTTCAATTCCGCGCTCGTGGGTTTGAAGACCTTGAGGCCCACTTTTTCGAGGTGGGGCCAGAACTGCTCCGGATAGAATTTCTTGTTGATGGTTGCGGCATAGGTCTGATCATACCATTTGGCCGCATCCCAGAAGGCGGCCTTGACCTTGCCGGGCATCTTGTCCCATTTGTCTTTCAGGAAAAAGATGGAAATGGAAAATCCCGTCATCGGCAGCTTGTAGCAGTATTTCACCTGCTCGTAGATCTTCCGTCCCATGATCGTGCTGATGTTCGCCAGGGTCGCATCCACCGTTCCGCGCTGCACGGCAAGATAAAGCTCCGAGGAGGGAATGCGCGCACCGCCGACGCCGTAAGCCTTCAGAACTTCTTCCGCTTCGAAACTGACGGTCCGGATGCGTTTCCCCTTCAGGTCCGCGAGGCTGGCGATCTTGTTGCTGCCGCTCCAGATGTACTCCGGCTCCAGGATGCCGCCGCCGGCGGTCAGCATGAAGGTGTTGTCCTTGGCGAGGACGTCGTTGATAAGTTTCCACAAAGGGCTCTCCATCGCCAGGCGCTCTCCGTGTTCGTACAGGTCCTCGCAGAGACTGGGCAATCCCGTGATTCCCAGGATGGGGTAATTCCGGGTGATGTAAGATGTCGTGTGAAACATGAACTGGATCGTTCCCGCCCGCAGCGCCGACACCTGCTCGTCGGTCTTCACAAGTGTTCCTGAATCGAAAAAGTCCATCTTCATGAGGTCGGGATACTTCTTCAGGCGGTCAATGAAAGCCGCGATCGGCGGGAAAAGGTCCTTATATCCCGGCGTCAGGTAGGTCACGCCGGTATAGGTCGGCACGCTCGCCGCTGATGCGCTGGCCGTCCATCGATCGGAAAGACCGAGCATGGCGACGCCCGCTCCCGCCCCTGCCGTTCGCAAGAAATCCCTACGTGATAATCCTTTCATCGTTTCCTCCTCCGGGGTCGTCCCCCTTCTTCAAGAGTTCTATTTCACCAGACTGGGCAACCACAGGCTCAAAGACGGATAAAGAGTAAAAATGAGCAGACAAAGGAGCTGGATCAGCAGGAAGGGGATGCTGCTCTTGATGATCTCCTCCAGCGTCAGCGACGGGACACAACTTTTCAATGTGTAGAGATTGAGGCCCACGGGGGGCGTCACGACAGCCAGTTCGAGATTGATGACCAGGATGATCCCGTACCACAACGGGTCAAAGCCCAGGGCATTGATCAGGGGCAGCAGGATCGGGGTGGTGATGACGATGAGCGAGGCGGCATCCACGAACATGCCCCCGGCGATCAGGAGGGCCTGGATGGCGAGCATCAGCACCATCCGGTGCAGATGGAGATCAATCAGAAAATTGCTCAGCATCTCGGGGACGCGGATCATGTTCAGATAGTCGCCGAAGATCTTGGCGCAGCCGATGATGAGCATGATGGCCACGCTGATGCGCATGCTTTCTTTCAGGATCTGCAGGCTTCGGCGCAGGTCCATGTTGCGGTAGGCAATGCCGGCGATGACGAAAGCGCCGACGACGCCCACGGCCGACGCCTCCGTCGGCGTGGCGACTCCCGCATAGATCGAACCCAGGACCAGGAGGATCAGGACACCAACGTGCCAGACGCTCGCCAGGCTGGACCATCGTTCCTTCCAGGTAATGTCGGCGCCGTCGCCCCGGGGGGCAAGCTCCGGGGAAATCATCGTCCGGATGAGGACATAGAAGCTGAGCATGAAGGCCAGCGCCAATCCGGGGACGATGCCGCCGATGAAGAGTTTGGCGATCGACTCGCCGGTGATCGCGCTGTAGATGATGAAGGGAACGCTGGGGGGGATCAGCATCGCGAGGGCGCCCGCCGAGACGACAGCTCCCGCGGCGATCTTGCTGGAGTAGCCCCGTTTGAGCATCTCCGGAACGGCCATGGAACCGATCGCCGCGACGCCGGCGACGCTCACGCCGCTCACCGCACCGAAGACCGTGCAGGCGCCGATGGAGGCGATGGCAAGGCCGCCGGGAAGCCAGGAAAGCCACCGCGTCGCCATCGTGTACAGGTCGCCGCCGATGGGGCTCTTGGCGAGGATATGCCCCATCAGAACGAACAGCGGGAGGGCCAGCAGTTCGAAGGTCGTTTCCTGGCCGAAAAAGGAGGTTGCGGCCAAGGTGAGCGCATCGGGTCCGCGGAAAAGAAGAATCCCAAGGACACCCGCCAGACCCAGGGATATAAAAATATCCACGCCCAAGGCGATGAGGACCAGCAGCAGGACAACCACGATCAGAGACGTCAGCAAATGAAACCCCTCCCGCGTTGGAGAATAGGCCGAGCGAATTGCTGGCAACGGGCCAGTCTTATGAAAATCTCTCTCGAATGTCAACAGGATTCGCAGCTTGGCTGACCGGAGAATCGGGCCGGAGACCCTGCCGGGGAAATGGCTCGCGGTGACCGTGCAAAAGAAGGACGGCCTGTCAGTCGCGAGACCGGCTCAGACAGCATCTTTTTTTGACAGCCCCTGCGAGTAAGGGGCAGGCCAAGCGCTTGGCAGGGAAGAAAAGATTTCCCCCGGAAAGCGGTCCTTTCCGGGGTTTTTTATTTCACGCTGTCCGCGTCGATGACGACCGTATCCTTAAGCACGCTGCGGTCGCCGCGATGGTAGGTGTGGGTGACGGCCAGCGGCGTGCCGTCGGTCAGGCGGTAGATGTACTCCACCAGGAACAGGGGATCGCCGAAGCGGATCTGCAGATTACCGGCCAAGTCCATATCGGCGGTGGTGGCTTCGACCTTCTGATCGATCCGGATGGCCGGCAGCTTCTTTTCCGTCAGCAGGATTTTCAAAAATCTCGTATTGCTGAATTTCCGGTAGACCGATTTCCTGAAGAGGGCAGGCGAAAAGTAGTTGAAGATGTAGGCCAGGGGCTGGGAATCGAGTTTCATGACGCGGCGCACCTTGATGACGGTTTCCATATCGGCCGGAAGATTCAGGATGCTCCGGACGAATTCGGGGCAGATCGTTTCGACGATCTCCAGCACCGCCGCCGCCTGCTTTCCTCTCGCCTCGTAGACCTCATACCAGTCCCAGAAATTCTTTGCCGAGATCTGCCGGACGACCAGCGTCTTCGTCGGCTTCTGCACCTTTGTGCCGACGCCGCGCTGGCGGACGATGCATCCCTCCCGGGCGAGAAGTTCCATCGCCTTTTGGATCGTGATGTTGCTCACGCCGAATTCCTCGGAGAGCCTGTGCGAGGGGGGGATGATGAAATCCGGCGGATACTGTCCGGAATTGATGCGGCCGCGGATCGTCTGTGCGACGCGATAATAGAAGGAGGTGCCGGTTTCCTTGTTCATGTCCCGCCTCAGGAGGAAACGGGAGTTCGGAAAAGGATTTCCCCTTTCCGGAACTCCCGTCGGGTTCTCTGCCCGCCATTTACGGCATCCCGGTCGTGGAATTGTCAAATGGCTCCGTTATGCATCGCCCGGGGGTCTGGTGATGACGGTCTCCTGTCGACCCCGGCGCTGGAAGAGGATGTTCTTCCGCCATGCTTCGCTTGTTTCGGGGTGATCCTCGCGGTTGTGGGCGCCGCGGCTTTCCGTCCGGAGAAGCGCCGCCTGCAGGATCAGCCGCCCCACCGTGAAGATGTTCAGCGTCTCAAAAAGACCGGCCAGTTCGCGGAAGGATCGATTTTCCGCCACGCGCAGGGAGCCGACCTTCTTCTGACCGATCTTGTCCAGGACACCGAGCGCTTTGCGCAATCCCTCTTCATTGCGGATAACGCCGGCATACCGGCTCATCGTTTCCGAAATTTCTTTTCTGACCTCGCGGTAGTCGACCCCGCCGTCGCGGCTCCAGAGTGCGGCAGCCTTTTCGACTGCCGCCCCGGCCGACCTGGGCGAAGGAACGGGTGGATTCGCGGAGCGAGCCCGTCCCGCCGCCTGCGCTCCTGCGATGGCACCGAAAACCTGCGTTTCCGTGAGGGCATTTCCGGGCAGGCGGTTGGCGCCCATGGTCCCGGACTGGGCTTCGCCGGCCGTAAAAAGTCCCGGGATACCCGTTTCGCAGCGCTCATTGATGACGATGCCGCCCATGAAATAGTGGGCGCCGGGCGCCCATTCGTAGGGCTGCCAGGTCGGATCAAAATTTGACGCGGCGCAGGACTGCATGAAGGCCTTGAATTTTGCGAGCTGTTCTCTGGGGGCGCCGGAGAAGTCTCCGTAGACGCCGCCATGGGGGGAGGACCTTCCCTCCAGGATCTCCTTCTGGGTGCAGCGCGCCACCTCGGCGCGGGTCACCTGTTCCGCTTTTTCGGGGTGGTACTTCTTCATGTAGCGCTCGCACAGGCCGTTGTAGAACCGTCCGCCGATGGTCACCCCGCCGTCGGCAGGCGGCGCCGTGCCCCGCATGGGCGCAGGGTGGATCATGCAGGCCCGCATCTGGACGAATTCCATATCGGAGAGGATCGCTCCCGCATCGTAGGCCAATGCGCACCCGTCGCCCGTTATGCCGGGCACGTTGGTGGTCAGGGAAAACAGGTACCCCGCACCGCCGGTTGCGATGATGACGGCCTTTGCTTCGAGCGTCAGGAGGGCTTCCCTGTCGATCTCCAGGGCAACGGCGCCGCAGACGGCGCCGTCCTCCAGCAGGAGATCGGTCACCATCACGTGTTCGAGGATCTCGATGCCGAGCCGCGCGGCTTCCGCGACAATCCCCTTGAAAAATCCGCCTTTATACCGGCCACCGGCGACGATCGCCCGGGGAAGGGCGTGGCCTGGATAGGAAAAGAAATCGAACTTTCCGTCCATCTTGTCGAATTCCGTGCCGTAGCGCTCCACGTCCAGCGCCCGCTCGGGCCCGAGGTCGGCAAGCAACCGGACCAATTTGGGATTGTTGAGATAGTGCCCGCCTCTGAGAGTGTCTTCGTAATGGGTGTCGCGGCTGTCCTTGCTGTCGATGGCCGCGGTGATCGCGCCCATGGCGATCGCCGTGATACAGCCTGCGGGGTAGTCGCCCTTGGATACGACGAGGACTTTGGCGCCGAGGTTGCGGGCCTCGATGGCGGCGCGGAGCCCCGCTCCGCCGGCCCCGATGATAAGGACATCTGTCGAGATCTTACGCTGTTTCAATGTATCCATGGTCGATCCTTCGCTATTTCAGGATGGACTTGGGCACGTAGGCATAACCGCGAAGCAGGCAGCGCGCCGTCCGATCGACGGTCGCCCGCTTCAGCACGAATCCGCCCTTTTCCCGGACCACTTTTCCCTCGGGGGCGATGACGCCGGCCGGATGACCGATGCGCAGCTCCCCGCGCTCGATGATGTCCTTCCGGGCGAGCTGGTTGGCAATCGTGCCTGGAATCATCGCTGCCGCCACGGTGCATGTGGTCCCCGTTACGGGATAGGTCAAATGCATCTTCTGCATGAACAAAAGCCGCACAACAAGGTCCACCGACTTCTCGGAAATTTTCTTGCCCGTTGTCCAGTCCTTGTATTCCATGGGAGGCGCGCAGATGGCGAAAAAGGGACTGTAGGGAACCTCCTTTGTCGCCTTCCGCCAGTCCCTGCAAAGGCCCATGACCTGGGCGGCGACACTGCGGATTTTCTCAATCTTCTGCAGCAAAGCCTTGTCGGCGTCGATCTGCTGGGGTGTCTCGTTGCCTTTCAGTCCCAGGGCTTCGGCGCGAATGAAAACGGTCGGGATGGCGGCGTCCACCAGCGATACCTCGACGGTGCCTACTCCCTCGACTTTGAGCGTATCCGTCACCCTGCCCGTTGGGAGGAGTTTCCCCGTAAGAGACCCGGCAGCGTCGGCCCAGTCCAGGATGAGCTTGGCCCCCGTACCCGGCACGCCGTCGATCTTGTGCCTGCCCTCCACGACCGCCCGCCCATCCTTCACAGGGACTTCTGCGATAATGACCTTTCCCGTATTGACTTGGTGGATGCGGACTTTGGTGATCGGCTCCACAGCTTCCACCAATCCCTCGTCGATGGCGAAAGGTCCGACGGCGGAGGAGACGTTGCCGCAGTTGGATTTGTAGTCGATCATGGGTTCCACCATGCTGACCTGGCCGAACAGATAGTCCACGTCGCAGTCCCGCCGCGTGGACGGTCCGATAAGCGCCAACTTGCTCGTAAGAAGTTCCGCCCCGCCGATGCCGTCAATCTCACGTGGGTCGGGAGCGCCGAAGATGCGCATGATGACCTTGTCCCGCAGAACCGGGTCCTGCGGCAGATCGTTGCGGTGCAGGAAAATCCCCTTGCTCGTTCCGCCCCGCATGATGGTACATCGAATCAATTCCTGATTTTCCATAGTCCGATTCCTCCTTGCAGGTGTGCACAGATGCCCGGTATCAACCCCCCGCTGAATAGCAGAAAAGGGTCCTCGAAACAACCCCGGATGCATGCATACCTTACAATAATATATAAATATATCTTTCTCTTCCATAGAGCCTTTGCGCCTATCTTTCAATAGAAAATCCGGGCGACCATTCGAAAAAACGATGGGTTTATCCGGCTGCCCCCGTCGTTTTGCTTGACTTTGCAGAAAAGCTCCTTCAACAGTTGACAAACCGTCGCACTGTGCGATGTCGAGTCGAAAACGGCACGAACGCAGACTCGCTGCGAAAAGTTTTTGCCGCGCGAAGCGATGAGACAAAAAAAGGATGTGTCCGGATCAACGGCGGAGCTATTCCCCAGTTTCGGCAGCACCGGCGCCGGAGAATCTGGATGCCGGAATCATCACGGGGCGGCACGATCTCACGGGCAGGCGCCTGGCATGAAGACCGATCCCCTGAATCGGGAGCAGATCAAAATCATCGGACTGCTGTGGTTTCTGCAGCTCTGCTGCTCCGCCCTGTTTTATACGCTTCCCGCCGTAACCCCCTTCGTCAAGCAGGAATTCGCCCTCAATCAAAGCCAGGTCGGGCTGCTCGTTTCCGCGCTCACATTCGGCAATGTTCTGTTTCTCGTACCGTCCGGCTATCTGATTGATGCCATGGGAGAGAAGAAGGTCCTTCTGTGGGGTTTTGCCCTCATGTCGGCCGTCGGCGTGGCCATTTCTCCGGTAAGTTCCGTTGCCTTCCTTCTGCTTCTGCTGTTTCTCGTCGGGGTGGGCTACAGTTCGACGGCCCCTGGCATGAACAAGGCGGTGATGAACTGGATCCCCCTGTCCTGGCGTGCGACGGCCATGGGCCTCAAGCAGACGGGAGTTACGCTCGGAGGCGTGCTGGCCGCATTGGCCGTACCGGTGATTCTGGTGTGGGGGTGGCGGACGCTCTTTGTTTTGCTGGGCGCAGCCAATCTCGTAGCGTGTCTGTCCCTGATGTTCCTGTACCGCGACCGGAGGGACAAGAGCGGAAGGCCGGAGCCGTCGCCCCGAAGAAGTCTCCCGCTGCGGGAGGTCTTTGCGAACCGACGGCTTTTCCTTCTGGCCGCGGCCGGTTTCTTCCTCGGGGGTTGTCAGTTTTCCATCCTTGCCTACACCTTCCTGTATCTGAAGGAAGGACTGTCGCTGCCGGTGACGGCAGCCGGCCTGGCCGTCGGCTGGATCCAGTTTACCGCCGTCATCTCACGTCTCGGCGCTGGCTTTGTCAGCGACCGTCTGATGGGGCAGCGGCGCAAGCCGGTGATGATCGCCTTCGCAGCCGCCATGGTGATCGCCCTCTTCTGCGGTTTTTTTCTTCCGCGGGGTTGCCCGGTGTGGCTTGCCTTTGCGGTATTTGGTTTCATCGGAATGACAGGGATGGGCTTCAACGGCATCTACATGACCTTTGCCATGGAACTGTCCGCGCTGCGGGCCGCCGGACTTGCCACGTCAGTCACCGTGGCGGCCGTCATGACGGGAGGAATCGTCTTCCCGCCGCTTCTGGGCTGGTTTGTCGATATCACGGGCTGGTTCGCGGCGGTATGGGGGATCATGGCGCTTCTGCCGATCATGGCAATTGTCCTGATACTGCCGATCCGGGAGCGCGGCGATGGCGAATGAAGAACTGTGGAGCCGAAAAGCTCACGCAGCTTCCGGGTCCTCGACTCGTTTCTTCAGCAGGAGGATCAGGAAGGTGACGAGCGCCAGGATGACGACGTTGATGCGCCACGCGAAGAGATAGGAACCGAAGGTGTCATAGACCAGCCCGCCGAAGATGGGACCGATGAAGCCGCCCAGGCCGACGGCGAAGAAGGTGACGAGGCCGTAGGCTGTGCCGAGGACTCTCCGCCCGAAGCGGTCCGCCATCAGAATGGGAAGCATGGGGCCGACCGAACCGTACCCGAAACCGAAGACGGCGGCATACAGATAGAAAATGCCGATGCTGTGGGCGAAGAGGAGAATTCCCATGCCCGCCGTCATGATGGCCAGGCCCAGGAATGCGGCGTGTTTGACGTCGGCGATTCGATCGCTCAGCCAGCCGAAGAAGAACCGGCTGGCGATGCTGGCGATGCCGATGATGCCGAGCGAGGAAGCCGCCGCGACGCGGCCGATGCCGTATTCCTCCGCGTAGGCGACCTGGTGGACGAAAACAGCCATCTCCGCGAGGATGGCGAAGAAGTAGCACAAGGCGATGGTCCAGAATCGTGAATCGCCCAGGAGGCGGCGCATCGCCGCCCTGTGAGAAGGGCTCGGACACGCGGCGGCTCGATCCGCCTTCTCAGGCAGCGTCGTCTCCCCGTCGGGAAGGAGGCCGTAAGCCTCGGGGTCGGTCCTCCCCATGAGGATCTGGGACACGCCAGTGCAGAAGACGAAGACGACGATAGCCAGGAGGGTGAATCCCGTTTGCCAGTCGAAGGCCTTGACGATGATGCCCGCAGCCGGTGTGAGAATTAACGTGCCGACGCCGACGCCGGCCGTGGTGATGCCGATGGCAATGCCTCTTTTCCTGATAAACCATTTGCCGACGGAGGAATTGCAGACCACGACCCCCAGACAAGCGGAGCCGAGACCGACAAGAACGCCGTAGACGAGATAAAACTCCAGCGGCGAAGTGACGAAACGGGTCAGAAAGAATCCCAGTGAAGCCAGGGCGGCACCGGCCGTGATGATCCAGCGCGGTGCAAAACGGTCGAGCAGGCGGCCCGCGAAGATCCCGCCGACCCCGTAGAAGAGAACGGACAGCGACATGGCGACGGAGACGACGGAACGCGACCATCCCAGATCCTCGCACATGGGCTTGAGAAAGACGCCGAAGCAATAGCGGGCGCCGTAGTTGATTCCGATAATGACGAAGGTGCCCGCCACCACATACCAGCCCCAGAATATTTCCCCGGCCGTCTGTAGCCGTGTTTCCATTTGATATTCCTTGCATGACCCCAGAGCATCGTCCGCAGTTTCCCTACCACAGGGAAATGGCTGCGGCAAGATGCGATATCGGTTATCGTTCCACCGCCGGATATCAGCGCGGCAGAGGTTGAAGAAAAGAAGATTATGGTATAAAGAAAAAGCGCCGTTGCAGAGCAATTCCCGGGGAGTTGGCCGGTCGAAGGCGGCTGTGCCGGCGCAGGCATCGAGAGGGAGGGTTGTGTGCAGAGGAAGATTCTGATTGTGGATGATGAAGGCTCGGTACGGGATCTCTTTCAGGAGATTTTTACCGACCGCGGCTATGAGGTTGTCGCTGCCGAAGACGGCCAGAAGGCGCTGGAAATCGTCCGGCAGACCGATCTGGACGTCATCTTTCTTGACCTGAAACTGTTCGGGATGAATGGCATAGAACTGTGCCGGAGGATCCGCAAGGAACGGCCCTTGAGCCTGATTTATGCGATCACGGGATGGGCCGCGCTCTTTGAAATCGACGAATGCCGGGAGGCCGGCTTCGACGACTATTTCACCAAACCGCTGAAAATCGACACCCTCTACAGGGCCGTTGAAGATGCCTTTGAAAAGATCGACCGCTGGAGAAACCGGTACAGCGCCGAAAAACCCTGGAACAGCGGCTCATGAGGGAACCTGTGCGTCTTTTCGACCCGATTGCGTTGCGGCCGCCGCGCCAGCGGATCTGCCGGCGGCTGGGATACCGCCGCGGCGTGACGAGGCTCTCTCCGGAAGAAGAAAAGGACGTGGAACGATGGATCGCCGAGGCGGCCGCACTCGTCCGCCTGAAGGGGGCGGCGAGACGTCTGCCCGTGATCCGGAATAATGAAGCCGGAGTGACGATTGCGGACGGCCCGACGTGGCAAAGCAGGGATCTGTCCGCCTTCGTCGGCGCCGCTGACGAAATCGTTCTTCTGGGGGCGACGGCGGGCCCGGAGATTGTTGCGGCCGTCCGCCGGGATGCGGCCGGTCAAATGCTGAAACGGGGCGTCGTCCTCGACGCCGTGGGCAGCGAGATGGCGGATGCGGCGCTCGACTGGATCGTGGCTTTTTACAACCGCACGCTGCGGCGTGAAGGCCGGGGGTTGTCGCGCCGGCGGTACTCCGCAGGGTACGGGGACTTCTTGCTTGCCGGGCAGGCGGATATCCACCGGCTGCTGGAAATGGAGCGTTGGGGCGTGCACATCACGGATTCGTTCATACTGGAACCGGAAAAATCGGTCACGGCCGTTGCCGTCGTCGGAGCCTTGAAGGAGGGCGCGGAATGAAGTCGAAGGCACGTCTCGCCGCGCTCCTGAAGAAGAGGATCCTGATCCTGGACGGGGCCATGGGCACGGAACTCCAGAAACGGGGCATGCCGTCCGGTGTCTGTCCGGAGACGTGGGGGCTTGAACACCCGGAGATCGTCCGGGCCGTCCATGCGGCCTACGGCCAGGCCGGATCCGATATCGTTTACACGAATACCTTCGGGGCGAACCGGTTGAAACTGGCCGAATTCGGCCTTGCCGATGTACGCGGGATCAACCGCCGGCTGGCGGAACTTGCGCGCGAGGCGGTGGGGAAAGACGTTCTCGTTGCCGGCGATATCGGACCGACGGGGCAGTTTGTGGAACCCTTCGGACCGCTGGGCCTCGACGAGGCTGTGGCGATCTTCCGTGAACAGGCCGAAGGTCTCCTTGAGGGAGGCGTCGATCTTTTCGCCGTCGAGACGATGATGGATATCCAGGAAGCCAGGGCGGCGCTCCTGGCCATCCGGGAACTGGGCGATCCCTTCGTCATCGTGACGATGACCTTTGAAAGGGAAGGGCGCACGCTCGGCGGCACCGATCCGCTTTCGGCCCTCGTGACCCTGCAAAGCCTTGGCGCCGGGGCGTTCGGCTGCAATTGTTCCACGGGTCCCGATGCGATGGTGGAGATCCTGGCCGCGATCAAACCGCAGGCGGCAGTGCCGCTGGTCGCAAAGCCCAATGCAGGGATGCCGAGGCTCGCCGGGCGCAAGACGGTTTACGACATGACGGCCGACTCGTTCGGCGCGTTCGGGAAGGCCTTTGCCGCCGCCGGCGTCAATCTGCTGGGCGGCTGTTGCGGGACGACGCCGGATCACATCCGGGCGTTGAAGCGGGCCGTGAAGAACCGCAGCCCGAAAGGACCGCAGCGCCCCGCGTTCGCCGCATTGAGTTCGGCGCGGAAGACGGTTCTCCTGGGCGAAAAGCGTCCGCTGGTGATTGTCGGCGAGCGGATCAACCCGACAGGGAAAAAGGCGCTTCAGGAGGAACTCCGGGCCGGCCGGACGACGCTCGTGTGCGGAATGGCCCGGCAGCAGGAGAGCGACGGCGCGCAGCTTCTCGATGTCAACGTCGGCGCCCCGGGGATCGACGAAGCCGTCGTAATGAAAAAGATCGTCTCCGAGCTGTCCGTCCTGACGGAACTTCCGCTCGTGATCGACTCCGCCCGCGTGGAAACCATCGAGGCGGCGCTGCGGCTCTACCCCGGCCGCGCCCTCGTGAATTCCATCTCCGGGGAGCGGGACCGGATGGAGAGACTGCTGCCGATCGCCGCCCGGTACGGCGCCATGTTCATCCTGCTTCCTCTGGCCGGCGGAGAAGTTCCCGAGACGGCCGCGCGGCGCAGGGAGATCATCCTGGAAGTCTTCCGCGAGGCGAGGAAATACGGTTTCCGGAAAGAGGACATCGTTGTGGACGGGCTGGTCATGACCGTGGCGGCCAATCCCCGTGCGGCGCAGGAGACGCTCGACACGGTCCGGTGGTGTTCCGGGCCGTTCGGCTGCCGGACGATCCTCGGACTTTCGAATGTTTCGTTCGGCCTGCCGGGACGGCCCTGGCTGAACGCCGCATTCGCGGCCATGGCGCAGGCGGCGGGATTGACCATGGCCATCGCCAATCCCGCAAATCGGGAGCTTCTGGACGTTGCCGGGGCGGCCGATGTCCTCCTGGAAAGGGATCCCGGCGCGGCGCGCTTCCTTGTCCGCGCCGCCGGACGGACTGCGAACGCCCCGGCCTCACCGGGCATGACGGCCGAACTGTCCGTGGAACAGCGCATCCGGGCGGCCGTCGTCGATGGCGGGCGCGACGCGATCGCACCGCTCCTGGACCGTGCTCTCGAGTCGGGAAGCGACGCCTCCCGGCTTGTCGAGGAGGTCATGATTCCCGCCATCGTATCGGTCGGAGAGCTGTACGAACGAAGGGTCTATTTTCTGCCTCAGCTGATCGCCGCCGCCGAATCGATGAAGGCGGGCCTCGCCCATCTTGAACCGCGGCTGAAGAAGGAACGCGTCGGCCGGAAGGGCAAGGGATCCGTGTTGATCGCGACCGTCCGCGGCGACATCCACGATATCGGGAAGAACATCGTCGCCCTGATGCTGAGAAACCACGGTTATGAGGTTTTTGATCTGGGAAAGGACGTGACAGCCGAAGCGATCGTCGCCGAAGCGCGGAAGCGCAGGCCCGACATCATCGGTCTTTCGGCGCTCATGACCACGACCATGGTTCAGATGCAGGACATCGTCGATCGGTCTGCGAAGGAGGGACTTCCCGTTTCTTTTCTGGTTGGCGGGGCGGTCGTCACGGCGGACTACGCGTCCTACATCGGCGCCACCTATGCGAAGGACGGCGTGGAGGCCGTGAAGGTGGTGGACGTCCTCATGCAGCGCAGAAGGAAATCCTGACCGGGGCGAAAGCGGGACCCGAGGCGTCTGGAGATGGCGGAAGCGGTTACCTTGAATCCGGCAGCGAGCGCGTCCCGCAATGCGGGGCAAGGGAGCGAATGAATAAGAACATGTTCTCCTTGAGGATCGAAGATTCTCCGGGGAGCTTCCGTGCAGTGCCGGAGCGCCTCGATGCGGCTGCCGGCGAAGGAGGCAGGGAGAAAGCGGCGGAGGGGCTGAACCTTGTCGGCCGGTTTCTCGCGCTGTCGGTGGCGCTGCACGCCGCCTTCTTTGCGGGCTTCCTCCTCTGGGAGGGGAAGGCTCTTCCGGGATTGCCCGAACGGCAGGCTTTGCACATCTCCTGGGTCTCGATTTCCCGCGACGCCGTTGGTGCGGCGGGGATGAAGCCTTCGCCGGCGGAACGTCCGGTCAGAAACGTCGGACGGCTGCTTCCGCCGTCAGCGATAGAGAAAGAAGAAGTTCCGGTACGCCTTTTCTCCGAACCGGTACCGCTTCGGACCGGATTGGAGCGTGAGGCAAACCAGCTTCCCGCGATGGCCGCGCCGGGCCCGAACGGATCGCACAGTCCCGTCTCTGTGCGGGAGAGCGCTCCGGCGGAAGAGGCGCAAGGTGGCACGATCGCAAAGCAGCCGTCCGCTTCCGGTCTTCCGGATGCGGAGAGCCCGCGCGCGGCGAGTGGGGTAAAGCCCCCGCGGTACCTGGAGAACAGCCGGCCCGACTATCCGGTGATCGCCCGCCTGCGTGGGTACGAGGGCGTTGTCTGGCTGTCGGTGGAAGTTTCCCCCGATGGCCGTGTCGGCGATCTGCGGATCAAGAAATCGTCAGGCTTCGATGTCCTGGACCAGTCGGCGGTCCGCGCCGTGAAGACCTGGCGGTTCGAACCCGCCAGGAGCATGGGGGCCCCCGTCTCCATGTGGGTCGATCTGCCGGTCCGTTTCGTCCTCACGGACGGCAGCCTGCCTTCCTGAAGTCGGGTAAACGATGGAACGGTTGTGGCAGACCTGTGACGTGCCATGAAAGAAACTGCAACATTCTGAAAGGAGCGATTACGATGGACCCGAAGAGGACGAGACTTGCGGAAATCATTCTGGAGAAATCCTTTCAATATCGGGAGGACCCTCCGTTCAAGCTGGTTTCCGGCAAGACCAGCTTCTACTATTTCAATTGCAAGCCCACGACGCTCAATCCCGAAGGGATGAATCTGATCGGCGAAATTCTCTTCGAGATGCTTGGGCAGAGCGAGGCCGCGGCGGCGGGGGGACTGACGCTGGGCGCGGACCCGATGGCCAACGCCCTGTCGGTGATTTCCTTCCAGAAGGGAAGACCGATCCGGAGTTTCATCGTCCGGAAGGATGTGAAAGATCACGGAACGAAAGGCGTCATCGAAGGGGACGTCAAGGCCGGCGAGAAGGTGGTGATCCTCGACGATGTGATCACCACCGGCGGTTCGACACTGACGGCGATCGAGCGGGCAAGGGCGGCTGGTCTCGTCGTCGAGAGGGTCGTCGCGCTCATCGACCGCGAGGAGGGCGGACGGGAGAACATCCTGAAGCAGGTCAACCGCGTTGATGCCGTCCTGACGAGGACGGAGATCATGGCCCTGTACCGCCGCAAGGACGGATAGCTCTCCGAGAGCGCGGCGCGGCCTCTTCCATGGGTTCCGGCGTGACGCCTGAATCCTGATATCAGGAAACCGGGCCGGTTTTCGGGTGGCGGGCCGCTGCCAATCAGGGCAATTTGTCAAGGAAGGACTTCTTCACGACGGCGAGCTTTACAAATTCGGACATCAACAGATTCTCCCGCTCTTCCCGGCTC
>DIWJ01000053.1 GCA_002428445.1 Syntrophaceae bacterium UBA6109
TGATGTGGCCGATCATCCGCGCCACGGCGAGCCCCTTCTCCGGCTGACCGGTCGCGTAGTAATCCCCGCCCCGCCAGGCCGGATCAGCCATGATGGATTGCCGGATCACCTCATTGAACGCGATCTGCTGCGGGGAATGCTTCAGCGCCGTTGCGATGGGAATGGCGGACCGGACCCGTTCCGGATGGGAAGCCGCCCACTGGAGGGCCTGCATTCCGCCCATCGAACCGCCTGCCACGCAGAGCAACCGGTCGATCCCGAGATAATCGATCAGGTGACGCTGGGCCTGGACCATGTCGGCGATCGTGATGAAGGGAAAGTCCGTTCCGTAGGGTTTCCCCGTCTGCGAATTCACGGAGGATGGTCCCGTGCTCCCCTTGCAACCGCCGATCACGTTCGAGCAGATCACGAAATAGTCGTCCGTGTCGAAGGGCTTCCCCGGTCCGATCATCGCGTCCCACCAGCCGGGGGCCTTATCTCCCCGGAGGAATCCGGCGGCGTGGGCGTCCCCGGAAAGAGCATGCAACACGAGGATTGCATTTGATTTTTCCCGATTCAGCGTTCCATAGGTTTCGTACGCGAGCGTCACCGGCCCCAGGGTCTCTCCGCTCTCGAGTTCAAGCGGCCCGGCAAAGGTGTACTCCCGGGTCTGGACGATCCCGAGGGACCTGGGGGAGCCTTCCGGCCCGGCTGCCGCCGCTTCCGTTTTCAATACAGTTCCCATCATTCCCTCTCAGACGCCGATTCCTTCGAACAGCACCGTCGACAGGTAACGCTCACCCGCATCGGGCAGGATGACAACGATCGTTTTGCCGGCGAATTCGTCTTGCCGCGCCAGCCGTACCGCCACCGCCGTCGCGGCGCCGCAGGAAATTCCGACCAGAATGCCTTCCTCTCTGGCGAGACGACGCGCGAAGGCCACGGCCTCGGCGCTCTCCACTTGTTCCACCCGGTCCACAACCGACAGGTCCAGCGTGTCCGGAATGAAGCCGGCGCCGATTCCCTGAATCTTGTGGGGGCCGGGCTTGAGTTCCCGGCCGGCGAGCTTCTGCGAGATCACCGGGCTCTCCTGGGGCTCCACGGCCACGGAGAGGATCTTTTTGCCTTTGGTGCTCTTGATGTAGCGCGATATCCCGGTGATCGTGCCCCCGGTGCCGACGCCCGAGACGAGCACGTCGATGCCGCCGTCGGTGTCGTTCCAGATCTCGGGACCGGTCGTCTTCTCGTGGATGGCCGGGTTGGCCGGGTTTTTGAACTGCTGCGGCAGAAAAAAGCGCTGCGGGTCCGATGCGGCAAGCTCCTCGGCGCGCTGAATCGCGCCCTTCATGCCTTCAGCGCCGGGTGTGAGAATCAGGTTGGCCCCGAACGCGGCCAGCACGCGGCGACGCTCGATGCTCATCGTCTCCGGCATGGTCAGCGTCAGTTTGTAGCCGCGCGCCGCCGCCACGTAGGCCAGCGCGATGCCCGTGTTGCCGCTGGTGGGCTCAACGATCTCCACGCCGGGCTTGAGAACGCCGCGCTTTTCCGCGTCCCATACCATGGCCGCCCCGATGCGGCACTTGACCGAGTAGGCGGGATTGCGACCCTCGATCTTGGCCAGCACGATTGCCTTCGCGCCTTGCACGACGCGGTTGAGTTTGATCAGGGGGGTGTTGCCGATCGATTCCGGGTTGTCCTTGTATACGTTGCTCATACAGCCTCCATTCCTCTCTTCCAACGACGGATTACGCCGCCGCCTTCTTCAGCGCTTGATCGATATCTTCCTTGATATCCTCCACATCCTCGATCCCCACGGAGAGGCGGATGAAATCGGCCGTTACCCCGGTCGCCTCCTGTTCCTGCGCGGTCAACTGCTGATGCGTCGTCGATGCCGGGTGGATGACCAGGCTCTTGGCGTCGCCGATGTTCGCCAGGTGCGAGAGGAGCTTTACCGATTCGATAAACCGCTTTCCCGCCGCAAGCCCCCCTTTGATCCCGAACCCGAGGAGGGCGCCATAATGGCCCTTCAGGTACTTCTGTGCCAGGGCATGGCTCGGATGCTCCGGCAGACCGGGATAGTGGACCCAGTTCACCAGCGGGTGGTCCTGGAGAAAATGCGCAACCGCAAGCGCGTTTTCGGAGTGCTTCCGCTGCCGGAGGCCGAGCGTCTCCAGCCCTTGGAGAAGCTGGAAGGCGTTGAAGGGGCTCAGGCAGGGCCCGAGATCCCGGAGCCAGAGGACCCGCGCCCGGAGGGCGAAGGCGATGTTCCCCATCCCCGGCAGATTGCCGAAGGTCTCCCAGAAATTGAGACCGTGGTAGCTTGCGTCCGGTTCGCTGAATTCCGGGAATTTGCCGTTTCCCCAGTTGAATTTTCCGCCGTCGACGATGACGCCGCCGATCGTGGTCCCGTGACCGCCGATGAACTTCGTCGCGGAGGTCGTCAGAATGTCGGCGCCATGGTCGAGCGGCCGTACGAGCCCCACGCCGATCGTGTTGTCGACCACGAACGGAATCCCGGCCTCCTTGGCGATCCCGGCGATCGCCGCGAAATCGGGAACATCGACCTTCGGGTTGCCGATCGTTTCGGCATAGACAGCTCTGGTCTTCTCCGTGATCGCCGCCGCAAACGCCTCCGGCTTCGCCGAATCGACGAACCTGACCGTCCTCCCCAGCTTGGGGAAGGTATGGTGAAAGAGCTGGTAGGTTCCGCCGTAGAGGTTGTTGCCGGCGACGATCTCATCGCCGAGGCGCGTGATCGCCAAAAGCCCCAGCGTAATCGCCGCCATTCCCGAGGCGACGGCCAGGGCTCCCGTGCCCCCCTCCAGCGCCGCAACGCGCTTTTCGAAGACGTCGGTCGTCGGATTCATGATCCGCGTATAGATGTTGCCGAACGCCTTCAGAGAAAACAGGTCGGCCGCATGATTCGTATCCTTGAATACGTAGGATGAGGTCTGATAGATGGGCACCGCCCGCGCGCCCGTCGCCGGATCGGGACTTTCCTGTCCGGCATGCACTGCCAAAGTATCGATTTTCCTTTCGGTCATGATGCAATCTCCCTTTTGTCCGTCCACTCTAAGAGTGATTCATGCGATATGCAATAAAAAAACCCGCTGGACCTTCACCGGTCAGCGGGTCGCCCCGTTCGTGAAGTTCGAACCAAGCTTCACATGAACAGACCTCCCCGTCCGGTATAATAACACATGCGCATCAGGATGTTCCCCAGATCACGATCCCGCTTCATTTTGCCTCTTCTCCTTCTGTTTTGCCACCATTGTCGCCAGTGTCGTCTCTTCCAGCGTTTGCCGCATGTTCTTGGACGCCTCTTCCCAGATCTCGCGGGATATGCAGGAGGGCGAACGTTCGCACGACGACGGATCGTCCACACAATCCACGAGACACAGAGAGCCTTCCAGGGTCTGAAGAATTGTCTTGAGCGAGATCGCCTCCGGCGCCCTTCCCAGGACGTAGCCGCCGCGCGCTCCCCGCAGGGAGTTGACCAGGCCCGTCGTCTTGAGCGGGTTGATCAACTGCCAGAGGTACTTCTCGGAAATCTCCTGGCGCTCGGCGATCTCCTTGAGCAGGACGGGCCCCTCCCCGTAGTGGAGGGCCAACTCCAGCATCATCCTGACGCCGTATCTTCCCCTGGTGGACAACTTCACAGAACGAACCCCGCTTCCATCTCTACCATGTCTACTGTTTTGGTGGAGATTATAGCCATGGATCCATTCCTGTCAAGAAAATTTTTCCTTCCACACCCCTATTGCATTTCTCAATTGAAAATCGCCGATAAGCAGTCCGCACATTCTGTGGTTTGACAATCCGGGGAAAGCGAGGCCTCTTGCGGCGATACCGGATGAGGCACCCATGCTGTGATTCTGCCGAATGATAATACCGGAGATGCATCGGTTAAGAGCCCGTGAGGAGATAAACGCATGACATAGATGCTGCTCGACCCATCTGTAGCGGCGATGTGCAAGGCAATCGAAGCATGCCTGTTCTATTCAGATTGAACGTGCAAGTACTCAAGCGTGTATTTATAATTCAACAGATGGCGAGATCGCATGCGGCGCTACGCGGCAAGTTTCTTGGCGCCATCGCTGATTAAAGACGTTACTCTCTTTCAGTGCATATTCCTCAATTTTTAGATCATACCCGCCGCTGAACTGTTGTAGGTGTAGCCAAGGGGTCAGCACAATTCATTTTCTTTCAGAAGCGCAAGTGCGCATGAACCGGACAAACCATTTTTCCCCCTCTTGAAGATGCGCCTCCGGGATGAAACAAGAACCGGCGACGGCGGGGTTGTGGAGCCATTCACAATGAGAATCGGTTGGGATCCAATGCCGAAACATCCATGAAGGTCTTCCCGTCGACAATCAGGTCGGCCACTATTTTTCCGGTGACGGGGCTCAAAGCAATGCCGTCCCCTTCATGCCCAGCGGAGATGAAATACCCTTCCGGATTGGTTACATAGCCGATCAGGGGGAGACCGTCGGGGGTGTAGGGTCTGACGCCGCCCATGGTGCGGATGATATGGATCGGTGCCAGTCCGGGAACCAGCCGGGCGGCGTTTTTCAGAACCGCCTGAATGGCCTCATGGGTATTGCCGACGTCATAACCGACAAATTCGCGGGTCCCCCCGATGAGGATGTTCCCTTTTTGGGTCTGGCTCAGGGACAGACCCACGCCGAGTTGAACGGCCCTGCTTTTCGATTCCTGCAATTTGTCGGCGTTGAATTTGGCGACGATATAGGAAGCGGAAAGAATCCCCTGTGCGATGAACGGCGCCACAGGTTCGGTAATCATCAGTTGTCCCCGCCGCGGCTGGATGGGCAGATCCAATCCGGCCATCTTCCCGATCAGGGGCGCCCAGGCGCCCGCGGCATTGACCACGACCGGGGCGTACAGCGGCCCCTGTTCCGTTTCAACCCCCTCCACGCGACCGCCGGTGATGATGCAGCCGGTAACTTCCCGATGGAGGAGAATCTCCACGCCCAGCCGGTGCGCCGCATGGGCAAAGCCGAGGCTCAACTCAATGGGGTTCACATCGCCGTCCTGGGGGCTGTAGGTGGCAGCCACCAGGTGTTCGGCCAGGCCCCGCTGCAGCTTTGAAGCCTCCTTGCGATCGATGATGTCAACCTGTAGCCCCGTCTGTTTCTGGCGGGCCACGAAGTCTTCCATGATCTTCAATTCTTCGGCCGTTTCGATGAGGATCATACCGCCCTTGAGATGGTATTCGATGTCGCGCCCCAGCTCCTCCCCCAGGCTCTTGAAGAGTTGGGCGCCGGCCAGGGCGAGCTTCAAATGGATCCCGGCATTCTTGGATTGCAGGAAGATATTGGTGTCGCAGGAACCGGAAGCCCCGGAGGCCAGGTCGCCCTTTTCGACCACGATGACCTTCCAGCCCCTTTTGGCCAACCGATAAGCCACGGAGGCGCCGATGACCCCTCCCCCCACGACGATCACGTCCGCGCGCCCGGTCATTCTTCATCCCCCTCTGCGATTTCGCTGATTTGAACGGTGCGGACGGGGGGCCGGAACGTGGCGGGGAGAATGGTTGCCGGATCCCGTCCCTCGGCCAGCATGCCGGCGACGAGTTTCCGGCAGGTTCGGCCCTGGCACAGACCCATACCGGCATGGGTTCTCTTCTTGACACCCGTGATGGTGGTCGCCCCATCCCGGATGGCCTGTTCCACCTCTTCCCGGGTCACTTCCTCGCACCGGCAGATGAAGACCGTCTCGCTGTTTTCAGCCATGTCGGCGGGTCTCCTTTCGGCAGATGGTTCTGACCTCCAGACAATGGGCTTTGGGAACCTCCACGGCGACGACGGCCGTGCCGTCATTCACCTCGGCATTTTTCACGCTCAGGACCCGGCCTTCGGTCACATAATCCCCCTTCCGGTCGCCGCAGGGGACCCTGTCCCCTTTGCCGGGAAGCGGGCAGTACTCATAGGGGAATTCCACAAGCGACGTCGTCTCCGTATAATGGAGATGAATCTTGAAAATCGCCAGTCCCGGACATTGCGCAATGCACAGGCCGCAACCGGTGCATTGGTCGCCGTGCAGCACCGGCAGATTGGTGATCGGTTCCCCTACCGTGATCGCCCCGAAGGGGCAGGCCTCCTCGCAGGGATTGCAGGGAATCTCCTCAACGCACTCAATGAAGGCCACCGGCCCCTGCTCCAGCCGCTCCCGGCTCGGCACCCCGGGGCTCGCCAGCAGCTCCTCCTCCGAAGGGATGCCCGTATATTTGACACCGTTGTTCATGAGAGCCCCCCCACGGACAGGCCGATCAGAATGTCTTTGGCTTTCCGGCGCCCCTCGCCGAAGGGTCCCGTTCGCAGGGCGTTCATGCGCTCCCGGATGACGGTTTTGAGTTCCCGGGCCTTTTGATGACCCAGCAATCCCAGGGCTTCGGCGCAGGCCGTTCCGGCGAGACGCCCCTCCTCCATGGCCGTGCTGGCCTCCTCCACGCCCGAGATGTCGCCGGCGATGAAAACACCCGGCACGGTCGTCTCCATGTTCCGATCATGCTTCGGCACATGGCCCCCGAGAGCGGGAACAAAGGCGAATTCACAGCCCATGAGCCAGGCCAGCTCCGTCAGGGGGGTCAAACCGACGGCGATGCACACCGTGTCCACCGCCAGGATTTTTTCCGAACCGGCCACGGGCTGCCAGCGGGAATCCAGTTCCACAATCTCCACCGATTCCACCTGCTGATCGCCCAGGACCCTTTTGACCGTATGGGAGAGATAGATGGGGACGCCCGCCCGACGGATCTTGGCGGCGTGGACGCCATACCCGCCGATCTGCGGCGCCGCTTCGATCAGCGCCGCGACATCGGCGCCCGCCTGCAGCAGCTGATAGGCGACGATGAGCCCGACGTTGCCCGAACCGATCATCAGAACCCTCTTGCCGGGCAGGACCCGGTGGACATTGATCATCGTCTGCGCGGCGCCGGCGCCCATGACGCCGGGCAGCGTGCTTCCCGGAAAGGCCAGGGCATTTTCCGCCGCGCCGGCGGCAATGACGATTTTTTCAGCCTTCAGGCAGACTTCCTTTTGATCATGAATATATCCCACGGTCTTGTCCGGGAACAGGGCGTAGACGGGGGAATCGAGCAGAACTTCGACGTTCAGTTCCCGGGTCTCGGCCAGCAGTTGCTCGCCGATGCGAAAACCGCGCACCCCGGCCCTATGTTCTTTGGATCCGAAGAATTTATGGATTTGCTTGAAGAGCTGTCCGCCCGGCTTGGCGTTTTCGTCGATCACGGTGACCCGGCCCCCGGCGCGGGCGATTTCAATGGCCGCCGCCAGCCCGGCCGGTCCGGCGCCGATCACGGCCGCTTGCGTTGTCTTCATGGTTCGTCCGCCCACTTTCCGAGCCCGGCTTGGGTCTCCACGATCATCCCGTCCTTCACGGGGGTCACGCAGGTGCGGACATTCGGCCGGCCGTCCACGGTCATGACGCAGTCGGTGCAGCGCCCGATCCCGCAGAAAAAGCCCCGGGGGCTGCCGAAGCGGGTCGTAATCCTGAATTTGCGGATCCCCGCCGCCAGAAGCGCCGCAGCGATGGGCTCCCCCGTAATGGCGGCCACCCTTTTTCCATCAACCACGATGCAGGCATCCCGTTCCCGGTGGTCGTCGCCCAATATGGGATGTTTTGCGACCCGCATGAAAATAACCTCCTCGAACCTGAAAAACGGCCGGGTTTTACGCCCTCCGGCCGATCTGCGCAAGGGTTTTTATATCCTCATTCAGGGGCCTCCCCGAAGGCCTTCCGCTCCAGGCCGGCATGAACGTGCCGGACCAGGGTCACCATATCGAACACCGGTATTTTCAAAACCTCCTGAACCGCTTGGGCATAGGGTGGCATGTTCGTGCATTCCAATACGAGCGCGCCGATGTCCGGATGATCTTTTGCCAGCTTCTGCGCTGCCCGGACCATCTCTTTCCTGACCTTATCCGGATCCAGGAAGGGTTTCCCTTCGATGAACACGCCGGTAAACTCCTCGGCGTCATCCATGCCCGCCACCACCAGGGGAATATCCCGGATGCCCACGCCGGCCAGATGCCGGTCCGTCAGGGACTGGGCTCTGGCCGTCAGGATGCCCACCTTCTTGCCGCGGTTGAGCATAGCATGGGCCAGGGGAACCTGCAGCAGGCTGGAACTCAAAACGGGGATATCCACCGCAGCGGACAGTCCCCGTTGGAAGATGGCGAGGAAGCCGCAACTGGTGGCGATCGCCTTGACGCCTTCCCTCTCCAGAGACCGGGCCGCTTCGATGAACGGTGCCAGCAGCCGGGCATCGGCCTCCTTCACCACCCTTTGCGGCGAAGCCCCCTGCACAACCTGATAGCGGACGGGAAAGGAAAAAGTGGCGGCGTTTCCGATATCCCCGGGGATCCTGGGAAACACCGTGTCCAGCATGATGATTCCGATGGCCGCCCTTCCTGTCGCGGCGCCCGAAGCCGACATCACTCGTTCCTCCCGTAGCAAGATGGATTGGTCAGATGGATGGGTCATGGACGGCAAAAACGGTGCCCCTCAATCGGCATCGAACCGGATGCCCTGTGCCAACGGCAATTCATGACCCCAGTTGATCGTATTGGTCTGCCGGCGCATATATTGTTTCCAGGCATCGGACCCGGACTCACGGCCTCCGCCCGTCTCCTTTTCCCCGCCGAAGGCGCCGCCGATTTCCGCCCCCGAGGTGCCGATATTCACGTTGGCGATCCCGCAATCGCTGCCCATAGAGGAGAGGAATTGTTCCTGATAATGAATGCTTTTCGTGAATATCGCCGAACTCAATCCCTGCGGCACGTCGTTGTGCTTTTCGATGGCTTCATCGATATGGCTGTATTCGATGACGTATAAAAGCGGGGCAAAGGTTTCATCCTTGACGATCGGATACTCATTTTTAACTTCCATAATCGCCGGCTCCACATAAAAACCGCCTTTAAAACCCTGGACGGTGATTCTCCGGCCGCCGTGGAGCAGTTTGCCTCCGGCGCGCTCGGCGATCCCGATCGCGTTGACCATGGATTCGATCGTCGCTTCGTCGACCACCGGGCCCATCAAGGTGCCTTCCTCCAGCGGATTGCCGATGCGGACCTGCCGATAGGCCGCAATCAGACGATCGACAAATTCTTCCTTCACATTCCGGTGGACGATGATGCGGCGGGTGGAGGTGCAGCGCTGGCCTGAAGTCCCAACCGCCCCGAAGAGCGCCGCCCGGACCGCCATGTCCAAATTGGCGTCTTCGGCGACGATGATCGCGTTGTTGCCTCCCAGTTCCAGGATGGACCGCCCCAGCCGGCGGCCGACCGCTTCGGCAATATGGATGCCCATGGCGGTGCTTCCGGTCATGCTGATCAGGGGGATCCGCCGGTCGTGGATCAGGGCCTCGCCAATTTCGGCGCCTTTTCCAATCACCAGATTGAACACGCCGTCGAGGTCGTGGTTGTCGATCACGGGGGCGATAATGTTCTGCACGGCAATGGCGGTCAGTGGGGTGAGCGAACTGGGTTTCCAGACAGTGACATCGCCGCAGATCGCCGCGATGAGTGCATTCCATGACCAGACGGCCACGGGAAAATTGTAGGCCGTGATGACACCCACGATGCCCAGCGGATGCCATTGCTCATACATCCGGTGCCGCGGACGCTCGCTGTGCATGGTCAGGCCGTAGAGCATCCGGCTCTGGCCGACGGCGAAGTCGGCGATATCGATCATCTCCTGCACTTCCCCCCGACCTTCCGCCAAGATCTTGCCCATCTCCAAGGTCACCAGCTTTCCCAGCGGCTCTTTGTGTTCGCGCAGGATATCGCCGATTTCACGCACGATCTGACCGCGAATGGGGGCGGGAACCGTGCGCCATTTACCAAACGCGGCCCGGGCTTTTCCGATCACATTCTCATAATCATCGGCGTCCGCCTGGATGACCTTCGCAATCGGCTTGCCGTCGATCGGCGAAATACTGACCAGTTCCTTGCCTCCGGTCTTCAGCCAGCCGCCGCTTCCACCTGTCGTCGCACCGAAATTGACCGCCCCAATGCCGAGCCTCGCCAGAAAATCATCCATACCTTTACTCCTTCATGATCGCAGCCGCAGTCCCCGCCAACAGGTTACGGGCGCTCCAGAACCATTCGTTTCATTCTGCGCGACCGGACAGCGATAAACAGCAGAAAGATCGAGACCATCGAAACCGCCGCCGCCAGGGTGAGAGGCTGGCCGATAAAGCCCCGCTGCGCGCAGAGGTATATGCCCCCGCCCGCCCCCGCCGCCATGACGGTTCTTTCGATCAGGCCGAGCATCCGGAAGAGGTAACCGCTCACCGCCGCCGAAAGGAAGACAATGGCGATGAGCATCACCAGCACCAGAGAAATGATCTCGACCCAGCCCCCTTTCATCAGCATGGCCTGGTTGTATATGAAAACATAGGGGACCACGAAGGCGACCAGGGCCAACTTGAAGGCCTCGAACCCGGTCTGCAGCGGCTTGGCGCCGGCGATGGAGGCCGCGCAATAGGCGGGGATGCACACGGGCGGGGTCACTTCCGCCAGGATGGCGAAGTAGAAGACAAACAGGTGAGACGCCAGCAGGTCGTTCCCCAGGGTCACCAGGGCCGGTCCGCCGATCGTGATGGCGACGATGTAGGCCGGAGTGCAGGGCATGCCCATGCCCAGGACCAGCGAAGTGGCCATGATCAGCATCAGGGCAGGCTGCAGGTAGCCTCCGGACCAGTTGGTGATCACCGAGGCGATGCCCAGCGCCAGACCGGTATGGGTCACGATGGCCACCACCATCCCGGCGCCGGCGCAGGCCAGGGCGATCATGACCATGTTCTGACCGGCCGACCTCAACGCCTCCAGAAGCCGAAGGGGAGTCATGGCGGTTTTCTTCTTGAAGAAACTGATGACGAAGGAGAGCGCGATGGCCCCCATGGCCGCCATGAAGACCGAATAGCCGACCACGAGCATGGCCACCAGTCCGACCAGGGGGATCAGCAGGTAGGCATCCCGGATGATGACCGGCAAAGGCACCATCATATCTTCTTCCTTCATGCCCTTGAGGTTGTCCTTGAGAGCGATGAAGTGGACCCGGATGACCAGACTGGCATAATAGATGAGCGCCGGCAGGGCGGCTGCGATACAGATTTCAAGGTAGGGGAGGCTCGTGATTTCCGACATCACAAAGGCCCCGGCGCCCATGATCGGCGGCATATATTGCCCGCCGCTGGAGGCCACCGCCTCCACCGCGCCGGCGAATTGCGGACGGTAACCGAGCCGCTTCATCATGGGAATGGTGAACGTTCCCGTTGCAAAGACATTCGCCGCCGCCACGCCGCTGATCGATCCGAAAAAGGCGCTGCTGATGACCGCTACCTTGGCCGGTCCACCCCGGCTTCTCCCGGCCATCCGGCAAGCCAGGTCGGTGAAAAACTTCCCGGTCTGGGTGCTCTCCATGAAGGATCCGAAAATGACAAAAAGGGCCACGAAGGTGGCCGAAATTCCCGTAATGGAACCGTAGATGCCCGCGTCCGTGATGAGAAACTGCATTTCAATGAGTTCGGAAAGGGGCAGAGGCTTGGCAAAGAAGACGCCGGGAAGATAGGGAGCGGCGTAGAGGTAACCGATAAAAGCCACGATCAGGATGGTCATGGCCGGAACCACCGCCCTGCGGATCCCTTCGAGCAGCAGAACGATGTTCAAGGCGCCCAGCATCATCTGAATCGGCGTCAGGGGATCGACGAACTCAAACCGCGAACTCAGGGCGCTGTTGTCCAGCATCAGGTAGAAGGGGGGAATCAACGCCAGAAAGGCCATGATCCAGTCATAAGCCGGGATCCGGTCCGACGGATTTTTCTTGCTCGCCGGAAAGAGGATAAAGGCCATCGGCAACAGGAACAACAGATGAACCCCCCGCTGGATCCTGGGCTGCATGATCCCGAAGGTCGCCGTATAGAGCGCAAATACCGAAACCACCGTCAGCCAAAGGCCGATCACCGTCTTTTTCCATCCGTATAGCTTTCTCAACGAACCATCTCCCTTGGTATTCTCGACGCCCTTGTTCTTGACGGCCTTCGGTTTCCCCGATAAAAAAACGGCGTCCGCCGGATCGGGGGCAAGGTCCGACCTCCCCCCCGACCCATGGACGCATTATGCCGAACGGAAGCCGGCTCCTATTTCATGTAACCGGCCTCTTTGTAAAACCTCGCCGCCCCGGGGTGCAGGGGAACCGCAACATGGGCCCAACCCTTTTCCGAAATGAAGGTCCGGTTGGCAACGTTGATCTGATGGAGCTCTTTGACATTGTTGCACAGAATCTTGGTGACGGCGTAGGCCGCCTCCTCGGGCACATGGCTGCCGACCAAAAGTTCGCCCGTGCTGACCACGGTGGGAATATCGTCAGCCTGCCCCTTGTAGGTGGCCTTGGGGACGATCTGCAGTCCCGAATCCCTCGCCAGCGTTCCCAGATCCTTGGCGAGTTTGTCGATGCAGCCGTCGGAAACGGCCAGAATGGCGCTGGAACGACTGACGAACATCTCGGTGACCGCCGCCGCCGGCAGGGCCAGGTGGGTAAAGACGAAATCGACATGCCGATCTTTGTAGAGGCTGACCATGTCGGCATAGACGGCCTGATGAACCTTGCCGCCGGCCTTTTTGACGGCGTCCAGAGAAACCCCGTAGAAAGCCAGGATGTTTTCGATCAGAGGCAGGTCGGAGGTGCCTTTCATCGGTGCAGCCACATTGACCGCCTTGCCGGCCTTGACCATATCGGCCAGTTGGGCCACGGTTTTGATGCCCTTGTCCTGCGCGGCTACGAAATGGACATAGTAGGTTCCGAAAATGCCGCCCAGGGCCCTCACATTCGGGTTGGGCTTCTCAAAGAGGGGCGCCATGCCGCTGTAGGCCATCTTGTCCACAAAAGTGATGCCCCACCCCAGGTCATCCTTGCCGCTGGAAACCCGGACCGGGTTGACCATGCCGCCACCGGGGACGACCTTGACGACGAGCTTGGGCTCCTTTTCCGTGATCATCCGGGCGATTCCGCCGGCCTGGACGTACCAGCCGCCGCCGACCCCTCCGGCGACCCAGGTCATGGTGAGCGGCTTCAGGGCCTCAGCCGCGGAAACCGTTCCCGGCCCAACCGCCATGAGCAAAGCGAGCGCCGTCATGATCAAAACAGCAAAAATGCCTTTCCGCATGTCTATCTTCATCTCTCCCTCCTCTTCCTCTGGTCAAATCAAAACTGTTCAATACCGTCACGAACGGTCGCATCGAAGGTTCAGCCGCTATCGGCCCGCCCTATCAACCGTTCAAACCGACCACCCTCCTAACCCTTTTGGCCCTTGGCCAGCCTCTCGGCCGCCCGGAGCCACGTATAAACCGGCGGAAGTTGATCCACCTCCGTCTCCGACACAACATCCAGGAAGACAGGACCGTTCTGGGCAAAAGCCTCATCCAGCCCGTCTTCCAGCTCAGCAGCCGTTCCGATTTCGAGCGCCTTCATCCCGAATCCTCCGGCCACCATGGCCGGACGGCCGGGAGTGAAGTCCACCGAGAGGTATTTCTCATCGCTGTGGAGTTTCTGGAGACACTTGATCCAACCGAACATGCTGTTGTTGAAATGGATCAAGACCGCCGGGATGTTCAACCGGACCAGTGTTTCAAGCTCGCCGGCGGACATGCCCAGACTGCCGTCTCCGAAAAGCCCGATCAACCGCGCGTCGGGGCGGGCAAAATGGGCCCCCACCACGGCGGGGATGGCATAACCCAAACCACCGTAGGCCCGGGGAATCAGGAATCGGGAACCATTTCCCCGGAGCTTGAGGTAGCGGGTGGTATAGGGCGTCGGCGTGCCGGCGTCGGCAATCACCACGGAAACGTTGGGCATCCTCTTGTTCAGGGCAGCGATGATCCTTTGGGGTTTCAGCGGAGAGGCGTCCGAAACAAACTCGCTCCCGGCGGCTTCCCAGAACCGAGCCCTTTCCTGATTCAGCCGGTTCATTCTGGCCGATTCCGTCCGCCGAAGCGTCTTGGCCTGGATGAGAACGGACAGATCCTCCATGATCAGCCTGGCGTCCCCGGCGACGCTCAGGGTATTCTGGAAGTTGTTGCCCAGCATTTCGGGATTGAGGTCAATCTGGATGATCTTCCGGTCCGGCTTGTGGGAGGGCATCGACCAGTTGATGGTGGAAACGGAGCCCATCTTGCAGCCCACATAGAGGAGGACGTCGCCTTCCTCGACCGCCTGGTGGGCGTGGGGATGGAAACCGTTGTCGCCGATCACGCCCAGTGCCAGGGGATGATCATCGGCAATCAGCCCCTGGCCGGAAATGGTCGTCACCACCGGGATCGAAAGCCATTCCGCAAGTTTGGCAATGGCATGCCCTGCCTGGGAATGGTTGGCCCCGCCGCCGGCGATAATGATCGGTCTTTCGGCCTGGATCAGATAATCCGCCGTCTTTTCCAACTCCCCGCGAGCGCCGCGGGTGCGGTATGCGGGATAGGTCACGCACTCGGCTTCGGCATACAGATCGCCTCCGCCATCGGCCAGTTTGCCGGTCATGACCTCTTTGGGAAAGGCCAGATGGATCGCCCCGGGGCGACCGGTGGTGGCGATCCGGAAGGCGCGCCGGACGACTTCGGGAATCTTTCCGACGCTTTTCAGGACACTGGACCACTTGGTAATGGAATCAAACAGTTTTTGGCAATCCAGTTCCGTAATGGTCTGCTTGCCTTCGCCGGCCAGAGGAATATCGGAGGTGATCAGGATCACCGGGATGGAGGAGGCGTTGGCTTCGGCAATGCCCGGAACCGAATATAACGGCCCCGCGCCGCTGGGACACTCGCAGATACCCGGTTTGTGCGCCAGCCTGGCGTAGGCGTCGGCCATGAATGAGGCTGACCGCTCGTCCCTGGCCAAGATATGCCTGATGGCCGGAGCCGCGTTGTGGAGAGCTTCATATAGGGGAAGACTGGTATCTCCGGGAACACCGAACACCAGCTCCACCTTGTACGCCTTCAGCATTTCGACCAAAGCCTGAGCGCCGTTCATTTCTACCTCCATAAGAAAATCGACCTGTTGGAAGCAATCCCCCGACGTACGCAGGGGTATGGCGCGGGAGCGAATACCCCACATCTTTTACGAATCAAAACCGTGGATGAGGAGGCGAGTTTTCGATATCCTACACACGGGGCAGTGTCAAGTTTTTTGTATGAATGTTCATGGACCGATTCTTTGGGGAAAGGCAGGTTGTTCCGCACATCCCCCACAGGTTTTGACCTCCGCTGCCGTTCCCCCAAGAAACCGTTGCGGAATATGCCGGATTCATTTAAAAGATGATTTCCGAAACGACCTGCGGGAGGGGAAAACATGACCGGCACGGAATGCATCCGGATCGTCGAGGTCGGGCCGCGGGACGGCCTGCAAAATATTGCGAAATTTGTCACAACGGCCCGGAAGGTCGAGCTGATCCGGAAGCTTGCCGCCTGCGGACTAAAGGAGATCCAGATCGGGGGATTTGTCCATCCGCAGGTGATCCCCCAGTTTCGGGACATTCACCGGGTAGCTGCCGAAGTGAACGGTCTGGAGGGGACTACGCTGTCCGCGTTCGTCCCCAACCTCCGGGGGGCGCGCGCCGCCGCCGCCGCCGGCCTCCGGAAACTCAACTTCTTCTTCTCCATCAGCCGCTCCCACAACCGCAACAATGTCCGGCAGACGCCGGAGGAATCCCTCGCCGCCCTCAAAGCCATCCGGGAGGAGATCCTTCCCGCCGGGATTGAAATCCGCGTCGATCTCGCCACCGCCTTCGGCTGTCCCTTCGAGGGCCGCGTCCCCGTGGAGGCCGTTCTTCGCTCCGTGGAGGAAACCGCAAACCTCGGCATCCGCGAGATCACCCTCTGCGACACGGTCGGTTTCGGAAACCCGCGTCTTGTCGAAGAGATCGCACGGACCTGCCGGGAGCGATTTCCCGAGGTTGCCTTCGGAATGCACTTCCACAACACCCGGGGCCTGGGTCTGGCCAATACCCTTGCCGCGTTTCAAATGGGGATCCGAACTTTCGACACGGCCCTGGGCGGCCTCGGCGGCTGTCCTTTCGCCCCCGGGGCTTCGGGGAACACGGCCACGGAAGACACGGCCTTCCTGTTCAAGGAAATGGGGGTGGGGACGGGCGTGGAACTCCCGGCACTGCTGGAAACTGCACGGCGCCTCCGGGAAATCCTTCCTGACACCCCTCTGACCAGTTCTCTCTCCAGAGCCGGTCTCCCCTGCAGAGCGGATCTTCCCCGTCCCTCCTAAGATACGGCGCTCCCATTACAGATCCGGAAATGGATTATTTCATCTTGGAAAAGGAGTCGGGGGCATGATAAATAGACATTCCCTCCGGACATCCGTTGCTCCGGCGGAACAGCTCCGGGATACCGGACAAAACAAGGAGGAGCGTATGCGCATCGCCATCATGGGACAGGCCGCCTTTGGCGCCAAGGTCCTGGAAACATTATCGGACAGAGGGGTGGAAATCATCGGCGCCTGGCTCCCCCAGGGAAAGCCGGGGGGAAAACCCGATCCCCTGAAGGTTGCCGCCGAAAACCGCGGGATCCCGGCCCATCAGCCGGAAAGCTACAAAGCGCCGGAGACCCTTGCGGCGTTCCGCGGGACGAATCCCGATCTGTTGATCATGGCCTTTGTGACCGACATCATCCCGCTTTCCTTTGTCAAGGTCCCGACGCAGGGGGCAATCTGCTACCACCCCTCGATTCTCCCCCGCCACCGCGGCGGAAGCGCAATCAACTGGGCGCTGATCATGGGTGACCGCGAGACGGGGCTTTCGATCTTCTGGACCGACGCGGGGATCGATACGGGGCCGGTCCTCCTCCAGAAAAGGATCGAGATCGGGCCGGAGGAGACGACCGGCTCCCTCTATTTCAACCGGCTCTTCCCCCTCGGCGTCGAGGCGATCGTGGAATCCGTCGATTTGATCAAAATGGGACGGGCGCCCCGTATCGTCCAGGACGAAAGCCTCGCCACCTACGAACCGCTCTGCAATGACCGGGTCGCCGGGATCGACTGGGGAAAACCCGCGGCGGAGGTCCACAACTTCATCCGGGGTTGCGACCCGCAGCCGGGGGCCTATGCGTTTTATCGGGGGGAAAAGATCCGCCTCTTCGATGCCCGGATTGCGGGCATTCACCGTCCGGAAGCCCGTCCCGGTGAGGTCCTGGCCGTCGATGAGAGCGGATTCACCGTGGCCGCAGGCAGCGGAGCGATCCGCATCGGAAAAGTCCGGACGGAGGCAGGAAAACAGAATGCCGCCGCCTTCGCCGAAGAAAAAGGGCTCAAGCCGGGCGATTGCTTCACGGCGGCCTGATCCCCTCCTTCCGAATGTTCCGATGGTTGCGACCGGACCGCCGTTGAAAAGCCGGCAGGCCGATTATCCCGGAAATAGCAGCGAAAGGGAAGAAAAAACTACATTTCTCCGGAGGTGTTTCCCTTGACGCTTATGAAGCACTTTGATACACAGGCCGCGAAGATGGGGAATCGGGGCGCAAAACCCGACAATCCGAGGACAAAACCCGGCAAGGATCAGCGAGGACGGGAGAACATGAAGAAGGCGGCACCGGTCGGGAACAACGGGGCGACGGGTCTTCCCGGCTCGGGAGATATCACTTGCGAACGGATGCTGGCGTCTCTGAGCAACGGAGTCATCGCCACGGACCGGGATGGCCGCATCGTTTTCATGAATCCACAGGCCGGGGAGATCCTGAAACTGAACGTGAACAGGATAATGGGGGCCTATATCCCCGATGTCCTCCCCATGACCGGCCCCCTTGTTCTCAAATGCATCGAGACGGGGAAACCCCATATCGGCCATCATATCCTGGGAAAAAGCGTCTCCCTCGTCGTCAACATCACGACCATCCGGAAGGGCGGGCAGCTCCTCGGTGCAGTCTGCTGCCTCCAGGGGATGGATGAATTCGAGCACTCCGCCAGAAAGCTTGCCTCCTACCAGCGGCAGAACCTGGAACTCCAGGCCATTTTCCGGTCGTCCTCCGATGGAATTTGGTTGTGCGACAGTTCAGGAACGGTGCTCAACATCAACCCCACATCCGAAACCTTCAACGGCATCCGGGCCCGCGACATCATCGGCCGCAACGTGGCATCTCTCATCGAGGAAGGCATCTTCGACCGGTCCGCAACCCTGGAGGTTCTGGAAACGAAGCGGCAGGTCAGCATCTCCCAGTATGTGAAGCGCACGGAAAAGTACCTTCTCGTCACCGGGACGCCGGTCTTCGACGACGAGGGCAATCTTTTCCTTGTCGTCATCAACGAAAGGGATATGACCCAGCTCAATAAGATCAGGGAACAGCTCGAGGAGCACCGCCAGGTCACGGAGAAGTTCAAGGACGAACTGACAGCCCTCAGCATGCAGGAATTGAATGAAGAGGGGATCGTGGCCGTGAGCGAAGTCATGCGGGAGACCCTCCGGGTGGCCTCGCGCCTGGCCCGGCTCGAGGCCTCGAATATTCTCATCCTGGGAGAATCGGGGAGCGGGAAGGGACTTCTCGCCAAGTTCATCCATAAGAAAAGCCGGCGCTGTCGAATGCCTTTTATACAGATCAACTGCGCGGCCCTGCCGGAAACCCTCCTGGAGGCGGAACTCTTCGGGTACGAGAAGGGCGCCTTTACCGGCGCCGCAACCCAGGGGAAGGCCGGGCTCATCGAAATAGCCCAGGGCGGGACCCTCTTCCTGGACGAGATCGGGGATCTCCCCCTGTCTCTGCAGGCCAAGCTCCTGAAATACCTTGACGACTCCGAGGTCCTTCGCCTCGGCAGCGTAAAGCCGCGGCAGATCGACTGCAAGATCATCGCCGCCACAAACCGCGATCTGGAGGCCCTGATGCGGGCGAAGAAATTCCGGCAGGATCTCTTCTATCGGCTCAATACCTTCACCCTCCGGATACCGCCCCTGCGCGAGCGGCCGGAAGACATCTTTGAACTGGTCCATTTTTTCCTGAGGAAATACAACCGCGCCTATTGCCAGAAAAAACGCATCTCGCCGGAAACGATGGATCTCCTTCTCTCCTGCCCGTTTCCGGGAAACGTGAGGGAATTGAAGAATATCCTGGAGCACGCTGTGGTCATGAGCGAGCAGGAAACGCTGGATGCGCTGCCTGTAAGGCGGGCAGAAGAAACCCTGACATTGCAGAAGGCCGGAACGGTCCAGGATCCGGCATCCCCGAAGCTCAATGACCATGTGGTCGCCACGGAACGGGAAGTATTTCGCCGGGCGCTTCTCGCCTGCAAATCCACACGGCAGATGGCCGTCCACCTCGGCGTCAGCCAGCCGACAATCGTCCGGAAACTGAAAAAGCTCGGCCTGACCTTCCCCGCGATGCAATAATGAATCATTCCGTGCGTGGCCTCTCGGGCAAATCGGGGGGAAACGTGACGTCTTCTGCCCGATGGTACTGGATTCAAGGGACATACCGCGAAAACGGCAGGCCGATTCATCATCGTATCATACTAGTAACAAATTGAATTTAAATGTGATTATCTCTGTATTGATCCATTTATGAATCGATCGGTTTCCAGGAGGAAAGACACCTTTTAAAAAATATCTTTTATGACAACAGGATAGGGTCTTGTGACTGTTTGGCCCGTCTCTTGCTGATATACAGTGCAACGAGCCGTTACAGCACATGGGCTGTACCCATTATTCCGATTTGCGGCCGTCTGCCCTATAAAATGCATCTTTGATAAAAGGGGGTTTGTGAAGATGCGAAAGGCAACCCGGGAGATCAAAGACAAGGCGGCGATCCGGGCGATCATGGAGGAGGCGCTTGTCTGCCGGATCGGGCTTTCCGACGATGGGGCGCCCTATGTCGTGCCGATGAACTTCGGCCTCGGAGAGAACTGCGTCTACTTCCACTGCGCAACGGAGGGACGAAAGCTCGACATCCTCCGACGGAACGACCGGGTCTGTTTCGAGATGGACATGCTGCGGGAAATCAAGCCGGGGACCGAGTCGTGCGGGTGGGGCGCGAGGTACGAGAGCGTCATCGGCTTCGGCCGGGCGGTAATTGTGGAGGCCCCTGCCGAAAAACGGTCTGCCCTCGACCGGATCATGGAGCATTGCGGCGCAACAGGTCCCTTCTCCTATCCGGACGAAACCCTGGCGCGAACGGCGGTCATTCGGATCGAGATCGAAAGCCTCACCGGCAAGCGCCACGAATAATGCCCCGACGGATGGCCCTCCCCCCCGAGAAAACATGGCCCGGGTAAGTATCCCGGATGAAGCGGGATCATGCCTTATGGGCTGTGAGAAGGAGGTTATCATGGATCAGGTTGACAAGAAAGACGAGATTCACCGGCGGCGTAGCCGGTTCATCCCCCAGGGCTACGCGAGCCTTCAGCCTTGCTATGTCGCCTCAGCCAAAGGTGCGATCATCCGTGACGTGGAAGGCCGGGAATACATCGATTTCGCTGGCGGCATCGGCGTCATGAACGTTGGGCACTCCCATCCAAAGGTCGTTTCGGCCATTCAGGACCAAGCTGCGAAATTCACCCATACGTGTTTCATGATCCTTCCCTATGAGCCGGCTGTGAGCCTTGCCGAGAAGCTGTGCGCCGTTGCGCCCGTACCGGCGCCTTCCATGGCCCTCTTCGTGAACTCCGGCGCTGAGGCGGTGGAAAATGCCGTGAAGATCGCCCGGTATTTCACGAAGCGTTTGGCCATTATCGCCTGTGAGAACGCCTATCACGGCCGAACCCTCCTTACCATGAGTTTGACCAGCAAGGTCAAGCCTTACAAGTACGGTTTCGGCCCCTTCGCCCCGGAAATCTACCACATGCCCTATGCCTACTGTTACCGGTGCTCTTTCGGCCTCACTTACCCAAGCTGCGGTGTGGTTTGCGCAGACTATCTGAAGAACTTTTTCATCAGCCACGTGGCCGCCGAGACCGTGGCCGCCCTCATCGTCGAGCCGGTCCAGGGCGAGGGCGGTTTCATGACCCCGCCGCCGGAATACTTCCCGAAAATCGCCCGGATCTGCAAGGAAAACGGGATTCTATTTATCGCCGACGAGATCCAGTCCGGCATGGGGCGGACGGGGAAGATGTTCGCGATCGAACACTGGGGCGTGGAACCGGACCTCATCACCGTGGCCAAGAGCCTCGCCGCGGGAATGCCCCTGAGTGCCGTGGTCGGTCGGGCCGAGATCATGGATTCCGTTCATCCTTCGGGTATCGGCGGGACCTACGGTGCCAATCCCGTGGCCTGCCGGGCCGGTCTCGCCGTCATGGATGTTTTCGAGGAGGAAAATCTCCTCGCCAAGGCGCAGGCCCTCGGGGAGAAACTTCGGAAGCGTTTTGACGAACTCCATGCCCGCTTCGAGATCATCGGCGATGTCCGGGGCAAGGGCCCCATGCTCGCCCTGGAGCTGGTCCGGGACCGGGAGACCAAGGAACCGGCGGCGGACGAAGCCAAGGCCCTCGTGAAGACCTGCTTCGAGAAGGGGCTCTTGATCCTTTCCTGCGGCACTTTCGGCAACGTGATCCGGACCCTCATGCCCCTGACGATCACGGACGAGCAGTTGGAACGGGGAATTTCCATTCTTACCGATGGCTTGAAAACCGTCGGCACAAGGTTGTGAACCCACAGGGGTTGAAGGTCGCCGATCTTTTCCGCTTGCGATCGGATCGAAGAAAACGTAACAGGATCCTTATAGAAACCCATTGAAAAAGGAGGAGTGCTATGGTGAAAAGAAAAATGAAATCGCGTTGCGTATCGTGGATCCTATCCGTACTTCTTGCCGTCTGCATGGTTCCAATCCTGGCCGGGCAGGCGATGGCGAAAGACGAGGTCATCAAGTGGCGCTGCCAGGCGGCCATAGCGGTTGCCAGCCCGACCTATGCCGAGAGCGTTGTCCGCGTGGCAAATCTCGTCAAGGAGCGAACCAACGGAAGACTGATCATCGAGACTTATCCCGCCGCCGCTCTCCTGCCCAATAACGAGATCTTTCCTGCGGTGAAGAGGGGCATGCTGGAGATGGGATTTGTCGTTCCGTCTTACTGGAAAACGGATATCCCCTTGTCGCAGGTCTGCGCGCTGCCCTTTGCCTTCAAGGATTACTGGGAGGTCATGTATTTCTACAAGAAACTGGGTTTTGAAAAAATGCTTTCCGATCAGATCGCCAAGCACGGCGTTTTGTATTGGACCGATCACGGTCTACCCGTTGAAATCGTCACGAAAACGCCCATCAAGTCGCTGGCCGATTTTAAGGGGAAAAAGATCAGGACCTACGGCCAGTTCGCCAAATTCTTCAGCGAACTCGGCGCGCAGCCGGTCAGCGCCCCCGGACCGGAAATCTACACCGGACTCTCAACCGGCGTTTTCCAAGGCGCACACTGGGCGGCCGCGGTCGGCGCGGACAGTCTCGCCCTGTATGAGGTGTGCAAGTTCCACATGAAGCCGAGCATCAGCCTCGGCACGGAAGAGGGATTCTTCGTCAACAAGAAGGCGTTCGACAAGCTTCCCAAAGACATTCAGAACATCGTGAGGGAAATCCTCGACAACCAGTTCTGGATCCGTACGATCGAATACGCCTACCACGAGGAAGAAACACTGGGCAAAGTGCAGAAAAAACAAGGTGTAACGGTTGTCACGCTGCCGGACGAGGATCAGAAAAAGATGGCACAGATCGCGCAGAAGATATGGGATGAGGTGGCCAAGGATGGTCCCGAGAATGCAAAAGCGATCGAAATGCTGAAAAATTATCTAAGATCCATAGGAAGGTTGTAGCTTTTTACGATGCAGCCGAAAGGAAAGCGCGTCCCGTGACGCCTTTTCCCATGTGACTTCCCGTTCCCGGCCTCCCTTGCGGGGGCCGGGAACAACGTCAGGCTTATCTGCTTTTCTGCGATGAGCGTTAGGGTGAAGCCGTGAAAAAATTGTTCCATTGCATCGACTGGATCAACGAGCGGGTCGGCAAGCTCTGCTTTCCGTTGATTCTATTATTGAGCCTCATTGTCCTTTACGAAATCATCATGAGGAGCTTTTTTCATCCCACGCTGTGGACCTATGAAACCACCCAATATATTTTCATCATTTGTTCGTTGCTCCCAGCCGGACTTCTCCAGAAGGAAAACCAGCATATTGACGTGGACATTATCACCTCTCACCTGTCTCAAAAAACCCGGGTGATTCTGAAAATCGCGTTATTTCCATTTTTTCTCCTCTATATTGGCGCCATGGCTTATTTTGGATTCGATATTTTCTTTGAGTCAGCGAGAATCCTGGAGACATCCGGTTCCGCATGGGATCCCTATATCTTTCCCGTGAAATTCATGGTGCCGATGGGTGCCCTCCTGCTTCTCCTGCAGGGAATCGCAAATTTAGCCCGCGACATTGAAAAGACATTTTTTCTCAAAACTGCCGACGCGTCTGCGAAACCAAAAGAGGATATGGGATCCTATTGATCGAATTATATCGCTGAGGCAAAACGGAGTCGATACATGGCCATAGAAGTCACAACGATCCTGATTTTTGTATGTCTCTTTTCCTTGATTTTTCTCGGGTTGCCGATCAGTTTTGCACTGGGCGGCACGGGAATGCTCTTCACCCTCATCTTCTGGGGGCCGGAAGCTCTTTACATGGCGGCGGTTCAGGCCTGGGGGGCCAGCGGCCAGTTCGTCCTGGTGGCCATACCGCTTTTCGTTTTTATGGCCATGATCCTGGAAAAATCCGGGATCGCGGAAAAGATGTACGACATGATGTACCTATGGTTCGGCGCCGTCAGAGGCGGCCTCGCGATCGGTACAATCATCATCTGCACGATCTTTGCCGCGATGTGCGGCATCAGCGGGACAGCGACGATCACGATGGCGGCCATTGCCCTCCCCTCCATGCTGAAGCGGGGTTACCATAAAAATCTGGCTATCGGATGCATCAATTCCGGCGGCGGATGGGGCATCCTCATGCCTCCCAGCGTCGACATGGTTATCTATTCCCTCATCGCTGGGGAATCCGTGGGACGGATGTTCGCCGGCGGTGTCCTGCCGACGATTTTGTTGCTGGGCCTCGACACCGTTTATATCTTGGTCCGCTCCTATTACCAGCCTTCGATCGCACCGGCGTTGCCCAAGGAGGAAAGAGGAACCTGGAAAGACAAATTCCGATCACTGAAAGCGGTTGTTCTTCCGGTCATCATCATTCTGGCCGTTCTGGGGTCTATCCTCTCGGGCATCGCTTCGCCAACGGAGGCGGCCGCCATCGGCGTTCTTGCCAGCATACTCGCAGCCCTGAACAGACTGACCTGGAAAATGATCACGGACGCTGCAGCCAAGGCCTGCAAGATCTCGGCGATGATCATGTGGGTCATCTTCGGGGCATATTGCCTGAGCGCGATCTTTCAGGGGATGGGTTCCATACAGGTCGTGCAAAACCTGATGCAGTACATGCCCGGCGGCCGCTGGGGAGTTATTATCTTTTTCCAGATCATTATCTTCATGTTCGCCATGGTGATGAGTTCTTCCGGCATCATGTTGATTACGATACCGATCATGCTTCCCATCGTGAAGGCGCTCGGATTCGATCCCTTGTGGTTCGGTATACTCTTTATCGTTCAGATGGAGATCGGATACATGACGCCGCCCTTCGGCTACAACCTCTTCTATATCAAGGCCGTCGCGCCCGAAGGCGTGACCATGGCCGATATCTACAGATCGGTTATTGCGTTCGTCTGCGTCGAGACGACCGGATTAATTTTGATGATGTTTTACCCGGAGATCATTCTCTGGTTGCCGAACAAGTTGCTTCCCCTCAGCTGACGATGGGCGTCGATGAGGGCAAACATATCCCTATATAAAGCTCGCAGGGCGAGATAGGAGGTTGGACATGAGAATAACGGTACTGGGTGCGGCAGGAACACAGGCGCAGGGCGTTATCCGGGATTTGTGCACATCGCCGGAAGTGACGGAAGTGGTGCTGGCTGATCTTGAGAAGCTGAAGGATGTCCTCGCTTTCAGGCAGAAGGAATGGGGAGAGGGCAAAGCAAAGGCGCAATTCGTCGATGCGACGAATCCCGAGAGCCTGAAAGCGGCTGTTTGCGGCAGTAAGGTCACGGCCAACTGCATCGGCCACGACTTCAACCTGCGCGTTATGGATGCATGCCTTGCCGAGGGGTCCCATTACCTCGACATGGGAGGCTTGTTTCACGTTGCCCGGAAGCAGATGCTGCGGGACGCCGAATGGAAAGCGAAGGGTCTCACCGCAATCCTGGGCATGGGCAGCGCCCCGGGAATCGTGAGCGTCATGGCCGGTTACTGCGCGGCGCGCCTCGACAAGATCGAATACATCTATCTGCGGGACGGTATAGCCAACTACGCGAAGTCCGATTTCCCCATCACGATTCCCTATGCGGCCCAGACACTTTTGCAGGAATTCACGGATCCGGCCTACATCTTTGAAAACGGCGACTGGAAAGAGGTCCAGCCCTTTACCTTGGGCGAAGTAATCGATTTCCCCCAGCCGGTCGGCACCATGACAGTCTACCCGACCATTCATTCGGAAGTGGCGACCGTTCCGGTCGCCTTCAAGTCTAAGGGGATTCAGCATATGTCCTTCAAGCTGGGCCTGCCGGCGGATTTCGAGCAGAAAATGCGGTTCCTGTCGGGAATCGGCTTCGGTTCCACCAAGCCGTTGAAGGTGAAGGGCGCCGAGATTTCGCCGCGCGATTACTTTGTGGCCCTCGCGGAGACTTTTCCCAAGCCGACGGGAAAGCCGGCCGACTACAAGTGCCTGCGCGTCGATGCCAAGGGAACGACAGGCGGCGAGGAAATCGAGATCCGGACGGAGATGATGTGCGCTCCCTATGAACCCTGGAACATGAAGACGGGTCCTTTTACGGTCGGCGGTCCGGTGGGGATTACAGCGCGAATGCTCGGTTCGGGCATCATTACGGAGAGGGGATGCGTGGGACCTGAAATCGGCGTCCCGCCGGAGAAGTTCTTCGAATACTGCGCAAAGCGCAACATGCATACCAAGGTGACCATCACCAAACCTATCGCGTGATGCCGCATGGAGTGAATGGTCCCGAAGAAGGGGGAACGACGCTGTGTCGTCGTAACAGTGTTGGCCTGCGCGGAATCTTGCCCGCGCAGTGCATGGTGCAGTGAGGTTCGGATGGACGTCTCTAGTGACGGGAACAAAGATACCGACCATGCAATGCCACGGTTTCTGAGTGAAATGGATGCAACGACATGAACGGATTTTACGGTCGGATCCTTGAAGTTGATCTCGATGCGCGGCAATTCCATATCGAAACGGTTGCCGACGATATTTTGAAAACCTATCTGGGCGGGAAGGGTCTTGGATCCTATCTCCTGAACGAAAAGAACCCTGTAGGGGTGGACCCCCTGGACGGCAGGAATGCGCTTATCTTCGCCGGTGGTCCCGCTACGGGGTCGGCGATCTGGGGGGGGTGCCGGTACAGCGTCTTCACCAAGTCTCCCTTAACAGGATTGTATTCCGAGTCCTACTCGGGCGGACGCGTGCCGGAGGCCATCGATGCGGCGGGCTTCGATGCCGTGGTGATCCGGGGGAAAAGCGATCTTCCCCTCGTTCTTTCCGTCTATCCCGACGGAGCCATCTTCCACGATTCCCCGGATCTATGGGGGAAAGAAACGTACGAGACGGAAGACATCGTCTCCGAGCGGTTCGGACCCGCTGCCGGCAACTTCAAGAAACGGGGGGTCGTCGTCATCGGACCCGCCGGGGAGAACCTCGTACGCTTCGCCATCATCGCGAATGACCGCTGGCGCTGCGCCGGACGGACCGGCGTGGGAACGGTCATGGGCTCCAAGAAGCTCAAAGCCGTCCTCTTCCAAGGGGACCGGAAGCGGACCGTCTTTGACGAGTCGGCCCTGCGCGCCTTCAACCGTGCCATCGCCGAAGAGGGCAAGGACCATCCGGGGGTGAAGGCCTACAAGGCCCTGGGAACGCCCATGATGGTGAAGCTTCTCAACCAAGCGGGCGCATTCCCCACACGCTACTGGCAGCAGGGCCGCTATGAGAAGTGGGAGCAGATCGGCGCCGACGCCCTCCACAGCCGCTGCGATGTCCAGCCGCATGCCTGTCCAAAATGCTTCATGGCCTGCGGCCGCTTGACAACGATCCGGGAGGGCCGGCACGCAGGGCTCCGGATCGAAGGGCCCGAGTACGAGACGATCTACGCCTTCGGAGGGCTGTGTCTCATCGACTCCATCGAGGAGATTGCCCATCTCAACGACCTTTGCGACCGCCTGGGCATGGACACGATCACCGGGGGGAATGTCTGCGCCTTCACCATCGAGGCGGCGCGGCGGGGTCGGATCTCCTCGCCCATTGATTACGGCAACGTGGATGCCATTGCGGACCTTCTGGAAAAGATCGCCTGTCGGAAAGGAATCGGCGCGGTCCTTGCGGAGGGGATCCGCTTCGCCGCGAAGGAATGGGGTCTGGAAGAGATGGCCGTCCACGTGAAGGGCATGGAACCGGCGGGGTACGATCCCCGGGTCCTCAAGGGTATGGGGTTGGGATACGCCGTCTCGGATCGCGGGGCCTGCCATCTGAGGGCCACCTTCTACAAACCGGAATTGTCGGGCATGATCAAGCCGGACCTGATCGAGGGCAAGGCAGAGATGTTCGTGGACTTCGAGGACCGCTTGACCCTCTTCGACACCCTGGTTCTGTGCCGCTTCTACCGGGATCTCTACACCTGGGAGAGACTGGGAGAGATGATCCACGCCGTGACGGGCCTTCCTTCCGGAAAACAGGATCTTCGCGCCATCGCTGCCGCTGTTTCCACCCTGATCCGGAGGTTCAATATCCGCGAAGGCCTGGTGCGAAACGACGACCGCCTGTCCCCGGCCCTGCACCGGGCACTGGAGGACTCAGGCAAGAACATCACGGAAGACGAACTGGCCTACATGATCAGGGAGTATTACCGCTTTCGGGGCTGGGATGATCAGGGGATTCCGCCCGTGGAAACGACAAGGGTGCTGAAGCATGAAAAATAAAACTTGACATTCAACCCGACCTCCCCTACAAGGTCGCCGCATCCCGGTTTCAGGCGAGGCCGCAGGGTGCAAAGTTGGATACAGACATTTTGAAGTGCAAGGCCGGCCGTCATGTTCTCAAAAGAGTCTTGACGGTCAAGTTGTTTTTGCCATCGTGTTCATCCGACTTGGTCAAGAATTTTTAGGAAAGGAGGATGCATATCATGGCAGAAGGTACAGTGAAGTGGTTCAATGAGCAGAAGGGCTTCGGTTTCATCGAGAAGTCCGAGGGCGGCGATGTGTTCGTTCATTACAGCGCCATCCAGGCCGGCGGTTTCAAGACGTTGGCCGAGGGCCAGCGTGTCAGTTTCGACATCGCGCAGGGCAAAAAAGGCCCGGCTGCGGAGAACGTAAAACCCCTGTAGGATTTCAATCCACAGAAAAACCTGATTGGGCCTTCCGGCGTCCGTAACAGCGCCGGAAGGCCTTTTTTATAGCGGGCGGATTCCGCTTGACGGGCGGCCGCCGGCAATGCTATCCATTGCCCGGTTCCCGTAACGGATTTTCCCCCTTCGAGTTTCATTGCCCTTCCCAATAAAGGGCAATGATAGTACATTTTTCACGCACGCACCGGAAAACACCCTTCAGGAGGCGCCATGAGGCTGGAACACCTCTTTTCCCCCATTGCGATCAACGGCATGACCTTGAAAAACCGGGCCGTAATGCCGGCGATGGCAACCGGTTACGGAAACGCCGACGGCACGATCAGCGAGCGCCTGATCGCCTATCTCGCCAGGCGGGTAAAAGGCGGCACGGGACTGATCATCACCGAGATCTGCGCCGTCGATCCGCGCGGAAAGGGATTCCCCAACCAGATCGGCGCGTGGAGCGATGCTTTCCTTCCCGGTCTCACCCGACTCGCCGGGGCGATCCATCAGGAAGGCGGAAAGATCGCCCTCCAGCTCCACCATGCCGGCCGCGAGACCTTCGAACAGGCCGCGGGCGGAATCCCGGAGGCGCCCTCCGCCATCCCCAGCGCCGTCCTCGGCCAGCCCTGCGAGGCGATGGGCCGGGAGCGGATCGCCGCCGTGATCGACGCCTTTGCCCGGGCGGCCGCGCGGGCGAAAATGGCGGGGTTTGACGCCGTTGAGATCCACAGCGCGCACGGCTATCTCCTCAACCAGTTCCTCTCCCCCTTTTCCAACCAGAGAACGGACGAATACGGCGGCTCCGAGGAGAACCGGTCGCGCTTTGTGCTGGAAATCCTCCGGGCCGTCCGGGAGGCGGTCGGTCCCGGTTTTGCCGTCATCATTCGGATCTCGACGGATGAACTGATCCGCGGCGGCTTTGACCTCGAGTTCATGAAGCGACTCGCCCCGCTTCTGGTCGCCGCCGGCGCCGACGCGATCCACTGCTCGGTCGGCGTCTACTCCACGCCGGGGAACTTGAGCATCGCCTCGATGGACACGGAGCCGGGATTCAACCTCTTCCGGGCGCGGGCGATCAGGGAGGTTGCCGGGGCGCCGGTGATCGGCGTCGGCCGGATCAACGATCCCGAGCTGGCCGAGAAGGCGCTCGCTGCGGGCGACGCCGACCTGATCAGTTTCGGCCGCCAGCACCTGGCCGATCCCGATTTCATCGCCAAGGCCGCGGCCGGAAATTTCGCGGAAATCCGTCGGTGCGTCGCCTGCAACCAGGGCTGCATCGAACGGCTGAGCTTCGAGATGAAGTCGGCCACGTGCAGCTTCAACCCCGCCTGCGGCAGGGAATACCTGGAAGCGCCGGTTCCGGTTGCGGAATCGAAGCGGCTCTGGGTCATCGGGGCCGGGCCTGCGGGCCTCTCCGCCGCCCTGGCCGCCGCCGACCGGGGATACGAAGTCGAAATCTTCGAAAAAGAGTCCGATCCGGGCGGTCAGGTCCGGTCGGCAAGCCGGCCGCCCCACAAGGAAGCCTACCTGGACTGGGTGGCCTGGTCCGTCCGCCAACTGGACCGGCAGGGCGTCAGGATCCATTATGGACAGGAAATGACGGTGGAAGGGCTCAAAGAAGGAAAACCCGACGCCGTGATTCTCTCTGCCGGCGCCGATCCCGTGACGCCGGCGATCCCCGGCCTCGACGCCCCCCATGTCTGCGACGCGCGCGATCTTCTGCTGGGGGAGGCCGAACTCACGGGTCCAACCGTGGTCCTCGGCGCCGGGTACGTCGGTATGGAGACGGCGGATTTCCTCATCGCCCGGGGGGTCGGGGTCACGCTCGTCGAGATGCTGCCCGCGTCCCCCGTCGGAAAACATACCGCCCACGGCTACTGGCTCCATAAACGAATCAAGGATGCAGGGGGGCGGATCATCCTCGGGGCGACGGTAACCCGTATCGAACCGGACGCCGTCTTCTACCGCCAGGGAGAAGAGGAAAAACAGCTTCCCGCCGCCCTGGCGGTCACGGCGATGGGGGCAAAACCGGCAAACGGCCTGGAGGGGATCCTCAAGGAACTCGGCATTCCCTGGCGCGTCGCCGGGGACGCCAAACGCCCGCGACGGCTTCTGGAGGCGATCCACGAGGGGGACCGCGCCGGCCGGGAGATTTGAAGGAAGAGTCCAGCCATGATCTCCCGACGCGCTTTTCTCAAGACGCTGGCCGGGATCGCCCCGATCCTCGGCGGGGCGGGGCTGTGTCTCTCCTCCCCCCTCTGGGAGCGCCTGTTTACGGGCAGCGACGCCGGCTGCCTCTTCGCCCTCGATCCGCAGTCCGACCTGGTGCGTCTGGCCCCCCGGGCCCGTTTCTGGACCTCCGTCCCCCTGGCCGGCAACGATTGCCGTCCCTGCCATGCCTCTCCGGAACTCCTCACGGGAAAACGCCGGCGGCATGAGGCCGGGATCGTCAAATGCCTGCTCTGCGCCCAGGGCTGCACCATCAAACCCGGCGAGCGGGGCCGCTGCCGTGCCCGGATGAATGTCGGCGGTGAACTGAGGAGCCTCGTCTACGGCCGGCCGATCAGCGTCCACACCGACCCGATCGAAAAGAAGCCCTTCTATCACTTTCTTCCCGGCGCGGCGGCCTATTCGCTCGCAACCTCCGGCTGCCCGCAGCGCTGCACGTTCTGCCAGAATTGGGAGATCTCCCAGGCCTCCCCGGAGGATTACCAGAGCCCCCTGATCCCCCCCGACCGGATCGTCCGCGCCGCGGCAGCAAGGCAGGCGCCGGTGATCGCCTTCACGTACAACGAGCCGACGGTCTTCGCGGAGTACATGATCGACATCGCCCGCGAGGCGAAGAGGCAGGGGCTCCGCTCCGTCCTGATCAGTTGCGGGATCATGAACGAGGCGCCGCTCGCCGAGCTTTGCAATCTCCTGGACGCGATCAAGATCGACCTGAAGGGATATGACCCGGCGTTCTACCGCAACGTCTGCGGCGCGGAATTGAAACCCGTCCTGCGGAGCATCAAACAGATCGCCAGAAGCCGCGCCCATCTCGAAATCGTCAATCTCGTCGTCCCGACGCTGAACGACTCCGAAAAGCTGCTCCGCGGCCTGATCGAATGGGTCCAGGGAGAAGTCGGGCCCGACGTCCCCCTTCATTTCTCCCGCTTTCACCCGGATTATCAGCTCCGGAACCTGCCGCCCACACCGGTGGCGACGCTGGAGCGGGCGCGAGAGACGGCGATGGGGCGGGGGCTGCACTACGCCTATGTGGGAAACGTCCCGGACCATCCGGGGAACCATACCTACTGCCCTTCCTGTCGGAAGGCGGTCATCCGGCGCACCGGATTCTTCACCGTGGAAATGCATGTCGACGGCGGCCGTTGCGGCTTCTGCGGTGGAAGAATCGCGGGCGTCTGGAGTTGATTGAAAAGGAGAGAGATCATGACTATTCTGCAATTCGGCATTCCCATCGTCGCCCTCAGCCTGGGCGTGGCCGCGACCGGCATCGCGGGAAAGGACGGGAGGGGCGAGGTGCGTCCCCCCGCCGCAGCCGGGCAGTACTACCCCGAATCGGCGACCATCCTGAAACTCGCCATTGAGAAGTTCATGGAGGAGGCGTTGCCGCCGCAGGCGAAAAAACCGATCGCCATCGTCGTCCCCCATGCGGGCTACGTCCACTCCGGCCAGATCTGCGCCGACGGCTGGAACCAGGTCCGCGGCGGGAGTTATGACGTAATCGTGATCCTGGCCACCAATCATACGGCGGTCGGCCTCCGGAAGATCGCCCTCTACCCGGGCAGCGGCCTCCGGACGCCGCTCGGAACCGCCGTCGTGGATGAGAAACTCACGGCGGCTCTCGTTGCCGCTTCGCCCGATTGCGTCCTCGATCGTGGGTCGCACGTCCGGGAACACTCTCTCGAGGTCCAGGTTCCCTTCACCCAGTTCCTCTTTCCCCAGGCAAAGATCGTCGCCGCAATCGTCGGCGACGCGGACGCCGCCCTCTGTACCCGCTTCGGAAACGCATTGGCCTCGGTCCTGAAGGAACGCCGCGCCCTGATCGTAGCGAGTTCAGACCTCTCCCACTATCCATCGGCGGCGGACGCCGAGATCGCCGACATGAAAACGCTGGAGGCGATCACCACGCTCGATCCGGCGGTGCTCCACACAACCGTCCGGGCGCAGATGGCCCGGCGGATTCCGAACCTCTCCACCTGCGCCTGCGGCGAGGCCCCGATCATGGCCGCGATGGCCGCCGCCAAGGTGATGGGGGCGACCGGGGGCAGAATCGTAAGTTATGCCCACTCCGGAAATCTCCCAATCGGTGAGCGGGAGCGGGTCGTCGGCTATGGGGCGGTTGTCCTGGCCGCCGATCTGAAAAAGGAGTCCCCCGCCGTGCGGCCGGCGGCGGCAACGGCGGCGGACGGGACAATCGGTCCCGCCGACCGGAAATACCTCCTCGGTCTCGCGCGGGAGACGATCTCCCGTTACCTGACGATAAAGATGGTCCCCCTGCCGCGGCTTTCCAGCCCCATCCTGCGCGAACCGCGCGGAGTCTTCGTCACCCTCAAGAAACGGGGGAATCTGCGCGGCTGCATCGGCCGGATGGTTCCCGACCGACCACTCGCCGAGCTTGTCGGGGCAATGGCCCTCCAGTCCGCCTTCGAGGATCCCCGCTTCAGTCCCGTGACGGCCCGGGAACTGCCTGACCTGGAAGTCGAAATCTCCGTCCTTACCCCGATGAAGCCGGTCTCCGGCCCTGACGACATCGTCGTCGGCCGCGACGGCGTCCTACTCCAGAAAGGGGGAAGATCCGCCGTGTTTCTCCCTCAGGTCGCCCCGGAACAGGGATGGGGAAGGGATGAAATGCTCAACCACCTGAGCCAGAAGGCGGGACTACCGACAAAAGCATGGCAGGAGGCGGGAGCGCGTTTTCTGACCTTCCAGGCCATCGTTTTTGGCGAAGAGGAACACCGCTGATCGAGGAGCTACGACAACTTCACAAAGGCATACAACATCTTCTGGTGAACGGAGTCATTTCAATTCAGGACGGCAAGGCTACCAGACAGAGGGCCGGCCAAGCGCTACGGCGCGGTTAACCCCAAGTGGCAAGCAAGATAGCGGGGATCTGCGCTACGGCTTGCCCGCGTGAAGCTTGTCCTCGACCTGATCGGGGATGCAAAGATTACGGCCACGAATATCTCCTGGCCTTCTCCTGCAAGCGCCATCATTTTTGCCCCTCCTGCCATCAGAAGCGGGTGCTGGAGTTCGGGGAATGGCTATGCGCGAATGTGTTGAAAAGGGAAGATCGAGGAACGAGTACATGCGATCCGTAAAATCCTGCGCATGCTCATCGAACGGCTTGAGCCGGTGATTCAGGATGTCGAAATCCCCATCGAGAAATCATTGGAATTCCTCGATTTCTATTATCGCGAGATCGACATCCGGCCTTGCTGGATTTGCCCGCTGCGCCCCCTTGACGCTGCCCGGGGAATGCGATGCATGGCGGGAGGTAGCCTTCGAGATGGGTTTTGCGCAAGTGGCCAGCGGCCCCTTGGTGCGCAGTTCCTATCATGCCGAAGAATACGGCGGCCCGTTGGAGATGATCCCGGTGGGAGCGAAGGGCAAGGGCGAAAAGGCGACGCCATCGGACACCCGGAAGCGTGCAGAATAAACAATCACTCATCAGGCGAAATGCCGCGGACTGATTTAACCTTCAAAATTGTCTATCGAAAAACCGGATTATATTGCGTCCGCCATATTTCGCTTGATACATTGCCATATCGGCCCACTTGAGGATGTCTTCCTGGCTGGCTTCGTAATTGCTGAACAGCACCACGCCGATACTCGACGTGCAATGATGTTCTACCGTGGTTTCTACACAACCCTCTTGCTTGCACGTCAGCAAATAAGGCTCAGCCAGAGTGACTCGAATTTTTTCGGCAACAATGCCTGCCAGCGCAACAGATCGTTCTTTATCCGCATCCAGTTCGCTGAGCATCACCACAAACTCATCGCCCCCGAAACGCGCGACGGTATCCATGGCACGCACGCAACCGGTAATGCGATGCGCCACTTCGATCAACAACAAATCGCCAACATCATGCCCACGCGCATCATTGAGCGGTTTGAAGTTGTCCAAATCCAGAAACATCACTGCGCCATAACGCCCGCTGCGTTTGCAGGCGGACATCGCCTGCCCCAAGCGGTCGCTTAGCAGCCGGCGATTGGGAAGTTGCGTCAAGGTGTCATAGAAAGCAAATTTGCGAACCTGTTCCTCGGCTTTCTTGCGTTCGGTGATGTCCTCCGTGATTCCCATCAGTTTTTCAACGCTGCCACTGTTGTTCATGATGGGAACGAAGCAGGATTTATAAATCTGTTCCCGCGAACCACTGGCAATAAATTCGAAGTGGCTGGTTTCCCCGGCATACGCTTTGGCAAGCAATTCTCCTATGCGCTCCCGGTCGGCAGTGCTGACTCCGTCCAGATATAAAAAGCCTTGTATCTCGCCTTCTCTTTTGAATCCATGCATGAGAATACCCGCCCGACTCATGGAGATTATCCTGCCATTTATGTCGATTTCGTGAATGCTCATGGGAGAGTTTTCGAGGAGAAGACGGTGATTATGCTCTCTTTCACGCAAGGCACGGGTGATCTTCTCGTTTTCCCGCAATACCGCATCCAGTTCATCGGTGCGACGGCGCACCTGATCTTCAAGTGTGATCGCGGTGTGGAACAGGTTGAAGTCAGACCCCTGAATGCTTGCGTTACGTTCGGCGCGATTCATCAATGACTGAATGATCTTATTAAGACGTGCAATTTCGGCCTGCAAGACCTGTTCGTTCGCGCCGGACACCGGCTCCACTTGGTCAGACATCGCGCAGCCCCAGGGTTGATTCCGGGACAGCGCCGATGGCAATCCCTGTGAGGGTCTGGTTGATGTGTACACCTTGGAACTGTTCACCGTAGGTGCTAAAACCTATGGTGTTGTTGCGCCGAAAAATCTCCCCAACGCGATCTTTCAAACCGTTTTGGGAAATCTCCAGATTTCGCAGAATGCAGTCGCAGCCAATGACGAGTTGGGGCTGCCCGATTTCCGCACGGATATTATCGAAAGTCTGCTCCAGGTTATTCACCAGACCAACTCCATGCGCCACCCTGAACACCAACCCCTCCTCGATGGCGCAAAAGAAAGTCAGGCTGCCGTCGGCATTCGCCTTCTGGATGGAGCGCACATAGTCAGTGCCATCTATCATCACCACAACGGGCGAAGCAGCAAAACTCATGGAGTTGAGATCATTCACGTTAACACCCAGCATCCGGGCATACTCTGCGGCAGCGGGCAACCCGTTGATCTCCTTTACGATGCGTTTAGCGGGATCGGCTTCCGTGACCACCAGCCGCTCATCGGTGGAGACAAAATGCTGGGTCTTGAATGTCCTGAAAGGCAAAGAAGTGCTGATCAGGGTCAGTGCGACGCTATCGGAATGGAAGCGGCCGCCGCTATACACACAGGTCTTGGCGAATTTCTGGTCGTCACCCGCCGAACCGCCGAACAACGTGATCTTGCCCAACGCATGCTGCAATGCATGCGCCACCAGCTCTTCACGAACAGACAAACCGTCAATCAGCATAAAGGCGAAGCTGTTATCCAGGCCTGCTTGTGGGGTTCTGCTTTCGAGCTGCTGCAATAGGGCTTGGGTGAACTCATTCCCTCTGGTGATATCGAATTTGCTCAAACGATTGAGCAGTCCGCTGACGGCCACGCAACTACCCTTCGGAAAACCCACTCCGGACAGGCTATGTTGACAATAACCGGCCGACCCGATTTCACCAGCCGTGGTACAGCCGACCACTTGAATCCCGGTAAAAAGGCGGTTCATGTCCGCAGCAAGTACATCGAGATCGTATTCACTGGAGCAAAAGAAGATCACCAACTCCATGCCTGGTTGCGCCACTGCCGCATGAAACTCCTGCACCGCCTGGCGAGCATCCGTTGCACAGGATTGCGCCATACGAATATTCTGAATGCTCATATTGACCCCCTCCGGTTGGATGCCGACACGATACTCGATCAACTTGGAACTTATCGCCGTGTTTTGATAAGAACCTGCTTTCTATAGAGGAATATGGAAATCGCACTTTTATGTCAAATGATACAAAGTTGTCTTTGCATGGGTTGAGGATAAGGAAAGCGGTTTTGTATGTCAAGGTGATTGTGTCCCAACATATTATGTTGAGATCGGCGGCAATGTCGGGAAAGGGGGTTGGCTGAATGGTCCGGCAGTTCCTTTAGATTTCGCGAAACTGATAAGAATCAGCCTTTGACCGCACCCGCCGTCAGTCCCGCAATGAGCTGTTTCGCAGCCAGGAAGGTAAAGATAATGGCCGGCAGGGCAACAAGGGTTCCCATGGCGGTGATATTTCCCCATTCAATACCGGTGTCCGTCAGGTAGATGGTTGTGGCCACGGGAAGTGTGCGCGTCATGCGGTTGGTCAAAACCAGGGCAAGAATGAACTCATTCCACGCGATCCGGAAGGTATAAATAGCGGCGGCCGTCAGCCCGGGTTTGATCAGGGGGATGATAATCCGGAAAAAATTTTCCAGGGGCCACAACCATCCACAACCGCCGCTTCTTCCAATTCCACCGGCATATCGGAGATAAAGCTGATGAGAACCCAGATGGTGAAGGGCAGATTCAGTCCGACGTAAATAATAATCAATCCCAGGCGAGTGTCCGACAGGCCAAAATAAGACCAGAGAACGTAAATCGGGACCACCAATACCGCGGGAGGGAATATGCGGATCAGAAGGGTGCTCAAGGTGATGGCGCCTTTTCCAATAAAATTAAAGCGAACCAAGGCGTAAGAAGCGAATCCTCCAATCAGCAGCGTGAAAAAAGACTCTGAAGGGAAACGAAAATCACGTCTTCATGGCCTCCGACGGCTGGACGACCAGCCGGGCAATGCCTATGAATGCTCATCCGAGGAGCTACAACAACTTCACAGATGAACGGAGTCATTTCAATTCAGGACGGCAAGGCTACCGGACAGAGGGCCGGCCAAGCGCTGCGGCGCGGTTAACCCCAAGTGTCAAGCAAGATTGCGGGGATCTGCGCTACGGCTTGCCCGCGTGAAGCTTGTCCTCAACCTGATCGGGGATGCAAAGATTACGGCCATGAACATTACCCTTACCTTCAACAGTCACTGCTTACAAACGGATATCATTTTTTTTAGTGACGCAGCCAAGGATGACTTTGGCGGCCATGAGAGCGGCGCCGGGGAGGTCCCAAAAATTAAGTTCAGTAGAAAAGATTTCCGACCGCGAACGCAGCGTTGATGCGCCGCGCTGTTCTTGGAATTTTCAGGTCACTCACACTTTTGATTTTGGTCAATATTTTCCTGCAGCGTATGCGCTGGAACACGGGTGGTCTTCATCCAGATTTTATCTACGATATCTCGAAATATCTGCTGTGGAGCCAAGGCGGATTCCAGCGGGATCCTGGCAATCGCCGTATTGGGCAAGCCACCGGTCGTGAAGTATTCGGGCAAGCCGGCCTTCATGAGATCCGTCCCGCGCGGGCTGCGAATTCTTACACCCAGGCATCGGCCCCGACGAAAATCCGTAACCACTTGCCCGACGATAATGGGCTTTTCCGACCAATCTCCCCGCTGGGTCAGCTGTTCCGAGATCCAGTGGTAAAAATCCAGTTCGTTGTCCGCGTTTCCGACGATGGCCGTCGGCGAGGTGACTTCATCCGGGGTGAAAAAGTGACTGGCAAAGACCCGGCCGCGGTTTTCCAGCGTGATCCTTTCGACGAGGACCAGCACTCGCTCGCGGAGGACGCGGTAAGCCGCCATTAAACGTTCCCAAACCTCTTGCGTCTCCAACTGATCGGGACGATCCACCCCCAATAACGCTTGAACCGCCGTCAGATAACCGTTTGCGCGGGTGATCATCCGCAGGGCCTGCCCCGCCTCCACCGTGCGGTCCCAATTGAACCGGCTATAGAATAATTTCCATTCGCTGGTGGTTTCGAGGGTCGTGTCCAGACAGCAGCCTACGGCCGCCTGCCAGGCGATCTGATTGAGCACCTGTTCATCGCTGATCAGCAGGTTGGCGATTTCCTTCAGGATCATTGCGGTAGGGAATTGGTCGCCGGGCAGGATGGATTTCAGCGTCTGCGGGGAGATATGCAAAATGCCCAGGGCAGCGGGCTTGAGGTTTCCCCCACCGCCGGTCTCCATGGAGCCTGGTTTTTGTGCGAAACAAGGTTCGGGCAGTTCGTGGTTGTTGATCAGCGTCACCCGGCACCGGTCCGCCACCCGGGCAATGTAGGATTGCCCCGGCTTATCGGCGGGGAAGGCACGGTCCAGTGCAAAGACATGCCGCACCGGCATCTCCCTGTCCTGCTTCTGTTCTACAAGTTCCGGCACGACCGGGGAGCGAAACGACTCGTTCAAATGGGTGACCCGGTCTCCCGCCCCGGGGTTCAGAGAGGCGATCATCCTGTGCATGATGGCCGCCGAGGCCACACCGTCCTCGTCATTGTCGGATATGATCAGCACGCGTTCATCCGTGCCGATGCTCAGGATCCTCTCGGCAAGTTGAGCGGACTGGGTTTCCAGTTGCTCGCGGTACAGTGCCAGCTGGTGCATCCGTTCCAGGGCCAGAATGTCCGAGGCGGTTGCCAGATCCAGGTCATGACGCCGCGTCACGGCCCATACCTCCTCGTAGCTGCGTTCCAACTGACGATATAGATTGTCTTCCTCCAGACGCCGGTCCCACACCTGTCCCAGACTGTTCTGGAGCATTTCCGACAGAGAGACCAGTAACCCGCCGGAACTGGCCAGGTTATCCGGAATGACCTGTATGCCGCGCTCCTTGAGGATCTGTTTCGCATCTCCGGACACGGCGGCCCCCGTCAATTCGCAGATCACCTTGACATGAAGTTCGCCGACATTGTCCCCGCGGATCGATGCCGGGATCGCCGTGAGCACCAGGATGTCGGTGGGGACCTTCTTGAGTTCTGCGGGATCCGGGTGATAGGCCAAGGCCCCGGGTTGTGTTGAAGAGAGCATGCGGATCACGGGGCTCGTCAGTAAGGTATCGAACCGCTTGCCCGAGTTTTTATGCGCGACGATCGCGGCCAACTCCTGCCGGGAAAAGCCATCCCGACTGATCACCGCCCCTCGGCTGTCGCTGACGGCCAGAATCGTGGCGCCCTTCTGCATCATGAGGTTGGCCATGTTCTTCCCGGCGTTGCCCAATCCCTCGATGGTCACCGTCATCCCCTCCAGGGGCTTTGCCTTGCCGGTGAGTTTTTTCAAAAGGATTTCGACTGCCATCATGGCCCCTTGCGCCATCGCTTCCGATCGCAGTTCGGACCCGCAAATATCCATGGGTTTGCGGGTCACCACGCCAAGTTTCGGGGTCGCACACTCATAGGCCAGGGGCTGAGTGAAAAACACGATTCTCTGAACGGTCGGCACGACATCGCCGGTGGCGGTCACGGCTTGAATCGCGCGCTCCAGCACCTCCGCCCGGGCCTGCCGATAAAGCTCGGGCAGGTCCTCTGTCGCCCGGTCGCGGGCGTTGCACAACAGGTTGACCGCACTCCAAAATTTCTCTTTGAGGTCTTCCCTGCTGATGCCGGACGGCGGCATGTGCGCCACGAGCGCCTCCTGCTCTTCCGACGAGAGCAGCAGGGAATGGTTGAACCAGCCCACCGGCAGCGCTTGTCCTGCCGGCAACAGGCGGGCCAGCGCCCGTTCCATCATGATCCACTGGTTGTCGAGCAGCGTCGTCAGATAAAGCGCCAAGACACTGGGCTCGCCGCATTCATCCAGGCAACGTGTGGAGAGCGCGATCGACATGGCCCGCAAAATGGGCTCCCGATGATGATAGAGCCTGTCCTCCTCCTGCTGGCGTTTTCCGGACCCGAACAACAATTCCATCAACGCCCGATATTGCGCGGGTGACGGAGATCCCTGGCCGGGGAGTTCATGGAGAAGCTGCCGGAGCGTATCCCGGGACTCCGGCAGCATGATGCCGTGCTCCAATTGCATCTTTGCTGCGGCCCGGGCCAAAGCACAGGCGGTTGGCGAGTATTTTTTTCGCTCCAGAATCTCCCGCAGCCGGGCCGTCATATCGTCGTCCCCGATGATGATCAGGGGATCGCCGAGGAGCAAGGTCCGCAGATGCCCTTCCACCACATTGGCGGCCAACTGCAGATCAAGTCGGGCGGTTAGCGTGGTATTGGTTTCGGCGGCATGAACGATTTTATCATAGGCGATCCGCTTGGTGCGCGTGAGCATTTCGGCGGCGCCATTCATCATCCGCTCAATCAGCTCCTTGTCTTCCCGGGCATTCTCCTCTCCCCCCTTGAGCAGGGAGGTCAGCCGGTAACGACCGCTGACCTCATCGAATTCCCGCGCTGCGCACAACATCAGCCCCTCGCTGCCGGCGAAGGGTGCGCCCGTGGCCTGGCTTTTCAGGCTCATGCTCAGGCTTTCACCCGTCATGAATTCACACATGGCCTGTTTGACCACGGCCTCCGCTTCGGCCGCATTGCGCCAGCGGTCCATCCTCGGCGGCGGAACCACCTCCACCACGCCGGGTTCCGATTCCTGAAAGTGGCTCTCCTGGCCCAAAAGATCCTCGGGGAATACCAGCTTTAACGCCCCCTTGCCCACCCGGCCCTGGATCAGGTGATGCGTCTCGACCAGGATGAAGCTGGTTTTTCCCCCGACGCCGGGTTCGTCGGCTTCTCCCTCAAAAATGCTGTGAGGGCTGAAAATGCGAAACAAATCATCCCGTGTCAGACCCAAATGACGGACTGCGACCCGGATGCGCTCCGCGATCAGCTTCAGCAATTCATTGCCCGGCGTCGTGTCGCCAGTGACCGTGCGAAATCCCAGGCCGTCGTCCCAGCGGATTCCCGTGGGCGCACTGCCGAAACAAGGGACGGTTCTTGGCCCGTCAACAGGCGGTTCTCTATCAGGTTTCATCATGCAATGTGTGAATGTTCCGGGTTATCAGCCTCTGCTATTTTAGGATTTTTTCGACCTCGACCTTGTTCACATCCATAATATACCGGATATTAATGATAAAATATTATTTTTTCTTGGAAAAAGTATAGTACAGGATGGTTTTATATGTCAATGGCAACCGGCCAAAAAATGCGGGATATTGCGCCGAAGATTGGGAGCAGACCTGAAATAAAAAAGGAAGAAAAAGCGGTTCCAAGTATGATCCCGATGTCGTGGCTGCCTGTCTGAATCTCTTCAAGGAGAAGGGCTATAAGATGTCAGGCTGAGGAGTTTTGCGTAGTTTATCAATGGTAATCCTCACCGCAATGCCAAATCAAAAAACCTCGACTCGTGGAGACAAAGTCTCACACATGTCATATTTTCTGCCATCGCGCTTGAACTGTACGGATTGAAATCCGCCACACAATCGCTTCCCCCAGAAAACGAGACTACAATAAAGAATGCTTTATGCTAAGATATGCCGCGTCGAGAAGGTCATGCACCCCTATCGGCGCGCAGCTGTAAATTATATCCGTGTGAATATCTATTGACTGTGAGTCGCTGAAGGTGGACGAATCCATCGCCCGTTGAAAAGAGGATTGAAAGATTACCGAAGATGAAAAGGTGAGAAGATGTGCGGCCGCTTTATCCTCTTGACCGATTTATCCGTTATTGTGGAGTCCTTCCGCATCGGAGAGGTCTCCGCCGAATATAAGCCTGATAGCCATATTTTCCCAGGTCAACAAATCGCTGCCGTCATTCGTAAGGATAATCAAAATAGCCTGGTCAATTTTCGCTGGGGGTTGGTTCCATCATGGGCTAAGGACCCGTCTATCGGAAGCAGGATGTTCAATGCACGCGCGGAAACCATTGCGGAAAAACCGAGTTTTCGAGAGGCTTTTCAAAAACGCAGATGTCTGATTCCCGCGGATGGATTTTATGAATGGCAGAAAAGGGGCCGGATCAAGAAGCCTCTGCGGTTCTCTCTAAAATCAACGGAGCCTTTCGGTCTCGCGGGCTTGTATGAAACCTGGATCTCGCCTGAAAAGAAACCCGTGAATACCTGCACAATCATCACGACGGAACCCAATGACCTCCTACGCCCCATTCATGACAGAATGCCGGTCATTGTAAAAAAAGAGCTTGAAGATTTCTGGATGGATCCGAACAGTCGCAATTTTCGGGATCTGCTTTCGATATTGAAACCCTATCCGGCAATTGAAATGAGCGTATCGGAACAATGATGATCACCGACGTCGCCGCCCTTTTCCTGACGGGTCTCGTCTCGCTCCTCGGGCAGGTTGTCCTGTTGCGGGAGTTGAACGTCGCCTTTTTCGGGATCGAACTGATCTACCTCATCGGTCTGGGGGTCTGGATGCTGCTGACCGCAGCCGGGGCGCTTATCGGCAGTCGTCACCCTTCCGCCGGCCGGTTGGCGCTTCTCTTTCTGTGCCTCGCCCTCTTCCTTCCCCTCGGCGTCGTCTTCCTCCGGGCAAGCCGTTTCCTCTTCGGCGGCGTCCCCGGCGCCTACCTCCCCTTCCTCCGGCAGATGGCGGCGCTGGTGATCGCCCTGCTGCCCGCCGGCCTGCTTTCCGGTCTCCTGTTCCGGGAGGCGGCCGGTCTCCATGCGGAGCGGGGCCGGACACTCGCCGGCGCGTACGGTATCGAAAGCGCCGGAAGTCTCGCCGGAGGCCTCCTGGCTGCGATCTGTCTCCGGTACGGCGTCCAGAATTTATCCCTCTCCGTCGCCTGCGCCCTGATCGCCGCCGCCGCATCCCTCTTCCTCTTCCGGAAAAAGGGCGGCCGACCGGGACGGGCCATCGCCTTGCTCCTCGCGGTCTTCCTGCTTGCCATCCTCTATCAGGCGTCCTCCCTCGACCGGCGGATGACGGCCTGGAATCATCCGGGACTCGTTGCGACAACAGATTCCCCATACGGACGGATCACCGCGACGGCTCTTGCCGGACAGGTCTCCTTCTTTACGAACGACGCCCTTGCCTTCGAGACGGGGGGAACGGAGGCGGAACTCTTCTCTCACATGGCGGCCCTCCAACACCCGGAGCCGAGGCGGATCCTTGTCCTCGGCGGAGGATGGGACGGAACCATAAGCGAACTCCTCCGGCACCGGCCCGTCCGGATTGACGCCGTCATCCTCGACATTGGTCCAATTACCCTTCTCCGGCGTCACCTCCCTGCGAACATCCGGGCGTCTCTGTCGGATCCCGCCGTCCGCCTCACCCGGGCCGATCCGCGGCAGTTTCTGAAAAACAGCGGTTTTGCTTGGGACCTGATCCTGGTCGGCATGCCGGAGCCGTCGTCGGGAGAGACGAACCGCTTCTACACCCGTGAATTCTTCGCCCAGTGCGCCGCGCGCCTTCATTCCGGAGGAATCGTCGCGCTGCGTCTCCCCACAGCCGAAAACCTCTGGACGCCGCAGACGACCCGCAGAACGGCAAGCATTTACCATGCGCTCGCCTCCGTCTTTCCGGAGGTCCTTGTTCTTCCCGGGGCAACTACGCTGATGACCGCCTCCGCCGACCCCCTCCCCCGTTCGCCGGAGATTCTGACCGACCGCCTTCGGGAACGGGGATTCCAGACCCGTCTCGTCTCTCCGCCCTACATCCGCTACCTCTTCACGAACGACCGCTTTGCCGAGGTTGAAACACGACTGAAGAAAACGGCAGTCCCGGCAAACACCGATATTCGGCCGGTCTGCTACCCTTATGCGCTGATGTCATGGCTCGCGCGGTTCTTCCCGAAGCTCGCGCTCGCGGACCTCCCCGGTATCGGGACCGACGGGAAGGGGTTCGGAATAACCGGATGGCTCATGGGACTGGGGCTGCTGATCGGCATGTCGCTCCTGTTCCTCGGAAGCCGCCGGTGGCCCGCCTGGCGACGGGGACTTCTGGCCTCCGTCGCCGGATTTACCGGCATCGCAATCGAATCGGTTCTCATCCTCGCCTACCAGGCAAAAGCGGGTGTCCTTTACCAGGAGATCGGCCTCCTTCTTGCGGCATTCATGGCGGGCCTGGCCCTCGGCGCACCGGTCCTCCGGGACCTGATCCTCGGAACGGGTGTCCGGAGGCCACGGACACGGGGGTGGGGAGCCGCCCTCCTCGCCGGTTATGGTCTCCTCGGTTTGGCGGCGATCGGAACCGTGACCGGCGGGGGCGCCGGCAGTCTTCCTTTGACGGCGGGACTTCTCGTTGCGACCGGATTTCTGGTCGGCGGCCTCTTCGCCTATGCCGGACTCTGCGGCGTCCGGGAGCAGAAAAAGGTCATCGGCCCCCTCTACGCGGCCGACCTCATCGGCGGCTGCCTCGGCGCTCTCTGTGGAAGCCTCGTCCTCATCCCTCTCCTCGGCTTTAACGGGACCCTCGGCGGAATGATCCTTTTTGCCGCGCTGGCAATCCTTCTGATCTGATTTCAGGCCGGGGTGCAGACCCCGGAAAGCGAAAACCGTTTGACATGCCCCCCCGCTCTTCGTATTCTCCCATCATCTGAAACAAGATTCACCCATTCAACCGCAACCTTCGGGAGGAAAGAATGAACGAACAAAGGATGGTCATTGATTCGGAGGTGACTGCATATGAATGAAAATGATCTGAGAAAATATGCTGCCCTTGCACTGAAGGGGGGAGCGTCCAGTGTGAAACAAATCAACCCATCCAGTGTGGTGACTGCGGTATGGGTGCGCTTAAAATGTCAATTCGGCTGCGGAGGCTACAATTACAGTTACAACTGTCCGCCGCACACACCGACCGCAGAAGAAACAAGGCGAATCCTTGATTGTTATCAAAGAGCCCTTCTGTTTCATATTGAGACCTTACCGACCAGGGAGCGGGGAAGGCGTTTAAAAAAATTCCGTCAGATGCTGATTGATTTGGAAGGGGAGATGTTTAAGGACGGATATTACAAAGCCTTCGTCTTTTTGGCAGGTCCCTGCAACCTGTGTCAAGAATGCGGTAAAGTTAAGGGAACCTGCTGTAATCATAGTGACAGAGTAAGGCCTTCCATGGAGGCATGTGGCATCGATGTGTTTCAGACGGCGCGGAACAATGACTGCCATATTGAAACACTACGGGAAGAAACAGAACCACGCAACACTTTTTGTCTGATGCTTGTGGATTAACAGGAGTAGGGTATAACGCCCACTGACAACAAGCCTGCTGGTCAGTATCATCCTCTCTGTCATAATATGGGTCATAAGCCGCAAGTAATGATGAATACTCTTAAAGAAGACAGTGAGGCCCGCTCCTTGCGAAGCGGGCCTCACTAATTTTCCCTGTAAACCCGGTCTCACCGTCGAACGGGGGGCGGGTTCTTGCGTTGGAACATCAATGCCCGTGGGCGCTTTTTTTCTCCTCGCCGTAGACCTCCAGCGTCCCCGCTTCCTCCATCTCATGGAGCCATTTGGCGTGCTGCTTCTTCAGCCACGCCCGCGTCACCCAGCCGTGGAGCATCGCCGGGAGCGACCCGGGCGAGCCGATCGTCCCCAGGTAGAGGTGGACGAAGAAGAAGGCGAAGATCACCACGAAGCCCAGCGCGTGGAGCGGATACATCCACCGCACCAGCTCCACGGGGAAGCTGAAGGGAAACCACATGACGAGTCCCGTGATCACCATGATCACCCCGAAGAAGGCGACCGCCAGGAAGAAGGCCTTCTGCCCCGGGTTATACTTTCCGACCTCGGGAACCTTGTCCACGTGCCAGAGGTAACCCCCCGCACACATCATCCATTCGAGATCCTCCGGCATCGAAAAGATCCCCGCCTCCCGCCACCACATCCGGATCGTGAAGACGAGCGCCAGGATGAAGAAGAGCCCCGTGAAGTTGTGGACGTACTTGAGCGACTTGAGGCCGCCCATGAGATCGCCGATAAAGTTGAAGGAATGGAACATCATCCCCAGTCCCGTGATGCACAGCACCAGGCACGAAATCGCCAGGCTCCAGTGGACGATCCGTTCGAAGGCGTCGGTGGCCTTGATCAATCCTTTTTTCATGTTACGCACCCCCTTCCGTCTTCTGGTTGTCGTCCTCATCCGGGGTCTTCGGCCCGTGGATGATGTAGTGCAGGAAAGACGCCGCCAGGACGCCGCCCGCCGCCACGAGGCTCAGCGGTTTCAGCAGATCCTTCCACGCCATGACCGACAGCGGCACACGCGGATTCGCGGGCAGGAGGTCGTAGACCTCTTTCTTCTCCGCCAGGACGTAGACCACGTGCGTCCCGTCCACGAACTTGTCCCCGTAAACCGAGGCGTCGCCGCCCAGTTCCTTCGCCCGCTTGTAGGCGAGTTTCAGCATATCGTCCTTATCCCCGAAGGTCAGGGCGCCGGTGGGGCAGGCCTTGACGCAGGCGGGGGGAAGATCGGCCTGGATCCGGGAAAGGCAGAGGTCGCATTTGGTTACCTTGTCCGTGACGCTGTCGTAGCGGGGAATCTCGAACGGGCAGGCCGCAACGCACTCCTTGCAGCCGATGCAGCGCTCCTTGATGATCCCGACGGTTCCCAGATCACTGTAGTAGAGGGCGCCGCTCGGACAGACCTTCACGCAGGCGGCGTTCGTGCAGTGCATGCAGCCGTCCTTCCGGAAGAGCCACTTCACGCCGTCCTTTGCGTCGACCTCCTGGAAGCGAATGAGGGTCCAGGTGTTGGACTGGAGATCGGGCGGGTTCTGATACGTGCCGGCGGCAACGGTCTGCTTTGCGGGAAGACCGTTCCACTGCTTGCAAGCGAGTTGGCAACCCCGGCAGCCGGTGCACTTCGCAACATCGATGAGTTTCGTTTTCTCGGCCATGTTATTTCACCCCCTTCTTGACCACATTCACCATGAAGGCCTTGCTCTCCGGAATCGTGGTGTTTGCGTCACCGATGGTCGGGGTGAGCAGGTTCGCCGCATCCCCGGTGGTGAAGATTTCGGGTTTCTTGTCGGAGGGTCCGTACTTCCGGTCGGCCGTGGTGATCCAGCCGAAATGCCAGGGGATGC
>DIWJ01000054.1 GCA_002428445.1 Syntrophaceae bacterium UBA6109
CAAGCCGCGGGGAATGCGCTCGCTGCTGGATTCACCGCTCATACGCCATCCCGGATCCCGTTGTGCGCGGTTCTGGTCCGAACCGGATCATTTGTTGACACCTCTCCGATATGAGTTATATTAGAGGTGATTTCAGTTTTGTCAAAACGTAATCTCATCATCGAACCGCCGAATTTCACGCCATGGGATCGATAGCCGAAAAAATTCAATCCTGTCTCGAAGAAGCGCCCGATCGGATCAACGGCGGCCGCCCTTACGTGACCCTCAGCTATGCCCAGAGCATTGACGGTTCCATTGCCCAGAAGCCGGGGAGACCGCTGGCCATCAGTTGCAGGGACTCCCTCGTATTCACTCACTGGTTGCGATCCATCCACGACGGGCTCCTCGTCGGCATCGGTACGATTCTGGCCGATAATCCCGCCCTGACGGTCCGGCATGTCGACGGCAAGAGTCCCCAGCCGATCATCGTTGACGGGCGCCTGCGTTTCCCCATGGATGCCCAGGCCCTGCAGCATCACCATCATGCGCCGTGGATCGCAACCGCCGAGACGTCGGACGCCGGGCGCGAGCAGGCGCTCCTGAAATCGGGCGCCAGGGTCATGCGGATACCGTCCCGCCCGGACGGCATGATCGACCTGAAGGCCCTGCTCCGGCGGCTCGCGGAGCTTAACATCGCCAGCCTCATGGTGGAGGGCGGCGCGGAAATCATCACGAGTTTCCTGAAAGACCACCTGGTCGATCAGCTCGTCCTGACCATCAGCCCGATCTACGTCGGCGGCATGCACGCCGTCTGGCCCCTGCAGCTCAGCCTCCGAAATCCGCCCGTTCTTCGGAACATGGAATGGGAGACCTGCGGATCGGATGTCGTCCTCCGGGCCGATGTCGCCTGGAACGGGAAATGAGCCGCGCCGTCCTCTATTTCACCGGCCCCGGTCTTCTCGAGATCCGTGAAGAGCCTCTGCCTTCTCCGCCCCCCGGCAAGGTCCTCGTCAAGACCCTCTTCTCGGCAATTAGCGCCGGCTCCGAACTGCTGGCGTACCGCGGTCTCTGTCCGCCGGATCTCCCCCTGGACCAATCCATCCCCAGTCTTCGGGGAAAATGCGCATTCCCCATGAAGTATGGCTACTCCCTCGTGGGAAAGGTGGCGGCCCTGGGAAGCGGCGTACCCGGCGAATGGGAGGACCGCACGGTCTTTTCCTTTCACCCCCATGAAAGCTCCTTTATCGCCGCCGTCGACGAGCTCCTGCCGCTCCCCGCGGGCATTTCGCCGGAAGAGGCGCTCTTCCTGCCGAATCTGGAAACGGCCGTCAACCTGGTGATGGACGGAAGGCCCCTCATCGGCGAAAAGGCGGTCGTGTTTGGTCAGGGGGTCGTGGGGCTGCTGACGACCGCCGTCCTGGGCATGCATCCCCTGGCGAGGCTTCTTGCCGCGGACCGGCACCGCTTGCGCCGCGAAACGTCGCTTCAGTTCGGCGCAAGCGCGGCTTTCGACGCCTCCGATCCGGATCTTGCCGCCGCCATCATGGACGGGCTCGGAAAGGAGAAGGGCCGGGAAGGCGCCGATCTGACCTTCGAGATATCCGGAGCGCCGGAGGCGCTGGAGCAGGCGATTTCCGTGACGGGCTTTCACGGCCGGATCGTGATAGGTTCCTGGTATGGCGTCAAACCGGTTCGTCTGAACCTGGGGGGCGCCTTCCACCGCAGCCGCATCCGTTTGATCGACAGCCAGGTCAGCACGATCAACCCCGAGTTCTCCGGCCGCTGGACAAAAGCGAGGCGCACGGCCCTTGTCTGGTCCCTCCTGAAGAAAACGGATCCCGCGCGTCTCATTACGCGGCGTTTCCCGTTCGCAGATGCGCGCGAAGCGTATGATTTCCTGGACAGGCGGCCGGAGCGGTGCCTCCAGGTCATCTTTCAGTATTGACGGGCCGGCGCCCGGGAGGATGTCACGTGTTCAGGGTTGCAGTTCGACGACATTTCACGGCCAGGCATTTCCTGATCGGCGGCGACTGGGGCAGCGAAAACCAGCCGCATGAGCACAGCTATGCCCTGGAGGTCCGTCTGGAGGGGCCATGCCTCGACAGGCGCGGATTCCTCATGGATATCGTGGAGGTCAAAGGCCGCATGGACGGGATCATGAACCGCCTGAAGGACAGGCTTCTCAACGGACTCCCCGAATTTGCCGGCTTGAACCCCAGCATTGAACAGCTGGCGGACCAGTGCTGCCGCTGGTTCCTCGACGGCCTGAAGAAACCGCCGGTATCCGCCGTGGAGGTCAGGGTCTTCGAAAATGAAGACACATGGGCCGCTTGTCGTCGGGAGGTCCCATGAATATCAGCCTTGCGATCTACGGATCCGCGGATCAGGTCTCCGGCGGCTATCTCTACGACCGCATGATGGCGGATTGCCTCCGGCGCAGCGGTGCGGAGGTTGAAATCCTCCCGCTGCGCCCGGGGAACTATCTTTCCTGCCTTGCCGACAATTTCTTCAGCGGCCTGGCGGAAACCCTTCAGAAGAAAAGGCCCGACGTGCTGCTGCAGGACGAGCTCTGCCACCCCTCCCTTTTTCATGTGAATCCGCGGCTGAAGAAGACGCTGAAATGCCCCCTCGTCTCCATCGTGCATCACCTGCGCACTTCCGAGGCGCATGCCGGCTGGCCGATGAGGCTGTATCAGCGGGTGGAGAGGAAGTACCTGGAGACCGTGGACGGGTTTGTATTCAACAGCAGGACGACCCGCGCCGTCCTCGAAAATTTTCTTGGCGGGGAACGTCCGTCCGTCGTGGCCTACCCGGGAGGCGATCATGTGCGGCCCGCCATCACCGATGCGAAGGTCCGCGAGCGAAGCCGCGACCCCCGGGGCCTGAAAATCCTCTTTGTCGGCAATGTGATTCCGCGAAAGGGCCTTCACACGCTGATCGCCGCCCTCGGCCGGCTTCGGCGGGAAAGCTGGCATCTGACCGTCGCGGGAAGCCTGTCCGCCGACATCGCTTATACGGAGCGGATTCGGGACCTGGTCGCCCGCGCCCGCATCGGGGATCAGGTGGAGATGGCGGATGCCGTCGGCAAGGACAGACTGGCGGAACTGCTGGAGACTTCCCACTGCCTGGCTGTTCCCTCTTTCTACGAGGGATTCGGCATCGTCTACCTTGAAGCCATGGCCTATGGACTGCCCGTCATCGCTTCGACGGCGGGGGCCATCCCCGAGGTGATTGCCGACGGCATCGAGGGATTTCTTGTGACGCCCGGAGATGAGACGGCCCTTGTCGCCCGCATCGACCGGTTCATCCACGACCGCGACCTGCTTGCCGCCATGGGCCTGGCGGCGAAGAAACGCTACGCCGGACATCCCTCCTGGGCGGCCGGTGCGGCGCGCATCCATCGCTTCCTTCGGGAAATGATTTCCCGGAAGAGGCGGGAAGATTAGCAGGCTGTTGGAAAACGCCCGGCTGCTGCGTTTTCTTCATCCCTCGCCATTCGACGTACCACCCAGTACGCCTCATGGCTCAGGATTTCAGAAGCCTTGCATCCGGACATTTTTGAACAGCCTGCGCTTAACGACTATTTCAACAACCAGTTAGAAAATCAGGCAGAGTTTATGTCCGTCCCGATGCCATGCATTGATTTTCAGAAATATCTTGCCGCAAAAAAGAGTGTGGACGACCGGGCCCTGAACCGGCACGTCCTGGCTTCGCTGGCGAAAGAAACGGACGGCGGCCGCGGTCAGCCTCTGCAGGTCCTGGATGTCGGCGCCGGCATCGGCTCCATGCTGGAGCGTCTGGCGGCATGGCATATCCTCAAGAACGTCCGCTACGATGCGATCGACATCGATGCCCATAACATCCGGGAGGCCCGGCGCTTGATCCCCCTCTGGAGTGCTTCCCTGGGCCTGGAACTTGCCGACGGTCCCGCCGGCTTCACGCTGGCGCGGGAAAACGGCGCCGTGGAGATTACCGCGCACTTCGAGACGGCCGATCTGTACGAATTTGCCGCCCGCCGCGGGAGACGGCCTTGCGATCTCGTCATTGCTCATGCCTTCATGGATCTCGTCGACGCGGACCGCGCCCTTCAGGCGCTCCTGTCGGTGTTGACGCCCGGCGGCCTCCTCTATCTGACGGCGAATTTCGACGGGTTGACCGTTCTGGAACCGCCTGCGGCGTCCATGCCGGACCGGCAGGTCCTTGCCCTCTACCACGAGAGCATGGATTCCAGGCTCGTCGGCGGTCTCCCGTCCGGTGACAGCCGGACGGGGCGCCGTCTCTTCTCCCTGCTGCGCAGATACGGCGTCGAGCTTCTCGATGCGGGAAGCTCCGATTGGGTCGTCTACCCCGCGGGCGGCCGCTACCCGCAGGACGAGGCGTATTTCCTTCACGCCATCGTCACCCTGATCGAGACGGCGCTGAAGAATTCCCCGGCGCTTTCGCCTGCGGATTTTTCTCGCTGGATTGACGAACGCCGCTCCCAGATCGAAAGCGGCGAACTTGTCCTGATCGCCCATCAGATGGATTTCCTCGGCCGCGCGAAACCGCGCCCGGGGCAGGAATGGAAAAGGCCATGAATGCAGTGCGGAAAAAGAAGCTGATTCTTGCGGGCGGCCTTGCCGCGCTCGCTATCCTCGCGGCGGCTGCTGCCCTGTCCCTTTTCGACATCAATTCCCACCGGCCGGAGATCGAAAACGCCGCCTCCGCAGCGACGGGCCTCGATGTCCGGATCCTGGGGAAACTGGGGCTCTCTGTGTTTCCCCTCGGCCTCTCGGCAAAGGACATCCATGTCGCCGGAAGGGGCGGCGAAGTCCTTGCCGTCGAGCGCCTCAGGATCGGGCTGGAGCTGTTGCCCCTGCTGAAGGGGCAGATCAGGATCGCCGGATGCAGGCTTGTCGCGCCGTCCGTCACTGTCGCGAAGGACAGCGACGGGACGTACAATTTCGCGAAGGTCGCGGGGAAATCGCCGGCGGGATCGCCGGGAAGCGCATTCCGTTTGGATGAACTCAAGCTGTCCGACGGTTCGCTGGTCTACCTCGACGGGAAGACGGGCGAGAAGACCGCATTGAAAGGAATACACCTGGCCATACGGGATCTTTCGCTGGCGGATTCCGCGGGGGATGTCCTCAGGACCCTCTCCTTCACTGGAACCGTCGCCTGCCGCGAGATGACAAGAAAGGACTTGAGAATCGACGACGCCAGAGGCTCCGTGAAGGCCGGACAGGGGGTCTTCTTCCTCGATCTCCCGACTCTCGAGATATTCGGTTCAAAGGGCGAAGGAAGCGTCCGGATGGATGCGGCCGGAACCGATACCGAGTACAGAATCTCTCTGAAGGCGCCGGGGCTGGACTTCGAAAAACTGACGGGATCGTTCGGCGCGGGCAGGGTGATCGGCGGAAAGGGCGATCTCGATCTCTCCCTGACCGTGAAGGGAAAAGAGGGCCGCGCCCTCGTGAACGGCATGGACGGCACGCTGTCTCTCCGGGGCGGCAATCTCACCACGTACACCGTGGATCTCGACAAGGCCCTTTCTTCGTACGCGGCAAGCCAGCAGTTCAACCTGACCGACATCGGCGTTTTTTTCATCGCCGGGCCCCTGGGCAGCGCTGCCCTCAAGGCGTACCGTTTCGGGGATCTTTATTACCAGACCCAGGGCGGGAGCGGCACCATCATCCGCTTCGTCTCCCGCTGGAAGGTCACGAACGGCGTGGCCGACGCCGTCGACTGCGCGCTCGCAACGCGCGGCAACCGCGTCGCCCTGAAGGGGAGGCTCAATCTGGTGAATGAACGATACGACGGCATCACCGTCGCGCTTCTCGACGAAAAGGGATGCGCAAGATTTTCGCAGAGCATCAGCGGTCCTTTCGGGTCTCCCCAGGTCGGTGCGGTCGGCACGCTCGAAACCCTCGCCGGCCCGGTCCTCAATATCTACAGGCAGGCGGAACGTTTCGTTCAAGGCGGAAAATGCGAGGCGTTTTACAGCGGTACCGTGCAGCAGCCCCGCTGATCTCCCTTCCTTGACGTTGCGAAACTTTCTCCTTAGTGGCATAGTCGATGCAGAGAAAACGACCGGACATGGAAAGAGGCATGAGATGAAGGCGACGGGCGTTTACATTCACGGGCTGGACACGTCGAGCCGCGGCACGAAGGGGGTCTTCTTCGCGGAGAAATTCCCGGACGTGCTGCGCGAGGACTATGCAGGGCCATTCGAGGAGCGGATGGCCAAGCTGCATCAGGTCCTTGCCGGAAGGGAACACCTCATCCTGGTAGGGTCGAGCTACGGCGGCCTGATGGCGGCGGTTTTCGCCCTCTATCACGCCGACCGCGTGAGAAGGATTATCCTGCTCGCCCCCGCCCTCACCCTGCCCGAATTCGAACCTTACCTCTCCATGCGCTCGGAGGTGCCTGCCGTCGTCTACCACGGTATCCGCGACGACGTGGTGCCGCCCGCGGGCGTTGAAGCGGTCTGCCGCCGCGTCTTCACCCGCCTCGACTATTTCTCCGTCGACGACGACCATCTCCTCCACGGGACGTTCCGCGGCATTGATTGGGACAAGCTCCTGGAGACGGCGGGCGGGGAAGCGGAAAAGTAAGATGGAAAATGTCTTTTGCATCAACCGCCGGCGCGAACCGGGGCAATTCTTCCTGGCGGATGTCTATCCCGATATCCGCTCGTACGGGATCCTGGAGGACATTTTCTCCGGCACCGGAGAAATCGAACAGGTCCTGGCGCTCATCCGCATCGTGGTGGCGGACATACCCCACGAGATGTTCGTGAACAACGACGACGGCAGTATCACCATCGGCCTCGCCCACCTGCGGAACGCCTCCGACGAATTCCTGTACCTGGACATCATCCATGAGCTTTGCCACGTAAAGCAGCACCTGCAGGGCCGGAATCTCTATGATCGCAGCAAGGCCTACGTGGACCGGGAGACCGAGATCGAGGCCTACGAGATCACCGTGCGCGAAGCGCGGCGCATCGGCATGAGCGACCGGGCAATCGCCGACTACCTCCGCGTGTCGTGGATCTCGCCGGAAGAGCACCGGCGCCTCGCCCGCAGGATGGGCCTGGCCGACGGCTTCGAAGATTGCGCCGCCTGCCGGTCCTGACCGCCCGCGGTGCGGGTGTAACCGTCTTTCGCAAAAAAGGTTGTGTGGAATGAACGTCAAACCCCTCCTCGTCATCGCATCGATCCTCCTCTCTCTCTTCCTGCCGCAGCCTTCTGCGGCCGCCGACAGGGAAGCCCGGAAGGTGGACACGATGACCCTCTACCTGGAAAACGACCTTTTCGGCTTCAACAACCGTGATCGCTATTATACGCACGGGACCAAGCTTTCCTGGGTTTCCCGGGATCTCTCGAACTATCGGGAATCGCCTCTGGTTCCGAAATGGATGCACCCCTACATCGAGCAGATGCCGTTCGTCAACGAACCCGGGGACCAGCGGTCCGTTTCCCTTTCCCTGGGACAGAACATCTACACGCCCGAAGACAAGGAACGGAGCGACCTGATCGTGAACGACCGCCCCTATGCCGGCTTCACCTATCTGGGACTGGCGCTCCACAGCAAGAGCCGGAGTCAGATGGACACCCTCGAATTTGATGTCGGCATCGTCGGCCGCCACTCCTACGCCGAGGACTGCCAGAAGGTGATCCACGGCTGGATCGGCTCCGTCGATCCCAAGGGCTGGGAGCATCAGCTCCACGACGAGCCGGTCTTCAACATCTTCTTCGAACGCAAATGGAGGGTCTTTCAGATCAAGAACGCCGAAGGCATCGGCTTCGACTGCATCCCCCATATGGGAATCGCCGCGGGGAATGCCTACACCGGGGCCAACCTGGGCGGGCAGGTGCGTTTCGGCTGGAACCTCCCGAATGACTACGGAACCTATCTCATCCGGGCGGGGTCGGACAGCAGCGCTCCCCTGGACGATGAAGACCCGCGCCTCTCCCGGCCCTCCGAGCGCTACGGCATCCATCTTTTCTTTGCCGTCGACGGCAGCGCCGTGGCCCGGAACATCTTCTTCGACGGGAACACGCTGCGGGACAGCCACAGCGTCGACAAGAGGCGGTTTGTCGCCGATGTCGTCGGCGGCATCGGGCTCATCGTCGACCGCTTCAAGATCACCCATTCCTACGTTTACCGGACGAAGGAATTCGAGTCCCAGCGGGACGAACAGCTCTTCGGGGCGCTCTCCCTGTCGTACACCTTTTAAAGGCGGGGGATCTGCGGCACTTCTTCAGCGATTTCCCGGCGTAACCGGTTCCCCGCTACTGCGCGTTCTCCTTGTCTTTCGCCGTCCGGCGCGGCGCGGCCCGCCCGCGAAGCGCTTCTCTTTTTCTCCTGCCCTCGCGATGCAATTTCCAGCTTCTGTAGAACAGCGCGGCTCCGAACCAGACAAAGAGGAGAAAAAGCGGATAGGCAAGCGTGCGGGGGAAGAACGCAACGAGGGCGGCCAGGATCAGGAACAATGCGCCGCCGCCCGTCATCAGGCGGGATTCAACAGGCTCCAGTACGCGTCGGCCAGTGAAGGCCGCGCCGACTGCGTTGCCGATGCGGACCGCCCCGGCCGCCGCGCGCCCGACGCTCCCGCCGCCGCTCGTCATCACCGGGCGTGCGCGGCGCGGCGCACCGCGCGCACGCACCTTCTGTTTCGCGTCCAGGACCACTTCCGTCGCGTTCGCCAGGTCCTCGAGGTACATATCCTCCATCGCCTGCGCGAAAGGTTCGTCTTCCACGACCACGTCCAGTTCGCAGTTGCCGAACCAACTGGCGATGTTGAGATTCGACGAACCGATGCGCGCCCAGCGCCCGTCCGTCACCGCCGTTTTTGCGTGCAGCATCGCGCCGTTCCATTCGAAGACGCGCACCCCCGCCTCCAGGAGCGGGCGGTATCCCGCCCGCGACAGCGGCCTCAAAATCGGGATGTCCGTCGCATTCGGCACCAGCAGTCGCACGTCGACGCCGTCCTGCGCCGCCGCCCTCAGGGCCTGCACGTAGGCGGTCGTCCCGGCGAAGTAGGCGTCCGTGAGCCACACCCTTTCCTTGGCGAGCGCCGCGATGAGATGATCGAAGCGGAACATGCCGGCGGTCGCCGCGGCGCTCGCCACGACGCGCAGACTCGTATCGCCGGCGCGCGGAAGCGCGTCTCTTTCCATCCCTTCGCCTTCCGGAATCGGCGCCCCCGTCATCGCCCAGACCTCCGCGAACGCCCGCTCGATATCCGCGACGGCGGGGCCGCGCACTTCCATGCCGGTGTCGCGCCAGGGCTCGATGCCCTTTTCGGGAATGCCCTCCCACATGCGCCCGATGCACAGGCCCGTGACGAAGCCGACCTGTCCGTCGACGGCAAGCATCTTGCGGTGGTCGCGGGAGAGCCAGCCGAGCGGGCTGTCCAGGTGCGGCGGGTTGTAGCAGCGCACGTCGACGCCGCCGGCGCGCAACCGGTTCCAGAAACGCCGCGAGGTCCTGCCGAAGCCGCCCAGCCAATCGTAGATCAGCCGCACGCGCACCCCTTCCCGCGCTTTGGCGATCAGCGCATCGGCGAAGGCCCGTCCCGTGTTGTCTTCGTGAATGATGTAGCTCTCGAAGTGGATATGCCGTTTCGCGGCGGCGATGGCTGCGAGCCACGCGGGATAGTTCTCCCACGCATTCTTGAGCAGCCGGACCGAATTGCCTCCGACGAGGGGCGCGCCGGCCGCGCGCGAGAAGGCCCGGTCGGCGAATGCCTGCGTGTCCTTGACCGTGCCCTGCCCGGGGCTGCAAAGCGGGGCGGCCGCGCTCATTTTCTCGAACTCCGGCACTCTTCTTTCCTCTTCGGCATCGGTGCGAAGACGGCGCGCGCCGACGCCTTCAGTCCGCATCCTTCCGGAAACAGGCCCGGAAGCGCCGCACCGGCGGCTCTTCGGAATCGACGAAGTCCTCGAAGAAAGTCTCCGTCAGGCCAAACGACGCGAACCGGCGGACTTCCGCCTCCGTGAGCGGCCAGGGCATGCTTCCCTTTGGATCCTCCTCCCCCCGGGCCCGGGAAACGGCCAGGAGACAGCCGCCGGACGCGACGAAACCGGCGATGTTCTCCTCCGCCTCCTGACGCAGTTCCGGCGGGAGGACCTGGAGCGTGTAAGCTTCGATGACCAGCGCGAACGCCCCTGCCCAGGCCGCGGGCGCCCGGAAAAGGTCGGCCGCGACATAGTCCACCCGGCTCCCGGGAAATCGCCGGCGGCATTCGGCGATGGCGCTCGGCGAGATGTCGAACGCGGTCACGTCGAAACCCCTTCCGGAAAGCCATTCCGCATCGTCGCCCAGTCCGCACCCGACCTTGAGGGCGCGGCCGGCGGACGGCAGTCCGTTGACCTTCGCGAAGAGTTCGACCAGACTGGGGTTGGGCTTCCGGTCGGCCCAGGGAATCGGAATCCCTTCCGACAATCCCCTGGCATACAACGATTCGAACCAGGCAAGCGGTTCCCCCCTGGAAACGGCCTCGGCGGCCAGTTTGCGGGCGTAGGCGCGTTGATCACTCATGATTTTCCTTTCTGCGCATGGCGGAAAAACAAAAAACGATCCTCTTCCTTCTTAGGGGAGGATTGCGGGAAAACGGCGGACTGTCAAGAACATTTCGTGGCCTGCCTTGACACCGGAGAGCGCTTTTCGTATAGTCCCAATCGTTGAAGGGCGTTACATTCGTCGAACGTTGTCGGACCTCCCCACCGCAGAAGGATCTCGCCCATGAGCAGCAAGCAAGCGGCGGCCGCCAAAAAGACCGCAGGGAAAAAGGCCGCATCCCCCAAAAAGACCTCCGCCAAGAAAGCCGCCAAGAAGAAAGCCGCGTCGCCCCGGAAGGCGGCCGCCAGGAAGACCGCAACCAAGAAGACCTCCGCGAAAAAAACCGCCGCGAAGAAACCGGAAACCGGAAAACCGCCGGAAACGAGGGAAATCCGCCTGAAGGACCCCGCCCTGTTTCTGAACCGGGAAATCGCCTGGCTGGAATTCAACTGGCGCGTCCTGGAAGAAGCCTGCGACCCGCTGAGCCCGGCGATGGAAAAGCTCAAGTTCATCTCCATCTTCAGTTCCAACCTCGATGAATTCTTCCAGGTGCGGGTCGGCGCCCTGGCCCGGCTCCTCCAGGCCGGCGTTGTGGATCCGGACACGAGCGGCATGACGCCCCGCCAGCAGATCGAGTCCATCGCCGCCAGGGCCGGCAAGTACGTCGCCGAGCAGTACAAGTGCCTGAAGGATATCGTCCTCCCCGAACTGAAGCGGGCGGGAATCGAGATTGTCCCCGTCTCCTCCCTCGACAAGAAAGACGCGCAGAAGCTCTCCGCCTATTTCGAAAATCAGGTCTTCCCGATCCTGACGCCGATGGCCGTTGATGCGGGTCACCCCTTCCCCTTTCTCGGCAATCTGCGGCTCAATCTCATGGTGTTCTTCAAGGAAGTGGATTCCTTTGGCGGCCAGCAGCCCTATGCCTTCGTGGAGGTCCCCTCCGTCCTCCCCCGCGTCATCCGCGTCATGGACGACCGGAAGGGGCACCACTTCGTCCTCCTCGAAGATCTCGTCGCGTCGAATATCGCCAACCTCTTCCCCGGCATGAAGATCACCAACTGCATCCCCTTCCGGGTGACGCGCAACCAGGACTACGACCTGCATGAAGATTCGGTGATGGATCTGCTGAAATCCGTCGAGGCGGAGCTCAAGGACCGCTCCAACAAGATCGCGGTGCGACTGGAGGTGCAGGAGGGCACGCCGAAAAAGATGCTCCAGATCCTCTGCCGGAATCTCGGCATGGAACCGACCAACGTCTACGCGATCCCCGGTCCCCTCAACCTGTGCGGCCTGCTGCCCCTCTACGATCTGCCCGTCTCCCCCGTCCACCGGGATCCGCCGTTCAACCCGCGCATCCCGAAGCGACTGGCGGGCAAGAGCGATATCTTCAGCGTCATCCGGGAAGGAGACATCCTCATCCACCACCCCTATGACTCCTTCGCCGTCGTCGTCGAATTCATCAATGCCGCCGCCGAAGACCCGGACGTGCTGGCCATCAAGCAGACCCTCTACCGCGTCGACCGCGACTCGCCCATTGTCGAGGCCCTCTGCCGGGCGGCGGAAAACGGCAAGCAGGTGACGGCGGTCGTCGAGATCAAGGCGCGCTTCGACGAGGAAAAGAACATCGATTTCGCGAACACGATGGTGAAGGCGGGGATCAATCCCGTCTACGGTTTCGTGAAGTGGAAGATCCACTGCAAGGCGACGCTCGTCGTCCGGCGCGAGGGCAAGCAGTTGCGCCGCTACGTGCACCTCTCCACGGGCAATTACAACTCCGTCACCGCCCAGCTTTACACGGATGTGGGGATCCTCACCGCCGATCCGGACATCGGCGGCGACGTTTCTTCGCTCTTCAACGTCATCACGGGTTTCAACTCCTGGACGGGCGGCGACATGCTCAAGCCCGAAACGGTCGAAACGCGGTTCAAGAAGATCTTCCTCGCCCCGGTGAACATCCAGGACCGGATCATCAAGCTCATCGACCGCGAGATCGGCAAGTCCACTCCGAAGAAACCGGGGCGGATCATCGCCAAGATGAACGCGCTGATCGACTGGCAGACGATCCGCGCCCTCTACCGGGCCTCCCAGGCCGGGGTGCAGATCGACCTCATCGTGCGGGGCATCTGCTGCCTCCTGCCCGGCATTCCCGGCGTGAGCGAAAACATCCGCGTGCGGAGCATCCTCGACCGCTTCCTCGAACACTCGCGCATCTACTATTTCCATAACGGCGGCGAGCCCGAGATCTTCTCGGGAAGCGCCGACTGGATGCCCCGGAATTTCAAGAAGCGCGCGGAGATCCTCTACCCGATCCGGGACGAGGCGATCAAGACGAGGGTCATCAACGAGATCCTCATGACCTACCTGAAGGACAACGTGAAGGCGCGCATCATGCAGCCCGACGGCAGCTACCAGCGCGTCAAACGCGCCGCGAACGACAAGGAAGTGCGGAGCCAGAGCGCGCTGATCGCCATCGCGCGCAAGGGGGGCGTCAAGTCGCCTCCGTACAGCCAGCTTGTCCGCCAGATCGGCAAGAAGAAAGGAAAGAAAAAGTGACAACTCCCGCAACCGCGCCCGAAGCCCGGGGAAAGCGCAATGCGCTGCTCCAGGGCGTCAAGCGTCTCGCCGACGCCTTCGACCCCGATCCGCGGCACTCGGCGCAGGTCACCGCCCTGGCCCTGAGCCTCTTCGACAAACTTGCCGGCCTCCATGGATTTCGGGGCAGGCCCCGCCTGCTGCTCGAAATCGCCGCCGTGCTTCATGACATCGGTTGGTCCCGGACGAAGAACAGCGGGCACCACAAGCACAGCCGCGACATGATCCTTGACGCCGACCTTCCCGGCCTGACGCAGCGGGAGCGGAACCTCTGCGCCCTCATCGCCCGCTACCACAACAAGGCGCTGCCGGACAGGAAACGCCACAAGGCGTTCGCCGGGCTCCCCAAGCAGGACCGCGGCCTCGTCGCCTGGCTCGCCGCGCTCCTCCGCGTCGCCGACGGCCTCGACTGCCTGCACCTCGGCTTCGCGCGCGTCGCCGAATGCGTCGTGGACAGGAAACGTCTCGTAGTCTCTCTCGCCGAGCCGGGCCGCTGCGCCGCGGAGATCCAGCGCGCGCACCAGAAGTCGGACCTGCTGGAGCGCATGGCGAAACGCAAGGTGATCTTCCGCTGATGATCGCCGCGCTCTTTTCCGATATCCACGGAAACCTGCCCGCCCTCAAGGCGGCCGTCGCCGATGCCGAGGCGCGGGGCGCGGAGAGATTCTTCTGCGCCGGCGATCTCACCGGGTACGGCCCCTTTCCGTCGGAGGTATGCCGATTCGTTCAGGTACGGCGCATGCAGGCGATTCTCGGGAACTACGACCAGAAGGTCCTCGAGGCGATCGAGAACCCAGCGGCCTTTGAAAAGGCCATGAAGCCGGCCAAATGGAGAATCCTCGACTGGACGCGGGCGAACCTCGACCCGAGGGCCCGGAACTGGCTCGCCGCGCTCCCCAGGGTCTATCGGGAGACGCTGCCGGGCGGCTTCGAGCTGCTGGTCGTCCACGGAAGCGCTCAGTCGGCCGACGATGCCGTCTATCCGAGCCTCACGAGCCGGGGCCTGAAAACCAAGCTGGGCGGAGAGAGGCCGGACATCTTCGTCTGCGGCCACACGCATATTCCGTTCGCGAGAAGGATCGGGGGAATTCTGGTCATCAATTGCGGTTCCGCGGGTCATCCCGTCGACGGAGATCCGCGGCCGGCCTATGCGCTGCTGCGCCTTGCCGGCACAGCGAAACCGTCGGCGCGGATCGTGCGCTTCGATTACGCGAAAGACGAAATCCTTGCGGCGCTCGCGAAGACGCCGCTGCCGAAGAACCTCACCAAAGATTACGAAGAAGGAAACAAGAAGCGATGGATGCCGTAACACCCTGCCCGGAAGCGACGGAGATCGAATACAAGTTCCTGATGGCGGAGCCGGGGGCGAAGAACGCCGTCCTGGACCTGTTGCGCTCGAAAGGCTACCGGGTGACGCCGTTGCGAGCCGTGCATCAGCAGGACCTTTACCTGGACACCTTCGATTGGCGCCTTCTGCGAAACGGGCTTTCCCTGCGGCTGCGCCGCGCCGGCGACACCGCCATCTACGGGATCAAGAGCCTGGGGAAGCTCGAAGAGGGCCGCGCCGAACGGCGGGAAGTCGAAGTCCGCGTCAAGGGAGACGCCGCCGATCCGACGGCCGTAACGGACAGGCGGATCCGCGCCGAGATCGATCCGATCATCCATCCCCGGCGTCTTCTCGTCCAGGTAGCCGTCCGCACCGAGCGGATCCCTTACCGCCTCCGGTGCCCCGAAGGGGCTCAGGTGGAACTTGTATTTGACACGACAGGCTTTTCGGCCCAGGGCATGAACCGGTCCCGCCGGGCACAGCGGCTGTACGAGATGGAGGCCGAGCTGAAGAAGGGCTCACCGGCCGACCTCGAGGCGCTGGGCAGGCTCCTCTCGGGCTGCACCGGCCTTTCACCGTCCCGCCAGTCCAAGCTCGAAACGGCGATCGAACGCCTCGGCATCGTCTTCCCCACCAAAAATCCGCCGGCGCCGCAGCGCGTGGCGCTGGAGGACCGCCTCGACGTCGCGGTGCAGAAGATCCTCTCCTTCCAGTTCCATCGGATCGAGGAAAATCTTCCGGGCGTGCAGGCGGACCTCGACACCGAATTCGTCCACCAGGCCCGCGTGGCGACGCGCCGGATGCGGTCCGCCCTCCGTCTCTTCCGGAAGGCGATCCCGGAACGGGCGTCCGCCGATCTTGCCGAAGACCTGTCCTGGCTCGGAGCCCTCTTCGGCGGCGTCAGGGACCTCGATGTCTTTCTGCTGAACCTCCCCGGAGCGACCGCGACCGTCGCGAAGGCTCCGGAACGCGCCGTCGCGATCCTGACCCGGCATATCGAACAGCGGCGGGCCTGCCTGCTCTCCGACCTGCTGAACGGACTCGCTTCGCCGCGCTACCGCCGTTTCCAGGCCCGGCTCAGCGCCTACACCGGGCGCCCGCCCGCGAAGCGGCCGGCGGCGCCGCTGGCACTGACCCCCGTGCACACCTTCGCCTCGGGGCGGATCCCGGAGCTCTTCCAGGCCGTTCTCGCGCAGGGGCGCAAGGTCCTTGCCAAGCCGAAGCTCCGGAATTTCCACCGGCTGCGCATCGAATTCAAGCGGCTCCGCTACGCCTGCGAATTCGTCGCTCCCGCCTACGGAGATGCGCTGAAACCCTTCATCGGGGAGACGGTGAAGATCCAGGATTGCCTCGGGGAATTGCAGGACACCGTCTTCACGCGGTCGCTGATCGACGGCCTGCTGGACGAATGGAAGGGAAACGTGATCGCCCCCCGGCTGCTGTTCCTGTTCGGGGAGCTCTACGAACTCCAGGGGGAACTGGCGCGGTCAAGGCAGGCGGCATTCCGGGACATCTGGGCGCGTTTCGACCGGGAGACTACGGCGGCCGAGCTTGCCGCAGGGCTGAAGCAGTCCTGAACACTGATGTGACATTGCGGGGAGGCCGGGAGGCCGACGAGGCCCTTTCTTCGTGTCACCCTGAGCATGTCGAAGGGTGACATCCCGCCTCCGCCCCTCGCAAGATCAAAGTCATTCCCGCTTTCGCGGGAATGACCCTTGTGTCATCGCGAGGCCCCCTTCGGCTGCGCTCAGGATAAACTCCGGGCCGCGGCGATCCCGTCCCGAACTGCCGATGGCTTCGGCGACGCCTCGCAATGACAAACCCGGCATGCGCCGAAAGCCTTACAGAACCGCCTCGATGCGGTTGACGATCGTTTTCAGCACCTTGATGCGCGCGAAGTACTTGTCATTGGCCTCGACGATTGTCCAGGGCGCCACCTCCGTGGACGTGCGGTCCGTCATATCGCACACGGCCTTATGGTAATCGTCCCACCGCTTGCGGTTCCGCCAGTCCTCCTCGGTGATCTTGAAGCGCTTGAAGGCGATCTTTTCCCGCTCCTTGAACCGCCGGAGCTGTTCCTCCTTGCTGATCTGAAGCCAGAATTTCACGAGGACCGAGTTGTTCCGCGCGAGTTGCATCTCGAAATCGTTGATCTCGCCGTAGGCGCGCATCCAGTCTTCCTCGGAGCAGAATCCCTCCACCCGCTCCACCAGGACCCGGCCGTACCAGGATCGGTCGAAGATCGTGAACCGGCCGCGGCGGGGGATATGCCGCCAGAATCGCCACAAATAGGGCTGGGCGCGCTCCTCCTCGGTCGGCGCCGCGATGGGGACGCCCTGGTAGATCCGCGAATCCAGCGCCGAGGTGACGCGGCGGATCGCGCCGCCCTTGCCGGCGGCGTCCTGGCCCTCGAAGACGAGGATGACCGACTTGCTCTTGAACTTCGGGTGGCGCGTCAGCAGGTTGAGACGGCCCTGCCAGGTCTCGAGCTCTTTCGCGTATTTCTTCTTGATCAGGCGCTGGGTCAGGTCCAGCGAACTCAGGACGTCGCGGCCTTCGACGCGCGGCGTCATCGGGGGGGTTTTGGCCGGCGGCCTGCCCGCCGGTTTGTCCTCAAGACGCTGCCGCAGGGTCCGCAGCAGTTGATTGCCCACGGTCAGGCTGCGGTAAAAGTGATCGAACCCCTCCACGATGACCCAGGGCGCCTCGGGCGTGCTGGTCTGGCGGATGAAATACTCGGAGACCTTCCGGAAGCGGTCGTACATCTTGAAACGCTCCCAGTCCGTGTCCGTGACGCGCCAGCGCGTCTTGGGGTCCTTCTCCAGCGCCTTGAGGCGCTTGCGCTGCTGTTCTTTCGACAGGTGAAACCAGAATTTGAGGATCAGGGCGCCCTCGTCGGTGAGCATCTTTTCGAAGCGGATGTTCTCCTCGATTGCCTGGTCGAGGTTCGCCTTCTTGCACCGCCGCAGAACCCGGTCCACGATCGGCGCCGTATGCCACGCCCCGTAGAGGATTCCGATCTTTCCCTTGGGCGGCAGCGACCGCCAGAACCGCCACATGTACGGACGCTCCCGTTCCTCGTCCGAAGGCTCGGAAAAGGCGTGCGTGTGGATGTGGCGGGGATCCATCCATTCGTTGAGCAGGTTCACGGTCTCGCTCTTGCCGGCGCCGTCGACCCCGCCCACGACGATGATGACGGGAAAGCGTTTCTTCTGGGAAAGATCGTACTGTGCGTCCAGGAGTTCCTCGCGCAGTTTCGGTGCTTCCTTGTTGTACTGCTCCTTTTCGATCTTTTGTCCGAGTTCTGCCGATTCGAACATGACTCACCTCCTGAGGGTGGCGGGTAGGAAGAGAAGGATTACGCCCCAAACAAGCTATATAACTTGCTTTTTCGATTGGTGAAGTATACGGAGAAGCGGACTCCGCGTCAAGACGCAATTGCGCCCCGTCCGCTGCAGATAACGTCTTGACAAGATCCCGCCCTTTCCATAGGATCGGGGAAATTCGGGGGAACAGAACGCATGTTTACGAAAAAAGTCGTCATCCGCTACATGCCCGACGTCGTCGACCAGCCGATCATCTACCAGCTCGTCAAGAAATATGACCTGATCGTGAGCATCCTCAAGGCGCGGATCTTCCCGCGGCGGGAGGGCGTGCTCGTCGTGGAGATGAGCGGCACGAAGGAGAATTTTGACGGCGGCATCCGCTATCTGAAGGACCTGGGGCTGCGCGTCGAGCCCCTGTCGAAGAGCGTCAGCCAGAACATCGACAAGTGCGTGCACTGCGGCGCGTGCATCGCCTTCTGCCCCACGGAGGCGCTGTCCATGGACCCGGCAACGGCGAAGGTCCTCTTTGACGCGGAAAAATGCAACGGCTGCGAGTTTTGCGTGACGGCGTGCCCGGTGAGGGCGATGGAGGTCGACCTCTTTTAAGGCCGTTGAAAAATACCCGTCTGCTTCGTTTCCCTCATCCTTCGCCGTTCGACGTACATACAGTACGCCTCACGGCTCAGGATTTCGGGGGCCTCGCATCCAGCCATTTTTGAACGGCCTGAAGTGCTAAAGATGGCTCTTGCATCCGGCAGCGAGCGCATTCCCGCGCGTCCTCCTACGGGAATAAGCGAGCGAATGAAGACCCAGCATCCTCCCTGGGGATCGCGATTCTCCGATTCCTTCCGGAGAATCGTCAATCCTGCGTCTACCGCTTCTGGGGCGCGGCTTCCTCCCCTTCCTTCGGCTTGAAGAGATTGCTCACCCGTTCGCCCTTTTCCTTGCCCTTCTCGTACACCTCTTTGCCTTTTTCCACGACCTTCTTGCCCGTGTCGAGAACGACCTTCCCCTTCTCGACGGCCTTTTCCGTCGTGACCTTCGCCTTCTTAACGGCATCCATCATGTTTTCCGGCATCCGTTTGGGATCCTTGAAATAAAAATATCCCCCCACGGCAAGAACGGCGATCAACAGGATCAGGACCAGCAGGAGAATCTTCTTGTAGATCCACCAGCAGAGGAGCAGAATCACCAGCAGGACAGCGACGCCGACGATGGGATTGTCGGTAAACATTCGCAGCAGATTGTCCATAAGGCGCCTCCCTGTTTTCTGGAATTGGACTGTAACGCAACGGTTCGGCAACTTCAACAGGTTATTGCGTCTTGACAAACCGGAGACGGGCCTCTACAAGGGGCGCTTCGCCCTGTCTCCGGCAGGGCGACAGCCATCGGAACGGAAAGGCAACGGATGACGAAGCGTGTGGCCATTGCGACGCTCGGCTGCAAGGTCAACCAGGCCGATTCGGCGGCGATCGCCGAAGCGATCGAGGGGCGGGGATTTTCCCTCGTCCCCTTCGAGGAAGAGGCCGATGTTTACATCATCAACACCTGCACGGTGACGGGCCGCACCGACTATCAGTCGCGGCAGCTTGTCCGGCGCGCCGCCCGGCGCAATCCCGCCGCCGCCGTCGTCGTGACCGGCTGCTATGCGCAGGTCGCCCCCGAGTCGCTCCGCGATCTCCCCGGCGTCGCCTTCGTTGCCGGCACGGCGGAGAAGAGCCGGATCCCCGAGATGATCGCCGGCCTTGAACACTCCCGCCCCGATCGCGTTTCCGTCGGCGACGTATCCTCCCTGCGAACGTTCGAAGGGCGGAGCGCGATTCACTTTGCCGGCCATACCCGGGCCTTCCTCAAGGTGCAGGACGGCTGCGATGCCCGCTGCCGCTACTGCATCGTGCCAACCGCCCGCGGCCGCAGCCGCAGCCTGCCCCTGCCCGAGGCGCTGGCAAGCTTGAAGGAGCTGGGCAGGGCGGGATACCGGGAGACGGTGCTTACCGGCATCCACCTCGGCGCCTACGGCCGTGACCTGCAGCCTCCCGCGAACCTCCCGCTCCTGCTTGCGTCCGCCGTACGGCAGGGCGGCATCGAGAGGCTGCGGCTGAGCTCCATCGAGCCCCGGGAAGCGACGGAGGATCTGATTGCCCTGATGCGGGAGTCGCGCATCCTCTGCCGCCATCTCCATGTCCCCCTGCAGAGCGCCGACGACGAAATCCTGCAGCGGATGGGACGGAATTACGACGGCAATTTCTACCGCGCGCTCCTTTCCAACATCACCGCTGCGGTCCCGGACATCGCCGTCGGCGCCGACGTCATGGCGGGCTTCCCCGGCGAAACGCCCGCGCAATTCGCCAACACCTGCGAATTTCTGCAGGACTCCCCGCTCGCCTATCTTCATGTCTTCCCCTATTCCGACCGCCCCGGGACCGGGGCTTCGCGGATGGAGGGGAAGGTCGGCGATGCGGAAAAGAAACGGCGGGCGCAGATTCTCCGCGAAATCGGAAGGCAGAAGAGAAGGGCCTTCGCCGGACGCTTCCTGGGCCGCGAGATGTCCGTCCTGATCGAGGGGCAAAACGCCGGCGGCTTCGTGCGGGGGTTCTCCGACAACTACCTCCCCGTTGTGCTCCGGCACGAAGGCCTTGATCTGGCTAACCGTATCGTGCAAGTAAGAGTGGAAGGCTTCAAGGAGGAAAAGCTTCATGGCGTGCTTGCCGGAAAATGAGGAATGGAGGGCGAACCTCGATCGGCTGTCGGAGAATCTCGGCTATCGCTTCCGCGACCGATCCGGCCTGGAGACGGCCGTCGTCCACCGGTCCTTCCTCCACGAGAATCCCGCGGCCGCCGCCGCGGACAATGAACGGCTTGAATTTCTCGGCGACGCCGTGCTGCAGCTGATCGTCAGCGACCTGCTGATGAAGCGCTTCCCCGATGCGCAGGAGGGGCTGCTGTCGCGGCTCCGCGCCTCCGCCGTCAACGAGCAGCAACTGGCGGAATTGGCAAAGTCGATCCGTCTGGGAGACTGCCTGCTCCTGGGGCACGGCGAAGACCTCTCGGGCGGCCGGATGAAGATCTCCATCCTGGCCGATGCGATGGAGGCGCTGATCGCCGCCGTCTACAGCGACGGCGGGTTCGGCGCTGCCGCCGCCGTTGTCGAGCGCCTCTTCGAACCGTTCTTCGCCGGCATCGAGACGTCGGAACCCTGGCGCGATTTCAAGGGCGCCCTGCAGGAATGGAGCCGCGTCCGATTCGGCGAGGTTCCCCGTTACGAAATCGCCGCCGAAACGGGACCGGACCACGACAAGACCTTCGAGGTGAAGCTCTCCGTCGGAGACCTGGAAGTCCGGGGATGCGGGCGGAGCAAGAAAGAGGCCGAGCAGAATGCGGCGCGCAAAGTCCTGAAGGACCTGGAGGCCAACGGAGAAGCGCCGGCGCAGGGAAATCATGGATGCCAGAGATAACCGGGCCCCGATCGCACCCCTTTTCATCCGCAACAGCGGTTGCCCGGGTCGCTGCATCTACTGCAGCGAGCGTCTGACGGACCCGGAAGATGAGGGATGCGCCCCGGCGGACGCAGTGAGAGACGCCGTCCTGCGCCACCTCGGCCGCAGCCGGCGGAAGGCTCCCGCGCAGATCGCCTTCTACGGCGGCAGCTTTACGGGGCTGGACCCGGCACGGCAGGAAGTCTACCTGCGCGCCGCGCGCGCCTGCATCCGGGAGGGGATTGCGGTCTCGATCCGTATTTCGGCCCGCCCCGATCAAATCGACGGGCCGATCCTGGAACGACTCGCCGCAAACGGTGTAAGAACAGTCGAGATCGGCGCAGAGTCCATGGACGACGGGATCCTCGATCGGGCAGGACGCGGGCACACGGCCGCCGATGTCGTCCGGGCGATGGCATTTCTCCGGAGAGGCGGATTCGAAACGGGGATCCACCTCATGGCGGGACTGCCGGGGGATACGCCGGAGCGGTTCGCCGCCTCCGTCGGTCGCGTTGTCGATCTCCGCCCGGACATGGTCCGCATCCATCCGACGATCGTTTTCGCGGAAACGGAACTTGCCGGGATGCACGAGCGGGGGGAATACGAACCGCTCAGCCTGGAAGAAGCCGTGCGCCGTTGCGCGGACGCGGTGCTCCGTTTCGAGGCCGCCGGCATCCGGGTGGTCCGGCTCGGGCTCCAGGCGACGGAGGCCCTGGAAAGGCCGGGCGCCGTCCTCGCCGGCCCCTTCCATCCTTCTTTCGGGGCCGTTGTGGAAGCGGAAATCTTCCGGCGCATGGCATCCTCGCTCCTGGCGGCCCGCGGCGGCGGCGACTTCGCCGCGTTCCGGGTATCCGCCCGGGACGTGTCGAGTTTCCGGGGGATCCGCAACGCCAATATCCGCCTGCTCAAGGAAGGATTCGGCCTGCGCAACCTGGCCGTCCGCGGGGAAACCGGGCGTGTGCGGGGGACCCTGGCCCTGGAAGCGGCGGGGACCTTCGTTGAATTGTGCCGGGGCGACATGGCCCGCGCCGTCCCGGGATGAAAAAGAGACCTTTGACGGACTGAAAGACACGAAGAGAGGATCATCATGTTCAAATCCGGTTTCATCGGCATTGTCGGCCGGCCGAACGTCGGAAAATCGACGCTGCTCAACGCGCTCGTGGGGGAGCGGATCGCGATCACAACCCGCAAACCCCAGACGACGCGGAATCGCATCACCGGCATACGGAACCTCAAAGGCGAACGGCCGGGGCAGATGATCTTCCTCGATACGCCGGGGATCCACCGCGCCAAGACGCCGCTGAACCGCGCGATGGTCGAAACCGCCATGGAGGCCTTCGGCGCGTCGGATATCGTGCTCCTTCTGATCGAGGCCCACGGCCTTTTTTCCGACGACCGCTACATCCTGGAGATGATGAAGGACCGCGCCGACATGGTGATCCTCGTCATCAACAAGATCGACGCCGTCGAAAAAAAGAATCTCCTCCCGCTGATCGACGAAGCGCAGCGCCTGCGGGAATTCGTCGAGATCATCCCCCTGTCGGCCCTCACCGGCGACGGCGTCGACGTCCTGACCGACGCCCTCTGGAAGCTGCTGCCTGAGGGACCGGTCTATTTTCCTGAAGACATGATGACGGACCGGTCGGAGCGATTCATCGCCGCCGAGATGATCCGGGAGAAGATCACGACGCTGACGCACAAGGAAATCCCCTACGCGACGGCCGTCGTCGTCGACACCTTCAAAGAAGACGAGGGCAGGAATCTCATCCGCATCCAGGCCACGATCCATGTGGAAAAGGACTCCCAGAAAGGGATCCTCATCGGCCGGAAGGGAGCGATGCTCAAGGAGATCGGTACGCAGGCGCGCCTGGAGATGGAGCGCTTCTTCGCAACGAAGGTGTTTCTCGAACTCTTCGTCCGCGTCCAGAAGAACTGGACCCAGGACGCACGGATGCTCCGGGAATTCGGATACGCGGAGAAGTAGAGACGGGGGAAGAGGTCCGCAAAAAAAGTTTTTCCCAAGAGGGTGCTGGTTGATGTCTGATCAACAAGAGGACCATCGGAGGGGACTGCCGAGTCCTGAAACATACAGTGAAGCGCAGTTGTCCGGACACGGTGCGGAGGGAATCCGCGCCGGCCTGATCCTTGTCGACGCAGAGAATCGCACGATCGTGCAGGCCAACCAGGCGGCCGTCGATCTTTTCGGCATCAACGGGAAAAGGGACGGGCTCGAAAGGGTCTGCCGCGAATTCATCTATCCCCGCACGCAGGAAATGCAATCCGGTTCGGCCATGGATTTTTCCGACGGAGAGCCGTTGGAAGAGGTGACGATCCCCCCGGATGGACGAAAAGTCTTCAAGTCCGTCATGCCCATCTCGCCGGGCGGCCGCCGGTTCCTGATCGTCAGCTTCTTCGATGTCACCGACCGTGAAGAAGTCGAGCAGGCCCTGTTCGAAAGCGAGCAGAAATTCCGGTCTCTCTTCGAATACAGCCCCGACGCGGTTTTTGCGTTCGATGCCGACGGCAGGTTTCTGAACAGCAATGTACGGACCTCGTCTCTGACCGGATATTCGTCGACGGAGCTCCGCCTCATGACCTTCGATCGCCTCATTGCCGACGGCGACCTCGAAAGAACCCGCGAACATTTCCGGAAGGCCCTGAAGGGCGAAACGCAGAATTACGAAATCACCGGCCGCAGGAAAAACGGAACGACTTTCCTGGTCCATGTCACCAACATCCCCCTGGTCGTGAACGGCCGGATCTTCGGCGTCTATGGCATCGCCCGGGACATCACCGAAGCGAAACGGGCGCTTGCCGAACTGAGCGCAAACGAGGCGCGGCTCCGCCTGATCACCGACACCATGGACGACATCGTCTGGACGCAGAACCTGAATCTGCAGACGACCTATGTCAGCCCGTCCATCGAAAAGGTCCTCGGCTATTCGAGCGAAGAACGGATGCGGCAATCCCTGGAGGACCAGCTGACGGCCGATTCGCTGGCAAGAGTCAAGACGCTCCTGATCGAGGAGCTCCGCCGCGAGGAAGAGGGTTCGGCGGATCCGGACCGGAGCCTGACGTTCGAGGTCGAGTATCGCCGGAAAGACGGCGGCACGATCTGGATGGAAAACAAGATCAAGGGCATCCGGGACGCGAAAGGCAGGCTGACGGGCATTGTCGGGCTCTCGCGCGACATTTCGGAACGAAAAAATGCGATCGAGGCCCTGCAGGCAAGCGAGGACAAGTACCGGCAGCTTTTCGACATGGAATCGGACGCGATCTTTCTGATCGACAACGAAACCGGCAATATCCTGGAAGTCAACGAATCCGCTTCCGTGCTATACGGCTATGGCCGGGAGGAACTGCTGAGCATGAAGCAGATCGATCTGTCGGCCGAGCCTGAGAAAACGAGGCAGGCGGCCATGGAACACAGAGGATCGGTGCCGCTCAGCTATCACAGGAAGAAGGACGGGACGGTCTTTCCCTGCGAAATCGTCGCACGGCATTTCATCCGCAATGACCGGATCGTCCACATCGCCGCCGTCCGCGACATCACCGACCGCAAGCAGAAGGAAGACGAGGTCCTTCAGAGTCTTGCGAAATTCCGGACGGCCATGGGCGCCATCATCCAGACTGTTTCTTCCATGACGGAGGCAAGGGATCCGTATACGTCCGGCCACCAGCGCCGGGTGGCGAGTCTTGCCCGCCATATCGCCAAAGAGATGGGACTGCCGCAGGAAAGCATCGACGCCATACGGACGGCGGGGGCGATCCATGACATCGGCAAGATTTCCGTACCGGCGGAGATCCTCAGCAAGCCGTCCAAGCTCTCGAATCCGGAGATTGGCCTCATCCGGAATCACCCGGATACCGCTTACGGAATCCTCAAAGACATCGAATTCCCGTGGCCCGTTGCGGATATCATCCACCAGCACCACGAAAGAATGGACGGCTCGGGATATCCCGGGGGTCTGAAAGGCGAAGAGATTCTCATCGAGGCGAGGGTTCTTGCCGTGTCCGACGTCGTGGAGGCGATCGCCTCGCATCGCCCCTACCGCCCGTCGCTTGGCATCGAGACGGCGCTCCGGGAAATCGAAGACCGGAAGGGAGTCCTCTATGACGAAAAGGTCGTCGAGGCCTGCCTGAAACTCTTCCGCGAAAAGAACTTCCGCTTCGAAGCCAACGCCTATCATCCCGCGGAATAGCCGCTTCGTCCGCCGGCCGCCGCCCGTTTTCAGGACGCCGGCGGGCTTCCCCGGCACGGCGAAAAAAATCCCCGGCGTCAAAGGCGGAATCCCCCGGAGTCGGAAGAAGAGGGTGGTCCCAGCCGCTCCTTCGTGATATGAAGATGTCAACAGCAGTCAAAAGGAATCCTTCATGAAACCTGTCATCGCCATCGTCGGACGGCCGAACGTGGGGAAATCGACCCTCTTCAACCGCCTGGCGGAAAAGAAAAAAGCCATCGTCATCGACGAGCCGGGAGCCACCCGCGACCGCAATTACGCGGACGGGGAGTGGTACGGTAAGTCCTTTCTGCTCATCGACACGGGCGGGTTCGAGCCCGCCTCCACGGAGGAAATCCTCACCTCGATGCGCGAGCAGGCCCTGTTCGCCGTCGAGGAGGCCGACGTCGTGATCTTCCTCCTGGACGGCCGCGAGGGGCTTCTGCCGGCGGACATCGAAATCGCCGGCATGCTGCGAAAGCTTGAAAAGCCGACCTTCTTCGCCGTGAACAAGGTGGATGCGCCCCGCCATGAACCCCTGCTTTCCGACTTCTACCGTCTCGGCGTCGGCGCCCTCTACGGCATCTCCGCCCAGGCGGGACTCGGCCTCGACGAACTGATGGACGCGGCGACGGCCGGAATGCCAGCTGCAGAACCCGAACCGGAGGAACAGCCGGAGCGGACCCGCATCGCCGTCATCGGCAAGCCCAACGTCGGAAAGTCCTCGCTCGTCAATCGCATCCTCGGCACGGAGCGGTCCATCGTGAATCCCGTTCCCGGCACGACGCGGGACCCCGTCGATACGCCGCTGACCATCGAGGGCAAGGATTATCTCCTCATCGACACGGCGGGGATCCGCCGCAAGAGCCGGGTCAGCCTCACCCTGGAGAAGTACAGCGTCATCCAGGCCCTGAAAACGATCGAACGCTGCGACATCGCCCTGATGCTCATCGATGCGGAGGAAGGCGTCACCGAGCAGGATGCGAAGATCGCCGGCCTCGCTTTCGAGCGCGGCGTCGCCGTCATCATCGTCGTGAACAAATGGGACCTCGTCGAGAAGGACGAACGGACGATCGGGACGTACGTCCTCGATATCAAGGACAAGATGAAGTTCCTCGATTTCGCCCCCATCATCACCGTCTCGGCGCTTTCGGGCCAGCGCGTCCTGAAGATCTTCCGGGAGATCGAGAAGGTCCGGGAGCAGTACGTAAAGCGGATCGAGACGGGCGAGCTGAACCGGAAGGTGAGGCAGATCCTCGAGGAAAACCCTCCGCCCCGCCTCCACGGCCGGCCCCACAACTTCCTCTACGTGACCCAGATCGGCATCAAACCGCCCGCCTTCGCCTGGTTCGTCAAGGACCCCAAGGCCGTCCACTTCTCTTACGAGCGCTTTCTCATGAACCGCATCCGGGAGACCTTCGGCTTCGACAATGTCCCCGTCCGGATCCATTTCAAGAAGAAGTAGCGGCGCCGCTCCTTTCCTTCGACCCCGGTGTCATGATATAAGTGCGTCTCGCTCATACCATGAGCGACGATGAGATGTGCAATGCCTGTACGAAAGGAGATGCGGTATGGAGAAGGCTTCCCGGGAACAGCAGAAGAAGAAGGTCGTCGACGTCCTGAACAAGGCGCGCTCGATGGAATTGCATGCGATCCATCAGTACATGAACCAGCACTACAACCTGGACGACATGGATTACGGCGACCTCGCCGCCAAGGTCAAGCTGATCGCCATCGACGAGATGCGCCACGCCGAGATGTTCGCGGAGCGGATCAAGGAACTGGGCGGAGAACCGACGGCGGAGCTTGCCGCCAAGGTGCAAAAGGCCCAGAAGGTCGAAGCCGTCTTCCCCTTCGACGCGGGACTGGAGGATAACACCATCGCCGTCTACAACGGCTTCCTCGAAATCTGCCGCGCCAACGGCGACAGCACCAGCCTCAAGCTCTTCGAGACGATCATCGACGAGGAGCAGCTCCACTACAACTACTTCGACAACGTGACGGACCATATCAAGAGTCTCGGCGCGGCCTATCTGGCGCAGATCGCCGGGACCCCCGCCGATACGGGAGCGCCCTCGAAAGGGTTCGTGACGGGCGGCACCCCCGGCGCCGGCGCATAGCCGGGAACAGGTCTCTTCCTGTTGCGGACCGTTTGCGGCCAGCGAAACGTCATTGGATGGTGCTGCAACTTCTCGGGGAGGTGGGATCATGATTCGGCGGGCAAGTGAATTGAGTTCCGAAGTCTTCAACAGCCGTTTCGGCGGCAAGGGCGACCTGAAAGTCACCCGCATCCTGGAACCGGACCAGTTCGAGGGCAAGGGCCGCCTCTTCGCCCGGAACCTGCTGAAGCCGGGCGCATCCATCGGCCTGCACCAGCATAAGGGCGATGCCGAGACCTACTACATCCTCAGCGGCTCCGGCACGGTTGACGACAACGGCACCAAGACTGCCGTCGGCCCGGGCGACGTCCTGTTCACGGCCAACGGCGAACAGCATTCCATCGAAAACACCGGAACCGCCGATCTGGAATTTGTCGCCCTGATCCTTTTTGCCTGATTCCTTCAAGTCCGGCAATCCGGCGAAAGCGTTTTTCTCAAAGGAGGCAAGAAATCCGTGGACTCCATCCCGACGCTCGACGACATGCAGGCCGCCCGCGAAAGGATCCGGCCTTACGTTCACCGGACGCCCGTCCTGAAAAGCCGTTCCATCGACGCGGCCTGCGGGGCGGATCTGTACTTCAAGTGCGAAAACTTCCAGAAGGTGGGCGCTTTCAAGGCGCGCGGGGCGGTCAACGCCGTTTTCAGCCTCGATCCGGAGGAGATCCGCCGCGGCGTCGCCACCCACTCCTCGGGCAACCACGCAGCCGCCCTCGCCTATGCCGCGGGCTGCCGCGGGACGAAAGCCTACGTCGTCGTACCTTCGAATGCGCCTTCCGTGAAGAAAGCCGCCGTCGCGCGCTACGGGGCTGAGATCACCCTCTGCGAGCCGACGCTGGCGGCCCGGGAGGCGGCCCTCAAGGAGATCGTCGACCGGACCGGCGCGGTCTTCGTCCCCCCCTACAACGATGACCGCGTGATCTGCGGGGCGGCATCGGCCGCACTGGAGCTTTGCGAAGAGGTGCCGGACCTCGATACCGTCATAGCTCCCGTCGGCGGCGGAGGGCTGCTGAGCGGGACCGCACTGGCCTGTGCCGCCGTCCGGCCGCAGATCAAGGTCCTCGCCGGCGAGCCGGAAGGCGCGAACGACGCCTGGCGCTCGCTGAAGGCCGGGTCGATCCAACCCGTCGGAACGCCGCAGACAATCGCCGACGGCCTGAGGACTCAACTGGGGACGCTGACCTTTCCCATCATCCGGAAATTCGTGGCGGCGATCGTAACGGTCAGCGACGAGGCCATCATCGAGGCGATGCGATGCGTCTGGGAGAGGATGAAGATCGTCGTCGAACCTTCCGGCGTCGTGCCGCTGGCGGCCGTGATGGCGAAGCGGAACGAGGTCCAGGGAAAAAAGATCGGCATCATCCTGTCGGGCGGGAATGTGGATCTGGATCACCTGCCCTGGATGAAATAAGCGGCCGCTGCATCCGACAGCGAGTACGATTCCCGCCAATTTTTCTGCGGGAATATACGAGCGAGTGAAAGCCCATCCTCTTCCTTGGGAATCGCAGAACTCCGAAGCGCGATTCGGAGTTCTGCCAAAACGCCCGGCTGCCGCGCCCTGAGTCCATCGAAGGGCCCTCATCCTTCGCCGTTCGACCCTTCGACAGGCTCAGGGCAGGCTAAGGAGTCTGTCATGGTGAGATTGTCGAACCATCGGGAGCCTTGCATCCGGGCATTTTTGAGCGGCCCCAGGGAATGGGGTCCAGGCGGCTGTTGCATCCAACAGCGAGCGCAAGCCCCTTTTCAATTGCCGATTGCTTCGGCTTCGCCTCGCAATGACAGAAGAAGAGTCATTGCGAGGCGGCCGCAGGCCGACGCGGCAATCTCGCCCTTGTCACCCTAAGCTTGTCAAAAGGTGTCGTCCCCGCGAAGGCGGGGACCCAGCTCTCTGCTTGGCGCTCCAGTGACGGAACAAAATCTCCAGCCCCTGGATTCCCGCCTGCGCGGGAATGACAAAAACGGGATTGCTTCGCCGCGCCCCACACTTCGGTGGGGCTTTGCCTGCAATGACGGTAAGCAGCGGTTTCGATAGCCTCCTGCCCCGTCGTCTATTTTTCCGCTCATGACGGCGTCTTCGCGGTTTCCTCCCCCGTTTCGCAACGCACCCGAATCCAGAACCAGGCCGTGCCGATCAGTCCGATCCCCCCGCCGGCCAGGAAGGTCGCCTCGGGCCCGATTGCCTGCCACAGCAGGTAGGAGACGAAGGGCGCGGGACAGAACGCGAAGGACCGCAGGCCCCAGTAGAGGCCGACGCCGCGGGCGCGGATCTCCGGCGGCAGCCCCAGGGAGATGAGCGCCTTCCGGGCCGGCTCGCCCAGTTCGCGCAGGCCGTTGAGGATGAAGACAACCGCGAGCGCCCCTATCAGCGGAACGCCCAGCGGCGCAAGAATCCGGGGCAGCAGGACGAGGGCGATGGGGAAAAGGGCGAAGAGCAGGAATGTCAGCCCGATATAGGGCTTGGGATTCGGGGCGCGGTCGATCATCTTGCCGGCGGGGATATAGGTGGCAAGCGCGGTAAGGCTCGACAGGGCGACCAGCATTCCCGCCTCGGCGGTGCTTGCCATCAGCACGCCGACGACGTACAGGACGGCGAAATCGCGGACGAACCAGTCCCCCCAGCGCAGCAGGATCTCCGCAGTGAGGAGGCGGCGCAGATCGGCCGGAATCCTTGCCAGGACCTGACGCAGCGGCACGAACGGAGCGGCCGACCGGGGCCGCATCCGTTTCAGGAGCAGGAACTGGACCAGGCAGGTGACCCCGATCAGTCCGAAGGCGAGGGACAGATTAACCCAGTAGCCGACCGCCATCAAGAACCCGCCGAGGAGCGGCCCCAGGACCTTGGGCAGGCGCTTCTGGATGCTCTGGACTGCGAAGGCGATCGTGCGCCGGTTTTTCGGGACTTCGCTGCCGACAACTTCGAAGGTCGCGGGAACGGAGAGCGGCTCCCAGTTGGTTACGAGCAGGGCTCCGACGACGATCATCAGCGGCTCGCGGCTCGCGAGGAGCACCGTGAAACCCGCGGCCATGGGCAAGGCGGAGACGAGGAGCGCGACCCTCGCCCCCAGGCGGTGCGCGATGGTCCCGCCGGCGATGTACCCGATGCCCTCCAGGAAATTCACGAGGACGGCGAAGATCCCCATGTACTTGGCCGCCCCGAGGACGCGTGCGGCCTCCGACGCGCCCGTCACGGCATCGCGCAGATGGATGGCGAGGAAATTGCGCCAGATCTCCTCGGCGAGACCGAGGCCCCCGACGACGACGAGAACCGCCGCCGTGGCGCGGTTGATGCCGAACCAGGAGGCGATGGATTGTCGGGAGGGAATGGACATCGCGCTCTTCCCCTGCCGGTTATTCCTGTTCCCCGCTTCCGGCGGCCGGACCGCCGTCAGGGGGGACAGGCGGCATCAGCAATGCCAGTTCCTCCGGTTCCAGCTTGCGGCAGCTTCCGATCGTCAGATCGCCCAGGGCGAGGCCGCCGATGTGCGTCCGGGCCAGTGTCAGGACCTTTCCGCCCAGCGACTCGATCATGCGCCGGATCTGGCGGTTCTTTCCCTCGTGCAGCACCATTTCCAGGATCACCTTGCCCCGCTCCCTGCCGACGAACGCCACCGCAGAGGGCCCTGTCCGATAGCCGTCCTTCAGCACGACGCCGGTTCGCAGCGACTCGAGCTGTTCCGGCGACGGTTCGAAATTGACCGTGAGCAGATAGGTTTTGGGAACCCCGGAATCCGGATCCGCCAGGGCGTCGCCGAAATCCGCATCGTTGGTCAGGATCAGCAGTCCCGAAGTGCTCTTGTCGAGCCGTCCGACGGGGAAAACCCATCCCGTCTCGGAAGGCAGGAGTTCGTAGATCGTTCTTCTTCCTTCGGGGTCGCCGTAGGAGGTCACGAAGCCGACCGGCTTGTGGAGGGCGAAGTACACCCTCTTGCGGAAGCGGAGCTTCCTGCCGTCGCAGGCGATCCTGTCCTCGCCGGGACTGACCCAGGTCCCGGGCTCCGTCACGATGGTGTCGTTGACAACGACGCGCCCGGCGACGATCCGGTCGACTGCGTCGCTGCGGGACATGACGCCCGCCCGGGAAAAGGCGCGGTCCAGCGTCATCCGGTCCTTGCGCCATTCCATTTCTTCCTTTGACAGCCGGCGCGGAGCGTCTCTTTTGTCGTACAACATGCTTTCTTCCTCCCGAATATCTATTAATCACAAAATGCGGCGATAGGGAACACCTACGTTGACACCCCGGTGTCTTTCCCCTATAAGCAGCAGGAACAAAACAGGACTGGTCTTCGAAAAACTGAAGCGAACCCGCCCGCAGGGGCGCCCGGATGGAATTTCCGGCTCAAAAGATATGATTCACCTCAACGACATACGCCTGTCCTTCGGCAACAAGATCCTTTTCGACGGAATCAACTGGACCATCCACGAAAAGAGCCGCATCGGTCTGGTCGGCGACAACGGGACGGGGAAGACAACCCTGCTGCGTGCGATCCGGGGCGACGTATGGCTCGAAGCGGGCCGCATCGAGATCCCCAACCGGCGGAATCGGGTCATCGGTTACCTGCCGCAGGACCTCGTGGAGTTGCCGGACGTCGAGCTCCTCGCCTACCTGAGGAACAAGAGCGGCATCACGGAAATGGAGCAGGACATCCATCGTCTGGAGATGCAGATCTCTGAGACCGATCCCGCCGATCCCCTCCACGCGGAGGCCATGAAGGAATACGAGCGGGTCGCCGCCCGGTTCCAGGCGGTGGACGGCTACGCCTTCGAGGCCCGGGCCAAGCAGATCCTTTCCGGGTTCGGTTTCCGGGAGCGCGACTTCGGAAAACGCTGCACGGACTTCTCCGGCGGCTGGAAGATGAGAATTCAGCTGTCGCTCATCCTCCTTTCGCGGCCCGATGTGATGCTCCTCGACGAGCCGACGAACCACCTCGACACGGAAAGCATGGAGTGGCTCGAAAGCTACCTCAAGGACTATGCGGGCACGCTCATCGCCATCGCCCACGACCGCTTCTTCCTCGACAAGATGGTGAATACGATCGCCGAACTGGCCGGGGGCCGGATAACGATCTACCGGGGGAACTACTCCCGTTACCTCGAGGAAAAGGAGCGTCGGCGCGAACTGCTGCTCAAGGAAATGGAGCTCCAGAGGGCCGAGATCAAGCGGATCGAGGCCTTTGTCGAGCGCTTCCGCTACAAGGCGACCAAGGCAAGCCAGGTGCAGAGCCGCCTCAAGATGCTGGAAAAATTCTCCGCCGTCCGGCAGGACTCGAACGGGAAGACGATCCACATGCGTTTCCCGGAGGCCCCCAAGAGCGGCAGGGAGGTGGTCGTTCTTTCCGGGACGGCCCAGCGCTACGGCGACTTCACGGTCTTCCGGAATATTGATCTGACCTGCTATCGCGGCGAAAAGATCGCGCTCGTCGGCCTCAACGGCTCCGGAAAATCGACGCTGTCGCGCCTTCTGAGCGGGACGGAGGCGCCCGCCGAGGGCACGGTGCGATTCGGCCTGAACGTGAAAACCGCCTTTTTCTCCCAGGAGAGCGCCGAGAACCTGGACTACAGCCGGACGGTCTGGCAGGAGGCGAACGCCCCCGGCACCCGCGGCGACGACCAGCAGCGCCGGAATCTGCTGGGCGCCTTCCTGTTTTCCGGCGACGACATCTTCAAGCCCGTGTCCGTGCTCTCCGGCGGCGAAAAGTCGCGCCTCGCGCTCCTGAAGATCCTCCTGACCGATTCCAATTTCCTCATCCTGGATGAGCCCACGAACCACCTGGATCTCAAAACCAAGGAGATCTTCCAGGAAGCGCTCCTGGCTTACAACGGCACCGTCGTCCTCGTCTCCCATGACCGTTTTTTTCTCGACCGCATGGTGAACCGGGTTCTTGAAATCCGCGACGGCCGGATCCGCGACTGGCGGGGCAACTACTCCTATTTCATCGAAAAACGAAAGGCGGAGGCCGACGGCTCCGGCGCGGCGGCAATGCCGGCGCCCGAAGACGATGGTCAGGAAAGGGCCGTCAAGAAAACGAAAGAGGAGCGGCGCCGGGAGGCGGAAGAGCGCAACCGTCTCTCCCGGATGCGCCAGGCCCGGCAGCGCGAATTCGCGACCCTGGAGCGGCTCATCGAGGATCTTGAAAAAGAAAAGTCCTCCTGCGAGCTCTCCCTGTGCGAACCGGAGGTGCTGCGCGACGCGGAGGCCGCCCGCTCCTTGAAAAAGAAACTGTCCGGAATCGAAACGGAAATTGCCGAACGCTACCGGCGCTGGGAAAAACTGGCGGAGGAACTGCATGTCTCCGCAGAGAACGGATAGGAAGGGCGGGCGGGCGCGGCGGAAACGCCGGGGCCGCCCGCTGCAGAATCTGTCACGCGCCGTCGAGGCCGGTCTTATCGAATTTCTGGTACCACATGGCCGGCTCCGTCAGGAATTCCTCCGTATCTTTCAGCGAAACGAAGTGTTCGTGTTCGATGTTCGCCAGGAGGTCGAAGAAAGCTTTCTCTTTCGGATCCGTGGACGCGTCTCGCAACTGCGCATAATGTGCGGCGCCCTTCGCTTCAAAATCAATCGCCGTGCGAATCGCCTTGAGGTCGTCGGCGTCGCCCTTGCCCGCCTTCGGAGCCTTCTTCAGGGCGCCCTTGAAGGCACTCTGGATCGCCGTATTGCTGACCTTCAGGGGGACCGTTTCGGGCCACTTCTTCTGTTTGTCCCAGGCGTCATGAAGCTGTTGAAGCCTCTCATGGTGCTCCAGTTCCTCCTTGGCGATTTGTTCGAACATCGCCTTGCCGACAGGATTGGAGGTGCGTTCGGCGTTCTTTTTGTAGAACTGATGCTCCTTCATCTCGTTGTTCAGGGCCACTTCCAGCGCATTCATCCTTTTTTCCATGCCGTATCTCCTTCTTCATGGGATTTGCATTCGACGTTTGGAGCTTCGGGCCTGCCGACCCCCTGCGCGCCTGAAAATCAATCATCAACAGCAAGACTATTCACGCGAACGGGTTTTGTCAACATCGGCGGACCCCAACCGCTGTTTTTTTCATTATTGTAAAGAGTTTGAAATTATTGTAAAGACGGAGCCGTCTACGCAAGACGAAAGATCCGGCCCATGCAGACAGTCGTCCAGTTCCCCGGTCCGGAACTGGTGCATGTCGTAAAGTTGATCGACCATGAATCTACAGGGCACCAACATATCCTTGCGATTGCCGCGCCTTGACGATGTCCCCGCCCGCAACGCCTGGTTCAACGACCCCGAATTCACGCGCCTCTATCTTGGACGGCCGTCCGGAACACCCTACTCGCAGGTGGAGGAAGAGGTTCGCTTTGCGATGCTGCCGACGGCGTCGTCAGGACTGATGGAATACGCCATCGAGACGACGGCCGAACCCCGCTACATCGGAAACGTTTTCTTCCGCAAGATCAGCTGGCAGGACCGCAGCGCCGAGATCGGCGTCTTCATCGGGCCGCGTGAACTGTGGGGGAAACAACTCGGCTGTGAGGCGCTGCGCCTGATGGCCGCCTACGGGTTCCGGGAGCTCGGGTTTCACCGCATCTGGTTGACCACGCCTTCTTTCAACCAGCGGGCGATCCGCTGCTTTGAGCGGACCGGATTCCGCCGCGAAGGCGTGTTCCGCGAGGCGATATTTTCCGGCGGCGCCTTCAACGACGTCATCTGGATGTCGATGCTGGAAAGCGAATTCCCCGATTAATTTCCCGGTGGACCCTGTCTGCGTTTCGCCGGAAAGCTCATCCTCAGCAACCATCACGGAGAAAGGACAGCAACTATGAAGCGACAGTGCAAGTGGAACCCCCTCATTCATGCCCTCACGCTGCTGGCGGCGGCGGTTTTCCTGACGGTTGTGACAGCGGCCGCGGCTCTGGCCGACGCTTACGATGACGGCCTCAAGATGTGGGAAAAGAAGGAATACGAAAAGTCGATCGTTTTCCTGCAAAAGGCCCTGAAGGAGGACCCGAAGTCGGCGCCCGCGAAGCAGCTTCTCGCCTGGAACTACGTCAAGTTCGGGCGCCTGGCCGAAGCGGAAGCGCTCTTCCTCGAGATCCGCGAGGCCAAGAAAGACGATGTCCGGGCCTTCCAGGGGCTGGGCTGGGTCTACGGAGAGATGGGACGAAACGAGGAGGCGATTTCGAACTTCAGGAACGAGGCCGCCTGGGCCAAGTCGCACATCGACAGCACCAACTACGTTTATTACGGGATCGACGAGCAGAAGTACATTGAATCCCTCTACTCGGACGCGAATTACGGCCTCGGCACGGTGTACAAGCGGATGTGGAAGTACGACGATGCCGTCAAACATCTGGAAGCGGCTCTGAAGGAACAGAACACCTTCACGCCTGAATCGGACATCGAGGCCGCGCTGGGGGACGTCTACTACGAACAGGGAAAATGGAAACAGGCGCTCCGGCCTTTCGAGCGGGCGGCCAGGGGAGACAAGAAGAATCCTTCGCTGCAACTCAAAATCGCCTGGTGCCAGTATTTCAACAAGGATTACGGCGACGCGGAAAAGACCTTCGAAAAGGCCCGCGGTCTTCAGGCGGACGCGGCGGAACCGCCGTACGGTCTCGCCCTCAGCCAGTACCAGCAGAACAAGTTCGATGCGGCGCGCAAGAATCTCGCGAAGGCGATCGCCCTCAATCCCTATTTTGTCGACAATGTCTATCTCCACGGGATCATCGACAAGAAACCCGAGTGGAAGAGCCTCTGGAAGGATTTCGGCCTCGCCTACAAGGGAAAACCCGCCTACAATTACCGCCTGGGGAATTTCCCCGCGGCGCTCTACAAACTGGCCGGATACGTCGATCAGGTGAATCCCCGGGATGTCGAGGCTCTGATTGCGGCGGGCTGGTGCTACCGCTGGGTGGAGTCCCTGGACAAGGCCGCGGAAACATTCAATGCGGCGATCAAACTCGACCCGAAAGCCGACGAGGCCTTCGCGGGACTCGGCTCGACCTATATGGCCTACGGAAAGCTGCCGGAGGCGCTTAACTTCTTCAACGCCGCGCTGAAGATCAACGCGAACAATCCCATCACTTACAACGGCATGGCCTATCTTTATCTCTACCAAAAAGACGAGAAGAAGGCGGAGGAGGCGCTGCGCAAGGCGGTATCGCTCAAGAAGGACTACATCGATTGCCAGGCTTTTCTCGGCAATCTCCTGTACGGACAGAAACGATTCGCCGAGGCCGTCAGCGAATATGACAAGCTCGTGCAGATCGACAAAAAGCTTCTGACCTCCTGGAACAGCCTGGGATGGGCCGCCTATTTCGCGGGCCAGACCGACAAAGCGATCGCCGCATTCGGCGAGTCCCGGAAGCTCAACCCCTTCTTTGTCGAGGCCCACTATGGACTGGGGATGGCCTACGCCAAAAAAGGCAATCTTGCGGCGGCGAAACCCGAACTGGCCGCCGCCATCGAAATCTATCCCTACTATGCGCACACGGCGGATCTCGTGGCGCTCATCAAGGCCAACCGGAGCTGGTCGGACCTCACCCTCGGGCTTGGCTGGAGTTATTACTACAAGCAGCAGTACCAGCCTGCCCTGGGAGCCTTCAAGGAGTACCTGGCGGTCAAGCCGGACAGCGTTCCGGCAAGTCGAGGCCTGGCCTGGTCAAACTACTGGGTCGGACAGCTCGACGCGGCCTACGCGGGATTCCAGGATCTCCTGAAGAAGGATGCCGGCGATGTTGACGCGATGATCGGCTCCGGCTGGGTCCTCTTCGCGAAAAACAAGGATAAAGAAGCGGCGGACATCCTGAAGGCCGCCCTGGCGAAGGACCCCAAGCGCACCGATGCCTTGCGGACCATCGCCGCCATTTCTTACCGCGCCAAGAACTATGAGGAGGCCAACGCCCTTTACAGGAAAATTCAGGAAATGGAACCCCGCGCACTGGACATCCACAACAACCAGGGATGGGCGCTGTACCGCGAACGGAAGTATGCCGAGGCGATCGGCAAATTTCATGAATCGATCCGGATCTACCGCTACTACGGAGAGCCGCACTACGGACTGGGAATGTGCTACGCGAAACTGGGTGAAATCGACAAGGCGAGGGAATCCTTCACCACGGCGGTCTACCTCTATCCGGGCTACATGGACGGCCAGGATCTCTACAGTGTCCTGGACTCCAATCCGAAGCTGCGGGAGCTGTACAACGCGATGGGTTGGAGCTACTTCTACAACTACGACTACAAGGCGGCGAAATTCCACTTCGACCGCCTGCTGAAGGCCGATCCGGGCAACCGCGACGCCCTGCTGGGGCTGGGAACCGTCTCTTACGCACTCGGCGAATACAAGGATGCCGCCGGCACGCTCGGCAAGCTCGTGGCGGGTCTTCCGGCAACGGCGGACGGGTGGGACAAATGGAGCTACATGCTGGACAACCTCGGCTGGAGCTACTACCTCCTGAAGGACTACGACAAGGCCCGCGAGACCTTCAAACGCCTCGAGGCTTACCATCCCAAGATCCGTTACATCGCGCCGATCAACGGCATGGCATGGTCCGAACTGCAGAAAGGCAGCAGGGCCGAAGCGGAAAAGCTCTTCGCGGCCTCGCTGAAAACCGTTCCCGGCAACCTCAGCGCCGAGGCGGGAATGCGTGAACTGAAGAAATAGGAACGGCAACGCCGGAGGGCAAACGCCAAATCCCCCTCATTCCCCGCGGCCAGGAGGATGCAGGGGGATTCGCTTCCCTGGAGTTCGGAGGAAATCGATATGGAACCGAAGAAAGGCCGGATGCAGTCCTGCCTCCTGGAAGAAGAGGGCCGGGCCTGTGCGCCCCCGACGGGGGATTTCCCTCTCTGCGGAGACCATGCACGGGAGATCGATCGCCGTTACGCCGTGTGTCTTGCCGAAAATGCCCGGCGCGACTTCATGGAGCGGGGCGAGGACGCCTTCCTGTTCTCCCGGCGGGACGGCTCGGTTTACGCCCTCAACGCGGTGGCGGCGCTCATTTTCCGGCGCCTGGCCGACGGTTCCAGATTCTCCGGGATCCTTCAGGAGATCGCAGCGGCCTTCGAGGGTCCGACGCCGGCGGAATTCCTGGAAGACGCGGTCGAATTTCTCGCCCTGCTGCAGAAAGCGGGAATCGCGACGAGGGAAGATGGACCGTAACGTCACCAAACACGTCGTCGTCACCGGACTTCTCGCAACGGACAACCCGTACCCGGGCCTCGGCATCGCGCGCTGCCTTCGGCTCGCGCCCGAGTTCACGGGAACGATTTCCGCTTTTGTATTTGAACCGTTGTCGAACGGCATCTACGACCGCGCCATCGTCGATCGCGCCTTTATCGTCCCCTACCCCGCCGCAGGCTGCGACACCCTCCTCGAGCGGATCCGCAGCATCCATGAGCGCTGTCCGATCGATGTGATCCTTCCTTCGCTCGACTCGGAAGTCTCCCTCTATGCGGAGCTCGCCGGGCCCCTGCGCGACCTCGGGATCGGAACGCTGCTCCCTCCGCCGTCGCAGGTGAAACTCCGGGCGAAGAACCTTCTCTACGAGTTCGGTCTGGAGCAGGGCGTCCGCGTCCCCAAGACGCTCCTGCTCAACAACATCGACGAGCTCCGCCCGAAGGTCAGGGAAGTGGGAGTCCCGTTTCTCCTCAAGGGAATCCTCAATGACGCCCGCGTCTGCGCCTCCGTCGAGGAAGGCGAGCGGCGCTATGAGGAGCTCTACGGACTGTGGGGATATCCGATCCTCCTGCAGAGTTTCGTCGTCGGAGAGGAGTTCGACGTCATCGCCCTGGCCGACCGCGAGGCGGAGGTGGTCGGCGCCGTCGCCATGAAGAAATTCGGGCTCACCGACAAGGGGAAAGCCTTTGCGGGGCTGACCGTCGAGGATGACGAGCTCCTGCGCCTTACCGCGGAGATTCTCCGCAAGCTCCGCTGGGCGGGGCCGATTGAATGCGAGTTTCTCCGCGATCGGGCCGGCGATCTTCACCTCATGGAAGTGAACAGCCGTTTCCCCTCCTGGCTGTATCTGTCGGCAGTGGCGGGACAGAACCTGCCCCTGGCAGCGGTCCGGATCGCCGCCGGAATGCCGGCGGAGCGGATGACCCGTTACGCGAGCGGCAAGCTCTTCATCCGCACGGTCGCGGACCGGATCGTCGATGCGGAACCGCTGGTGGCACTTGCCGCAACGGGGGAGGTGCGGGTGTGAACGTCGCCGTAACCGGCCTCAGCACCGGCAGCGAAACCGCCGCCGGCATCGCCGTCCTCAAGGCCCTGCGCCTCGCCAATGTCGAGCGCCTCGTCGGACTCACGACCAGCGCCCTTGAGGTGGGCGCCTACCAGGAAGACCTCCTGGATGCCGCGTACCTCGTACCGCCGCTCCATGAGCGGAGTTCCTTTCTCGACAGGCTGGCGCAGATCAAGACCGAGGGCGGTCTGGACGCGGTCATCCCGGCCGTCGACGACGATGTCCGGCGGATGTGCGCCATGGCCGCGGAGCTCGAAGACATCGGGATCCGGGCGCTCCTGCCCGGCGAACGGGTTCTGACGGATCTTTGGCAAGGCCGCTTTCCCGCTCCCGCTTCCGGTGACCGGAAGCAACCGGAAGGCACTCTGCGGGGCTCTCTTCCCGCCCTCGTCAAGAGTCCGGTCCAAAGCGTCAGCGGGCAGAGGAACGTTCTCGAGGACGAGTTTTCCGTCTGCGTCCTTGCCGAACGCGGTCACAGCGCGGCGGCCGTCACGACGATCAAGAAGCTGCTCACGTCCAGGGGCGGCAGCACCTGGATGGCGCTTTCCGTGGACGGCGGTGAACTGGCGGAAACGGCCGTCGCTCTCGTCGCGGATTCCGGCTGGACAGGCCCCCTGACTCTCGACTTCATCCGCAACGAAAGGGGCGCCCCCTTCCTGACGGCCCTTCACCCCCGCTTCCCTGATTGGATCAATTTCCCCGCCGCGGAGGGTCTCAACCTGCCGGGAATCCTTCTGGACATCCTCAGCGGCCGCGAAACGGAATCGCCCCGGCCGGCGCCGCCTTCGGGCAGACTGTTCGTTCGCACGGCAATCGATATCGTAACCGACATCAGCCGATTCGGCACCTTTTCTCTGACGGGAGAAATCCGCTATGACGACCGGAAATAAAAAACCCTACGTCAAACCCGCCCTGACCCGCATATCGCTGGTAGACACGGAGAGATTCAAGGGGTCCTACCTGAAGGCCAAGGTCTGCTCCGCCATCGACGGCCATCCGGTACGCCGGCTGCTGCGGGATTTCGGGTCGCCCCTCTACGTGGTCTCGGAGGCATCCCTCCGCCGCGTTTTCCGCCGCATGCGGGACGCCTTCACGAGCCGCTGCCCCGGGGCGACAATCGCCTACTCCTACAAGACCAACTACCTGTCCGGCATCTGCGCGATCCTTCACCGCGAAGGCGCATGGGCGGAGGTCGTTTCGGGGCTGGAATACGAGATGGCGAGACGGCTGGCGGTGCCCGGCAACGAGATCGTCTTCAACGGACCGCACAAGAATCCCGCCGAGATGGGCCGGGCCTTCGCGGACGGCGCCGCCGTGAACCTGGATTCCTTCGATGACCTTCGGAAGGCAGAGCAGGTCGCCGAGACGCTGGGGCGGGAGGCGCGGGTCGGTATCCGCGTCAACATGCAGCTCAATTACCCGGCCTGGGACAAGTTCGGCTTCGGCCTGGAATCCGGGCAGGCCTACGACGCCTGCCGGATCATCGCCCGGCACCGGCATCTGCGGCTGGCCGGCCTCCACTGCCATGTCGGAACCTACGTGATCGACCTGAGCATCTACCGGCGTCTGATCGAGAACCTCCTTTCGCTGGCGGTAAAGATCCGCGAAACCCTGGGCATCGGCCTGGAGTACCTCGACATCGGCGGCGGCTTCCCGTCCGCGAACACGCTGCACTCCCAGCTCATGCCCGGCGATACGACATCGCCGACGCCGGAGCAGTACGCCGAGACGATCTGCGATGCATTGAACCGCCGGAGCGGTGAACTGGCCGCGCCCGTGCGGCTGCTCCTGGAGCCCGGCCGCAGCGTCGTCGACGAATGCATGTCCCTGCTGTCCACCGTCGTGGCCGTCAAGGAATACAGCGGGGGACGCTTCGCCGTCATCGATGCGGGTGTCAACCTCCTGCCCACGGCGTATTATTACAGGTTCCAGATTCTGTCCGACCGGGAGGCCGCGGCGACCGAGCAGATCGACCTCGTCGGGCCGCTGTGCATGCAGATCGACGTTGTGCGCAGGGGGGCCACGCTCCCGCGGGTCCAGGCCGGGGATGTCCTGACGGTCCGCAACGTCGGCGCATACAACTTTTCACAGTCGATGGCGTTCATCTTCCCCAGGCCGGCCGTGGTCCTGGTCGGGGACGGCGGCGCCGAAATCCTCCGCCGGGCCGAAACCTATGAGGACATCAAGGGGCCGGAGCGGGTCCCCGAGAGGCTGTTCGGCAGGAGCACGGCCCCGTGAACATCCGCGACGCGACCGTTCTGACCGCGAGTCTCTGGCGGGAAATGACGTCCCGCCACGCCCCCCTCCGCTGGGTCGATATCGTTCTGCGCTCTTACGGTCAGGTCCTCTTTGCCGATTCCGCCCTGAGCGGGCTGTTTCTGATCCTGGCTCTGGGCATGCTCTCCGTAAGGACGCTTTTCTTTTCCCTGGCCGGCGCGCTGATCGCCAATGCCGCCGCCCGCCTTCTGCGAAAAGATCCTTTTTACCTCGAGCATGGGATCTACGGCTTCAACGGCGTGATTTTCGGGCTTTTCTGGAGCTGGTACTTTGTTCTTTCGCCGGTGTCCCTGAGCCTGTTCCTTCCGGCCGCGCTTCTTCTGTGTCCCCTGCAGTCCGCCCTGACGAAGAGCTTTTCCCGGGCGAAATCCTCCCTGCCGGTCATGAGCCTCCCGGCGGTCCTTCTTCTCTACGGCTCGCTGATCGCCGCCTACTGGCTCACCTTCAGCGCAAAAGTCGTTCCCTACGTGGAGTTGTTCGCACCGGCGATGGAAGCGATTGATCCACTGCTGCCCGTCAACCCGAATGACGGCGGTCCCCTCTGGGCCTTCATCGTAACGCACGGTCTTCACGTGTGGGGCGCCATCTTCGCGGGGATTCTGATTTTTTCGCCGATCAGCTTTCTTACGGCCGCGGGGTTCGTCCTTTGCGGATACGCGGTGACGCTCCTCCTTCCGCCGTCGACCGCCTCGACCGCCGGAATTTACCTCGGCCTCAATGTCCTCCCCGCAACCGTCGGGATGTTCGGCATCCTGCTCGTGCCGAACCGCTGGGCGTTTCTGTACACGCTCCTCGGGTTTCTCGTCTGCACGGCCCTTTGGCTTCTTCTCTCCGGCCTTCTCGGTTTTCTCAACCTCCCCTTCCTGACCTTGCCGTTCAACCTGACGGTCCTTCTGCTCATGACGGCGGCCCTGCGCATGGGTCCCCTGCATTCCGGACTGGTCCCGGTTCCCCTGGACAGGATCACGACGCCCGAAAAGGCCATCCGCTCGCGGCGGCCGCTGCTCGGACCCTACCCGCAGGCCCCGGGCATCCGGCAGGCGGCCGGTTTTTTCCGGGGGCTGCTGCCCGGCGGCAGGCCGACGCCGCAGGAAATCGCCGGCCTGGTCGAGGCAATCCGGGCCGCCCGCTCGATCGCGATCCTCTCCGGCGCCGGAACAAGCACGGAATCGGGAATCCCCGATTTCCGGGACAATCCGGCCTTCTGGCGACGCTTCGGCGCCGAGGAGATGACCTACGGAAATTTCCTCTCGCGGCCGGACGTGCGCGAACGCTACTGGGAGATGGAGCGGCAATTCCACCGGCTGATCGAAGAGGCACGTCCGAACGACGTTCACCGCGCCGCCGTTCGTCTGGAAGAGATGGGAAAGCTTTCCTGCGTGGTCACACAGAACGTGGATGGTCTTTTTCAGAAGGCGGGGGTATCAGCCGGGCGGGTGATCGAGGTGCATGGAAGCATCCGCACCGCCCGCTGCGTCCGCTGCGGGACGGTTCATACGGTTGCCGAGATCGAGGCAATGCTTGGGGCGGGGATCGCAGACCCCTTTTGCCGGTCCTGCCGGGAGCCGCTCAAACCGGACACGGTTTTCATGGGGGAGCCGCTCGACGAGGCGGTGGCCGGCGAGGCGCTTTTCCGCATCCTGAGCTCGGGCCTCCTTCTCGTCGTCGGCACAAGCCTGCAGGTGGACCCCGTCGCCTCTTTCGCCGATCTCGCCTGGCGGAAGGGAGTCCGGATCGCCGTCGTCAATCTCCAGCCGACCCCCAAAGACGGCCTGGCGGAGATCGTCGTCCGGAAGCCCCTGGGTCCTGTCTTCCGCAAAATCCTGAAATCGCTCGCCGGCGGGCCGGTCACAGACCCAGCCGGCCGCTGATCCCCTGCATCGCCGCGAGCGCGATGGCTGCGAACTCGTCCAGCGGCAATCCGATCTTCTCGCATTCCAGGACCGTATCCCGGTTCACCGAGGCGGCAAAGGCCTTCTCCTTCATGCGCTTGGTCACCGACTTCACCTTCACGCTGGCGAGTTTCCTGTCGGGATAGACCAGCGCCGTCGCCGTAATGAGGCCCGTGACGGTTTCGCCGGCCGCCAGGGCGAAATGAAACTCCTTTGAACGGACAGCCCCGGCCGCCGCTTCATTGTGCATCCGCACCGCTTCGATCATCTCCGGATCGCAGTTGTTTTCCGACAGGATCCTTTCTCCTTCCAGACCGTGGACCGCCAGGTCCCCGCCGACCCGTTCGATGTCGATGTCGTGCAGAAGCCCCGCCAGGCCCCACTGATCCTCATCGCGGCCGAGACGCTTCGCCAGCGCCCGCAATACCGCCTCCGCGGCCAGGCTGTGCCGTATCATATTTTCGTTCTTCACGTACTGCGCAAGAAGCGCCACCGCCTCATCCCGTGTCATGGTCTCCTCCTCCCGGTTGCCGATGATCGCAGAAACTGCGGAAGATCATAACGCATCCCGGGCATGGAACGCCAGCCGCGCTTTGGTTTTCTGGAAAGTCCCGCCTCACGGGAGGCGCAGGGCGGGGATACCGCGATGGTTGCTTCGGATGGGTCTTTTTCAGGGGTGGAACGGAGATGCGGAAATGCGGGCAAGGCTATCCGGCGAACAATCGCTGAGCAGAACAACTGCCTTGAAAACTCTTCTTGTTCAAGGAGCCGCCCTCCCGGGCGGCCGTCGGCCACTCGTGGACAGTTACATGTTCATGACGTAAACGACGCCGATGACCATGCAGCTGGCAAGGAAGACCCAGGCGCCGGACAACATCTGTATCGTGCTCTTTTTCATGTGTTCCCCCCTGTTGCATCTCTGAACTTCACTTCAGAGAGACTGCCTGCAAAAAACCCCCAGTGCCCTAAAACGGGCTCTGGGGGCCAAAACGCCAAAACCAATTAAAGAAACTGATTTATCTATGGACCGCCTGCTCCCTCAAGTCAAGGAGTATTGTTCAGGAAGCCGTCGGCTTGACGGCGGAGATCTTCAGGCTCGCGACAGCGGCCGAAAGCCTCCGGGCCGCATCCTCCAGGATTCCGTGATCGATGCCGAGTTCCTTCAGCGACGGGTGGTCGATCATGTCCTGCACGGGAAAAATCGTCTCGTCGACGATCCGTATGTCCGAAAAACCGGCCGCCGCAACGGCGCGGAGGTAGTCTTCCTTCAGCGAGGCGCCGGCGACGCAGCCGACGTAAGCCTCAACGGATTCCCTCAAGTCCGCCGGCAGTTCCCGTAGGAGGACGATGTCGGAGACCATCAGGCGACCGCCGGTTTTGAGCACACGGAGCGCCTCGCGAAACACCCGCTCCTTGTCGGGAGCGAGGTTGATCACGCAATTGGAAATGACGATATCGGCCGTATTGTCCGCGACGGGGAGATTCTCGATCCCGCCCAGCCGGAACTCTACATTCCCGTAGCCGCCCTTGCGGGCGTTTGTCCTTGCCTTGTCGAGCATCTCGGGGGTCATGTCCACGCCGATCACGCGTCCGCCTTTCCCGACGGCGCGCGCCGCGAGGAAACAATCAAACCCGGCGCCGGACCCCAGATCGACCACCGTCTCTCCTTCCTTCAGAGAGGCCAGAGCGATCGGATTTCCGCACCCCAGGCCGAGATTGGCCCCCTCCGGGACGCCCTGCACGTCATCACGGCTGTAGCCAAGGCCGATGCTGATCGTCTCCGCGGCAGCGCCGCTTCCGCAGCAGGACGCCGACGGCCCGCAGCAGCTGCTTCCGGTTTTTGCAATTTTTCCATAACTCTGACGGACATTCTTTTTGACTTCTTCTTCCTTCATGTTTCTCTCCTCCGGCATCCGGGAAATCCCGCCTTTTCAACGGCCCGCTGTTTTCGAAATTTCCGCTATTTCGACGGAAATGCGTCCCTCATGACCGGACCAAGAAACCCCTTGATCTGTTCCGCGAGGGAATCGGCCTTGATCAGCGTGATGCAACAGACCGCCCCATCCTTTTCCCAGGCGACAACGGCCAGCTTGTCCCCTGCCTTGATGTCCGCTCTGTCCCGCAGTTCCTTGGGAAGGACCATCTGGCCCCGGTCGTCGACACTGACGAGCGACTCCACGCGGCAGGAACCCGCCGCCAGTCCCCCGGGAGCGCAGCAGGACTTCTTCTTCGATCCGCCTGCCATCTCTTCTTGTCCTCCTGTAGGGAATTTTGATTATTCTGTCTATTCTGATTAGTCAGTCGGTTCTGATTATTAGGATTGAGGGGATTCTGTCAAGAGGCGAAGAGGGATTATCGGGTGCGGTCTTCCGCTGCGACCCGGCGGAACTTCCTGTCCAGCCCGTTGCGGCTGTACAGGCGGTAATGCTCGGAATCCGTAAATGCGCTGCGGTAGGAGGCGTTGAACTTGTAGGCCATGACGGTCGCGGCCGGGCTTCCCGTCGTCCGAAGGGTATTCAAGGTCCTCTTCACGGTTTCCCAGCCGCCGTAATACCGCTGCCTCAGATACGTAAATCCCCCGTACACGTCGTCGATCGACATCCGCGCCGGCGTAAATACGAGCTTCGTGAGGCGATAATCATCCCAGGCCTCGGGGAAATTGTCATGCAGGATCCGTCCTTCCCGCCGGAGTTTCTCCCAGAGCCTCGTGCCCGGCAAAGGGGTGGGTTTGGTCAGTTGAAGGACGTCGATATGGGATGCCCGGACAAATTGCAGCGTGGCGTCGAAGACGTCAGGGCCGTCTTCGTCGCCTCCCAGGACGAAGGCGCCGTGAAAGGCGATGCCGCCTTTGCGGATCGCCGCGATCAATTCCTTGTAGCGGTGCTGGTGAAGACGCTGGAGATTCAGGGACTTGTTGTAAGCGCGAAGCGTATCGGCATTGATGGATTCCATCCCGACAAAGACGATCCGCAGTCCTGCCCTGGCCGCAAGCCGGATCAGATCCGGGTCCTCGCCGAACTGGATGGACGCCTGGGCGAAGAAATGCTTCCGGATCCCCCTTTCCAGGATGCGGGAGAAGAAAGCGAAGGTCCAATCCCGGTCCTCTTTGCCGAAGCCGATGATGTTGTCGTCGGTCAGCATCACCATCTTCTGCGGAATCCGTTCCAGTTCGTCGACGACGGACTCCAAAAGCCGCCTGCGAAAACGCCGGCCGTTGAATGCCGTAACGGAACAGAAGAGGCAATCCATCGGACACCCGCGCGAGGTCTGAAGACTTCCCCAGCGGTAATGATCGTTCCGGAGGAGGTCCCGGCGGGGCGTCGGCAGATTGTCCAGACTTTCCCATCCGCCTTTATACACCTTCCCGAGACGCCCCGTCTCGAAATCCGCCAGCACCTTGGGCCAGACGGATTCGGCCTCGCCGACGACGACGGCGTCGCAGAAACGGAGGGCCTCCTCGGGAAGCATCGAGACATGGATGCCCCCCATGACGGTTGGAATACCCCGTTCGCGATAGATCTGCGCGATCTGATACCCCCGGAAGACCGAGGCCGTATAGGCGGTGATGCCGACGATGTCGGCTTCCCGGTAGACAAAAGGCGAAATGTTCTCGTCAATCAGCTCGATCTGATAGTGGCTCGGGGTTGCGGCGGCAACGTAGGAGAGGTTCAGCGGCGGCCAGGACGTCGCCTCGGCGTTGCCCAGACCCTTGTGGACATTGGATGGGTTGATCAACAACAAACGGGGCATCGGACCTCGTTGCGTCCTGAACGAAAGAGAAAGGAAAAAACGGAACGGCCGGGCTCGAAATCCCGGCCGCACAGGAAATTCCCGACTATTCGACTTCGCGGAAGACCTTGCCTTTCGCGCCGCAGACCGGGCAGGTGTCCGGCGCTTCCCTTTCCGCGGTATAACCGCAGATCGGACATACGTAATAGGAATAGGCTTCGCCTGCCGGTGCCGCAGCCATGGCCTCGTAGAGCTTCGCGTGAATCTTCTCCACTTCGTTAGCGAAGGTGAAGGTCCGCTCCGCTTCCCTGTTTCCTTCGGCCTTGGCCGCCGCGATCATCTCCGGATACATCGATTTGAACTCGTGGATTTCCCCGGCCAGCGCCTCCCGGAGGTTTTCCGCCGTCGTGCGAATGCCTTTCATCGCCCGGAGGTGATTGTGGGCGTGGACGGTTTCCGCTTCCGCCGCCGCTCGGAACAGCCGGGCAGCCTGGGGAAATCCCTCCGCGTCCGCTTTTGCGGCAAAGGCCAGATACTTGCGGTTCGCCTGGGATTCGCCCGCGAAAGCCGCCTTCAATGCTTCTTCCGATTTGGACATCGTCTTCTCCTTTCTGCAAATGGTTCCAATGGAAATTTCCGCCGTCTGGAACACCGTTCGCGACAAGCGGCGGCGCAATGGCACGACACCCGCCTGTCAGTATTTCCCCGGGAAGTTCGGTTTCCGCTTTTCCCTCTGGGCCATAATCCCTTCCCGTGCGTCCTGGCTCCCGAAAACGGGAAAACCGATCGCCACCTCGCGATCAAAGGCCTGCGGCCAGGGCATGTCTTTTGTTTCCCGCCAGCAGCGGATGATCCCCTGAACGGCCAGCGGCCCGTTGGCGGCGATCCGGGACGCCAGGTCCATCGCGGAATCCATCAGTTTTTCCCGCGGCACAACCCGGTTGAGAAAACCCCATTCGAGAAGCGTCTTCGCGTCGTAGTTGCCCGCCGTCAGCAGGATCTCCAATCCCCGGCACGGGGTCATCATCCGGGTCAGATAGACGTTGGATCCGCCGATCGGCATGATGCCGAGACTTGCCTCACGCATCTGGAAGACGGCATCCTCGGAGGCCACGCGCAGGTCCGCTCCCATGACGGTTTCGAATCCCCCGGTCAGGCAGTAACCGTGGATCGCCGCGATGACCGGCTTCGTCACGATATTGGGTTTGAGCATCGACTCGCCCACCTGCGAACCCACCTCGATGAGCCACCGCTCCGCCTCCGTCTGCGGCTCCCGCATCCGGGTGAGAATGGGAATGGCGGCTTTCAGATCCATGCCCGAACAGAAAATATCGGGCAGGCATGAATAGAGGATGGCAACCCGGATGGTGTCGTCCCCGTTCACATCCTTCCATGCACGGTGCAAATCCAGAAGAATTTCAGGGTCCAGGGCGTTCCTTTCCTTGGGCCGGTTCAGACCGAGTTTCGCGACGGGGCCATCCTTCTCGTAGATCAGAGCCATGGCATTCCTCCTCAGTGCGCAGGGTGGACGTTGGTCGAGTTTGTTACCATGCACAATAGAATTTGACAAGTCGCGATCTTTTTGTCTAGAATCGCCCCGGTCTCTCACCCCGACACAGGGGGCTCGCCCGAGAACGACCGGCCGGTGCGTGGACGGGAAAATCGCCGTTCCAGGCGGCGCCTGCCGCAGGAATCCCAGGGACGGGAATTTTTCGGAACAAGATGAAGGACTTTTTCGATCCTGAAGAAGGGCCGTGGATTTTTTCCGCCCGCTTTCCCACGGCATGATCGGCGGAGATGCGGCCGTTATCGGATGTCTTTTTTCCTGAAATGTCACACGCAAAGGCGGGTCTGGATGAGGGATGAAGAAAAATCCTGAAATCGGCGAAAAGACGCCTGCGAACCAAAAACAAGGACCCTCGCCTCTTCCCCTGGTCTTCCGGCACGGTGATCTCTTCTCCCATCTGGAAGAAAACCGGGAGCTGGATCGCAACGGCATCGTCAACATCCTCAATTATGCCCACTTCACGGGCCGCCCCGTCTACCTGCACCTGCGCCATCCGCGCTACGATGCGGGAGTCCTCGTTCCCGCCCAGACGGAACCCTGCAGCGAAGAACCGTTCTGCTGTCGCTGGGTCACGAACGGCAACGGCCACCGCCTCGACGCCTACTCGTTCCACTCCCTGCTGATCCTGGACGAACCGGGAGTCGTATTCATCCCGGCGGAATCCCTGCAAAGAGGCTGCGAAACCTGGATCTTCGCTCTGCCGGAGAAGGGCTATGTCATCAACCTGCGGCAGACCCGCCGCCATGCCGTCCGGCATGCCGAAACGGAAATCATGCAATGCGGCTTTCTGGCGCGCGGGGAATTGCTGGATTTCAGCACCCAGGCTTTCCACGTCCGGGTCCGTCCCGAGAGTTCCTCTTCCTTCGCCTGGTTCAATCCCGACGCCCCGATGAACTTGCGGTTCACGGGCGACGGGCGCGTCGTCTTTGCCGGGGAATGCCGTTTGCTCCGGCAGACCCTGGATCCCCTGGAGCGCGAAATGGTTCTGGCGCCCACCCATGATACCGTCCAGCGCTTTGCGCCCGAGCCGATCCGCAATCCGCGCCGGCAGGTCAGCCCGCCGCTGATGGCGCTGTTTCATCACCCCCTTCTGGGCAAGCGGAAGAAGCTGGAGATCTACGATATCTCCACGTCGGGCATCTCGGTCCGGGAACCAGCCAACGAGGGCATGCTTTTCCCCGGCCTCATCCTTCCGGATGTCGATATCCACTACGCCGGCACATTCCAGATCCGCTGCTCGGTCCAGACCATCTATCGCCGGCAGACCGACCATGCCGCTCACTGCGGGCTGGCGGTCCTGGATATGGACATCCATTCATACAGCCGGCTGAACTACCTCCTCGGCAGGTCGATGGACCCGCACACCTTCATTTCCACCGAGGTCGACATGGACGCCCTGTGGGAATTCTTTTTCGATACCGGCTTCCTCTACGCAAAGAAATATCGCCTCCTCCAGTCGTACAAGGACCGGTTCAAGGAAACCTACCGGAAGCTTTACCAGGAAAACCCGGACATCGCCCGGCACATCACCTACGAGAAGGATGGGCGGATCTACGGGCACATGTCCATGGTCAAGGCCTACGAGCGTGCCTGGATGATCCATCATCATGCCGCCCGCAACCTGGAAAACCGCCTGCCAGGATTCCAGGTGCTCAAACAGATCATGATCTTCCTCAACGGGATGTGTCATCTCCCCTCGGCAAGAATGGACTACGTGATGTGTTATTACCGCCCGGACAACAAGTTCCCCGAGCGCGTCTTCGGCGGCTTCGCGAGCCACCTGAACAATCCCCGCGGATGCTCGCTGGACCTCTTCGCCTACCTCACGTGGCCGGTCGTCAGCGGCGTCCAGCTTCCGGCGGGGTGGACCCTGGCCGACACCACCCCGGAAGACCTCCGCGAACTCCGTCTCTTCTATGCCCAGGCCTCCGGCGGCTTGCTGCCGGATGTCCTCGATCTGGAGGGCATACAGGAAGGACAGTCGACGCTGGAGCAGGCTTACGCCCGTCTCGGTTTCCTGCGGCGATGGAAGTCGCTTGCCCTCTGGTGCAACGGGAAGCTGGCCGCCGTCCTGATCCCGAACCGGTCCGACCTCGGCATCAATCTCTCCGAGCTGCTCAACGGCGTCACGATTCTCCTTCTCGAACCCGCGCTGCTTTCCCAGGAGATTCTCTCGGCCGCAGTTTCCGGAATTTCCGGGGAATACAATCTTGACAAAGTGCCCCTTTTAATCTATCCACACACCGGGATCGGCGCCCTCGGTCTGAAGCACGAAAAGCTCTATTCGCTGTGGGTCATGGACACCCGCTTCGCCAACAACCTCATGGAATTCGTTCAGCGGAAGTTCAGGATGAAGTATGAGTAGTTCCCCCGCCGCGGGTTCGCCGGATGTCATGGACGACGTTGCGCTGTACAACAGCAAGATCACCCGGAATTACGTCGAGTACCTGAAGACCTTCCACCCCAACGTCAATGTCGACGAACTCCTGCAGTACGCGGGCATCACGTCGTTCCACCTGGAGGACAGCGGGCACTGGCTGACCCAGCGCCAGGTCGACCGTTTTCACGAGATTCTGGTCCGCAAGACCGGCAACCCCAACATCTCCCGCGAGGCGGGACGGCTCACCGGGTTTTCGAAGGCGTCGGGCGCCCTCCCCCCCTACGTCCTCGGTTTTCTCACCCCCGGATCCGTCTACTCCATGCTCGGCAAATTTCACCCGATCCTCACGCGCGCCGCAACGATCCAGACGAAGAGTCTCGGCGCCAACCGCATGGAAGTCGTCGTTACGCCGAACCCCGGCGTGACGGAAAAACCGTACCAGTGTGAAAACCGGATCGGGACCTTCGAATCCGTGGGAAAGATGTTCACCCCGAATTATTCGCGGATCGAGCATCCCGAGTGTGTTCATCGCGGGGGGCATCGCTGCAGGTACCTCATCAGCTGGGAGAGGACCTCGTCGTACCTCTGGCAGAGGATCCGCAACTACCTCCTCCTGGCCCTTGCCATCACTGCGCCGATCCTGATTCACACGATGCCGGGGACAAGCTGGCTGACGTCGATACTCTCGGGAAGTGTCGTGGCGCTGGCGGCCGCGTGGTATACGGAATTCCTGGAAAGAAGGCGGCTGGCGGAGAACATCAAGAGCGAGAGCGAGCTGGCCGGAAGACTGCTCGACGAGATCAATATCCGTTACAACAATGCCCTGCTCATCCACGAGATCGGCCAGGCCACTTCGATGATCCTTCATATCGAGGATCTCCTGAAGTATCTGATCGACGCCCTGCGCAAACGCCTGGATTTCGACCGCGGCATGATCCTGCTCGCCAATCGGGAACTGACGAGGCTGACCTACAAGATCGGCTACGGCTACAGCGAGGAAGATGAAGCCTATCTGAAGACCGTCAATTTCAACCTCACCAACCCGGAATCGAGGGGCGTCATGGTCGTCGCCTTCCGGAAGCAAACGCCCTTCCTCGTCGACAACGTCGACGCCATCGAAAAGGACCTTTCGAAGAAGAGTCTCGATTTCGCCCATCGCATGGGGGCGCAGTCGTTCATCTGCGTTCCCATCGTCTTCGAACAGGAGTCGATGGGCATCCTGCTGGTCGACAACGTCCGATCGAAGCGGAACCTCAGCCAAAGCGACATGAACCTGCTGATGGGCCTCGCCCGCCACATCGGCATCAGCATCAACAATGCCCGCATCTATGCGCGCATCCGCGAGAGCGAGGAGAAGTTCCGCTCCCTGAGCGAAAGCGCCCCGGACATCATCTTCACTCTCGACGACAAGGGCGCCATCAGCTACGTGAACCCCGCTTGGGAAAAGATCCTCGGATACTCCCCGGACGAAGTGGTCGGTCGGCACTTCGCGCGGTTCGCGAAGCCGGAGGAGCACGCACGCATGATCTCTCTTTTCAAACGCATCCGCAAGGAGAGGACCACGGTCCGCCAGGAGATCGGCATCATGCTTCACCGCGATGGATCGGAACGCTACTTCCTCGGAAGCGCGGCTCCGAACGTCGACTCGGAAGGGCGCTTCACGGTCGTCGGCATGCTCAGGAACGTCACCGAACAGCGGCAGTTGGAACTGAAACTCCACCATGCCTCCAAGATGGAGGCCGTCGGAACGCTGACCGGCGGGATCTCGCACGACTTCAACAACATCATGCAGGCGATCGGCGGTTACAATCAGCTCCTGATGATGAAACGCCGGGAGTCCGATCCCGACTGGAAGTACCTCACGAGCATCGAGAAGCTCGTTCAACGCGCATCCGATCTCATCAAACAGCTGTTGATCTTCAGCCGCAAGATGGAAAGCAAGCTCAAGGCGGTGGACCTGAACGAGGAAGTCCTCCGTTTCCACGACCTGATCGTGCAGACCATCCCGCGCATGATCACGGTCGAGACCGATCTGGAAGAGGGCCTGTACGTTATCCAGGCGGATCCGGTTCAACTGGGCCAGATCATCATGAATCTCGCCGTCAACGCGCGCGATGCGATGCCCGAGGGCGGAATCCTCCGCATTCAGACCGCCAACGTCAGAATCGATCTCGAGATGAAGATCGGCGGCCTCGCCCTGCCGCCGGGCAAATACGTTCAATTGACGGTATCGGATACGGGAATGGGCATGACCAAGGAAGTCCTCGAACACATCTTCGAGCCGTTTTTCACAACGAAGGAGGCGGGAAAGGGGACAGGGCTCGGGTTGTCCGTCGTCTACGGCATCGTCCGGAGCCACGGCGGTACCATCGTCTGCGCCAGCGAGCCGGGAGGCGGCACGGTCTTCCAGATCTATCTGCCCGCATGGTCACCGGTCGAATCACCGGCAGCGGCCGTTCCGGCAGCGCCGGAGGAACCGACGGCCAAGGGCTCCGAAACCATTCTGCTGGTGGACGACGAAACGCACCTTCTGGAAACGGGAAAAGACATCCTCGAGGAATACGGGTACAAGACCCTGCTGGCCCAGGACGGGGAAACGGCCATCGACCGCTATCGGCGGAACATGGGAGAGATCGACTTGATCATCCTGGACCTCATCATGCCGGGCATGGGCGGCATCAAGTGCCTCAGCGAACTGGTCGCGCTCAATCCCAACGTCCGGGTGATCGTGGCGAGCGGCTACTCCGCCAGCGTCAAGGAAAAAGAGGTCCGGCGCATGGGAGCCCGCGGCTTCATCAACAAACCTTACAAGATCCAGGAACTCCTGAGGGCGATCCGCTCGATCCTGGACGAATCCTGACGTATCCTGACAGGCTGTTGAATCCGACAGCGAGCGAGTCCCGCAGACCTTACCGCGGGACGAGGGAACGAGTGACGGCCCATTCTTTTCCTTGGGGATCGCGATTCTCCGATTCTTTTCGGAGAATCGTCAATCCGACAGCGACCGCGCCCCGCAAGGCGGGGTAAGGAAGCGAGTGAAAAACAGACGTCCCTCCTTAGGGATCGTAGAACTCCGAGGCCTGTTTCGGAGTTCTACCAAAATGCCCATCTGCTGCGTTGCCCTCATCCTTCGCCGTTCGACGTACATCCCAGTACGACTCACGGCTCAGGATTTCGGGCGCCTTGCATCTGAGCATTTTTGAACAGCCTGCTACTTTTTTCGTCCTTTGACCATCACCACCGGCGTGTACGTGAAACGCCGCGGGTCCTGGAAAAAGGTGCGGAAATCCCGTTCGAAGGCCGCCGCGCCGCCGGGATAGCCCTTGAACATCTCGGGCAGGCGCAGCGCGGCCACTTCCATCTTCTTCGTCCAGTTGAACAGTTCCTCGTCCCGCACCTTCCCGTAGATCAGGTGATGGGCCCGGACGTCCACGCCGATGTCCTCAAGCCCCGCATCGTACAGGTACGCATAGAGCCTGCGGCCGGCGTAGGTGTCGAAATTGAAGTCCTCGTCCACGCGCCGCATGACGGCCGCCATCACCTCCGCCATCCCCGGCGGCAACTCGAAGTGTCCGAGGCAGTTGTGGTCCAGGTCGATGAGGCACAGCGTGCCTCCGGGCTTCAGGCATTCTTTCAGATTCCGGACGATCTCCCGTCCTTCGACGCGGTTGTATTCCAGGACAAAGCGCGCCCATACGAGGTCGAAACGTCCGGAATACCGGTCCGAAAGGTCGCGAAGATCGTGCAGTTCAAATTGGAGGTTCGGTTCGCAGCGATAGTGCCGGTCCGCATAGGCGATGCGTTCCGGTGAGTAATCGACGCCGAGAACCGCGCCGCCGGGCTGAACCATGCCATGGAGGATCAGGGACGTCTTGCCGGGACCGCAGCCGGCGTCCAGCACCGACTGTCCAGGCCCGAGCCCGCACCAGCGGGCTTCCTCCTGCACCCTGCCCTGGTCTGTCTTGACTTCGAGGCGGATCGCCTCTTCGCTGTTTTCCATCAGGTATCCGGCTCTCGGCGGCATGGTCGACGCTCCTCGCGCAATGCGACGACACCTCTTGCACAAATCGCCTCTGCTGTCAATTTGCGAAGGCCGGTGCCGGGCGAACTCGCCGTCCGCGGTACTCTTCGGCCTGCCCGGCTCATCCTCTCCTTGACAGCCGACAGCGGCTCTAGTATCCAGACATTTGAAGCTCTCCGGAGCAAGCTCCGGAGAATCTTCGATCCCCTAGGAAGGGATCTTGAACCTCATTCGCTCACTTACCCCGCGGCAAGCCGCGGGGAATGCGCTCGCTGCCGGATTCAGGGGCCGCGGCCGGCATGAGAAGGAAGCGGAACCAGAAGAAATCATCATCCGGCAATCCGGTTATCTCAGAGGGAAAAAGGAGGGTCTCATGCGCATCGCCGTTCTCGACGATTATATCGGCGTCTCGCGAAAACTCGCGGATTGGAGCAGCCTGGAAGGACGTGCTGAAATTACGGTATTCCAGGAACCGTTCGGCAGCGAGGATTCCGCGGCGAAGAACCTGGCCGACTTTGAGATCGTCGTCGGGATGCGCGAAAGAACGCCTTTCCCCGCCGGTCTCCTTCGCCGTCTTCCGAAATTGAAGCTCCTGATTACAACCGGGCAACGGAATTCCTCGTTCGACATCGAAGCGGCGCGCGCTCAGGGCGTCACCGTCTGCTGCACCGGCAGCACCGGCAACGCAACCGCCGAACTTGCCATCGGGCTGATCATCGCGCTCATGCGCGATATTCCGGGGCAATTCGCTTCCATGAGGCAGGGGGGATGGCAGACGCGCCTCGGCAATGATCTGTCCGGGAAGACACTCGGCCTGCTGGGTCTGGGCAAGGTGGGAAGCGTCGTGGCCGCCGCCGCAAATGCCTTCCGCATGGAGGTGATTGCCTGGAGCCAGAACCTGTCCGATGAGAAGGCGGCGGAACACCGTGTCCGGCGCGTGGAAAAGGACGAGCTGTTTCGCCGATCCGATGTCCTGTCGGTCCACGTCATTCTCAGCGCCCGCACGACGGGCATCGTCGGCGCCAAAGAACTCGGGCTGATGAAGCCGACGGCGTATTTCGTCAATACCTCCCGGTGGCCGGTTGTCGACGGCGAAGCGCTGCTTCGGACGCTGCGGGAGAAGAAGATCGCTGGGGCGGCCATTGACGTCTACGACACCGAGCCCCTGCCGGCGGATGCCGCCATCCGGAGACTGGATAATGTACTCCTGACACCCCATATCGGTTATGCGACCGAAAGAAACTTTGCCAGGATGTATCAGGACGCCATTGAGGACATCGTCGCGTTCTTGGACGGCAAACCGATACGCGTCATCTAGCCAGCAGGCTGTTGAATCCGACAGCGAGCGCCATTCCGCGGTATCCCGCGGGATGGACGAGCGAATGAAAACCCATTCTCTTCCTTGGGGATCGCGATTCTCCGATTCTTTCCGGAGAATCGTCAATCCGACAGCGAGGGAGTCACGCGGCTTGTACTGCGGGACGAACGAACGAATGAAAACCCAGTCCCATCCCTGGGGATCGCAGATCTCCGATGCATCGGAGATCTGCCAAAATGCCCGCCTGCTGCGTCCTGAGTCTATCGAAGGACCCTCATCCTTCGCCCTTCGATCCTTCGGCAAGCTCAGGACAAGCTCCCCGATTTGTCATGGTGAGCTTGTCGAACCATCGGGGGCCTTGCATCCGGGCATTTTTGAACAGCCTGCCGACGCGCCGGTCCCTTCGCGTCAGCGTCACGGGAATATCCCTTAGGACCTGCCCGCCGGGCAGACGGCCTCGCACCGGAAACACTCGTACTGGAATCCCATCGTGATCGCCTGGTAGAGGCTCAGGAACAGCGGATCCTTCAGCATGTCCTTCTGCTGGTCCGGCGCCGCGGCGGCGAACTTGCGGAGGAAGGAGATGGCCGCGCCCATGCCGTAGGGCTGACTGACCCGGAGGCATTTCATGACGTCCGTCCTGCCTTCCTCGTCCAGGGCGTGGGCCGGGCACGCGGCGACGCAGGCGCCGCAGCCGTCGCACAGCTCTTCCGTGACAGGAGGATCCGAGGCCAGGGGAAGATCCGTCAGGACCGCCGTGAAGAGCACGCGCGTCCCGAATTTCGGATGGATGACGATGTTGTGCCGGCCGAAGACTCCCAGGCCCGCTGCCACGGCGGCATGGCGGAGAGAGAGGTCCCCGATGAGTCCCATCTGCGGCGGATACATGTTCAGCGGAAAGGAAAGGGCGATGAAGGCGGCCTTCGCCTGGAAGCGATCTTCAAGGAAGCGTGCCATCAGATAGTTGTTCTTCTTGCTCAGGTCCATGACGGCGAGCCTCGCCGTCATGGCGATCCGGGGAACCGGGCTGTCCAGCGAACCGTTCGGTTCCCGGTAGGCAAGGACCACCAGGGACTTCACGCCCGGCAGGAGCGACTGCGGATCGGGCGTGCGCGGGGACTTGTAGTCCTCCACGGCGGCAAAACCCACGGCGTCCGCCCCCAGGTCCCGGCCGTACTGCCGAATCTCCTCTTTGTTCATCATGACTTTCCTCCTTTTCACCGTCGTCGATGATCGGTCACGGGTGCCTGCTCTGCGGCGCGGGAAACAGCGGATTCAGGCACTTTTCCCGCGGGCCTTTATGTTTCGCATACGAAATAACCAGTCAAAAAAATTACCCTTGCATGTCCCGGAGCATGCGTTTCAGGAGGAGGCGCTCCTCCGTGCGGAGGGGTTTCATGATCTCGGCGTTGGCTGTTTCCCGGATCTTCGCGAGGATCGGGAGGATGTCTCTTGCCTTGGGAGAAAGAAAGATCTTCAGGTAGCGGCGGTCCGTGTCGCCCGTTTCTTTGACGGCCCAGCCGGCTGCGGCGAGCCGGTCCAGAACGCCCGAAAGCGTGGCATAATCAAGGCCGAGCCGCTTGCTGAGGTCGCCGACGGACGCGCCCTCTTCGACGCCGAGGGCCATAAGGACGAGGGTCTGGACGGGTGTGAGATCATGCGGCTGGAGTTGCCTGCGGAATTGCCCGTGGGCCCGCTGGTAGGCCTTGGCCAGCAGAAAGAGGATGCATTCGTCATAGGGCATCATCAGAGCACCTCTTCATTTTCTGTTCCGAACCTGCCGCGGCCCCTGCGGGCATCGCGCACAACCATTTCGTGTACTAAATAGATGATTCGTTGATCGCCGTCAAGTGTCCGAGCAACGTTCGTCCGGCCCAATTCCCTTGACACCTCTTGCCGCTATCTCTATATAAGCAATGGAAAAAGGAGAAAACCCCTATGAACGCAAGCGGACCCTTTGGAACACCCTGGCCGGGCGGGCATCCCGGATCGCCTCTCCGGAACAGCCGTATGCTGCTCCTGGTCACCGTCCTGTTCGGCGCCGTCGCGCTGATGTGGCGGGTTGTGGAGCTGATCACCGACTGGTACTGGTTTCAGGAGGTTGGCTACCCCGTCGTCTTCGTCGTCACACTGGTGAACCAGCTGAAGGCCGCGGCGCTCTTCGGAGGCCTCTTCTTCCTGATATTTTATCCCAGTCTCCTGGCGGCCCTCCGCCTTTCGCCCGATACTCCGCCGCCTTCGGCAACGGATTTTGTCCCCCTCCCCATCCCCGTGCTGGGCAAGCGGTTCCTCGGCATCGCCATCCTGTCCATCGCGGTCGTCATGGGCATCCTGATGGCCGTCCAAGGGTCCACCCAGTGGGAAAACCTCCTGCGCTTCATCAATGCGACGCCCTTCAACCTGACGGATCCCCTGTTCGAACGGGACATCTCCTTTTACGTCTTCCAGCTGCCTTTTCTGTCGTACCTGTACGGATGGATCATGAGCGCGCTCTTCCTGACGCTCGCCGGCACCGCCTTCCTGTATTTTGTCCGCCGCTCCCTGACGTTCATCCCGCCGCAGACCTTTCATCTGCTGCCGGCGGCGCGGATGCACCTGGCGGTGCTCGCGGTCCTGCTCCTCTTCAACGCCGCATTCGGCTTCTGGATCGACCTGAGCGAGATGCTCTCCGTCAAGCGCGGCGTCGTCTTCGGCCCGGGCTACACCGACACCACGACGCAGATCTGGGTGCTGAAGATCCTGATCGGCCTCGCGATCCTCGCCGGGATCGCCGTCATCGCCTACATCTTCATCCGGAACTGGCGGATTCCCGCCGTCGCGATCCTGGCGCTGGTCGCCGGTGTCGTCATCGGCCGGGGCATCCTCCCCGGGGTGATCCAGAAATTCATGGTCATCCCCAACGAAATCGTCCTGGAGAAACCCTTCCTGGAACGCAACATCGCTTACACGCGGGCCGCCTACAAACTGGATGCCATCGAGGAACGGGATTTCCCCGCCGATGAAAACCTCTCCCGCGAGGACCTGCGCCGGAATGACCTGACGATCAAGAACATCCGCCTCTGGGACCATGCGCCGCTGCTGCTGACCTACAGCCAGCTTCAGGAAATCCGGACCTACTACAAGTTCGTCGACGTGGACAACGACCGCTACACCATCGACGGCGAGTACCGCCAGGTCATGCTCTCGCCGCGCGAGCTCTCCTACCGGGCGCTCCCCGCCCGGACCTGGGTCAACGAGCATCTCAACTACACGCACGGCTACGGCATCGTGATGGGGCCGGTCAACCGCATCTCCAAGGAGGGTCTGCCGGAATTCTTCATCAAGGACATCCCCCCCGTATCGACGACGGAGGTCCGCGTGACCCGGCCGGAGATCTATTTCGGTGAAATCTCCAACGAGTACGTGTTCGTCCGGACCAAGCGGCCCGAGTTCGATTATCCGGTGGGAGACAAGAACGTCTACGCGCGCTACGAAGGCAACGGCGGCGTGCCGCTCGGTTTCTGGCGGAAGCTCCTTTTCGCGGCGCGCTTCCGTTCGCTGACGATCCTCTTTTCGGACGACATCACGGCCGAAAGCCGAGTGATGTATTACCGGAACGTCCGCGAGCGCGTGTCCCGCATCGTCCCCTTCGCCCGGATCGACGCCGACCCCTACCTGGTGGTTTCGCCGGAGGGAAGGCTGCTGTGGTTCCTCGACGCCTACACGACATCCGACCGTTTCCCCTACTCCGAACCGACGCCGCAGGTCGGCAACTACATCCGCAACTCCTTCAAGGTGGTGGTCGACGCCTATGACGGCTCGGTCAAGCTCTACGTCACCGATCCCGACGACCCGATCCTGAAGACCTATGCCCGGATCTTTCCCGGGGTCTTCCAGCTCCTCTCCGCAATGCCGGAGGCCCTGAAGAAGCACGTCCGCTACCCGGCGGGGATGCTCTCCGTCCAGGCCCGCATGTACCGCGCGTACCACATGAAGGACGCACAGGTCTTCTACAACAAGGAGGACCTCTGGGCGATTCCCGGCAAGGCGCTCAAGGGATCCGAACAGGAGATGGAGCCCTACTACACGATCATGCGGCTGCCGGACGGGAAGAAGGAAGAGTTCATCCTGCTGATCCCGTTCACGCCGCGCAACAAGGACAACATGTCGGCCTGGATGGCCGCCCGCTGCGACGATCCCAATTACGCCCATCTGATCGTCTACAACTTCCCCAAGCAGAAACTGGTGTACGGCCCGCGCCAGATCGAGGCCCGCATCGACCAGCACTCGGAGATCTCCAAGCAGATCTCCCTCTGGAATCAGAGCGGCTCCCAGGTGATCCGGGGAAGCCTGCTGGCGATCCCGATCGAAAAGGCGCTTCTCTACGTCGAACCTCTCTACCTGGCCGCGGAAAAGGGCCAGTTGCCCGAGCTTAAGCGCGTCATCGTCGCCTTCGGCAACACGATCGAAATGGAGGAAAACCTCGAGGTCGCCCTCCAGCGCATCTTCGGCGGCGAGACGATGAAGGACCGCGGCGGCCCGAAGGCTGCCGCCGCAGCCGCAGCCGCGATCGCGGCGACGGGGAAGCCGGACCGCACGGAACGCCAACTGGCGATCGAGGCCCTGGGCCACTACCGCAAGGCCCAGGAGCTCCTGCGTCAGGGCAACTGGTCCGGATACGGCGAGGAGCTCCGGAAAATGGAAGACCTGCTCCGGATGGCGGAAAAGAAGAAGTAGGCCTTCATCGGGTTGCTGCCGACGCCGACGGTCTTAAGACCGTCATTCCCGCAAAGGCGGGAATCCAGTCCTCCGTCTTCGTTGTCATGCGAGCGGAGCCCCATCGAAGCGTGGGGCGCGGCGAAGCAATCTGTCATTTCAGGGCGAGATTGCCGTGTCCCGGAGTTTATCCTGAGCGCAGCCGAAGGGGCCTCCCCGCAATGACCGCCCGCCGTCATCCCCGCAAAGGCGGAAATCCTGGTTTGTTCTGGATACCGGATCAAGCCCGGCATGACATTTTATGTGTTTCGTTTGCGGAACAGCGGAATCATAAAGGGAAAGGGGGCTGAGATCATGTACGAAACGAAACCATGGCTCAAGTTCTACGGCGACGTGCCGGAGTCCCTGGACTATCCGAAGGTCACCATGTATGAGGCGCTCGCCCGTACTGTCGAGCGCTTTCCGGACGCCGTCGCCTACGATTTCTTCGGGACGACCTCGACCTACCGGCACTTCCGCGAAGAGATCGACCGCTGCGCGGATGCACTGGCCTCGCTGGGCATGAAGAAGGGAGACCGGATCACGATCTCGATGCCGACGACCCCCCAGGGGATCATCTGTTTCTATGCAGCCAACAAACTCGGCGCCGTCGCCGCCATGATCCATCCCCTGTCGACGGCCAAGGAGATCGCCTTTTACCTCAACAACAGCAAGAGCCGCTTCGCGCTCACGATCGATGCCTTCTACGGAAAATTCAAGGAAATCAAGACTTCGACCCCCTTGCAGACACTGATCCTCACAAAGATCCCCGACTACCTGGGCCTCGTGAAACGGATCGGCTTCAACCTCACGAAGGGGCGCAAGATCCCGCCCGTTCCGGCCGACCCCATGGTCCGCTGGTGGAAGGATCTCATGGCCGACTCCTACCCGCCGGCACCGAAGGCGAAAATGGAGACCGGCGAGATGGCCGTCATTCTTTACAGCGGAGGGACAACGGGGGTTCCCAAGGGGATCATGTTGTCCAACATGAACTTCATCAGCGAAGGGATGCAGGTCTCCGCCTGGGGAAAATTGGGGAAAGGCGATTCCATCCTCGCGATCCTGCCCATCTTCCACGGCTTCGGCCTGGGGGTCTGCATCAACGCCGCCTTCATGGGCGGTGCCAAGAGCATCCTCGTTCCCCAGTTTACACCGGAGACCGTTGCGCAGCTCATCAAACAGACGCGCCCGAATTTCTTCGTCGGCGTGCCGACCCTCTTCGACGCCCTCAGCCGCAACCCGGTCTTCCGCAAGACCGATCTGCGCTGCCTCAAGGCGACCTTCAGCGGCGCCGATACGCTGCCGCGCACCGTCAAGGAACGTTTCGAGGAGGTCGTCCGCAAGCAGGGCGGCTCCGTCTCGCTTCTGGAAGGCTACGGCCTGACGGAAGCGGTCACCGCGATCATGGCGATGCCGCTCAAGGAATACCGCGAGGGGAGCATCGGCGTCCCCTTTCCCGATATGCTGGCCAAGATCGTCAAGCCCGCCACGATCGACGAGGCCGCCGTCGGCGAGGAGGGCGAAATCTGCCTGAACGGACCGGCCGTCATGATGGGCTACCTCGACGCCCCGGAGGAAACGGCGAATACCCTGAAGCTCCATGCCGACGGCCGGATCTGGCTCCATACCGGCGACATCGGCACGATGGACGCCGACGGCTTCTTCTACTTCAAGCTGCGCCTCAAACGCATGATCAAGTCCTCGGGTATGAACGTCTATCCCGCGCAGGTGGAAGAGGTCCTCTACAAACACCCGGCCGTGCTGAAGGCCTGCGTCATCGGCGTCCCCGACGAGCAGCAGGTGCAGCGCGTGAAGGGCTTCGTGGTCCTGAAGGACCCGAAGCAGGCAGGTCCCGAGATGGAAAAGGAGCTGGTCGCGCACTGCCGGAAGGACCTGATCGTCTGGAGCTGCCCGCGCGAGATCGAGTTCCGCGACAACCTGCCCACGACACTGGTCGGCAAGGTGGCCTTCAACGTCCTCGAACAGGAGGAAATCGCGAAACTCAAGGCGGCGGGAAAGTACGCCGGCGGCTGAAGCGACGCCCCTGTCATTCCCGCGCAAGCGAAAATATAGAGCACCCATGTCATTCCCGTGAAAAAGGGAATCCAGGGTTTTTTTCATGTTTGTTTCTGTGCACAGCAGAGCGCTGGACCCCCGCCGCAGCCTGCCCTCGCGGAAGCGGCGGCGGGGACAACAGGACACGATAAAGGAGACCGCACTGCATGGACCCTCTTGCTGAATTCCGCGCCGCCGTCGCGGACCCCGCTGCGTACGTCAGGAGCGCCACGGCACAATCCGGGAAGAAGGCGGTCGGCACGCTGTGCTCTTACGCCCCGGAAGAACTGATCTACGCCGCCGGCGCCCATCCCGTCCGCCTCTTCGGGACCTCAGGCGCCGGCCGGCTCGCGGACCGGCACCTGCAATCCTACTGCTGCTCGCTTGTCCGCGGCGTCCTGGAAGATGCCCTGGCGGGGAGATCGGATTTTCTGTCCGGCGTCGTCTTCCCCCACACCTGCGACTCCATCCAGCGCCTCTCCGACCTGTGGCGGCTCAACGTGCCCAAACCCTTTCACGTGGACGCGGTCCTGCCGGTCAAACTGGATACGGCCAGCGCCCGCGAATATCTGCTCGACGTCCTCCGGCGCTTCCGTACCGACCTGGAGGAAAAGCTGGGCGTTTCCATAACCGACGAGAAGCTCCGGACGGCAATCGGTCTTTACAACCGCATCAGGGAGATGCTGGCGCGGCTTTACGAACTGCGCAACGAAAATCCCTGCGGCATTCGCGGCCGCGACGTCCACGCGATCGTCAAGGCCTCGATGATCCTGGACCGCGACCGCCTGATCGACATCCTTCCCCCGGCCCTGAAGGCCCTCGAGGATGTCCACGAGGCCCCCGCGGGGACGGAGGCCAAACGCCTGCTGCTGGCCGGAGGGCTGTGCGACCATCCGGAACTGTATTCGTTCATCGAGGAGGCCGGAGGCGTCGTCGTCTGGGATGATTTCTGCACAGGCGCACGTGCTTTTTCAGGAGCCATCGCCGTCGACGGCGATCCTCTGGCGGCAATCGCCCGGCGCTACGCGGAGCGGCCGGTCTGCCCGGCAAAGCACCGCGGGATCCGTGAACGAGCCGATCATCTGGTACGGCTGGCGAAGGAAAAGAACGCCAGGGGTGTCGTCTTCCTGCTCGTGAAATTCTGCGATCCCCACGCCTTCGACTACCCCTGTCTCAAGGAGGCGCTGGACGGCGCCGGAATCCCGTCGATGCTCTTCGAGATGGAAGACCAGCTTCCTGCGGAAGGGCAGCTCAAGACACGATTCGAAGCCTTCATCGAGATGATCTGAAATTGGGAGAAACCATCATGGCCGAAAGGGACCCGGAAAAGGAAAAACGGAAGATCAAGGCCGTCGCGAAGATGAAGGAGATCATGACGGCCTACTATATCGATGCGAAGACGGCGGAGCAGACCGGCAAGAAGGTCGCCTGGATCACAAGCGGCGGGCCCGTCGAGCCGCTCATCGCCATGGATATCATCCCCATCTACCCCGAAAACCACGGCGCCATGATCGGCGCCTCCAAGATGGGCGTCGACCTCTGCTCGAAGGCGGAGGCCATGGGATACTCCTCCGACCTGTGCTCCTACGCCCGGTCCGACATCTCCTGCGCGACCGTCAACGGCGGGCCGATCGGGGGCCTCCCCAGGCCCGACATGCTCGTGTGCTGCACGAACATCTGCGGGACGGTGCTCAAGTGGTACGAGATCCAGGCCCGCTATTTCGGCTGCCCCCTCTTCATCCTGGACACCCCCTTCTGCCACACCGGCTTCCACGACGAGATGAGGCGCTACGTGCGGAAGCAGCTGGACGAATACATCGCCTTCCTCGAGACCGCCGCCGGCCGCCGGTTCGATTACGACCGCCTGAAGGAGGTGGGCCGGCTTTCCATCCAGGGCCAGAGGCTCTGGCAGGCCGTCCTCGATACGGCGGCCCACAAGCCGGCGCCCCTTTCCGCCTTCGACGCCTTTTTCCATCTCGCCCTCATTGTGACGCTCCGCGGCCAGCAGCAGACGATCGACTATTACGAGATGCTGCTCGCCGAAATGAACGAGCGGATCGCCGCCGGCATCGGCGCGGTCCCCGACGAGCGCTACCGCCTCCTCTGGGACAATCTCCCCGTCTGGTTCCGGACGAAGTGGCTCTCGGAAAAATTCGCCGCCGCCGGCGCCTGCCTGGTGGCCGACACCTACACCTCGGCCTGGTGCGGCTCCCTGAAGTACGCCGACGAAAACAACTTCCTGGAGTCGATGGCCGAATGCTACACGCGCATCTACCTCAACATCGGCGTCGACGAAATGGCCGGCATGGTTGTCGGGATGATCGACAAGTACGCGGCCGACGGGCTCGTTCTGCACTCCAACCGCAGCTGCAAGCCCTATTCGCTGGGCCAGTACGACATCCAGCGAATCGTCCAGGAGCGGCGGGGCATCCCCACGCTCATGATCGAAGCGGACATGGTGGACGAACGGAGTTTCGCCGAAGGGCCGACGGAGACGCGGATCGAGGCTTTTATAGAAATGTTGAAGACCAGGAAGGCCGCGTAGAGACGGGCTGTTGAGCTACCCATACAACTGAATGACCGACATTACACCTATGATCACTGCCGGCATCGACATCGGTTCCATCAGCACGAAGGCCGTCCTTTTCAAGGATGGCGAAATCCTGGCCCAGCGCGTGATCTTCACGGGTTACAACGCCGAGGCCGCCGGGAAGACGGTCCTCGCCGAAGCGCTGGCGCAGGCGCAGCTCGAAGCCGCCAGCCTCGAGAGGATCGTCGCTACGGGCTACGGGCGGAAGAGCGTTTCCTTCGCGGCGCGCTCCGTGACGGAGATCGCCTGCCATGCGGCCGGCGCCTATTTTCAAAATCCGGCCGTCCGGTCGGTCATCGACATCGGCGGACAGGACAGCAAGGCCATCGTCCTGACGGAAGGCGGCCGGGTGGAGAACTTCATCATGAACGACAAGTGCGCCGCCGGCACGGGACGGTTTCTCGAGGTCATGGCGCGCGCCCTCGAGGCGGACCTGGATACCTTCGGGGATCTTTCGGCCCGTTCCCGGAACGCCGCGAAGATCAGCAGCCTCTGCACCGTCTTCGCCGAATCGGAGGTGATCTCCGCCATCGCCAAAGGGGAGGCCCGGGAGGACATCGTCGCCGGCATCCATGACGCGATCGCCGCGCGCATCGCCTCCATGGCGCAGCGCATCGGGGTCCGGTCGCCGCTCATGATGACGGGCGGCGTCGCCAGGAATCCCGGCGTCGTCCTGGCCGTGGGAAAGGCGCTGGGCCTTCCGATCCTCACGACGCCCCTCGCCCAGATCAACGGCGCCCTCGGCGCCGCGCTCCTCGCCCGCACCAACTGAGGGACTGCTTCCCGATCGTTGCGGGGAGACCCTTCTGCATCGTTCAGGATAGACTCAGGGCCGGGGCAATCCCTCTCGTCCTTTTGGCCTTCTATTTTGTCGTCCCCGCGCAGGCGGGGACCCAGCGCCCTGCCCCACACGGATGTCGCAGAAAAAACCAAAGTCCCTGCATTCCCGCCTGCGGGAATGACGGAGGTTGTGTCCGGGGCGGCCATTGACGGCGCCGCCATACGCTGCTATTGATAGATCAGAGACAAGAATCCGTCTCTCCGCAGAGGCAAAGATGCTGATCGTCATGAGTTACAAGGCCACCGCAGCTGAAATCGCTGCCGTGGTCAAGGCCGTAGAGGACATGGGTTTCCGGGCGGAGCCGATCCCCGGCGGGGAGCGGACGGCCGTGGGCGTGCTCGGCAATGAGGGATACGTCGACGATGCGGCCATCGCGGACCTCCCGGGCGTTCAGGAAGTTCTCCATGTCTCCAAGCCTTACAAACTGGTTTCCCGGGCTTTCCATCCGCAAAGCAGCGTGATCGACGTCCGCGGGGTCAGGATCGGCGAAGGCTGCCGTCCCGTGGTTGCGGCCGGGCCCTGCGCGGTGGAAGGGGAGGATCAGATCGTCCGGACGGCCCTTGCGGTGAAGGCCGCCGGGGCCGATATGCTGCGCGGTGGCGCCTTCAAGCCCAGGACCGGCCCCCATACGTTTCAGGGCCTGAAGGAGGAAGGTCTGCGCCTTCTCACCCTGGCCCGCAGGGAGAGCGGCCTGCCCGTCGTGACGGAAGTGATGAGTCCCGATCATGTGGAACAGGTTTCCGAGTGCGCCGATCTTCTGCAGGTGGGGGCCAGGAACATGCAGAATTTCGACCTGCTGAAGGAACTGGGGAGAGCCCGGAAGCCCGTGCTCCTGAAAAGGGGCATGAGCGCCACGATCGAGGAGTTTCTCTCCGCCGCCGAATACATCCTTGCGGGTGGCAATCCCAACGTAGTTCTGTGCGAGCGGGGCATCCGCACGTTCGAAACCGCCACGCGCAACACCCTCGATCTGTCGATCGTGCCGCTGATCAAGGAAATGTCGCATCTTCCCATCATGGTCGACCCTTCCCACGGCACGGGCAAGAGGAGCCTCGTCACCCCCATGGCCAGGGCGGCGCTTGTCGCCGGGGCCAACGGCCTCCTGGTCGAGGTGCATCCGGAACCGGAAAAGGCCCTCTCGGACGGGCCGCAGTCTCTGACCTTCCAGGGATTCGAGGCGCTGATGAGCGACGCGAAAAGGCTGAACGCCTTTCTCGGATTCAAGTAGTTCTCTCTGCCGATTCTGCGTCTTTCGATCCGGACCCGGCGCTTCCGCCCGTGATTCGCAGGGGCGACGATGCGATGCCGTCAATCGAACCGCATTACCTTCGCGGCGTTGTGCTTCCGGTTGTCGATATAGTTGTATTTGTGGCGGTATTCCTCGGTCAATCGTGGGTCCGCCCTCCGCATCTCAGCCCGCAGATCGAACGGATATCCGTCCAGCCTGGGTTCGATCCCGTCCAGATCCACGCCGAACTTTTTCAGGATCGTCGGGGCAAGGTCTTCGCGGGTTCCCTCGTTACGGGCGGGTGACGGGTCGTTGGTGGCTGCGAAGATGAAGGGAGCGTAGAGGTGGGTCTTCCTGTTCCTGTCGAAGCCGTGATCGGCGACGATATAGACCGCCGTCTTCTCATAGAGCCCCAGTTCCTTCAGCTTGTCGACGATCCGCCCCGAACACCTGTCATCCAGTTTGAGCCCGTCGGAAAATTCCTGCGAGTTTTCACCGAATTTGTGTCCGCTATGATCCGGTTCGGCAAAGTGGATGAAAAAGAAGAAACGGCGGTCCTTGCGCTTTTCCAGCTCGGCGACGGCCCGCGCGGCCACCTTTTCGTTTTGCTCCAGGCCGTTCACCCACAGGTCCATGCGCTTGCTGGCGCGGTACCACGGCTTTCCCGGGACCTCCACAATCCTCCGGCCGTCTCTTTCGACGATCCGTCCGCCTTCCTGGTATGCCGCCGCCTCGGGCTCCATCTTGGCATAGCGATAGGTCTTCTTCACCTCCTTCATGCGTTTCGAAATGAATTCCGTCCACTCGTCGAATGTCCCGCGAAACGGGGGATCGTGGTCGACATGGAACTTCTTGCCGATGATCGCCACCGTGTCGATCCTGTCCGGTCCAAAGAATTTCTCCAGGCGCTCGAATACCGTGTACCCTTCCGGGATGGGTTCGTACCGGCCGTTGTTGTAAACCCCGGTCTTTTCAGGGACGTAGCCGGTCAGCAGCTGCGTCCACCCGGCCTTGGTGTCGGTCGCACCGGTGACGACGTCGATTTCCAGAAACCTGCCTTCCCGGATCAGGGCGGCGAGGTTTGGCAGTTCGCCTTTCGCGAGCAGTTCCCCGGTCCGGCTGCGGTCGGCTGCGTCCCAGCCGATGACGACGACATTCCTGACTTCCTTCCCCGCGGTCCCGGCATGCGCGGGCAGGATCAGCAGCCAAAACAGGAGCGCCGGAAGCGCCCACTTTGCGGCCAGCCTATTCAAGGGTTTTCTCCCCCTTCCCGGAAATATTCGCGATCCTCGCGTTGACCCGCTCCATTACGGCCGCCATGGTCGGACTCGCCTGCGTATGGACAACACAATCGGCGATCGGATCGTACGGTGTTTCGTCGCGGTTGATGATGACGAGTTTTGCGCCACTGCGTTTCGCGACGAGCGGCATCTGCGCGGCGGGCTGGACGACGAGGGAGGAGCCGATGACGATAAAAAGGTCACAGGCGGCCGAGTGCTCGTAGGCCGCTGCCGTCTCCCTTTCCGGCATGGACTGTCCGAAGGCGATCGTCGCGGGCTTGAGGAGACCTTTGCACGCATCGCAGCGTGGCGCCCCGTCTCCGCCGGCGATCCGGAGCTGCACCTCATCCCGCCCGTACCGTTTGCCGCAGGTAAGACAGGTCACGTGCATGGCGGTGCCGTGAAGTTCCAGCACCTTGTCCGGCGAATTGCCGGCCTTGAAGTGAAGGCCGTCGATGTTCTGTGTGATCAGGCAGTCGAGTTTCCCGAGCCGCTCGAGCTCCGCGACGGCAAGATGCGCCTGATTGGGCTTGGCATCTTTCAACAGCCGGTACAAGTCCGTCGCCATCAGCCAGTATTTCTTCCGGGACGTCTCGCTCTCCAGGAACTTCTGAAAATAGAACTCCTGAGGATCGTACTTGTCCCACAGGCCTCCGGGGCTTCTGAAGTCGGGAATTCCCGACTCCGTGCTCAAGCCCGCGCCGACGAACACCACGATTCTGCCGGAATCGACGATCAACTGCGCGATTTTTTCGATCGCTCCGCCCATGGGATCACCCCTGCAATTTTCCAAGCACCCATGCCATCCGCTGACCGAGCGACTTGGCGAGATTGACGCCCTCGGCGTCTTTCTCCACGTCTCCTTTTTCGCGGCCGACACCGAGCGCCCGGCCGACAATGACAATCTGCATCGCCAGGAAGAAATGGTCCATGGTATCCAGCGTGTGAACCCCGCCTGACCGGCGCACGGCAACCACGGAAGCGCCGACTTTCTTCTTGAGCATCCTGCCGTTGTTCCTGGCGACGTAGCCGACGCGATCGATCAGGGCCTTCATCTCCGACGTGACATCCTGAAAATAGACGGGCGAGGCCAGGATGATCCCATCGGCGCCGAGCATCTTTTCGATGTACTCGTTGGCTGCGTCTTTTTTCACGGCGCAACGCCGATCGATGTTTTTAACACATCTGTCACAGGCGATGCAGCCATGGATGGCCTTATCGGAGAGCTGCACCAGTTCCGTTTCAATGCCCTCTTTTTCGAGTCCGCGAAAAACATGGTTGATCATGATGACGGTATTGCCGTCCCTCCGGGGACTGCCGTTGAATGCGACGACCTTCATTTCGAACACCTCCCTCCAGAGACATGTTTCGTTGTTCATACCACAGTTCAAGGGCGACTTTCACGGTGAACCGATCGGAATCCCGCCTTTCCGTCGAGAAGACGAGTTTGTGCTGAACAGCGGGAACTGGAAAGGCCGACGGGAATATTTACATGAAGCCCAGGACCTGCGGCAGCCAGATCGCCAATCCGGGGAAGACGATGAGCAGGATCAGGCCGGCAAACATGGACAGGAGCAGCCAGGCGTCCCAGCGGATGGTGGATTCGATGGGACAGCCGGCGAGGCGGCAGCTGACCATGAGGTTGACCGCCATGGGCGGCGTGAACTGCCCGAGGGCGATGTTGTAGGTCATGAGGACGCCGAACCACACCAGATCCCAGGCGAAGCGCTCCGCGACCGGGACAAAGAGGGGAAGAAAAATCAGGAAGATGGAGATGCCGTCGAGGAACATGCCTACGACAACGAGGAACAGCATCAGGATGATCATGACGCCCATCTCGCCGCCGCCGAAGGAGACGATGGCCCTCGCAATCGGATCCACGATGCCCATCGTGCTCGAGGCCCAGGCAAAGACGCTGGCCAGGCCCACGACGATCAGGATGACGGCGGAGGTTTCCGCGGATTCCACCAGCAATTCGCCGAGATCCCGCAGGCTGAGGCTGCGGTAGATCACGAAGCCGACAAAGAGGCCGTAGAACACGGCCATCACGGCGGCTTCGGTCGGGGTGAACCAGCCCGTGCGCATGCCGCCCAGGATGAGGACCGGCGCCATCAGTGCCCAGAAGGCCTCTTTGAAGGACTGCCACACCTTGGGTTTCGGCTCGTTGCTCCCGGCGCTCCCGAAATCGTGGTAGAGGCTCAGCAGGAGCGCCGGGATGACCAGCGCGACGCAGGCGATGACGCCCGGGATGATGCCGCCGACGAACAGCGCCGGAACAGTGGCCGAAGGCACGAGCACGCTGTAGATGATGAAGGCGACGGAGGGCGGAATCAGGATATCGGTGGAGCCGGCCGCCGCGGTGACGCTCGCCGCAAAACCCGGCGGATAGCCCGCCCTAGTCATGGCGCCGAGCATGACGCCGCCCACGGCCGCCGTGCAGGCCGGTCCGGAACCGGAGATGCCGCCGATGACCATGGCAACCAGGATCGTGATGACCGCCAACGATCCGCGGCCCTGCCCGATGATCGAAGCGGCAAAACGGAGCAGCCGTGCGGCCACGCCGGAGCGGTCGAAGATGGCGCCCGCCAGGACGAACATGGGGATCGCCAGAAGCGGGTACTTGGCGATGCCGGTATAGACGCTCGTTGGCACCGCCATGATGCCCAGCCCGGCAACGGCGATGGTCAGGGAACCGGCCAGGCCGAGCGAGGCGGCAATCGGTACGCCGCACAGCATCAGCAGAAAGAAACAGCCGAAAAGAAGCGCGGCAGGGTGCATCAGTCTTGCCCCCTCCGGATGCGGATGAAGAGCCCGATGGAGCGGCCCAGGATCGCCAGCGAGAGAATCGGCAGCCAGACGGTGTAGATCCAGGTGGGGATGCCAAGACCGGGCGAGGTGACCTCGTAGCGGTATTCGTCCCAGGCCATCACCGCCCCCAGGGCGGCCAGCATGGCGAACGTGACGACGACCGCCCCGGTCGCCGCAAGACGGATCCAGAGGCGACGGCGCGGCGAAAGCCGATCGACGAAATAGGCAATGTTCAGGTGTCCGCTTTTTGCCATCACGCTCGAGGCGCCGAAGAGCGTCATGAGCACCATGAGAAAAATGGAGAATTCCTCGGTGAAGGCGAAGGAGAAATCCGTCGCATACCGCACCACGACGTTCGCAAACGTCAGCAGCGCCAGCAACGCGATGGCGGCGGCCGCAAGCGTTTCCTCGATCTTCAGGGAGACCCTGGTCTTGGGCCCGCCGCTTCTCCGCTCAGGATCGCACAACTCGGCCATACCTGATCTCCCGACGCCACGACGCCGGCAAACAACTGACAATCTGCCTGTCGTCCCTGCGTCTCATGCCGTCGTCCCCGCTCTATTTCTGTATCCCCCGCGAAAGCGGGGGTCCAGCTCTCTACACAACGCGGCAACAAAATATGAACGACACTGGATTCCCGCTTCCGCGGGAATGGCTTATAGGGGAACCGTTTTCCCGCCTGCGCGGAAATGTCATTATCGTTTGTCCGCCCCGCCTCCGCTTTCGCGGGGGGTACACTACGGGCGGGCATCCCGTCGCGACAGCGGCGCGCATCGGCCCGGAGAGATTTGAAGATTCTCCGGAGCAAGCTCCGGAGAATCTTCGATCCCCAAGGAAAGGATCTTAAACATCATTCGCTCGCTGCCGGATTCACGGGCTGATGTGCGCCGCCTCGGTCCTCACGGATCAAACGATCCCGGAGAGTCTATTTCCTTTTTGCGATGGCCTGTTCCGCCTTCTTGACAAGATCCGAGCCGATCGTCTTGGCCCACTTGTCGTAGACTTTCTTGGTCGCCTTCTTGAACGCCTGTTTGTCGGCATCCGTCAGTCTCACGAGGTTGACGCCTTTGGCTTCCACCTCTTTGATGGTCGAGTCATCCGGCGCAACCAGGCCCTTCCTCGCCATGGCGATTTCTTCCTTGGCAGCCTGCTCGGCGGCTTCCCGGACGGCCTTCCGGTCTTCCGGCGTCCAGGTCTTCCAGACCGCCTGGCTGACGACGAAAATCAGCGGGTCCGCCACATAGCCCCAGACAGTGAGATACTTCTGGTTTGCAGCCGTGTCCAGTTTGGCCCCGGTGAAGATGCCGAAGGGGTTTTCCTGGCCGTCGACGGCGCCGCTCGCCAGGGCGGGAACCGCGTCAGCCCAGCTCATCTGGGTCGGATTCGCGCCGAGGGCGGTGAAGGTTTCCAGATAGAGCGGGGAGCCGACGACGCGGATCTTGAGCCCCTTCAAATCTCCCGGAGCGCGGACGGGACGCTTGGAGTTGCTGAGTTCGCGAAAGCCGTTCTCTCCCCAAGCCAGCGGCACCATATCCTTGCTCGCCAGGATCTTGAAGATTTCCTTCCCGACTTCGCCCTGGGTCAGCGCGTCAATGGCCTTATAGTCGGGCATGAGAAACGGCAGTGAGAATATGTTAAGCTCCTTGATCTGCGGCGACCAGTTGATGGTGGAGCCGACTGCGACATCGATGGCGCCCTGGCGGAGTGCGGTGAACTCCTTGGTCTGATCTCCGCCGACCAGGCTCGCGCCGGGATACATCTTCATGTTGATCCGGCCGCCCGTCTTTTCACGCACCAGGTCGCACCAGCGATCCGCGCCGGCGCCCCAGGGAAAAGCCTTCCCGACAACCGTGGAGAGTTTGTACTCGGCCTTGTACTCGGCGGCGCCGCTGTCGGAAACAAAAAGAACCGCCATGGAGAGAACCGCCGCGCAGACAAAAACACACCCCATGTACCGGAATCCCCTTTTACTCATAGTGCCTCCTTTTCCTGCGAAATGAAATCTACATCGCGTCCAATGATGGCCTGGAACGTACTGCGTATTATGAAAGCTTCTCCACATTGTCAAGTATTAAGACCTCTGAAAAATTGAGAATGTTCCATGTTGCGCCGCATTCATTGACATACCCTGGCAATTTCCTATACGCTTTCTCACGGAAGAGAGAATTCTCATCCCATGGATCCCGCAATCTTCTGGTGAATTGAACGATGGCGCTTTCGGTCTTGATCTTTCTTGGAAGTCTGGCGGTGCTGCTGCTCTCTGCAAGGTATTTTACGAGGGCGTCGGAAAGACTCGGGCTCTATTTCGGGTTGTCGCCTTTCACGATCGGCGTCTTTATCGTGGGCGTCGGAACCTCGCTTCCCGAGTTGGTCTCGGGTATTCTGGCCGCCGCATCCGGGAATTCGGAAATCGTTTCCGGGAATGTGCTGGGAGCCAATACGGCCAATATCTTTCTTATCATCGGTGTCGGCACCCTGTTCAGCGGCAAGGGCATTGAACTGGGCAGCCAGTACATCATGGTTGACCTGCATTTCTTGATCGGTTCGGCATTCCTGCTCGGACTGATGATGATGGATGGAAACATCGCCTTTGCCGAAGGATTCTTCCTCCTTCTGGCCTACGGCACGTATGCGTATTTTCTGCTCAAGAGCGGCATGAATGCCAGGATTGAACTTGACGAAGAGCACCACCCGGCAAAAGCGATTTTCCCGCTGCAGGACCTGCTGGTCGTAGTGCTCACAAGCCTCAGCATTTATGTCGCTGCCGACTACACCGTCAAAAGCATGGTGGACATCGCCGGCTTTCTCCGCGTCCCCCCTTCCCTGATTTCTCTGACGGTTTTGTCGTTGGGTACCACGGCGCCCGAATTGGCCGTGAGCCTGACGGCCATCAGGCAGGGGAAACATGAGATAGCCGTCGGCAACATCCTGGGTTCATGCGTCTTCAACGCGCTGGTCATACCGGGTGCAGTGTCGGCTCTCGGAGATATCCACGTTCCTCAATACCTGATCCATTTTTCCCTGCCCGTTTTTGTCGTCGCCTCTGTCTTCTTTTATCTCCTCACCCAGGACAAGAAAATATCCAAGTGGGAGGGTCTGCTGTTTCTCGTATTCTACGGATTTTTTCTCAGCAAGGCGATCGCCGCGTTCGTATGACGGATCCGCAGACCGGATGACGAAGGCGTTCCGGCGGGAGATGTCCGGATGCAGGGTCCCTGAAATCCCGAACCGCGCGGCGCCCGAGGCATGTCGATCGAATGACGCGATCGAATGGCTTCTTCGTCTCGCTTATTTGTCTCGCTTATTTTGACATTTCACGCGCCATCGCTTAGACTGCGGCCCTTTTTATCCTCCGTGCCGGCGTCACCGAAGGGAGTCCGGCCGGGCAAGGTGATCCGCGTTGCTGGCTTTCGTCAGAAAAAACTGGTTTCTCCTCGGGCTCCTTGCCGTTTCCGGCGCGACGCTGCTGGACGGCACGGAGACGGTCGCCGGGATCGGGAAATGGTGCAAGGAGCACCGTGGAGCCGATGTCGTCATCTTCCTGGTCTTCCTCGGCTCCGGTCTGCTGCTGCAACGGCATGAGATCCGGAACGGCATCGGAGACGTCCGGGGGACCCTGATCGCCACGGCGATCATTTTCGCGGCCGCCCCCGTCATCGCCTGGCTTCTGGCTCTGGCGCCCCTCGATCGCGAGGTAAAAACCGGGTTGTTTCTTGTTGCCGTCATGCCGACGACCTTGAGCAGCGGCGTCGTCATGACCGGCGCAGCAGGCGGGAATATCGCCCACGCCCTGCTGGTCAGCCTGCTCACCAATGGTCTCGCCGCCGTCACGGCGCCCCTTTCCCTCGCCCTGCTGCTGAACATCAGCGGAAATTCCACGGCCCTCCTGATCGACAAAGGCGCTTTGATGGCGCAGATCGGTCTTCTCGTCCTGACCCCCCTTTTCTTCGGATTGGCGCTCCGGCCGGCCCTGCAGCGGTTCGCAGGACTTTTCCGGAAGGGCATCCCCGTGCTCAATCAATGCTTTGTCCTGGCCGTCATCTGGATGGCGCTTTCCGAGGCGAGACCGACGGTCCTGGGCGGAGGGCTTCAGGCGATTCTTGTCGTGGTGCTGGCCTCTGTCTTCCACGCGCTTCTTCTTGCCGCCGCCTTCGGGGCCTCCGCCCTCTTCCGCCTCGGCCCCGGCCGCCGGGAAACCATCATTTTCATGGGCGGGCAGAAGACCCTGCCGCTGTCCATCCTCCTGCAGATCAAGCTGTTCCCGGATTTCGGTCTGACGCTGGTTTTCTGCGTCGTCCACCACTTCGTGCACCTGATCATGGACGGCTACCTGGTGGGATGGTTCCGCGCGAACCGCTCCGCCCGGCGGGCGTGAGGGCGTCACCTTCTTGCAGAGCGGCAGGCCCCGCAAGGCCTGAGAAAATGCCGCAGGGATTTGCAGCGCGCAAGGGCTAGGGACCGACGCCGGGGTCTCCGACCATCACGAAGGGCGCCCAGAAGAAGGGGTGGGCGTAGCTGGCGGCGATCTTCCCGGAAGCCTCTTCGATCAGGTATCCCTTGTCCATCAGCTCCAGCATCGATTTCCGCACGGCCTGCGCACGGGAGATCCTGTCCGCCTTCTGCGCTTCAAAAATCCCGGTGACGAGCTTCCGGCCGGACGTCGTCTCCACCGGCCACATGCTGACAAGCAGCGCCCGCGCTCCGGCGTAGAAGAAAGCGCCTCCGAGGCCGGAAACCGCTTCCGCGCCCGCGCCGCCCGCCGCACCGGTATTGCAGCCGGACAGGACCACCCAGTCGGCATTGAGTTTCAGCCGCAGGATCTCTTCCATGGTCAGCAGGCCGTCCTCCTTTTCGCCCGTAACCGAAGGGGAAGAAAGCGCCAGGGCGGGCTGCTCCAGCCCGTCCAGGTCATGCGGGACAAGGGCATGGGTGGCGAAGGCGATCACCTTCCTGTCCGACAGGTCCATGGTCTTGACGCGTCGCTCGGACGCATCTTTTCCGAAAAAAGCGTCCTTTCCCGGGTCCGCCCCCAATACCCCGGCGATCCCGGCGATTTCCTCCGCCGTGTCGGGCAGACGGTCAAGGGTGTCCAGTTGGCTCGTCCGTATCCGTCGGCTGTCCAGATTGCCCTTGTCGGAGATGCGGACGCCCCGGACGGCGAGCCGCGCCTCCGGTACGGCCGATTCCCGATTCGCCGTTTTCCGCGCAGACGCCCGTGCCGGCGGGTTCCCGGCCTCGGCGTATTGGGCAGGATTGAATAAGGGATCGCCGAAGCCGGCGAAGGTCTTCCGTTCGGGGTCGCCGGGGGGAAGGGCCCTCAGTCCGATCAGGGATGCGACGGAGGGAACCGCCGTGACCGAAACCCGCCGGACCAGCCAGGGGACGCTCCGGTAGCCGCTGAAGAGTTCGCGCCTGTGCTCCGGGGAGACGACCTGTTCCGTCGGCAGAAGCGTCAGGGGCAGCTGCCCCATGGGCCCCTGCGCGACGACGATCAGGTCGGAGGCTCCCTTCCATCCGGCCTCGACGGGCTTCAGCAGCGTCCGGTACAGTTCATGGGCCTTCGCAACGTCGAAGGCCGGGATGTCCCCCAAAGTGCGCGGATGAATGTCCAGCGACTTGCGGACTTCGCCGACGGCGGCGGCCATTTCCTTCTTCCCGACGGGAGCGACGGCAAAGGCTGTCTCCCCCTGCTGCGGGACGGCCCAGACAAATGTCTTGTCCGCGGACGGGTAGATCAGAACAAATGCCTCGCCCGGCCGGAGGTTCTTCTGCACCGTTCCCAAGGATATCGACGGCGGCTTGAGAAAATCCCGGTATCGGGGGAATCGTTCAGCGATCTCGTTCCGGAGCGATTCGCGCGTCTTCTTCCATTGTTCGAGTGTGCGGATATGCCGTTCAATCATGGAACGGTCCTGTTCGTTGGACGGCAGGGAAAGGTTGTCGGAAACGGCGGTCTCCAGGGCGGAGATCTGCGTTAGGAGATCCCGTTCCTTCTCCGCCAAGGCGTCCAGCGCCGGATCGGATGACGCAGCCATGCGCGCGCAGGCTTCCTGGAGGGCGTCCCCGGTCGGATCCCGGCCGAGCAGATTGGCGACGGTGAAGGCTTCCGACGGCGCATCGATGCTCAACTCTTTTTCGAGCGGCGTCTTGTGTATTCTCCCCAGGAAATGGATGAAGGCATCGAGGATCGCCAGGGGAACGAATTTTTCCTCGGCGCCCTCAAGATTCGGCAGGGCGGCCGAGAAATCCTCGAACGCCTTCCGATCCTGACCGGCTGCGGCGCTGGCCATCGCCCGCAGGCCGACGATCCGGGCTGTGCGGTGATCATTCTTCCCGTGGACCGTTGCCCGCGTTTTATAGGCCTCAGGAATCAGATCGAACGCCTCTCGGATGGATCCGGTCTTGATCAGCGTCAGGATCACGCCGGGATTGGCAAAATTGTTTTTGAGGTTGCCCCGGCTTCCTGCCTCCCCTCTGCCGGCCAGATCATATTGCTCCCTTGCCTCCCGATACTGTTCTTTCCTGGCCAATACATCGCCGAGGAACATCCGGGCCTCCTGCATTCGCGAAGAGTCCCCGGAGATGCCCGATTCCGCCAGGTTCCGGACGCCTGTCCGCGCCAGTTTCTCCGCATCGTCCAGACGTCCCTGTTCTTTCACGATGAGGCCCAGGTTGCGCAGGGCCCTGGCCGTGAGGACGGAAGACCTGCCGCCATGGCCCAGCGACTCGCCCAGCGCCTTCCTGCTCTCCATCTCCGCTTCCATGAGGCGTCCCTGATGTCGGAGGTTCCCGGCCAGAGACAGCCTGTCCGAGATGATCCTCCCGGGACTCTTCGGATTCCTGAGGCTGATTTCCAGGGCCTGGCGCCGGTGGCGCTCGGCCTCGCGATACCGGTTCTGATACTCTGCAAATTTCGCTTCCATGCCGAGGCAGTTCGCATCCCGCCGGATGACATCGTTCTCGGACAGCTTGATGTCGAGATACTTCCCGGTGGTGTTGACCCATTTGTTCCCGCAGAATTCCGCCGCCTTCTCCCTGGCCTTTTCAGCGGAATCGAGGTCCCCCGTGGACAGGTACAGATCCAGCAGCATCTGGTCGTAGCTTACGGCGTACTGCCGGATCGGCGAGGCCTTGTCCAGTTCGCGGCACCGCTGCAGAAGCTCCACGGCCCGCCTGCGGCTTCCGTGGTTCTTTTCGAGACTTGCCAGAGTCCGCATGAGATCCAGGCGTTCTTCACCGGCCTTCCGCATGTGCGCGAAGGCGAGCCGGCTGTCTTCCAGCGCCTTCTGCGCGTGGCCGAGTTCGTGGGATGCATTGGACCGGCGATGATAGAACTCGGCGAGATAGCCGTCGGTTTCTATGCTCGGCTTCGGGGCGTCGGCCTCGATGCGCAGACGTTCCAAGACCTCCGGATTGAAGTCCCCCGGCGAATCCAGAACCTCCAGGATGTCCGCGATGGATCGCGGCGGCGGGGTGAAGGAAAGGTCGGAAAGCGGAGAAACGGCTTGTCCGGCCTCTTTTGAAGGCATCAGGTCTATCGAAAGGGCGATCTGCCGGGCCTCCTCCTGGGTCATGCGCGGCGCGCAGGCCGCGGCCAGGAAGAGGGTGAAACAGAGAACGAGGGCGATCCGGAATCTTCCGCGCATGGTGTCCCGCCTCCTTTATGGCTTGCCGGGCGTTGCTTCCACAGGAGCCGATCTCCACGGCCCGCCCCTGTGCGTTGCTATTCCCCGATGATTTTGACGAGGACACGCTTGCGGCGGCGCCCGTCGAACTCGCCGTAGAAGATCTGTTCCCACGGTCCGAAATCGAGCCTGCCTTCCGTAACGGCGACGACGACTTCCCGCCCCATGACCTGACGTTTCAGGTGGGCGTCGCCGTTGTCCTCGCCCGTCCGGTTGTGCAGGTAGTTCGAGACGGGCTCGTGGGGCGCGAGACGCTCCAGCCATTTCTCATAGTCCTGGTGAAGGCCCGATTCGTCGTCGTTGATGAAAACAGAAGCGGTGATGTGCATGGCGTTGACCAGGCAGAGCCCCTCGGCGATGCCGCTTTCATGCAGGCACCGCTCGACCTGGGGCGTGATGTTGACGAATCCCCTTCGCGTGGGGACGTTGAACCAGAGTTCTTTGCGATAGGATTTCACGGCGGGCTTCCTCCCTTGTCGGAAAACGCGGCAGCGCCGTCTTTCTTAACAGAAAACGGGGAAACTTTCGACAGCGGAGAAAAAGGTAAGTGCGGTCGGTTTGATTTTCTGTCGGAGTTCAATAGGTCATACTCAGCCCACAAAGCTCGTACGGCTATCGCCGTCAGTCTTTACGATCACACCGCTGCCGAGGGTTTCACCAAGACCTTCAAAAACGAGAAGATCTATCTCCGGGAATGCTGGACCATCAACGACGTCCAAAACCGGCTTCCCTATTTCATCGAAGAAGGCTACAATCGCAGCCAGCTTCGCTCCGCTCTCGGGTATCGGCCGCCAGCAGAGACCGAAGAACTGTTCTGCAAAAACAAGCCCTGTCCGGCTGCTCTGATCCTCTCCGTCTAACCGGAGGGGTGCAATCCACTTTTTCTCCGGAGACCCGAAGAAGGAGGCAGAAGTGATCAAACATCGAATAGGCGAACTCGTGGCGATCCGTTATCCGATCATTCAGGCGCCGATGAACTGGGTGAGCGGGGCCGCCCTGGCGGCGGCGGTATCCGACGCGGGCGGGCTCGGGACCCTGGGCCCGAACGCCGGCGCCGACGCCATCACGGCGGATGTCGAGTTGACGGGGGAGCGTCTGCGGGAGCAGATCAGGAAGGTCAGAAACCTGACCAGGGCGCCTTTTGCCGTAAACGTCCCCATCGGGGCCGGCGACGGGCTGAAGTTCTCGAAGAAATGCGTCGCCGTCGTGATAGAGGAGGCCGTGCCTGCCGTGATCACGTCAGTGGGCGGGCCGAATGTCTATACAAAGATCCTGAAGGACGCAGGAATCAGGGTCTTTCATGCCGTATCGACGCCGAGACATGCCCGGAAGGCGGAGGAGGCGGGGGTGGATGCCGTCATCTGCGAGGGCTTCGAGGCGGGCGGGCACAAGGGATTCACGGAACTGACCACGCTGGTTCTGACCCCCATGGTGGCGGATGCGGTGAAGATTCCCGTCATCACGGGCGGCGGCATCGGCGATGCACGCGGGGTTCTGGCGGCTCTGGCACTGGGCGCGGACGCCGTTTATATGGGGACGCGCTTCATGGCGACGAAGGAATCCGAGAGCCACCAGAACGTGAAGGACGCCGTCGTCCGCGCGCAGGACGCGTGCACGGTGTCGGTTCCAAAAGAATTCATGCTGGCGCGGGATTTGAGCAATGCGTTCACCAAGCAATACCTGGAGAAGAGGAAGGCAGGGGCGACGCAGGCCGAACTGAATGCGTTCCTGGCGGCGCATTCACAATATCCAGGCCAGCACCTGGGCGACACCGACAACGGCGAAATCTGCTGCGGTCAGGTCGCCGGGCTGATCGACAGCGCACCCGGGGCGGCGAGGATCATCGAAGAGATCACGAGGAACCTTTCGTCCGTCCTGGAAGAGTTGAAGCGGAAACTGGAGGCTTTTCCGGTCTGACGCCCCGCCTGTAGCAGCCGGAACCGCGCCTCTTCACCCCGGACTTCGATGAGAAAGACTCGATGGCCGTCTGAGGAAGTCTGCGCTGCCGGGAATCGCGTGACCCGGGCACTTGGAGCCGCTCTATTCCCGATATTGACGATGAAAAGAATATGATCTAAAAAATTCACTTGAAGACGACTTACGGGATCCTGTTTTCTTCGTCCTTCTCAGGCGATCGCGGGAACGTAAACAGGCCTGTAATCCACATGAAATGCAACCAGGAAGGGAGCAAGAATGCTTTCGAATGAACTGAAAAGGATGTGTTGTGTGACGAAGGGACCCGACCACGGACCGTCCCCTATCCCCGAAGAAGGCAAATGGGTCCAGGCCAGGGAAATTAAGGACATTTCCGGTTTTGCCCACGGATGCGGCACCTGCGCTCCTCAGATGGGAACCAGCAAGCTGACGCTGAATGTGAAGGGAGGCATCATCGAGGAGGCTCTCATCGAGAACATAGGCTGTTCCGGCATGACCCAGTCCGCGGCCATGGCGGCGGAGATACTTCCGGGCAAGACGATTCTCGAAGCCCTGAACACCGATCTTGTCTGTGATGCCATCAACAGCGCCATGAAACAGCTGTTTCTGCAAATCGTCTACGGGCGCACGCAATCCTCCTATTCGGACGGAGGATTGCCCATTGGGGGAGCCTGGGAAGACCTGGGAGCGGAGGTGTGCAGCCAGGTGGGAACATCCTACGGTTCGCTGGCCAGGGGGCCGCGCTATCTGGAAATAACGGGGGGATATGTCACGAGGATGGCCCTCGACGATAACCAGGAGATCATCGGCTACGAATATGTCCAGATCGGCAGGATGATGGACCTTATCGCCAAAGGGCTGAACACTGATGAGGCATTGGAAAAAGCGAAGAAGACTTACGGCCGGTTTGCCGAGGCTGCAAAATATATTGACCCGCGCCGGGATTGAATGAGGGAATCGGGATGATCACTTTTGAAGGAATGGAGCGCCGGAAGGAGTCCATTGATCAATGTCTGCGGGCAAATGGACTGCAATCGCTGGAGGATGCACGCAATCTGCTGGAAAGCCGCGGCGTCGATGCGCACGGTATGGCCAGAAGCATTCAGTCCATTTGTTTTGAGGATGCCTGCTGGGCCTATATCCTGGGAGGAGCTATTGCCGTCAAGAGAGGGCTCCGAGAAGCGCCGGAGATCGCTCAGGCCATAGGCGAGGGGTTACAGGCCTTTTGCATTCCGGGATCCGTGGCCGACCACCGCAGGGTGGGACTGGGCCACGGCAACCTGGCGAAAACGCTGCTCAGGGATGAAACGAGGTGCTTCGCACTGCTGGCCGGGCATGAATCCTTTGCCGCTGCGGAAGGGGCTTTGGGCGTCGTTCAGTACGCAAACAGGGTTCGCAAAGAGCCCCTGCAGGTTATTCTGAACGGGCTGGGAAAGGACGCCGCCTACATCATTTCGCGCGTCAATGGTTTCACTTACGTCCGCACAAAATATAACCACCACACTGCAGAGCTGGCCATAGAGGAAACCAGAACCTTTTCGAAAGGTCCTCGCGCGGCGGTGCGCTGTTACGGCGCGGACAACGTGGAAGAGGGCATCGCCATCATGAAACACGAGTCCGTGGACGTCATCATCACCGGCAACTCCACGAACATGACGCGCTATCAGCTTCCCGTGGCGGGCACGTACAAGAAATGGTGCCTGGAAAACGGCAAATTCAGCTTCTCCGTAGCCTCCGGCGGCGGTACGGGCCGAACCGTACACCCCGACGACAATGGCGCGGGGCCGGCTTCCTACGGCCTGACCGATACGATCGGCCGGATGTATGCCGATGCGCAGTTTGCAGGCTCGTCGTCAGTCCCGGCCCACGTTGAGATGATGGGGTACATCGGAATGGGAAATAACCCGATGGTAGGAGCAACCGTCGCGATTGCCGTTGCCATCTCACAGGCCGCCGGCGGTCAGGATAGAGGGGTTGTTGAATAGGCGCGTAACAATGAGCCGGTCGGGAGCATCCGCGCAGGACATCTTGGAGCTGTGAGCGTGCTAGAGAGCTGTCTGAATAGGCGCCGCTAGCCGTGAACGCCCGTTTTGCCCGTCGCCGCCGGAACGTGCAGCCGGGGCAGCAACAGTGTGCTCACCAAAGTCACGGAACCGACGAGGATGAAGGCCAGGCCGAAAGCGCCGGCATCCCCAAAGGCGCCCAGCAGGGTCGGAACCAGTCCGGCGCCCCCCATGTAGGCGATCAAAACCGTCATCGACACGGCCAGGTTCCTGGCGCGCGGCTCGACGATCCGGGCAAGGATCGTAAAGCCCGTCGTGAAGAAGAAGACCGTCAGGAGCGGCTGCAGGAAGACCATCATCAGAACCCAGCGGCCGGGCAGCGAGCCGAGAAGGATAGCCGCAACGCCGGTAAAGAGCAGCGCCGCGGAAATAACCGGCTTCGGTCCAAAACGGTCCGTCAGCCAACCGGAGAGCAGGGCCGTCGCCAGGGCGGGAATCCGCGAAAAGCCGATCAACGTGTTGGCCGTACTGCGGTCGATGCCCCGCTCTGCCACCAGGTAGAGGGGCATCATGCTGTACGTGCCGATGCTGGCGGCCATGCCGAGCGCAAAGAGGACCACCATGATCCAGAAGAAACTCCGTCCGCCCAACAGCCTCATGTTGCCGAGCGTCGGCGGTTCCCCCCGGAAATCCCCCCCCGTCCCGAACCGGTAAAAGGCCGTGCCCAGCAGCAGCGCAATACCGCCGATCAGTGCGACGATGGCTTGCCAGGACAGGAAGGGCAGCAGGGCCTCGACGATCAGCGGGGAGAGAATGAAAGCGAGCGACGGGGCCAGTTCATGGACCGCCATGGCCTTTCCCCAATGGATGGAGGGAATCGCCGCGGTGATCGTCGTCAGCCCCGAGGGGAGGTACAGACCCGTGGAAATGCCGAGTACGAACAGGCCGAGGTGGATCATCCAGAGGGATTGGGCCGCGGCGATGACGAAGAAGGCGGACCCGCCCATTGCCGCGGCCAGTGAGACGGTCTGGCGGTGCGTCAGACGAGCGGAGACGAATCCGCTGCTCATCAGCCCCATCGAATAACCCAGGGCGATCGTCATGAAGAAGCCGCCCGCGCCGGTGTGTCCCAGCCCCAGATCTTTTTCGATGACCGGCATGAGCGGCGAGAGGATGATCCGGGAGACGAAATTGGTCAGGAAGATGCCGGTCAGCAGGGAAAGGATCAGCATCTGTTCCCGGCGGGAGAAAAACTGGCCGTTCATGGACGACGCCCCGGCTGCTTCCCGCGTCGGCCGGCAGAACTCAAAGGACATTCGATTCTATTGCCTGTCATTGTTTTTCAACCCCTCTTGGTCTGCCGCCTCCGACGCCACAGAACGTGTGCCACCTGAATTACCGCCCCGTCCCTAATCCGGGAAATTCGGTATTCCCTTTTGCCGGCCTTCCGGAAGCTGTGTTTGCGCTGCGTTGAGCAGAATCGCGAGCATCGAGTAGTAACCTGCGATCACAAGCAGGTCGACCAGGCCACGCTCACCGAACTGCTTTAAGCCACGCTCATATGTCACGTCCGAGACTCGCTTGCTCTGAAGCGCTTCGGTGAGCAGGTCGTAGACGGCTTCCTCGTCCTGCGCCATTTCGGTCGGGCGGCGGCCATCGGCGATCGCCTTTGCGATCTCCGGCTTGAGCCCAGCCTTGAGCGCGAGCGGGTAGTGCGCGTTCCATTCGTAGATCTGCGTCCAGTGCCGCGCCGCGATGAGCGTTGCCATTTCCGCAATACGCCGGTCAAGTCCGCACCGGAAGCGAAGATATTCGCCGACTTTCTGCACAGAGCTCATCAATTCCGGGCTGCGCAGCAGCACGTTGAAAGGGCCGCGCACTTCGCCTCGCGGGCCTGCGGCAAGCTCGGCCGCAACTTTCTTCTGCTCTTCCGTCATGTTCTCCGGCGCTATGCGCGGCATGCGCTCTTGAGTCATATCGTTGCTCCCTTCGATAGAAGACCTGGTCCGATGACAGCCGGGCGCACTACCCTCGACGCACGGAGGCGCCGCCGTCCACGGGCAGCGATACGCCGGAAATGAACTTGGCCTCGTCGGACGCGAGGAACAGGGCCGCATAAGCAACGTCCCAAGCCGTGCCCATTTTTCCACCCGGAACCTTGGCGTCCCGTTCGGCGACGACTTCTTCGCGGGTCTTACGCAGCGCCTTGATCCGGGATTCGATGGCCATCGGCGTGTTCATCAGACCCGGCAGGATGGCATTCGCGCGGATTCCGTATTCCGAATTGCGGTAGGCAATTTGCTCGGTCATCGCAATCACGCCCGCTTTGGATGTCTTGTAGGCGACATAGGGGTAAGACTCGAGAACCGCGAGCGAGGAGATGCTGATGATGACGCCGCTGTGCTGTTTCCGCATGATCGGAAGCACATGCTTGCAGGTCATGACCATGCCGCGCAGATTGATCCTCATGATGCGGTCGAAGGCCTCACTCGTGATATCCTCGATCACCGCATCCCCTCCGGCGAGGCTGACACCCACGTTGTTGTGCAGGATGTCGATGCGGCTCCACAGAGCGATGCACCCGGCAATCATCTCCTGCAGCGACGCCTCGTCGGTGACGTCGGCGGCCACAGCTTTGGCCGTTCCGCCTTCCTCGGCGATCCTATCTACGGTATCCTGCGCCGAAGCAAGGTCGCGATCAGCGACCAGCACTTTAGCCCCTTCCCGCGCGAACAAAATCGCCGTTGCCCGGCCGTTGCCGGTGGTCTCTCCCGGCGTCTGACCTCCACCCACGACGATTGCCACTTTATCCTTCAGTCGCATCTTCTTTCTCCTTTGATCTGTAAGAAAATCGAGCGTTGTT